>JAJDCQ010000194.1 GCA_029260755.1 Planctomycetota bacterium | reverse complement strand
GCTGGCCGGGAGGCGGATCCGTCACGGCGGCCGCGGCCGCCGCGGCGCGCGCATCGGCGATCCGGTCCGCGAGCGCGTCGAGCTCGGTCGCTCGACCCCTCCGCCAGCGCGCGAACGGCTCGGTCTCGCCCCCGCGCGCGCGAAGAGCGACGAGAAGCGACTCGGCCCGATCGAGCGCGCCGGTCGCGACCGCCGCGCCGACGGCGTCTCGGTCGGCGCGGAGGGCGCTGTCGATCCGTTCGATCAGCCGCGTCTCGACCGGCGCGAGCTCGTCGGCGTCCGCCGCCCCGGCGGCGAGCTCCGCGTAGCGGCGCCACGCCTCCTCGAGATCGTCGCCCGGCTCGGCGAGCCCGGCGACGGCGACCCAGCGCTCGACCTCGGACGCCTCGACCGCCTCGAGCGTTCCGGCGCGGAGCAGCCGCGCCGCGGCGCTCGCGGAGTCCGCATCGCCCGCGAGGGCCGCCGCGCGGAGGGACTCGCGGGTGAGCGTCCGCTGGCGACGCCGGCTCGCGAGCTCGGCGGCGTCGTCGGCGAGGAGCGTCCGGACCTGCTCGGTCGCGGAGTCGCCGAGCCGCGCGACGAGCGTCTCCAGATCGGCGTGCCGGGCGACCAGGTCGTCCCAGCGCGTCGTGTCGCGACTCGCGAGCGCCATCATCTCGGCGACGTCGCCCTCCGACGGACCGCCGCGACCGATCGCGATCACGCCGACGACGGCGAGGAGGAGGACGAGCGCCGCGCCGATCACGATCGGGACGACGGGCGCGCCGCCTCCCACGGCGGACCGCTCGGCGCCCGCCGGCCCGCGCTGGGACTCCTTGCCGCCCGGCCGACGCCGTCGCTTCACGCCGGGGGGCTTCTTGGCCGCGGGACGACGAGCGGGGTCGACCACGGTGGGCGCGGCGGCGACGTGGGCGTCCCGTGCGCCGGCCGCGCTCGCCCCGAGGGCGCTCGCGCCGACGGTCGGCCCCGACGGCGATGCGATCGGCGCGGCGAGGACCGGCTCGCCCTTCACGAAGCGGGCGAGGTCGGCCGCGAAGTCGCGCGCGCTCGGGTAGCGGTCGTCGCGCTCGCGCGCCATCGCCCGGAGGCAGACCCGCTCGATCGCCTCGGGCGGCGGCACCTCCGCGACCGCCGACGGCGGCTTCGGCGGCCCCTTGATGAGCTTCGCGAGGATGTTCATCACCGAGGCGCCCTCGTAGCTCGGGCGCCCGGCCAGGCGGTGATAGAGGATCGCCCCGAGGGCGTAGATGTCGGCGCGGTGATCGACGCCGCCGGGCTCGCCGGCCGCCTGCTCCGGCGCCATGTAGGCCGGCGTCCCGAGCACGGCGCCGGTCGCCGTCAGCCCTTCGCCCGCGCCGAGCTCCTTCACCAGACCGAAGTCCATGAGGAGGGGCTGCCCCGCCTCGTTGAGGAGGACGTTCGACGGCTTGATGTCACGGTGGATCAGCCCCTGATCGTGAACGTACTGGAGCGCCGTCGCGACGTGGGCGAGGAGCGTCGCCGCGTGACGGAAGTCGAGCCGGTCGAGCACTTCGTCGAGGCTCGAGCCGTTCACCAGGTCCATCGAGTAGTAGACGAGGTCCTGATGCTCGCCGACGTCGATGATCCGGAGGAGGCCCGGGTGCTGGAGGCGCCCCATGACCCGCGCCTCGTTCACGAAGCGCGCCCGCGCCTCGGGGGTCGCGTACGACCCGCCGAGCATCAGCTTCAGGGCGACCTCGCGGTCGAGCCCCTGCTGGCGCGCCCGGAGGACGACGCCCATGCCGCCCTGACCGATGACCCCCTCGACCCGGTAGGGGCCGATCGTCTTTCCGACGAAGCGCTGCTCGAGCTCCACGGTCACGAGGAGAGGATGTCATCGGCGAGCCGGCTTCTGCAAAGCACTGCCGCCGCGCTCGGTTGCGCCCGCCCCCGCGGGCCGACCATCATCGGCACCGATGATCCCTCACCGCGAGGTCCTCGCCCCCGGCCAGCGCGTCGGCCCCTACGTCCTCGAGGCCGAGCTCGGTCGCGGCGGGATGGGCGCGGTCTATCGGGCGCGCCACGCGGAGACGGGCGCCGTCCACGCGTTGAAGGTGATCCTCCGGCATCGGATCGAGGCCGGCGCCGAGAGCGCCCTCGCCCGCTTCCAGCGCGAGGCCGAGTCGCTCGCCCGGGTCGAGGGCCACCCGGGCATCCTCCGGATCTTCGGCGTCGGCGTGGCCGCCGGCGTTCCGTGGTGCGCGATGGAGTACATCGACGGGACCTCGCTCGCCGACCGCCTCGACCGGGGCGCCCTCCCCCCGCGCGAGGCGGCCAGGATCGTCTCGGCCGTCGCGCGCGCGATCGACCACGCTCATGCGTGCGCCATCGTCCACCGCGACCTCAAGCCCGAGAACGTCCTGATCGACCGGGCGGGGCAGCCGCGGGTGGTCGACTTCGGCCTCGCCTACGACGCCCAGCAGGAGGCCCTCACCAAGACGGGCCAGATGCTCGGGACGCCCCACTACATGGCGCCCGAGCAGGTCGAGCGGAGCAGCTCGGGCGAGGACATCGGGCCGGCGACCGACGTCTGGGGGCTCGGGGCCGTCCTCTACGCGGCGCTCACCTCGCGCCCGCCGTGGAGCGAGGAGAGCGGCCTGGCGATCCTCGGAGCGATCGTGCGGCGCGACCCGATCCCGCCGCGCGACCACGACGGCGGCATCCCCGCCGCCCTCGATGCGATCGTCCTGAAGGCGCTCCGGAAGCGCCCGGCCGACCGCTACGCCAGCGCGGCGGCGCTGGCGGACGACCTCGACCGCTGGCTCGCGGGCGAGCCGATCCTCGCGACGGTCTCGAGCCCGCTCGGCCGGTTCGTGAGGCGGCTCCGCCGGCGACGCGTCATCCCGTTCGTCGCGATCGGCGCGCTCGGGCTCGCCCTGCTCGGCGCGTTCCTCCTGGTCGGCGGACGCACCCACGACCCCGGTCCGCTCCTCGACCGCCTCGAGCGCGCCCTCAACCGGGGCGACCTCCTCGACGACGAGTGGCGGGACCGGCTCGACGAGCTCCTCGCCCGCATCGGCGAGGGAGCGACGATCGACCAGGGCATCGTGGACCGGGCGAGCGCCGTCGACCTGATCGATCGCGTCATGCGCACCGACGACGTCGAGGCGAGCGCCGCCCTGTCGGCGCACCTCCGGCGCGGCGGCGAGGTCGACCGGACCCTCGCGGAGCGGGCCTCGAAGGCGCTCCGCGGAGCCGATCGGCTGGCCGCGCTCCATCGCGTCCTCCACGGAGAGAGCCCCGCGATCCCGGCGTCCGGCCAGGCCGCGCTCGAGCTGGCGCGGCTCATCGCCGCCGATGGCTCGGCCCTCACGCCGCCGTTCGACGCGGCCGCGTTCGACGCCCTCGTCCGCGCGCCGGGCCTCGAGGTGCCGGCGCGCGGTCGCCTCCTCGTCCGGCGAGCCCAGGCCCGGCTCGCCGCGTCGACCGCCGGCGAGCTGCCGGCGCTCGACGCGGCGATCGACGACCTCGTCCGGGCGATCGAGCGCCACGACGTCGCCCCACCGCGCGCCCTCGTCTCGCGGTCGATGCGCGCGCGCGCGTGCGCCCTGCTCGGCGAGGGCGTCCGCGCCAACGCGACCGACCGGGATCGCCTCGCCGCCCTCCTCGACCTGATCGTCATCCGGGACCGCGACATCGAGGACCCGATGCCGGCGGACGAGGTCGCGAGCCTCCAGAACCTCGCGACCGACCTCTCGGGCGGCCTCGTCATCGGAGACGAGCGGATCGCCGATCGCGAGCCGTTCCTGCTCCTCCTCGCGTGGCTCGAGATCGAGGGCGTCGCGCCGTTTCACGAGCACCTCCTCCTGCGGGTCGCCGAGCGCCTCGGCGTGGGCTGGACGCGCCGCCGCGCGACGGAGGAGATCGCCCGCCCGCGGCCGCTGCGCAACCCGGCGATCCTCGGGGCGCTCGCCCGGGTGCACGCCGAGAACTCGGGCGGGACCGACCGCGCCGCCGAGGTGATCGCCTGGCTCGACGCGATCGACGACGTCCATCGCGACGAGCGATGGGTCGAGATGATCCACGGGATCGCCGCGCGCGAAGCCGAGGTGGATGCGGTCGCGCGCATCCATCTCGAACGCGCCTACGCCATCGATCGCGAGCTCCCCGACCACGCCCGCTGGCCGTTGATCGGCGAGAAGCTCTCCCGGATGGTCGACCGCGAGGACGTCCCCCGCGGCGTCGCCCTCCTCATCGAGGCGACCCGGATCCAGTTCGCCCTCCAGGGCCGGCTCGATGCCATCGTGGGCGCCGGCGGCTTCACGCCGCCGTCCCTCGCGGCGATCTCCGGTCTGCAACGTCAGTGCGCCAACCTCATCGGACACCTGCTCCACCAGCATCCCGCCCCCTCCTGCTGCACCGCCACGGAGCTCACCCCCGAGGAGCTCCACGCCCTCGGGCGGGAGATCTCGGCGACGTTCGGGGTCACCTGGCCGGACGAGGACGAGGTCGAAGGCCTCCTCGCGAGCCACCGCAGGAGGCACCCCGAGGCCGCGACGGGCGCTGACGAAGAGCGCGACTGACGACCCCGACTGAACCTTCGCCCGGCCCCGTCCGTCATCGCGGGACGGCCCGCCCTCGATCTCGGGCCTCGAACTCGACAAGGGAGACCCACGTGTCCGCTCGCACCCGCCGCCGCACCACCGTCTGCGCCGCCGCGTCCCTCGCGGTCCTTCTCCTCGTCGCCGCCGGCCTCGTCGGCCGGGCGCCATCCGCCGAGGCCGCCGGGTCCGGAGCCGCCGGGAAGGAGCCGCGGACCGCCTCGGTCGTCCAGATCCAGTACCGCGAGGCCGGCGAGGTCGCCGTGACCCTGAGCCGCTTCATCGCCGAGGTCGGCCGGCCCGTCCGAGGCGACCCCGACCGGGCGCCGGCCCTCGCCGAGGTGCGCGTCATCGACGACCCGGCGACGAACAAGCTGCTGATCTACGCGGCGCCGGCCGAGCGGCAGGTCGTGATGGCGATCATCGCCGAGCTCGACGTCCGCCTCGGGGCGAAGTAGCGCCCGCGCTCACTCGCGCGCCTCGAGCAGGAGGACGGCTCCGGCGCGCGTCCCCACAACGATCGTCTCGCCCTGCGAGCAGATCGCGGTCGGGACGTCTGCGACGGACGACAGATCGAGCGCGCCGCGCTCCTCGGGGCGGCCGTCGCGGGGTCCCCAGAACCGCACGGTCCCGTCGATGGACGCGGAGGCGAGGACGCCGCCCCCGGTCACGGTGAGGCAAGTCACCGCCGCGGTGTGAGCCCTCTCCGAAGGGCCGCCTCCCACGAGGTCGACGAGGACGCGCACGGGATCGACGCCGAGCATGGCGACCTGCCCGAGGCGTGACCCGGCCAGGATGAACTCGCCGTCGTGAGCGCGGGCGACCGCGGTCACCTGATCCCCCGGGAGCGCGAGCCCCGGCCCGCGCTCCCGTCCGGCGTCGAGATCGACGACCGTCAGGGTGCCGCCCCAGCCGGCGACGACCGCACGGCGACGGTCCTCGGCCAGAAACGCGAGCGCGTGGATCGCTCGACCGGAGTCGTCGACGAGCTCCCCGGCCACCTCGTGTGGGGCGAGGTCGAGGATGCTGATCGTCCCATCCGAGATCCCGACGAGCATCCGGGTGCCGTCGTCGGCGATGGCGAGGCTGGTCACCCGCCGCGTCGCGGCGCCCTCGATCCCGACGAGCCGCTCGGCGACGCCGCGCTCGAGGTCGACCGTCCAGACCATGCCGCCTCGGTCGGCGACGCCGGCGACCAGCCCGCTCGGCGAGACGACGACGTGGGTCGCCGGGGCGTCGAGACGCGCGATCACGCGCGACCCGCCGTCATCGACGTCCCACGCCCGGATGAGGCCCGCCTCGTCGACGGCGATCACCTCGCGCGACTCCGGACGCGCGGCCAGCCCGGTCACCGCGCCCTCGGCGCCGGGCGGCGCGTCGCCGAGGACGCCGAGCAGCCGCACCCGATCGGAGCCGACGAGGCGCCGATGCGCCGCCAGAGCCCGCGACGAATCGGGCTCCGGCTCCGGCTCGGGAGACGACGGGTCCGGCGACGGCGGACGCTCGGGCGAGGGCGCCGGCGGAGGCTCTGCGAGCGCCGCCGACGAGGACGGCGCCGCCGCGGGCGGTGCTTCGGGCCCGGAGCCGGCCCCGAGAACGATCGCCACGACGACCGCGACGACCAGGAGCGCCCCCGCCAGCGCGGCCACGAGCGCCGGCCCCGAGCCTCGCCGCCCCGAGAGCCCGACCGCGCGCGGCGCTCTCGCCCCGGACGCCTCGAGGGCGGCGTGCAGCGCCCGGGCCGTCGGACGCTCCTCGGGGAGTCGCGCCACCGCGCCGAGCACGACCCTCTCGAGCCAGTCCGGTGCGTCCGGGCGGTGGCGCCGGACCGGCTCGACATCCGCCCGCATCGCGACGACGAGGAGCTGCGCCGGGCTCTCCGCCCAGAACGGTGTCCGCCCCGTCAGACACTCGTAGAGCATCGCGCCGAGGGCGTGGACGTCGGCGGGCGGGCCGGCCGTCTTCGCGTCGCGCATCTGCTCGGGCGCGAGGTAGCCGAGCGTCCCACGGAGCTCGCCCGAGCTCGACAGCGCCGGCGCGAGCGACTCGCCCTCGCGAAAGTGCTTCGCGAGGCCCATGTCCGTGATGAGGGGACGTCCATCGTCGGTGAAGATGACGTTGTCCGGCTTGAGGTCCCGGTGGATGATCCCGCGGTGATGGGCGCGCGCCAGGGCGGCGGCGAGGGCGCGCCCGAGCGCGACGACGGCGTCGACCTCGAGGCGACGCTCGGACTCGAGGCGCGCCCGGAGGGAGCCGCCGCCGAAGAACGGCATGACGACGAACGGCCCGTGGGGTCCGGCGCCGGCGTCGCGGAGCGGGACGAACCCGTCGCCCTCGCCGAGCTCCGACAGGAGGCGGCGCTCGCGGTCGAAGCGGGCGAGCGAGCCGCCGCTCGGGTCACGGAGAACCTTCACCGCGACGGGGCGACCGTCGGGTGCGACGCCGCGGTAGACGATCCCCATCCCGCCGCGGCCGATCTCGTCGAGGATGCGGTACCCCCCGAGCTCCACGGAGCCAGTATACTGCCGCGCGGTCGCGGCGCGCCCGGCCGAGGGAGGAGACACCGTTGGCGAAGAAGACCCCGACCCCGTGCGGCGCCTGGCCCTCGCCGATCACGACCGACCTGATCGTCGCGAAGGGGACCAGGCTCGGAAGCGTCCGCGTCGACGGCGACGCGGTGACCTGGCTCGAGCTCCGACCGACCGAGGCGGGCCGGAGCGTCCTCGTCCGCCGCGACGGCTCGGGCGAGACGACCGACGTGACGCCGGCGCCCTGGAACGTCCGCACCCGCGTGCACGAGTACGGCGGCGGCGCCTACGCCGTCCGCGACGGCGTCGTCGTCTTCGCCCACTTCGCCGACCAGCGCCTGCGTCGCCTCGCCCCGGGCGAGGCGGAGCCGAGCCTCGTGTGCGACGTCGAGGGGCTGCGCCACGCGGACCTCGAGCTCGTCCCCGACGGACGACTCCTCGCGGTCGAGGAGGATCATCGCGGCGAGGGCGAGGCGATCGCGCGGATCGTCGCGTTTGCGCCGCCGCCGGGATCGGACCAACCCGGCGCGGGCTGGACGCGCACCGTCCTCGTCGAGGGCGACGACTTCTACGCCGCGCCGCGGCTCTCCCCCGACGGGCGCTCGCTCGCGTTCATCGCCTGGTCGCATCCGAACATGCCGTGGGACGGCACCGAGCTACGCGTCCTCGCCCTCGACGAGGCCGGCCGGCCGGGCGCGACCGAGACGATCGCGGGCGGCCCCGATGGCGACGCGGCGCCACGCGAGCCCGAGAGCGTCGCCGAGCCTCGCTGGAGCCCGGGCGGCGTCCTCCATTTCGTGACCGATCGGTCGGGCTGGTGGACGATCCACCGCCGGCGGGCGGGGACCGTCGAGCCGGTCCATCTCCGCGAGGCCGAGTTCAGCGGCCCCCACTGGATCTTCGGCCTCACCTCGTTCGACTTCCTCGACGAGAGCCGGATCGTCACCCGCTTCACCGATGCCGGACGCTGGCGCCTCGGCGTCATCGAGGCCGACGGATCGCTCCGAGCGATCGACACCGGGTTCACCGAGCTCGACGATCTCCGCGCCCTCCCGGGCGGCGCCCGAATCGTCGCCCGGGCCGCCTCACCGACGAGCGCGATCCGCATCGTCACGATCGACCTGGGGACCGGGGCGCACGAGGTGCTGGCGAGCAGCGGCGACGTCGACCTCGACGTCGCGTTCATCGCGACCGGCGAGGCGGTCGAGTTCCCGACGACCGGCGGCCTCGCCGCCCACGGCATCCTCTACCGCCCGACCAACCGCGACGCCTGCCCGCTCCCCGACGAGCGCCCGCCGCTCCTCGTCCTGAGCCACGGCGGCCCGACCGGAGCAACGACGACCGCGCTCACCTTCGCGATCCAGTTCTGGACGAGCCGCGGGTTCGCCGTCCTCGACGTCAACTACGGCGGGAGCACCGGCTATGGCCGCGACTACCGCCGGCGCCTCGACGGGCAGTGGGGCGTCGTCGACGTCGACGACTGCTGCGCGGGCGCCCGCCACCTCGTCGACCGCGGCGAGGTCGACGGCGAACGCCTCGCGATCCGCGGCGGCAGCGCCGGCGGCTACACGACGCTCTGCGCCCTGACGTTCCGCGACGTCTTCCAGGTCGGCGCGAGTCACTACGGCGTGAGCGACCTCGAGGCGCTCTGCCGCGACACCCACAAGTTCGAGTCCCGCTACGGCGACCGCCTCGTCGGCCCGCTGCCCGAGTCGACGGCGCTCTACCGCGAGCGCTCCCCGATCCACCACACCGACCGGCTCGCCGTCCCGGTGATCCTCTTCCAGGGCCTCGAGGACGCCGTCGTCCCCCCGAGTCAGGCCGAGGTGATGGTCGAGGCGCTCACGAAGAAGGGCATCCCCGTCGCCTACGTCCCGTTCGAGGGCGAGCAGCACGGCTTCCGCAAGGCCGAGAACATCAAGCGCGCCCTCGAGGCGGAGCTCCTCTTCTACGGCCGCGTCCTCGGCTTCGAGCCCGCCGACGCGATCGAGCCGGTCGAGATCGCGAACCTCGGCGGAGGTCGGTGAGCGGAGAGGCCATGGAGAGGGCGTCGTGCCCGGATGTGTCTCGGCTCGTGGTAGCCTCCGAGGTCAGGGGTGGCGCACGCGACCTGACCTGACCGGACCCGAGCGGACTCGAAGGAGGCGACGATGGCACGGACGATCTCACGTGGAAGATGCGAGGGCTGCGGACGTAGCTTCGCCAGCTCCGGAATGTCCAGGCACCTCGGGCGTTGTCCGAGCCTCGCGGCCGATGGCGGACGCGGCGCGTGGCACGTCGTCGTCGAGAGCCGGCATCTCTCCGGTTACTGGCTGCACCTCGCGATCGACGGGCGCGCCCACCTCGCCGACCTCGACGCCGTCCTTCGGGACGAGTGGCTCGAGTGCTGCGGGCACCTGAGCGAGTTCTTCTCGGGGCCCCCGTTCGGAGGCGAGTCTCTCGACGCGGGCGTGCGCGTCGATCGCGTCCTCGCGCCGGGTCGTCGCCTGAGCTACGTCTACGACTACGGCTCCTCGACCGAGCTCACCATCCGGGTCATCGGCCAGGGCGCGCCTCGACCGGCTGGAGCGGAGCGGGTCCGGCTGCTCGCCCGCAACGATGCGCCCGAGGTCCCGTGCGCGTGCGGTCGGCCGGCTGCCCACGTCTGCGTCGAGTGCTCGTGGGATGGCGAGGGCTGGCTCTGCGCGCCGTGCGTCTCCGGGCACGAGTGTGGCGAGGAGATGCTCCTCCCGGTCGTGAACTCGCCCCGTGCCGGCGTGTGCGCCTACGCGGGCTGAGCGCGATGGGACGTCGCCGCAAGAGCCGGGGCCGCCACCGAGGTCACGGGTGCTGGGCGTGCGGCCGGGCGCGACCCAACGAGCGCTTCGGCGGTCGGGGTCACGGGCAGCATCTCTGCAACGAGTGCTCGCGTCTCGGCGCCGACGAGCTCGAAGTCCGGCAGGCGGCGCTCGAGGTGGACCGCTGCCTGGGCGCCGGCGGCCTGATCCAGCGAAAGGCCTGGAGGCGGTTCGAGCCGCTCCTCGCTCACCCGAATCCACGCGCACGCGAGCTGGTCGTCCGCGCCCTCACCGAGGACCGCATCGAGCGCGTCCGCCGTCGAGCCGAGGACCTCCTCGAGATGATGCGCATCGACGCGGCCGACGAGGAGGGGCTGTTCCTCCACGTCGTCCGGGCTCGCGACGAGCCGTAGGCCCGGCCGCCGCTAGCGGAGGAGCCCGTGGTTTCGTCCGACCCAGTAGGGGAGGACGAGGTCGATCCCGGGCGGCTGCTCGTGGGGGTCCTTCGCGCCGTCGAGCGAGAACGGGCTCCGCTGCCAGACGAAGTCGCTGGCCGTCCGTCGGTCGATCGGGAGCGGGAGGACGGCCACCTCGCGGGTGCGCGGCGCCGTCGTGAGCGCACCTCCGGGCGAGCCTCCCCACGCGGGGATCGTCGCGGTGATCGTCGCCTTCGCGATGCTCGGATCGGCGCTGTTCGTGACGGCGAAGCCGCGGCGCGGCCGCAGCGTCCAGAGCTCGAGCTCGCGCTGCACGCGCGGGCCGAGGGTCGGGCCGGCCGACGGGTCGGCGACGGCCGCGATGACGTCGAACCAGGCGTTCTGGTGGTGCCCGACGGTCGTGCGCAGGATCCGCATCAGGCGCAGGTAGGCGCGGTAGCGGTCGGGGTCGGTCTCGAGCTCGACGAGGGTGAGCAGGTTGGTGTGCGAGAGGTTGTATCGGTAGTAGGACTCGTGGACCTCGCCGGCGCTGACCCAGGCGTTGAACCAGAGCATGTCGGCGAGGGGCGCGGTCCGGGCGTGGAGCGCCGACCAGCGGGCGGGGTCGACGACGCGACCGACGGTCGCGAACGCGAGCACCGCCTGGGGCGCCTGGGCGAAGGTGACCGAGAGGGCGGTCGCCGGGTCGGCCGGGTAGTTGCCCTGGCCGGGCGCCTTGAACGCGTTCCAGCCGTGGCGGTCGAGCTGGTCGATCAGGCGCTCGACGATCGGCGTGATCTCGCTCCGGAGCGGCGGCATCCGGTGCCATGCCTGGCCGAGGCCGAAGAGGACGCCGGTGTACTGGTCGCGGCTGATGTCGCCGAGCGCTCCGTAGGCGACGCCGTTGACGGTGCCCTCGTAGTAGCTCTGGCTTCCGCGGAGGGCCGCGGCGTGGGGCGACGACAGCGGGATCGCCGTGCGCGCGAGGAGGCCGTCGAACGGCGGCGGCGACAGCCGCGTCTGCTTGTCGAAGGCGGAGATGATCCGCGCGGCGGCGGTGAGGGCGCGCGGGTCGCCGTCGACGTCGTAGCGGTAGGCGAGCGAGGCGAGGTAGCTGCCGGTCCAGATCGCCGCGTCGCCGTGATGGCGGAACCCGACGATCGAGCCGCCGGCGTGGGGCTGGTCGAAGACCGCCTCGTAGACGTTGCCGTGCGGGGTGTGGTCGCGGTCGATCGCGACGGCGAGGGCGTCCGCGATCGGCTCGAGGGCGGGCGCGTTCGGCGTGGCGGCGACGGGCGGGCCGCCGCGACCCCAGTCGCGCTCGTCGGGGAGCTGGCCGAGGGCGATGCCGAGCTGCTGCTGCGCGACGATCGCGCCGACCTGGAGGGCCGCCCGCACGATCGGGTCGAGGAGCTGGGTGACGAGGCCGCTCACCTGCTGGAGCTCGGGCGCGTTCGAGGCGAGGGTGAGTCGGAGCGCGACGCTCGGCGTGCCGGCCGATGCGATCCGCGGGCGGGTCGGGTCGGCGAGGTCCATGTCGACCGGCGCGACCACCGCGACGTCGGACGCGGTCGCGGTGACCGGAATCGAGATCGAGATCGGGATCGAGACGCCGCCGATCGACAGGGGAATCGTGCCGCCGAGCAGCACCTCGACCTCCACCGACCAGCGCTGCGGCGGCGCGGGGAGGAACGCCTCGACGGTCTGGCGAGGGGCGGGCGCCGAGGCGGCGAGCGCGGGCGGGGCGGCGACGTCGACGGTGACGGCGCCGACGCTCGCGATCGCGACGCCGGAGAGGGCGTTGCCGGCGGCGCCCTGGAGCGAGGTCTCGATCTCGGCCGCGACCCGCGGCGCGATCCCCGGCCAGGCGCGCGCGATCAGGTCGTCGTAGGCGGCGAGGCTGGCCGCCTCGAAGCGGACCGGGTCGGGGCTCGGCGCGGCGGCGAGGGCGGCGAGGGCCGTCTGCCACTGGGGCTGGTTGGTCGCCGTGCCGGGCGGCGTGAGCGCGGCGGGGCCGCCGCCTCCGGTGGAGCCGCCGCCGGTCGTGCCTCCGCCGGTCCCACCGCCGGTGGTGGATCCGCCGCCCGCGGTGCCCGAGCCCGCGCCCGGCGCCGCCGCGGCGCCGCCCGATGATCCGCCTCCGCCGCCGCACCCCGAGACGGCGAGCAGGGCGGACGCGGTGATGATGGAGACGGCGACGTACCAGTGGCACGGGAGACGACGAGCGGACATCGCGATGTTCCTTCGGTTCGAGTCGGTGTGGGTCACGAGATACGAGTGAGCGAGAGCGATCGGTCGGGGGCCGCCCGGTCGGTCAGAAGCCCCCGCCGGTCGAGAGGCTCGGTCCGCCGTCGAAGGCGGCGAGCGCCGAGTGGAGGAGCGAGACCTCCTCGGGTCCGGTGGTCGGGCGACGCGCCTCGAGCGCGGCGCGGATCGTTTCGTCGGGCTCGCCGGCGGCCATCAGGACGCGCGCGGCGGCCAGCGCCACGGGGAGCGGCGCGCGCGGGTCGTGGAGGTGGCGCCGCGCGCGGGCGCGATCGGTCGCGTCGTCCTGGACGAGGAGCAGGTCGAACGTCTCGGCCTGGAGCCTGCGCGGCGCGTCCGGGTCATCGACGATCGCGCGGGCCCGCGCGAGGACGCGGTCGGCCGTCGCCGGATCGACGGCGGCGACGGCGCCGTCGGCGAGGATGAACGCGGCGACCGCGCGCACCGGCGTCGCGGCCGACTCGTCGAAGAAGGCGTCGGCGACGATGGCGGCGACCTCGGGATCGCGCGTCCCGATGACGACGTGGAGGGCGGCCTCGCGCGGCGCCGCCGCGCCGGAGCGGGCCGTCTCGAGGAGGGCGTCCCGGACGGCGTCGTCGCGGTTCGGCTCGCGGGCGAACGGCACGAGCGTCCGCGCGATCGCGAACGCGAGCTCGCGGTTCTCGAGCTCGGCGAGCGTCCGCGCGATCGTCGAGGCGAGGTCGGGGCGGCGACGGAGGATCTCGCGGAGCTGCCGGCGCACCTCGAGCACCTCGGGGCCAGACGCCTCCCGGTCGGCCTGACGGAGCGCCTCGATGAGCCTCGCGGGCGCGTCGTCCTCGCGCGTCGTCGCGGTCGCGTGGTCAGTGGTCCGCGTCGGTGCGGGCGCGCCCGGCGGCGCGGCGATGCTCATGGTCGAGGGGGCGGGAGGCTGCTCCGCCGTGGCTCCCGGGCGGTGCGTCGGCGTCGGCGCCGCGACGCCGTCGGAGGCGGGCGTGAGGGCGAAGCTCAGGCCCGCGATGGCGAGCAGACCGAGTCCAGCGACGAGGAGAGCGGATCCACGCATGGTCGGCCTAGCGCAAAGCCGGGACCGCCTGTTGCGTTGGCATAGGCACCTGAGACTGAATTGGTTACGGTGATCGCCGCGGGCTCGCTCTGGCGCAAACGCTGGCGGATATCCCGCCGGTGGGAGCGTCGTCCGGTCAGTCCTGGCTGAGCGCCCGGCCGAGGGCGTCGAGCTTGCCCTGGAGCTTCGCGGCCGTCTCCTTCAGGGCGTCGCGCTCCTTGGCGAGGGCGTCCCGCTCCTTCGCGAGCGCGTCGCGCTCGGCCTTGATCGCGTCCTGCTCGGCGCGCGCCGCCTCCGCCTCGGCGAGGACCGCGTCGAGGACCGTCTGCTGGCCCTCCTGCATCTCCTCGACGTGCTTCTTCGCCGCGTCGCCCTCGCGGCGCGCGTGCTCGGCCTCCGTCAGAACGGCATCGAGGGCGGCCTGCGCCTCGGATCGGGCCGCGTCGGCGGCCTTGGCCGCCTGCGCCTGCGCCTCGCGGATCCGGCGTTCGGCCTCCCGCTGGGCGGCCTCGAGGGCGGCCTCGGCCTCGCGGATCGTCGCGTCGAGGGTGGCCTGGCCCGACTGCTCGGAGGCGAGCTTCTCGGCGCGCGCCCGGTCGGCGGCGAGGGCGGCCGCGACGCCGCCGGCATCGGACGCGGCCGGCACCGCGCCGCTCTTGTCGGTTCCGCCGAAGGCGTCCTTCGCGATCTTCTTGCCGCGCTCGAGGGCGGCGAGGTTCTGCTCCTCGAGTCCGGCGAGCTTCTGCTCGAGCGCCTGGAACTCGGCGTCGGTGCCCTTCTTCGGCCCGGTCGTCTTCGGTCCGTCGCCGGCGACCGAGGCCGACAGGGCGGCGGACCGCTGGGCCGCGGCGAACGCCGCCTGCTGCTCGGAGAGGGCGATGCGGAGCTTGTCGATGACCTTGCGTCCCTCGTCGACCTCGTGGCGGGCGGCGTCGAGCTCGGCGGCGAGCTGGCGGACCTTGCCCTGCCCCTCGGCCATCGTGGCCGTCGCCTTCGCCCGCCAGGTCTCGAGCGTATTGCGCATCTGCGCCGACAGGACATCGCGCAGCTTGAGCTCGCGTGCCTTCGCCGTCTCCTTGAGGGCGACGAGCATGTGACGAAGCCGCTGCACCTCGGCGACGAGGGCGGCGGGATCGGTGGGCGTGTTGGGCGGGACGGGCGAGGTCATCGGATGAGCTCTCGCGAATGCTCCTAACTGCTTGCCACGGGAGTATATCAGCTCGGATCGGACGTGTCGATCCAGAGGCGGGCGCGTGTTGTTGGACCACCGGGCCGCGTCTATACTCGCTGCTCTCGCCCTCGCCCGGGCGCGCGGGGCGCGCCGACCCAGGAGAACGACCGCCGGTGATCGACTACCACGGCCTCGCCAAGTCCTTTGGCGACGTCGACGCGCTGCGCGGCGTCTCGCTTCAGGTCGAGGCGGGCGAGTGCGTCGGCCTGATCGGCCCGAACGGGGCGGGCAAGACGACGACCCTGAAGATCCTCGCGACCCTGACCAAGCCCGACGAGGGGCGGGCGCGGGTCGGCGGCTGGGACGTCGTCGACGACCCCCGCGAGGTCCGTCGCCTGGTCGGCTTCATGCCCGACGTCTTCAACTCGTACGGCGACCTGGCCGTCCGACATCTCCTGGAGTACTACGCCTCGCTCGTCGGGCTGCGCGGCGATCGGCGCAAGTCGACCGTCGCCGACGTCCTCGACCTGGTCGATCTCTCGCACAAGGCGGACAGCCTCGTCCACGGGCTGAGCCGCGGCGTGAAGCAGCGCCTCTGCCTCGCGAAGACGCTTCTCCACGACCCGGCGGTGCTGCTCCTCGACGAGCCGGCGAGCGGCCTCGATCCGCGCGCCCGGATCGAGATCCGGGCGCTGCTCCAGGCGCTGCGCGGGATGGGGAAGACGATCCTGATCTCGTCCCACATCCTCGAGGACCTCGAGGAGATCTGCGATCGGGTCGCGATCGTCGAGTCCGGGAAGTACCTGACCGAGGGCTCGGTCGATCACCTCAAGAGCCACTTCGCCCGCGGCCGGCGCATCCGGATCCGGGTCCGCGGCGGCACCAAGGCGGCCGAGCGCGCCGCCGAAGTGCTCGCGGCGCATCCCCTGGTCGTCGAGGTGCTCGCGGAGGGCGAGAACGTGTTCGCGACCAAGGGCGACGACGTCGACGACCTCAGCCCCGCGATCGGCGATCTGATCGGGGCCGGCGTTTCGCTCGTCTCCTTCGTCGAGGAGGAGGCGAAGCTCGAGCACATCTTCCTCGAGGCGACGAAGGGAGAGGTCTCGTGAGCGACGATCCTGGCGCGGCGGCGCCGACGACCGATCCCGAGATTCCGGCCGAGACCGAGAAGGTCACCGACGACGACGCCGACGCCGAGAAGGCTGCCGAGAACGCCGCCGGCGCCGAGAAGGCCGTCGAGCCCGAGAGGCCGGCCGGCGATCGGGCTCCCTCGGAGCGCCGCCGGGCGAACCTCCCGCCGCGCCGCGAGGACGAGGACGACGACGGGCCGAAGAAGAACGACGACGGCCTCGGCGGGAGCTCGCTCCTCGACAACGCCCACCTCGGCCTCGCCCTTCGATACACCCTGCGTCCCGCCCGCCTCGTCCGGGTCGGCGTCGTCCTCCAGGGGATGCTGATCCTGTCCGTGCTCGCCGTGAGCCGTGTCTACCAGGACGACTCGATGGCGACGATCGCCGAGATCGTCCCGGTCGGACGCGCGCTCTACGCGGCGATCGGCGCGATGCTCCTCGTCTTCCTCTCGGTCTACGCGCCGATCTCGGTCATCGGGACGTTCTGGAACGAGCGCCGCGACCAGTGCTTCGACCAGGTGGTCGCGACGGGGATCTCCCCGCTGACGATCCTCTGGGGGCGGTTCGTCGCGACGATGGCCGGGGCGCTCTTCCTCCTCGCGATGGCGCTCCCCTTCCTCGTCCTGCCCGTCGCATCCGGCGTCGTCCCGGTCGGCGATCTCGTCGGCTTGCTGGTCATCCTGGTCGTGTTCATCGCCGCGGTGACGATCGTCGCCCTCGCGAACTCGGTCTCCTACGACGACGCCTCGCTCATGGTGCTGGGCGCCCTCGTCCTGCTCGGCATGCACGGCCTCGCCCTCACGCCGCTGCCGACCTCGGTCACCGCGCTCTCCCCGATGCGCGTCCTCATGACGCCGATCACCGACGCCCTCACCTCGGGCGGCATGTGGGGCTACCAGTCCTACGGGACGCTCTTCGGCTTCGAGATCCCCGCCGGCGTCCTCTGCGTCTTCTACTGGGTCCTCATCGGCGGCTTCGGCCTGCTGCGCTGGTGCGTCGGCACCGATCACATCCTCGAGGGCGGCGTCTCGAGCTTCGACGCGGTCGCCATCGGGAAGAAGGCCTCGCCGAGGGCGGCCCGTGCCCCGCTCACCAAGGCGCTCCTCCGGTCGGTTCAGATGGCGTTCCTCTACGAGAACCTCCCCCGGTCGCTCCGCCGCCTCGAGCCCTTCAACCACGAGCTCTTCCGAACGGGGAGCGCCCTCGTCGCGATCGTCCTCGTCTTCGGCGCCCTCTGGCTGAACGGCAGCACGACCTTCGGATCGGTCGACGACGAGTTCCTCTGGCCCTCGCTCGTCCTCTCGACGTTCATCCTGTTCGGCTTCGTCGGCTACGGCGTCACGGCGCGCACCGCGGCGCGCGACCCGCGACCGTTCGTCCGGCTCGTCCGCCCGATCCTGCGCCTGATCGGCTTCGTCCTCGTCGTCGCCCTGCCGTTCCTGCTGCTGTTCCTCTACGCCGCGGTCGAGCTGAACGACCTGTCGGAGCTCCATCCGGGCGAGACGCTCGGCTACTGGTCGCTCATCTCGGTCTACGCCGGTTGCGCCCTGGCGCTCGTGACCCTCTCGGCCTACCTCGTGAAGATCCGGTTCATCGCCGGCCTCCTGGGGATGGCCGCCTTCTTCGGGCTCTGCGTCGGGCCGCTCCTGATGATGATCCCGTTCGCCCGCGGCGTCGGAGGGGAGGGGCTGCTGACGGCGGTCGATGCGTCGCCCTTCTTCGCGATCGTCGCGGTCGTCGACCCGCGCGAGACGTTCAACTTCCCCCAGAGGACCGGCGAGATGTGGACCTACGTCGATCATCGTCCGTCGCCGTGGCCGAGCGCGATCCTCTTCGGCTTCGCCGGCGTCGTGGCGGGCGGGCTCGCCCTGCTGGTCCGGATGACCCAGCTCGTCCTCGACCTCCGCAAGCCCGCGCCCGAGCGTCCCGCCGCGGGCGTCGCGCCGAGCCCGCGCCCCGCCGTCGCGACCGGCGCCCTCCTCCTCGCCGTCGCCCTCGCGATCGGGGGCGGCCTCGTCTCGGCCGAGCCGGCCGCGGCTCAGGGGCCGCCGCGCGGCGACGAGGGGCGCAAGCCCGACGAGGTGCGGATCGACGGCGTGATCGGCTTCGCCGGGCACGCGGGCATCGACGGCTGGTTCCCGACGCGCGTCCAGATCGAGAACCGGGGCGCCGCCCGGAGCGTGCAGCTCCGGCTCGAGGACGGCGACGGCGAGCTGCTCCGGGAGCGCTCGGTGGAGCTGCCGGCCCGCGGCACCGCCCACGTCTCGTTCACCCTGCCCGCCGGCGTGCTCGACGACGGGATGCTCCAGGTGAAGGTGCTCGTCGACGGCGATGTCGTCGAGAAGGAGCTCGGCTTCGTCAGCAATCACCAGCGGATCGTCGGCGCCGTCGACGATCGCGGCGTCCAGCTCCTCGGAAGCATCGATCTCCCGCCGGAGCGCTTCAACGAGACGTCGTTCGCGTTCGGCGGCTTCGCGTTCCAGCAGGACACCGGCGTCGCGACGCGCGTCGACACGCCGCTGGCCTTCCCGCCGGTCGAGACCCTCCCGACCGACACGCTCGCCTACACGAGCCTCGCGGCGCTCGTCTGGGGGCATGCCGACCCCGCGAGCATCAAGGCCGGCTCGCTCGCGGCGATCCGCGGCTGGGTCCGGCGGGGCGGGCATCTCGTCATCTGCGCGGGGCCGCACGCCGGCCGGATCGACTCGCCGCTCTTCGAGGAGCTGTTCGGCGCCGGAGCCGACCTCACGCCCGGGGACGCGGAGACGGTCGCGGCGCGCGACCTGCCGAGGCTCCGCGCGCTCGTCGCGGCGGGGAAGCCGCGCTCGGAGGCGGGATCGATCGCGGCGCCCGGGACGCCCTTCACCGTCACGGTCCTGACGCCGGACGCGGGCGACGAGGTCTTGCTGGTCGACTCGGTCGCGGCGGCCGGCGGAGCCCGCACGCTCCCGATCGCCGTGCGGCGGCGGGCCGGCCTGGGCGCGGTGACCGTGCTGGCCGCCTGTCCGCTCGAGGCTCCGCTCATGGGCACCCCGCTCAGCGCGGGCCTCCTCGAGGTCGGGGTTCTCGGCGGTCCGAGCTACGTCGGTCACGGCCGGGCCGTCTACGGATCGCTCGCCGCGGTCCGGAGCGAGACGACGTTCCTCCAGCCGGTGCTCGGGTTCCTCGCCTTCTATCTCGCCACGTTCATCCTCGTCGCGCTCGCGCTCAAGCGGGCCGGCCGCGAGCTCCACGTCTGGCGATGGCTGCCGGTCCTCGGAGTCGTCTTCGCCTTCTCGACGCCGGTCGTCTCGATCCTCTCGAGCCGCCAGAGCACGATCGGGACGGTGACGATCGTGGAGTCCGACGGACGGAGCGAGACCGCGCGCGCGACCTCGGGCGCGGTCGTCTTCTCGGGGGCGAGCCGCGACCTGCAGCTCGAGGTGCGCGGCGAGGACCCGATCGCCTACTCGCTCCGGCTCGATCAGTCCGGGCCGCGCGGGCATCGAGCCTACACCGAGCGACAGCCCGACGGGCGGCTGCAGGTCGGGCCGCTCGCGGTGCCGCTCTGGGGCAGCCGGACGATCGTGAGCGAGACGCTCCGGAAGACCGAGATCAAGGCCCGGATCACGGTCGGTCCGCGCGGCGGCACGATCACGATCGAGAACGGCCTCGGCCGCGACCTCGAGCATTGCGTCCTGACGTTCGCTCGCTCGCCGCTGCCGCCCGAGGGGACGCCCGTCTCGGGGTTCGACGCATCGGGAGCGCCGGTCCAGGATCCGAACGTCGGCTACGGGGGCATGGGCAGCGCGATCCTCCAGACGATCCGGATCCCGCTCATCGCCGCGGGGGAGACCTCGGATCGGAACCTGGGCCCGGCCGACGGGACCTTCTTCGGCGCGGTCCCTCGGTTCGGGCCGGACCGGGACGTCGCCGACGCGGCCCTCGAGCAGCTCTGGGGATCGCGGGTGATGGCGCGGGTCGACGCCCTCGGCGAGGCGTGGCTCCTCGGCCGGGTGGGCGGCCCGCCGACGCGCACCGAGATCCTCGCGCCCGACGGCGTCGTCCGTCGCCTCGACACCGAGGTCTTCGCCGTGCGCGTGCCCGTCGTCTGGCAGGGCTACGTCCCGTTCCGGACGATGCGGCGGGACGTCGAGCGGATGGAGCGACCGGCGACTCGCCGCGGCGAGGGCCAGACCGAGCGTCGCTTCGACGTGTCGACCTCGCTGACGCTTCCGCCGATCGCGGCGCCCGACGGACGCGAGGGGCTCGCGGCGCTCGAGGGGGCGCGCCTCGTCCTGCGCGGCTTCACCCAGGCCCAGCGCCGGCGGGTCGACCTCGAGGTCGAGAACGTCGAAACGGGGGCGTGGGAGAAGGTCTCGCTGACGGCGGCGGGGCAGGTCTACGACAACGGCCAGCAGTGGGTCCAGGTCGGCAACGCCTGGTTCCCGATGATGGCCGACATGGCGGGCGGCTTCCGCCACATCGCGGTGCTCGAGCCGGCCGCGCGCTACGTCCGCGGGCCGGAAGGCGTGATCCGGTTCCGGGAGAGCGTCGTCGTCGACCTCGAGGTGTGGGCCGGCGGGGAGCCGGAGCTGCGGATCGACGTCGCGGTCGAGTGGGGCGTCCGGTAGCTCCGAGATGGCTCGCCTGCGGGGCTCGCCTGCGGGGCTCGCCTGCGGGGCTCGCCTGCGGCGAGCGGGATGTCACCACGGAGGCACGGAGGACACGGAGGATTCACGGAGAAAGACGCGAGGAGCTCTTCCCCGGCTGGCGCGCCCTTCCGTCCGTCCGCCCTTCGTGCGTCCGTCCGCCGTTCGTGCGTCCGTTCGTCCGTTCTCTGCGACGGAGATCTGGCGCACCCGAAGCTCCTCCGTGCCTCCGTGTCTCCGTGGTTCCATCCTCGTCGCGCAGCGACACCAGCCCGCGGCGCCCGTCGGAGTTGAGTCGCCGCCCCGGATTTGGTCTCGTCGTTCGCGAACATGCTCGCCATCTGGAACCACTGGCTCGCCGACGCCGTCTCGCGGCACCGCCTCGCCCCCGGGGTCGATCCGCGGGAGCTCGCCGCGCAGCTCGGTCCGCGGGTGGATCTCGGCACCGTCCTGGTGATGCAGGGCGTCCTCGGCGCGTCGCAGCTCGAGACGCTGCGGCGGCAGGCGGGGCCGACGCAATGCAGCCACTGCGCTGCGTTCCTCGTCGGCGTCTCGGGGAGCGAGGCCGGGGGAGGGGCGGCCTGCCCGGCGTGCGGCGCGAACCTCGATGGCGAGGGGCCGTCGGCGAGGTTCGGGCACTACGAGATCTTCGGCCTCCTCGGGCGCGGCGGCGCGGGGATGGTCTACCGGGCGAGGAACACGAAGACCGGAGCGGACGTCGCCCTCAAGGTGATCCGCCCCGAGAGGAAGGCGAGCCCGACCTCGCTGAAGCGCTTCCTGCGCGAGAGCAGCCTCACCAGTCGCCTCAACCACCCCGCGATCGTCCGGGTGCTCGAGACCGGCGACGTCGACGGGACACCGTTCATCGCGATGGAGCTCGTCGAGGGCGAGACGCTCAGTCACCTCTACAAGCAGGGGCCGCTCGACCCCGACCGCGTCCTCGCGATCGGTTGGGCGATCGCCGAGGCGATGGACCACGCCCACGGCCTCGGGGTGGTCCACCGCGATCTCAAGCCCGCCAACATCCTGATCGAGCGCGAGAACGGCCACCCCAAGGTGCTCGACTTCGGGCTGGCGAAGGACACGAGCGGGCTGCTCACGACCGCGATCACCGCCGACGGCGTGACCGTCGGCACGGCCGGCTACATCTCCCCCGAACGGATCGCCGAGCCGAACGCTCCGGCGACGCCATCGAGCGACATCTGGGCGCTCGGAGCGCTCGTCTACGAAGGGCTCTACGGGCGCAGCGCATTCCCGGGTCGGAGCTTCGCGGAGGTGGCCGACCGGGTCGTCGCCGGCAAGATCGACTGGAAGCCGCCGGCCGGCTCGCCGCAGGTCGACGCGCGCGTGAAGCTCATCCTCGAGTCCTGCCTCGCGGTCGAGCCCGAGGCCCGCTACCAGCGCGCGGGCGACATCGTCGGCGACTTCGCGAGCGTGATCGAGCAGCGCGGCCCCGAGGAGCTGCTCGCCTTCCGGATCGTCGAGGATGCGCGAAAGATCCGCGCGGTGAAGCAGGTCACGACGAAGCGCAAGTCGAACGTCGCCGTGGCGGCGGTGGCGGGGGTGCTGGTCGGGCTGGTGATCGCGGCGGTGGTGCTGTTCCTGGTGCTGAGGAGCGGGTAGCGCCCCGCGCCCGTCTCTACCCTAGTGCCTCGGGTTCGAGCGGACCCCTGAGTGCTCGACCCCGGAGTGCTTGATCCCTGAGTGCTCGGCGCCCGGCGACGGAGCACCGCACAGCCGGTCGCTCAGGAGGGACCGAGGAGCTCTTCGAGGCCAGCGATCAGCGCCTCGTCGGACGCGGCGCCCGCGAGCAGCGCCACGACGCGCTGGTAGGTCTCGTCGGACGAGGACGTGAGTCGATCCCGCAACGCAGACGGCGCCCGATCGCCGACACGCGCCGCGACGAGAGCGGCCAGGGCCTCCGCGCGTCCTTCGACACGGCCCTCCACGCGTCCCTCCACGCGCCCTTCCACGCGCCCTTCCACGCGTCCCCGGGTGAGCAGCTCATCGATGGTCGTCGACTTCATCAGGACCTCCTCCGGTATTCTGGCAATCCACCGGACATCTGGGAAGACATCACCCGCGAAGACGGCCAAGGCAGTCTGGAGCTCGGCGCGGCGCTCGATCGGGTCGATCCGGGAGAGGCGGGTCATCGCCTCGTCGACGCGCTCCTCGGACGCTCCGCCCGCGTACGGCAGCAGCGGAAGCAACCCGTCGGCGTCGTCGCGAAGGAGCGCGGCGGCGCTGAGGTCCTCCCATGCCCGAATCACGTCGAACTCGAACCGGAGCGTCGTGCCAAGGCTCGACCGCTGCTCGAAGACACCCCTCGGGTCGGAGCGCTGCCGCGCGTCTCGCTTGAGCACGATCAGGCACGAGCTGACCTCATCCCGATCGTGCGCGTCGCTCACCCGACTCCAGTAGCGGTAGACGCGTCGGGGCACCGTCGACCGCCAGACCGCCTCGACCTCGATGTGGAGCCAGAGAGCCTCGCGGGTGCCGTCGCGCTCGAGCTCCACCCGGAGGACCTTGTCGAGCCGCCGCTCGGTCGCCGTGTAGACCGTCTCGTCCGGCCGCACGGTGACGATCGACTCCGGCGCGCCGCCCGCCCTGGTCAGGAGGAGTCGGGCGAACGCCTCGGGATCCTCCCGGAGCAAGACCTTCGTCGTGACATCGAGCTCACCCACCGCACGTCTCCGAGACCTCCCTCGGGAACGTGAAGTCTACATCGCCGCGGGGCCGGCTCGATGCACGAGCCGCGTCGACACGGCGTGGGTGGCGCGAGGCTGACCACCAGGACGCGGTCTCTGCGTGAGAAAGAAAACACAGAAAGAAGAGACAAGAGAGCGGCTCAGGCGCGCTTCGTTCCCGAGACGACGATCCGCACCGCCAACCCCCGCCACCTCGAGACGCCGCAGAAGCTCGCTCGCTCCATCTCCACCCCGGCCGCGTCCAGCCATCCGGCCAGCTCCTCGCGGCGGTGGAGGTGCTTCGGCAGCCCGGTGATCCTTCGCTCGAGCCAGCGGACCAGCCCGCGCTGGACGCAGTGGCCGCTGGCCGTCGCGAGGATGATCCGGCCTCCGGGCCGGAGGACGCGGGCGAGCTCGGCGATCGCCTTCTTCTCGCCGGCGACGTGCTCGATCGCTCCGACGCTGCAGACGAGGTCGAACGCGGCGTCCTCGAGGTCGAGCTCGTGGATCGAGGTGCGGGCGAGGTCGAACCGTTCGCCGGTCGGGTCGAGCGTTCCGAGCCGGGCGCGGGCTCGGTCGAGCATCTTCGCGGCGACGTCGACTCCCGTCACGTGCTTCGCTCCGCCCTCGAGGAACTTCCCCGCGAAGCGGCCGGTTCCGGTCGCCGCGTCGAGGACGCGGAGGCCGGTGAGCGGTCCGGTGTGGTCGAGCACGGCGCGGAGCTCGGCCTCGCGGATGGCCGCCCCGACCGGCGACTGGTACATCCGCTCGTCCCACTCGTGGGCGTGGGCGTCGTGCCAGCGCTCGACCGGGTCGTCGGCGGGCGCGTCGGCGGGGGCGTCTGGGCGCTCGTCGGCGCGGGTGTCCACGGTCATCGCATCCATGGCGTCCATCGGACCGGGTGACTGTCTCGGGGCGGTCACCGGGATGTCTGGCGAACCGCCCCATGGGGACGGGGCGAGTCGCCACGCGAATCCGCGGTCCAGACTAACATAGAGGGGGTTACGACCGTCAGCGGGGGCCCCTCGGGAGGCACGGCGGTTGCCCTTCCCGGGGCATGAGCACCACCGACGCGACCCACACGACCTCCACCTCCACCTCCACCTCCACCTCCACCTCCACGCCCACCGGTCGTCGTTCCTCATCCCTCCTCTCCGTTCTCTGCCGGGCCGCCCTCCGCGGCGGAGCGATCGCCCTCCTCTGGGCTCCGATCCTCACCGGCTGGGGCTGGGCTCTCCGCTTCGGCCCGAAGGCCGAGCCCCTCGCCTGGCCGCTGCTGTGCACCGTGCGGAACGTCCTGATCCTCGTCGCTCCCGTGAGCTTCGTGCTCAGCGCGGCGGTCTTCGCGTCGCGTCGACGCGTCGAAGGCTACGACAGCGTCTCGTCGTGGGCGAACGTCTGGCCCGCCCTGGCGCTCGCGCTCGGCGGGACGATCCTCGTCGCGTTCAGCCAGCTCGGGCCGCGCGCGGTCACGCCGCTGACGATCATGCTCTTCGCCGCCACGGCGCTTCCGATCGCGATCGAGCACTGGGCGACGGCCCGGCTCGACGTCGATCTCGACGAGGACCGCGCGCGCCGCCTCGAGCGGAACCGCGAGCTCCTCCGACGCCGGCTCGAGCGCCGGGCCGCCGGTGAGAGCCGGAAGGTCCCGGCGAGCAAGCGCCGGAAGCACCGGGTCCAGCAGCCGCGGCAGGCGCGCTTCTGGTATGGCGGCGGGATGCCGCTCTGACCGCGGCGCTTTCTTGACGCCGCCCGCGCCGCCTTCTACTCTTCTCCTCTCGCGCCGCCAGCCTCACCGACTGGCGGCGCGCTCGCGTTCACCGGTCGCCATCTGGGAGAGATCGCATGAAGCTCGCGCGCAGGACCTTCGTCGTCGGCGGCGCCCACAGCCCGTTCATCGGCAAGCATCACCCCGACTTCGTCTGGAAGAAGCACCCCGACTTCGGCAAGCGCGAGAACCCGACCCTCCAGGAGCACCTCTTCACGGCCGCGCGCGGCGCCCTCGAGGCGACCGGCGCCGACGACGGGTCGGCGATCGACAAGGCCTACGTCGGCAACCACGTCGGCGAGCTCTTCACCGGGCAGGCGCACCTCGGCGCGCTGCTGGCGGGCGCGGCGCCCGGCCTCGCCCTCAAGCCGATCATGCGGGTCGAAGGCGCGTGCGCGTCGGGCGGGCTCGCGACCGTCTGTGCCCTCGACGCGATCGGGGCGGGCGCCGATCTCTGCCTCGTCGTCGGCGCCGAGATGCAGACGACCGTCTCGGCGCGTCAGGGCGCGGAGTACCTCGCGAGCGCGGCCCACTTCGCCACCCAGCGCGCGATCGACGAGTTCACCTTCCCCGCCCTCTTCGCCCGGCGCGCGGCGCGGGTGAAGGCGGAGACGGATCTGACGGAGGCTGACCTCGACCGGGTGATCCTCAAGGCTTACGCGAACGGCAACAAGAACCCGCTCGCCCACATGCACGCGGTGAAGCTCGACCCGGCGACGATGGCCGACTCGCCCCGCTTCCTCGGCAACCCCGAGCTCCAGCCCCACCTCCGGATGGCCGACTGCAGCCAGGTGTCGGATGGCGGAAGCGCCATCGTCCTCGCGTCCGAGGAAGGCCTGAAGAAGCTCGGCAAGAGCCCCGCCGACGCCGTCGAGCTCCTCGCCTACGGCCACGCCGCGGCCCCGCTCGAGGGCGACCCCGCCGACATGCTCGCCATGTCGACGTCGGCCGCCGCGGCGAAGAGCGCGTACGAGTCGGCGGGCGTCGGGCCCGAGGACGTCCGCGTCGCCGAGGTCCACGACTGCTTCTCGATCGCCGAGGTGCTCATGTACGAGGCGGTCGGCTTCGCCGAGCGGGGCGGCGCCGCGAAGATCATCCGCGAGGGCGCCACCGAGCTCGGCGGGCGCATCCCCGTGAACACCGGCGGCGGCCTGATGTCGTTCGGCCATCCGGTCGGCGCGACGGGGGTGAAGCAGATCCTCGAGGTGACGCGGCAGATGAGGGGCGAGTGCGGCGACTACCAGCTCCCCGAGCGCCCGGCCGTGGGTTTGACCGCGAACATGGGCGGGGATGACCGGACGGCGGTGGTGACGATCCTGCGGCGCGGGTAGCCCGTCTGTTCCAGGCACGAATCTAGCTCACGCAAAGGCGCAAAGGCGCAAAGGGGCCTTGCCGGATCCGAATCTCGGCCCGAGCAACGCCCCTTTGCGCCTTTGCGCCTTTGCGTGAGATTCCATCGTTCCAGAAACGACGAATCTGACTCGGGACGGAGTGTCGGTGGAGATGCTCTGCGGCTCTGCGTGAGATTTCTGGCCCCTCGAGGGCGGGCGTCCGTACAGCGACGGACGCCGGTGGCGGCTCTCGCCGCTCCGGCGTCCGGGCGTGCTCTCGGTTGCTTGCGGCTGACTTCCGCCAGCGGGTTTAACGCTTCGAGAACTGGAACCGGGCGCGGGCGCCCTTGCGGCCGTACTTCTTGCGCTCCTTCACCCGTGCGTCGCGGGTGAGGTGGTTCTCGTCGCGGAGCTTCTTCTCGTAGCTCGGCTCGATCCCGACGAGCGCGCGGGCGAGGCCCATCCGCACCGCTCCCGCCTGGCCGGCGTGGCCGCCGCCCTTGACGTTGATGTGGACGTCGAAGGTCTGCTCGGCCTTCGCCGCGCGCATCGGGGCGAGCGCCTCGCGCTGGTCCTGGTTGCGCGGGAAGTAGGTCTCGAACGGCCGCTTGTTCACGGTCACCGTTCCGCTGCCCTTGCGGACTCGGACGCGGGCGATCGAGGACTTCCGACGGCCGAGGCCCCAGACCCACTGGGTCGGGTCGATCGGCGCGGCCGGGGTCTCCGTCGCGGGCTCCGGCGTCGCCGGGGCGGCCGCGGCGTCGGCCGCGGGGGCCTCGGGCGCAGCCGTCTCGGCGGCCGGCGTCTCGGTCGCGGGGGCCTCGGCGTCCGGCGCGGGCGTCGCCGCCGCGGGCGTCTCGGCGGGCGTCGCCGGCGTCTCGGCGGGCGTCTCGGCCGGGGCGTCGGTGTTCGGAGTCTCCGGCGTCTCCGGAGTCGGGGTGGTGCCTTCCGTCACGGGTCCGTCCTTCGCTTTCTAATGCGTCCGGTGTGTTCTATCTAGATCTTGGTCAGGTCGAGCGGCTGGGGCTGCTGCGCCGCGTGCGGATGCTCGGGGCCCCGGTACGTCTTGAGCTTCTTGAGCATGTCCCGCGCGAGGCAGTTCTTGGGCAGCATGCGCTTGACCGCCAGCTTGATGATGTCGCCCGGCTTCTTCTCGCGGACATCCGCGAACTTCCGGTGCCGGAGGCCGCTCGGCCAGCCGGTGTTGTACGGGTAGACCTTGTCGGCCGCCTTCTTGCCGGTCACCTTCACCTGCTCCGCGTTGACGATGACGATGAAGTCGCCGTCGTCGAGGTGCGGGGCGTAGGTCGGCTTGTGCTTCCCCTGGAGGACGCGGCTGATCTTCGCCGCCATCCGCCCGAGGGTGAGCTCGCTGGCGGCCGCGTCGACGACCCACCACTTTCGCTCCACCTCGCGGGCCTTCGGGGAGTAGGTCTTGGTGCGCTCCATCGGACTGCTCCGTTCGCTCTCGGTCCCGAGAGCCGATCTCATCTGGTTTCGGGTGACTCGCTACTCTTCGTCTTCGTTCTCGGCGTCGGCATCCGCGCCTTCGCCCTCGTCGTTGGTCGCCTTCGCCTTCGTCGCGCGCTTCTTGCGGATCGTGCGGCGGGCCCGCGGCGCGCGCTTCTTCGGCGCCTCGTCTTCGTCCGCCGCGGCCTCCTCGGCCGGCGGCGTCTCCGTCGCGGCCGCGTCGTCGCCAGCGATCAGCGCGGTGAACCCGTCCGCGTCCGCCTCGTCCTCGTCCTCGTCGGCGGGCGGCGGGGGCGCGAGGGGAGCGCCGTCGTCGACCTCCTCCTCATCGGTGCCGCCGGTGCCGACCTCGATGACCTCGGTGGACTCGGGCTCGGTGACGGCCTCGTCCTCGCCGAACAGACCGTCGAGGAAGCCGAGGCCCTCGTCGACCTCTTCCTCTTCCGTCTCGGCCTCGGCGGCGGCCTCCGCCGGCGCCTCCTCGGTGCGCTCGCCGCGCCCGCGGCCGCCGCGGCGGCCTCGCCGGCGCCGGCGCGGCGCGCCGTCCTCGTCGGTGTCGCCCTGGTCGGCGGCGTCGGCGGCCGACGCGGCGTCCGCGTCGGCGGGCTCGTCGCCCTTCTCGGCGTCGTAGTAGGCGAGCGCGTTGGCCTCGCCTCGCGTCTCGCCGGCGGTGCGCCTGCGGTGCGGGACGTTGCTGTGCTTGCGGAGCCCCTGCTCGATCACGTCGGCGAACGGCTGGATGCCCTCGACGACATCGCGATCGAGGAGCGGCTCGTCGTCCTGACCGGCCGGCTCGATCTCGATCTCCTCGGTCTCGGTCGGCGAGATCGACGACGGCACGCGCTCACGGAAGGGCTTTCCGCGGCTGCTGCTCGACCGGCGCCCGCTGCGATCGCGATCCCGATCCCGATCCCGATCCCGGCCGCCGCGTCCGCGGCCCCGGCCTCGATCGCGGTCGCCATCGCGGTCGCGGTCCCGCCCGCGGCTCCGGCTCCGGCCGCGCTCGCGCTCGCCGTCGCGATCCCGCTCGCCCTCGGCGTCGCGGTCCCGGTCGTTGTCGCGCTCGGTCGTATCGCGGTCCCGGTCGCGGTCGCGGTCGCGGCTGCGATCCCGATCTCGGCCCCGCCCGCGGCCTCGGCCCCGGCTTCGACCGTCGTCGTCACGGTCGCGGCCCCGGCCGCGGCTCCGACCCTCGTCGTCGCGAGTCCGGACCTCGGCCTCGTCGTCGCGATCGGCGACCGCGGCATCGTCGCGGTCGCGCAGCGGCGTCTCGCGACGGGTCGGGCGCTCGCGCTTCTCGACGCGGCCGCCGGTCCGGCTCGGGCGATCGAGGAGGACGGTCGTCCGCTCGCTCGTCGTGCCGTCGTCGTCGTCGCCGCCTCGGCCGCGGCGCGGACCGGGGCGAGCCTCGGGCGCGTCCTCGACCGCGACGGGCGCGGCCTCGGGCCGACCGGCCAGCCAGCGCATCGTGTCCTCGAGCGTCTGGCTTCCGCCGCCGCGCCGGCCCCGACCTCGGGGTCCGCCGCGCTCGGCCTGCTTCATGATCTCGGTGAACCGCACGTCCAGGCTCCCTAGTTGACGCCGAGCTCGCGGAACTCTTCCTTCGCCTCGGAGACCGTCGCCTGGTCGACCTGACCACGGCGACCGCTCATCCCGAGGAGGAGGGCGAGGTCGCAGATGTTGTTGATCATCCGCGGAACGCCGCGGCTCGCCCGGTAGACCTCGTGGAGCGCCCGCTCCGCGAAGATCCGCCCGTTTCCGTTGACCTGCGAGAGGCGGTGGCTGATGTAGGCGCACGCCTCGTCGAGCCCGAGGGCCGGGATGTGGAACTGCACGTTCACGCGCGCCAGGAGGCTGGGCACCCGCCGGAGCGAGTGGCGCAGCCGCGGCTGGCCGACGAGGACGACGGTCGCGAGGGTGCGGCCATCGCTCTCGAGGTCGAGCAGCAGCCGGACCTCCTCGAGGACGCGATCGTTCTCGATCGTCTCGGCGTTGTCGACGATCACGACCGCGCGCGCGCCGGAGCTCGAGGCGTCGGCGAGGGCGTCGTGGATCTCGGCGAGGATCTCGGTCCGGGCCCGCGGCACCGGCGAGATGCCGAGCTGGTGCGCGATCTGCCGGAGCAGCTCGAGCGGGTCATCGGCGGGGTTGACGACCATCGCCACCAGGTGACTCTTGCTCGCGAGCTCGCGAGCGAGGGCCTGGCAGAGGAACGTCTTCCCGCAGCCGGCTTCGCCGGTCAGCAGCATCAGGCTCTTGCCGCTGCTGACGGAGTAGAGGGCGCGAACGAGGCCCTCCTTCATCTCCGCTCCGTAGAAGATGAATCCCGTGTCGAGATCGTTCTCGAACGGCTTGCCGCGCAGCTTCCAGTAGCGCTCGTACATCCTCGACCTTCCGACGGCGCCGCCTCGCAGCGAGCGCGGCCTCGTCGGAGAGGCACGCGCGCGGGGTCGACGTCGTCCGTTGTTGGGTGTGCCGCGTCAGTCGTCGCCAGGCGGGCGGGGGGTGCGGCGAAGCTTCCGTATGCCTCGGAGTTGCGATTCCAAACTGCCCGCTGGCGTCGATTTCGGTCGCCGCGCTTACTCGCGGTCGTCACCGTTGACGGGGGCGATCCAATGCAAAGTGATCACAAGTTGGCTCCGGGTCTCGCTCTCGAGATCCTGGAGCGTGGGAGATTATAGCCGGGCCCCTCCCGGTGTCAACGTCCGTCTCCGCCCGTCGGCGGCCGGTGGATGGGCGTTCCCGGCAGCCCGTCGAGCGTCTCGGCGAGGCGCGCCTGCTTCCGGGCCTTCGTCAGGAAGCGGCGCGCCTGGGGATGGCCGGGCTGGAGCCGCAGGGTCGCCTCCCAGAGACGCACCGCGTCATCCCAGCGCTCCTGGTCGTAGCGGACGACGCCGAGGTTGTAGTGGGCCTGGGCGTGGTTCGGATTGGTCGCGATCGCCTCGCCGTAGAGGCGGGCCGCCTCGGCGAGGTCGCCGGCGGCGTAGGCGAAGTCGCCCAGCGGGACGAGGGCGGCGGCGTAGCCCGGCCGCACGGCGAGCGCCTCGCGGTAGGAGGCGCGGGCGCCCTCGAGGTCGTTCCGGCCCTCGAGGAGCTTGGCGCGGTTGACTCGAGCGACCGCCCGAAGTCGTGGAGGAAGAGGGCCTTCCGCCTCGAGGGCGTCGAAGGCATCGACGTCGCCGCGGCGCGCCGCGATCACCATCTGGTTGAGGCGCGTGGCCGCGTCGTCGGGCGCGATCGACCGCGCCTCGGCGAGCCATCGCTCGGCGATCTCCAGACGCCGTTCGTCGGCGCCGGCGCGGTCGATCTCGATCGTCGCCAGGCTGAGGCGCGGGGCGAGGGCGCCGGGATAGGCCTCCGCCACCCGGGTGAGCTCGGTGATCGCCGCCTCGCTCTGGCCGAGCCGCCGGAGGGCGTTTCCGAGGATGAAGCGGGCCGGCACGTGGTCGGGCGCGACCCGCAGGGCCGTCTCGGCCTCGCGGCGGGCCGCCTTGACCTCTCCGAGGAGCAGGAGGAGATTCGCCGCGTGCGTTCGATCGACCGGGCGCGGCGTGGCGGCGGGCAGGACGAAGGCCGAGGCGAGCGCGTCGAGGAGGCCGTGGCCGTAGCCGGCCGTCTCGTCGTCGCAGTCGAACCAGCGCGCCGGCTCGGCCGCGAGCGCCTCGGGCGTGATCCGGCTCGCGGCGGCGATCGCCTCGTTCCGCGCGGAGCCGGTCGTGTGGACGAACAGGAGCGCCCGGTCGTCGACGTGGACGAGCGCCCAGTCCTCGCGCGTCGCGAGGTCGGCGACCAGCGCGTGGCTCACCTCGATCCGGTGGTCGAGGAGGACGACGCCGACGCCGTGGCGCGCGACGACACGGTCGATGGGGACGAGGCCGTCGACGACGGCGTGATACTCGGAGAGATGCCCCGGCGGGTAGAGATCGCCGTGAGGCGAGACGAAGGGAAGCGGCCCGCCCGCGGGGGCGAATCGCCGGCTGAGCCAGTGCCCGGCGCCGAAGTTGTTGAACAGCCCTCCGTCGGGTCGCTCCCGCTCGATGAACGCGGCGGCGCGCTCGTAGGCGAGGGCGTCGCCGATCGCGAGCGACGGGGCGAGCCGGAACGAGGCGCTCGCGCCGAGCTGCGCGGCGACCGACGAGCGCGCGAGCACGACCGAGACGACGACGAGCCCGATCGCGGCGAGGATCGGGCGGAGCGACGGCCTCGCGTCGCCGGGAGGCGTCGCCGCGTCGTCCTTCGCGCCGCCGTCGCGGTCGCCGTCGTCGCGACCGACCGCGGCGAGGAGGAGCGGCGCGAGGAGGATCGCCGCGAACGCGGCGTTGCGGAGGGCGCTGAGGCCGAGGAGCGCGCCGGCGATCGCGAGGGCGACCGCGTGGGGGCGGAGGCGGCCGCGGCGCGCGAGGACGACCGCGGCGGCCGCGGCGCCGATGGCGAGGAGCGCGAGGAGGCGGCTGGCGGCGTGCCCGTAGCGGGCCGCCTCGAGCGGCGATGCGAGCTCGGCGATGCGACCCCACTCGGGGCCGGTTGCGGCGATCGCGGCCTCCTCGCGGCGCAGCTTCGTCGCGGCGGCGGCGCCGGGCCCGCCGATCGCGACGGCGACGGCCGGCACCTCGGCGTCGTCGGTCTCCGCGCTCGCGAACGCGCGCTGCGCGAGCTCGAACGGCGCGAGGGCGCCGCGCGGCCCGTCGGGGTTGCAGAGGGTCGCGAGGAGGCAGGCGCCGGCGACGAGGAGGACGCGCCTCGCCGCGCCGGTCTCCTCGGACGCGCGCGCGCGCGTCTCGTCGGTGGCCGCGCGCCGGCGCGCGAGGACGCTCGCCGCGCCGATGACGAGCCCGACGATGAGGAGGATCACCGGGAGGAGCGAGGCGAACCCATGGACGTTCGTCCAGACGATCTGAAGCGCGATCAGCCCGGCGATCGCCCCGCGGTGCCCGCGGGCGCCGTCGTTGCTCGCGCCGCCGTCGCCCGCGGCGCCTTCGACCGGCGTCGCGCGCGGTCGCACGAGCGCGTCGATGAGGAGGATCGCGAGGGCGAGGAGCGCGATCGAGACGACCTCGGGGCGGGCGTGAAAGCGTCCCGACGCCACGAGGAGGATCGGGAGCAGCAGCCAGCCGATCGCTCGCCAGCTCGCGCCGGCGCGCGCGCCGAGGCCGGCGAGGATCGTGACGGCGGCGAGGATCGAGAGCGCCTTGATGAGGCCGGCGGCCGCGTCGCCGAAGACGCGGTGGAGCGTCGCGAAGCCGAGCTGGAAGAGCCACTCGTGGTTGACGAAGGCGCGGCCGGTGTGGGGGTGCGTGAAGAGGTTCTCGCCGATCGGGGCGCCACGCTCGAGGGCGAGCTGGCCGGCGACGAGGTGGAAGTGGACGTCGGGGTCGGCCTCCTCGCGCCAGGTCATCGCCAGGATGAGCGGCAGGAGGGCGAGGGGGGCGAGGAGCAGGATCCAGCGCGACGCTGCGCGGGCCCGAAGGCTGGGCGTGCCGGGCGTCGCCTGGGAGGGCGCCTGGGCGGGCGCCCCGGCTGGCGCGGGGTCGTTCGCGGGCGGCCCCATCATCGGTGGAGGAACATCGTCCGGTGCATCCATCGTCGGGACATCTTAGCCGGAATCGGTCACGGGAGTGCTTTCCCGGGGCGGGGCGATCGGAGAGAATCTGGCCATGGCGCGCTTTCACCTGAACGCGATTCCGGCCGAGCCCGGCGCCTCGTTCCGCATCGACGGGGGCGAGGCTCACCACGCGATCCACGTCCGGAGGCTGGCGGTCGGCGACGAGGTGACGGTCTTCGACGGGCGCGGCGGCGAGGGGCTCGCGGCGATCGTCGCCGTCGACGACGCGGGAATCGCGCTGCGCCTCGTTCGGCGAACCGACGCGGATCGGGAGCTGCCGGTCGAGCTCGTCGTCGCGGTCGCGCCGCCGCGGGCCGAGCGGTGCAAGGTGCTCGTCGCCGCCGCGACCGAGCTGGGCGTCGGCGAGCTGATCCCGCTCGTCGCGCGCCGGTCGACGGTCAAGGCGGACGCGCGCCCGGAGGCGACGCGCGCGCGGTGGGAGCGGATCGCGGCCGCGGCGGCGAAGCAATGTGGTCGGAATCGGCTGCCGATCATCGCGCCGCCGGCGTCGGTCGGCGAGGTCGCCGGACCGGGCGGTCGGATCGGCGCCGCCGACCTCGCCGTCGTGCTCGTCGCTCCGGGGAGCGGAGGCGGCGGCGAGGAGGTGCGGCCGCTTCGTCGGGTGCTGCGCGAGGGACCGACCGCGCCGCGGTCGGTCGTCGTCGTCGTCGTTGGGCCCGAGGGCGGGCTCACCGCGGACGAGGTCGCCGCGCTCGCGGCGGCCGGCTGCGTCCGGGCCTCGTTCGGGGCGTCGGTCCTGCGCGTCGAGACGGCCGTCCTCGCGGTCGTCGCTGCGGTGCGTTACGAGGTCGGTTGAGCGTCCCCGAGGAGGGGTCGGGCGCTCGAAAACCGCCGCTCAAAGGAGGGTTGACCCCAATTCGCGAGGGTTGATATACTCCTCGGTTCCAATGGCTCCGTAGCATGGATGAATGGGCGAGCGGGCCCGATTTGCACGCCGTCGCGCCGCTGCGACGGTGGCGCTGTCCGCTCCCCGGATTGAACTTCGAAGCAGCGCTCGATCCGGCGAGAGGCCGGCGGGACGCGGGGCCCGGAGGCGTCAGGCGTTGGCCGATCAGCTAGACATCCTCAAGGACGGAAAGGTCGAGCGCACCGTCCCGATCGAGGGCGGCATGGTCTCGATCGGTCAGAGCGGCTCCAACAAGCTCGTTCTCGAGGATTCCACCGTCGGAGCGCGGCACGCACTGTTCATGCAGCGCGACGGCTCCTACACCATCCTCGACCTCGGGGCCGAAGGCGGGACCTTCGTCAACGAGAAGAAGATCACCCCGAAGGACGGGCCCCAGACCCTCAAGAACGGCGACCAGGTCAAGATCGGGGCGTTCGCGCTCGCCTGCAAGTTCGGCGTGGCCGGAGCCGCTCCGGCGGCGGCCAAGCCTGCGCCGGCCAAGCCGGCGGCGGAGGCGAAGCCGGCGGCGGAAGCGAAGCCGGCGCCCGAGGCGAAGCCGGCGGCCGAGAAGCCGGCGGCCGAGAAGCCGGCCGCCAAGCCCGCGGCGAAGCCCGCGGCCGAGAAGGCGGACGCGCCCGCCGACGACGCCAAGGCGGCGGCAGCGAAGAAGGCGGCCGCGGCGAAGAAGGCGGCGGCCGTGAAGGCGGCCGCGGCCAAGAAGGAAGCCGCGGCGAAGCCGGCCGAGGCGAAGAAGGAAGAGGCCGCGGCGGCTGCCGGCGGCGATCCGATGGGCGGCGGCACCGTCGTCATGGGCAACATCGACGTTCAGGATGCGATCGGCGCCGCCGTCGCGATCCGGAACGCCAACGCGCGCCTGATCGTCGGCCTCGAAGGGAAGCAGGAGATCTTCCCGGTGAACGGCCGCGAGATCAAGATCGGCCGCGAAGGGGACAACCATCTGAACGTCCTGCACCCGTCCATCTCCGGGTCTCACGCGAAGATATTCTGGACGGGCGACGGGTTCTCGATCGAAGACCTGGGGAGCAAGAACGGCACGAAGGTCTCGGAAAATCCGATTGGCCAGGGTGTGTCGCGTAAGCTCCGGTCTCACACCGCGATCACGCTCGGGGCGGTTCCATGCCTCTTCGTGATGGATCACACCGACGCGGCCGGCAACAAGGAGCCGGAGACCGATGCCACGCTCGTCACGAGCTATCTCGTGAAGAAGAAGTGGATCTCCAAGTATCAGCAGCAGGATGCGGTCCGCGAGGAGAAGGGGAACACCTCGGGGATCGCGGCGTCGTTCGTGAGCAAGGGGACGGTCACGCCCGAGCAGTGGGCGGAAGCCTACCAGGGCGCGTCGATGCTCAAGACCGCGAGTGGCGGGGGCGGTGGTGGAGGCGGCGGCCTGATGATGGTCGTCGGTTGCGCCCTGCTCCTGTTCGTCATCGCGGCCGTGGGCGGAGTCGCCGTCTTCTTCCTCAAGCCGGAGCTGTTCAAGGGAGCTGGCTCGTCCGATTCGTCGGGCGAGGGTGGCTCGGAGGACGGCGCGGGTTCCGAGAACGGAGCCGGCAGCTAGCGCTCACTCAGTCACGCCGTTGCACGTAGGGGGGAACGTCGGATCTCGTAGGGGTCTACGAGGCCGGCGCTCCAACAAAGGGGGAAACGGAGCATGCCGTTTCGGCCTTCGCGACACCGGGGCAGCCTCGGTCGTCGCTGCGCATCCGCATTCACTCTCGCCATGGTGGCGGTTCTCCTTCTGAGTCCCACGACCGCGTGGGCGGAGGAGGAGGCCGTCGCCGACGATGAGGGGAGCGGCTCTTACGATGCCGGCGCCGAAGGGCGCAGCGCGTTCGACGAGGCGGTCTCCCGCATCCGCGGTGAGGTCCGGCTCGATGCCCGGTGGGAGTGGGTCACCGGGGACAACGACGCGGGCAATGGCTCGAACGACCCGGCCGCCGCGTTCACGGTGAGCCCGTCGCGTCACAAGCGCGACTTCGACGTCTTCGCCTACCTGCTCCTCTACTCCGAGGGGCTGGGTCACGAGGCGCTCGACGTCAAGTTCAGCTCGCGCTTCGAGTGGGACCTCGCCGGCGACCCGTTCCGGTACGAGTTCGCGGACTTCCGCGACGACCGCCGGAGCAGCCGCGCCCACTTCGGCCTGCGCGAGCTCTACGCCGAAGCACGGATCATGGGCCCGCGCAACGCCTTCGTGAACAACAAGACGAAGGTCAGCGTCAAGGGCGGCCGGTTCGACTTCTGGGAGGCCGAGTGGGGCAGCGTCGACGGCGCGCAGATCAACGTCGAGGACCTCGGTCCGGTCTCGGCGTCCGTCTTCGGCGGCGTCCGGGCGAGCCACTACGACAGCCGGAAGTTCAAGCGCATCCTCGGCGGCCACGTCACGATTCAGCCGGTCGACCAGTTCTCCTTCACCGTGAGCGACGTCCTCCACATCGACAACAGCCTCGAGCTCTCGGCTCGGGTCGAGCCGACGGAGTGGATGTTCATCGGCGCGTCGACGAAGTTCGTCAACGACGACATCGACGACTTCCGGGCGTGGGTCGACATCGACTTCGCCAAGCAGTACTTCAACATCTTCCTCGGCTACCGGTCGGTCTTCGACAACTCCGACAAGTTCGACTACGACTACACCGACACCGACACCCAGGTCAGTCGCAAGCGATTCAACCGCAACAGCCTCAACTTCCTCCAGGAGTCGGGAAGCGACGACTACGAGATCAAGCTCTACAAGGGCTTCGGGGTTTCGAAGGGCACGTTCGGGATCTTCCTCCAGGGGCGCCGGCACGACATCCGCTCCGACTTCTCCAAGATCGACCAGTACAACTTCGACTACTGGGAGGGGACGGTCGGATTCGACCTCCACGACCTCCCGTTCGAAGGGTTCTTCGCCGAGACGCGCCTCAGCTACGTCGACCCCGATCACCCGGCCTCGCGATCCGGCAACGGAGCCGAGCAGTTCCAGGACCTCCGCAGCGAGGGCGAGACCGAGTGGATCGAGTGGTACAACCACATCCGCGCCTCGGTCTTCTACTACCGCCTGACCATCGGCGCCGAGTTCTACTACCGGCAGTTCAACTACCGCACGCGCTTCGTGCGCCTCGAGGACCTTCGTCAGTGGGGCTACGGCGCCTACGTCCTCTTCAAGGCGACCGACAAGCTCCGCTTCCGGGTGGACTACTTCTACGAGGGCGCGTTCGAGATCGTCGACCAGGACATCGAGTGGCACCAGAGCCTCCGGGTCGGCGTCAAGTATCAGTTCTAGTCACGGCTCGACCATCCAGGCACCAGAGACTACAAGGCAGCTCGGGAACGGAAGAATGCGACGCCTCTTCGGCCTCTCGCTCAGCTTCGTGATCGTCTCGCTCGTCGCGTTCGCGACGACGTGGGCGTTCGTACGTCCCGAACCCGCCCACGCCCAGGATGGCGGGAAGCCGCCCGGCGCCACGTGGCAGCAGAAGTGGGATCAGTTCCCCCACTGGATGCACCGCGACAAGCACGAGCCCGAGAAGGGCTGCGAGAACTGCCACACGACCGACAAGGCGCCGACCGGCGGCGGCGAGCTCCGCTACGTCACCCTCGACAACTGCGCGACGTGTCACCTCGACAAGCCCAAGAAGCAGGAGGTGGTCGAGTTCACGCGCAAGGACGTCGAGGCGACGATCATGATGGACGACTTCGACCACTTCGTTCATCACGACAAGAACAAGCTCGAGTGCATCCTCTGCCACAACTACCAGGCGGAGCCGCCGATCGGTAACCACGGCGGAAAGCCGCGGGTGCGGATCTACAAGGACGGCTTCGCCACGCCGACGATCGCGCAGTGCCGCGGCTGCCACATCTGGGAGCACGAGAAGCACGACGTCGACAAGCCGATCTTCCAGCACCCCGACGAGCCGTGCGCCGAGTGCCACGTCGGCCAGAAGATCATCGAGGCCCTCCCCGCGCGGGCGCGGCCGAAGCCGGACGGCGAGGGGCGCCTCGGCTTCAGCCACATCCAGCACATGGGCAGCATCGAGGTCGCCAAGGACGCGGAGAACGCGCTCTGCGCTCGCTGCCACGACGAGGCGGCGACCAGCGAGCGGATCGACGATGGCAAGGTGACCGCCCTCGAGCAGAGCACCTGCTTCGAGGGCTGCCACTCGCTGCCTGCGGGCAAGACGTTCGAGACGGCGATCGCGTCGGACACCAAGAAGTTCACGCCGCCGCTGCCCGAGTTCCCGCACGGCAAGCACGTCGAGAAGCTCGGCAAGAACGCCTGCACCCAGTGCCACCTCCTGAACGAGAACGACAGCTACGGCTGGGCCGACGGCGCGCAGGGGCTCCCGAACTACGCCGGTTGCATCAACTGCCACGAGACGTGGAAGGTCGACGCGCACGAGAAGCGCAAGAAGACCGGTCCGCTCAAGTGCCGGAAGTGCCACACCGGCAATCCGGACGACCGCAAGGAGCTCAAGACGCAGAAGTTCGAGAAGAAGCGTCTCGGGCCGATCAGCTACGACGAGAGCGCTCACCCGTTCGTGTGCAAGGACCCCTCGGGCGCGAGCGCGAGCACGCCGGCCGAGTGCGCCAAGTGCCACCGGAGCGAGAGCCTCCCGATCAAGTCGCGGGTGCGGGGCAAGAAGTTCAGCCATCTCTTGCACTTCGGGAAGGCATTCCGCGACGGGAAGAAGCTCCCGAGCGGCGAGACCTGCATTCGCTGCCACACCGCGATCGAGGGCTCGACCGGACCCGACAACAGCCTCGACATCGACCTCGGCGAGAACGGCGGCTGCAAGGAGTGTCACGTCGGGAGTAACGCCGAGACGCCGTCGGTCGAAGTGGTCACGGTCGAGATCCACCCCGGCTTCAGCCACGACAGCCACCTCGCCCACAGCGACATCGAGGGCTGCGCGAGCTGCCACGAGTTCGACGCGAGCGGGGACACCGTCAAGACCAAGACCGACGCGCTCGAGTGCCGGAAGTGCCATGACCACTCGAAGGGCCGCGCCGAGGTGACGGGTCCGAGCGAGCTCGGCAACTGCAACCGCTGTCACATCGGCGAGAGCATCTTCCTCGCGGGGAAGGCGCCCAAGGCGATCGACAAGGCGATCAGCACCACGATCAAGGCCGGCCTCGGCAAGCACCACGCCGAGATGACCGGGGCGTGCAACAAGTGCCACGCGGCCAACGACGGCAAGGGCCGCGTCGTGAAGCGTGAGGGGATCGAGTCGATCACCCACACCAAGTACAAGCACCCGGAGACGCCCACCGGCATCAAGCCGGAGGACATCTTCGAGAAGTTCTGCAACAAGTGCCATATCTCCCCGAAGGGCTAAGGCAAGTTAGGAACCCGCCGACGATGAGTTATCTTCGACGTCACTGGGATCTCGGCCGACGGACGGCGCTGCGCGGCGCCGGTGTCTGCCTTGCCATCGGACTCGCCGTCCTCTTCCTTCCGCCGGTCGCGGACGGACAGGGCGCGGGCGAGCCGCCGCCGTTCTCGGCGGAGCAGTTCTCGCACAAGGTGCACGTGCCCGCCGTCGGGGGACAGTGTGTCCTCTGCCACGAGCCTCGGCTCGAGGGCAAGTTCTACCTGACGAGCGAGGACGTCTGCTGGCGATGCCACGACAACGACGTTCCCGAGGCGCAGCGCGACGAGTTCAAGGCCAACATGCGCGCCTTCGCCCGAGCGCGCATCGTCGGACCGTTCCATCACGAACGGCACATGAAGAACTCCAAGGCGGCGGGGATGCCGGCGGAGCGATGCGCCGACTGCCATCAGGACATCGAGAAGAGCGACCGCTCGACCGATCCGAACATCCCGGCGATGGACTACTGCTACACCTGCCACACGCAGATCACGTCGGTGTCCGAGAACGCGCCGGCCGACCTGGCGAGCAAGGGCGGCACCGAGTGCTCGCTCTGCCACGTCCCCGGTGACTTCAGCGACGAGAAGTGGAAGGCGCTCGCCGAGTCCCTCGCCGAGGGCAAGTCCCAGGAGGAGATCGACCCCGACCTGATCCCCGAGTCGCACAAGCCGTTCATGGAGGAGGTGCTCGGGGCGCGGACGCAGGGTTACTTCGACCAGAGCTGGATCCCGGGCGACCACACCGAGTACTTCCGGACGGTCAGTCACGGCCGGAAGTCGCGGGCGACCCGCGCCCAGTGCAAGTCGTGCCACACCCATGAGACGTGCGTGAGCTGCCACGAGTACCAGACGCCGCGGAGCCACACCCCGCGCTTCATCCGCAGCTACCACGGACGCTACGCGACGATCGACAAGCACAAGTGCAAGGTCTGCCATCAGGCTGACTTCTGCGCGTCGTGCCACGACGTCCCGCCGCGGAACCACTCGATCGCGTTCCAGCAGGGCGACCACAGCTTCGCGGCCCGCGTCGAGCTCCGCAGCTGCTTCCAGTGCCACGTGTTCGACATCGACTGCATTCGCTGCCACACTCGCCGCCCCTAGGCTAGCGCGGACAGCGATATCGGGAAGCACATGACGGCCGGGCCCTCCGGGAGTGGAGGTCCGGCCGTCGGTTAGCACGGGCCACGAGCCCGGGATACAATCGGAACGGGCGGCGCTCCCGGCCCCGCCCGATCGCGTTTTCGAAGTCTCGAAGCTCCAGCAAAGACAGTCGCGACGTGACCCCGAAGTGGGGCGTCACCGGAGGGACCATGGCGGCGAAGCGGCCGATCGAACGCAGTCAGATCGTCTGGTCGTTCTTCTGCGCCGTGCTCCTGGGCGGCGTCATCTGGTGGGCCCTCCAGGACTCCTCCAAGACGGCGAGCGGCTACCTCAAGAGCGACGTCCAGCTCTACCTGGGCTTCGTGATCCTGGCCATGATCTTCCTGGTCATGTGCTTCACCCTGCGTAAGTGGGGTCTCTTCTTCTACTACGCGTTCCTCCTGAAGCCCCGGCCCGGGATGGACGAGTACATCGACAAGGCGCAGTTCGCGATCAAGGCGCTCCAGCGCAAGATCGATCAGGGCGTCGTGACGAACATCCGCGACGTCCGGGAACGCGCCCAGAAGGCGCTCGTCGACGCGGGCGTCGAGCGCTCGATGCGGCTGCGCTACAAGTCGAAGGTCGTCGGCGGCAAGAAGGTCCCCGAGGTCGAGATGTACCGGAAGGAGCCCTTCGGGCGCCTCTTCCGCTGGCTCGAGATTCACATCTTCTTCGGGCTGCTCTCGTTCGCGATCGCCGTCGTCCACGCCGATCCGGTCGCGATGCTGCAGCTCCAGTTCGGAGGCCCGGTCGCGGCCGCGACCCTCGGCCTGTTCGCCCTGACGATCTTCACCGGCCTGATCGGGCTCTACTTCTACTTCGTCGTGCCGAGCCGCCTGGCCGAGCACGAGACGGAGATCACGTGGGGCGAGACCCGGAAGCAGCTCGAGAAGATCGAGGATGAGCTCGAGGTGCTGATGAGCGCCTCGTCGGAGACGGTCAAGAAGGCCTTCGCTCCCTACGTCGGCGGCCTGGTCAAGGGTGGCGCGGTCAACCTGGGCGCGCTCACCGCGGCTCATGCGACCCTCGACGGCAAGGAGAAGGAGGCGTTCGAGCGCGGCCTCGTCATGCTCGGCCAGGCCGAGAAGCTCGAACACTACTACCGACCGCAGAACAAGCAGCGCCAGAAGCTCCAGTCCTGGCTCTACTTCCATATCCCGTTCTCGATCGGGATGATCGTGTTCATGATCATCCACATGCTCTCGGTTTGGTACTATTGACGCTCGCGGGCCGGGGGAAGCGAGGCGCGCCATGAGGCGGAGGAAGCGAGCAAACGATGGATGAGCTGACCAAGGAGCTGTTCCCGAGGTTCAAGGAGGTACCCCTCCTCAGTCACCTCAATGACAAACAGCTCGAGCTCGTGGCCACGCAGGGGCGCCTGTTCGTGGCGGCGCCGAACCAGGTCATCTGCAACGAGGGCGACTTCGACGAGACCGTCTTCGTCAACCTCGGCGGCCTGGTCAAGATCACGAAGCAAGATCCCACCACGGGCGAGGAGCGCTACATCGCGGCGCTCGGCCAGAACGAGTTCTTCGGCGAGCAGAGCGCGGTCTCCGGCCAGGCCCGGGCCGCCAACATCGTCGCGGAGACGAAGACCTATTTCCTCGAGATCGGTCGCGACGTCTTCCTCGACATGATGAAGAAGAACAAGACGTTCAAGGCGTACGTCGACAAGATCTACTTCGACCGCGCCCTCTGGGGTCACCTCAAGCTGATCCCCGCGTTCGCGGACATGCCGAACAGCGCGCTCGCCGCGATCGCCTCGATCGCGAAGCTCGAGAGCTACGCCCGGAACCAGGTGGTCGCGCAGGAGGGCGAGGCGGCCGAGAAGCTCTTCCTCGTCCGCCAGGGCTATCTGAAGGTGAGCGTCTACCGCCGCGGCAAGGACGACGTCTACGCGTATCTGCGCGACAACAACTACTTCGGCGAGGAGTCGCTCTTCGGGTCGCAGAAGTACAGCGCGACCGTGACGTCGCTCTCGCCGACCGAGGCGGTCGTCCTGACCAAGGCGGACTTCGACGGGATCAAGGCGAGCCACCCCGAGCTCCAGACCGCGATCCAGACGTTCATGGAGGACAAGCTCAGCGTCACCCGCGAGGACCAGGACGTCGACGCCAGCACTGGCGAGGACATCATGGTCAAGAAGGGCTTCGTCGCGACGCGGGCTCTGCTGATCCTCGACACCCGCAAGTGCGTCCGCTGCGAGATCTGCGTCCGGAGCTGCGCGGCGACCCACCAGGGCAACAGCCGGATCCACCTCACCGGCTACACGGTCGAGAACTGGCTCCTCCCGACGGCCTGCTTCCAGTGCCGCGATCCCGAGTGCCAGCTCGCCTGCCGGTTCGGCTGCATCAGCCGCAACCTCAACGGGCAGATCTTCATCAACGAGGGCCTCTGCACCGGCTGCTCGGCGTGCAGCAAGGCCTGTCCCTACGGCTCGATCATCATGAACCCGCCGCCGTCGGCGACCCAGCATGGGTTCTTCGCGAAGCTCTTCGCGAAGATCCTCGGCCGCGAGCTCGTCGACGACCACCTCGAGAGCTGGCGAGAGCAGACGCTCGAGAAGGGCAAGGCGACTCAGCAGCAGCTCGACCGGGGTATCAAGGCGAAGAACAAGGCGACGAAGTGTGACCTGTGCGTCGGGTACGGCTTCACCTCGTGCGTCTACAACTGCCCGACCGGCGCTCTCAACCGCGTGAACCCGGAGCTCTTCTTCTCGGAGCGGACCCAGCATGGCGACTTTTAAGGTCAACCCCAAGAAGAAGGGGAAGGGCCAGCCCGAGCCGGTCGTCGTCGATGGTCCGTTCATCCGCATCGGCCGGAACATGAACCTCGACGTCATCCTCGAGGACATGCTCAGCGCCTACGAGCACGCGCGGATCGAGCACCTCGGGACGGCGTTCGTGATCGAGGACGTCGGGAGTCACTCGGGGACCTACGTGAACGGTGCGTCGGTCCAGGGCCGGGTGCCGCTCGCGAAGGACGGCCTGATCGTGATCGGGGCGACCCTCTTCACGGTCAAGGAGTGCGACCCGGCCAACGCCACGATCGAGCTGGTCCGCGAGGAGCTCGCGCCGCCCAAGCCCGGGAAGGCGAAGAGCAAGGAGGAGGCGGGCGAAGGCGCGACGGTCATCGAGCGTCGCGGCCTCGAGCGCCTCTTCACCTGGCCGCGCCTGTTCAGCTACGGCGGCTGCATCGGATGCTTCGGGCTCATCGCGGCGATCGCGATCGGCGGCGGCCAGGCCGCGTTCATGAACGGCCCGCTCAGTCACGCCCACGCCGACAGCGTCGAGATCCGGCTCCATCTCCCGAAGGACAAGGCGGACAAGACCTGGGTCGGCGAGGCCGTCTCGGTCACCCTCGAAGGGAAGACCCACGAGGGGCACGTCTCGGGGGTCGGCGACGCCGCCAACGAGATCGGCATCCCGGTCTCGGTCCGGCTCGAGCTGAAGCTCGAGGAGCAGAAGGCGCTCCCGACGGGCTCCGAGGCGACGATCGCGTTCGGCTTCGGCCAGGAGAAGGGCGCCAGCACCCGCCTCGGCTGTAACGACTGCCACTCACCGCTCCGCGGCGTCGCCCTCGAGACCTGCGCGCGCTGCCATCTCGGCGACATCGGGCCCGGGAACTCGGTTCGCGAGATGGCGCAGCGGCCGCACAGCTACCCCTACGTCGAGCGAGAGAACGACCCGTTGAAGCGGCGGATCGACGTCCTCGATCCGCAGCGGGGCCTCCTCGAGTTCACGACGGCGCTCGACGGCAACTGTCGGAGCTGCCACGACGAGCACCAGGGCGCCGACGGGAAGATCGCGCCGACCCACATGCCAGCGGCCGACTGTCGGAGCTGCCACGAGAGCTTCCACGACAAGTACGCCGGCGAGACGGCCCGGGTCGTGATCCCCTACGACGTCTTCCCGCACGACAAGCACCTCAACTCGCAGGTCGACAAGAACATCACCTGCGACAGCTGCCACTCGCTGCCGGGCGTGACCGACGTCGACGACGACGGCGAGGGAGAGGACGGGGACACCGGCGGCGGCGGCGACGCCACCTCGCCCGCGGCCGAGATCAGCGCCGACGACTTCCCGACGGTCGGCTACGCTCAGTGCATCGGCTGTCATCAGCACAAGGAAGACGCCGTCGAGGTCCACGGCAAGGACGCGATCGCGAGCGTCTGTTCGAAGTGTCACGGCCAGAAGGACGACGGCAGCGTCGACCCGAAGCTCGCGATGACCACCGACACCCGCAAGCGGGTGAAGTCGGTCACCTTCGATCAGAAGCAGGGCCACAAGCAGTTCTTCAGTCGGCAGTGCGACACCTGCCACGTCGACGACGAGGCGCTCGACCTGCCGAGCAAGGTGACGGCGAAGAAGTTCATCCACGCCCCGCACCTCACCGCCGTGACGCCGGGCCAGGGGCCCGCCAGCCTGGAGAACCTCGAGAAGCAGTGCGTCGAGTGCCACGGCGCGATCGCCGGAGCGACCGACGTGGCCGCCAGCCAGGCGATCGTCGACGGCGAGAACGGGACGCTCTCGACCTGCGGCTCGTGCCACACCTCGCCGGACGGCCCCGCGACGCCGAAGGTCGAGTTCATCGAGAACATCTCGGTCGAGGTGCCGGCCTTCGCGCACGCCGATCATCTCCTCGACGTGACCGACGAGGCGACTCGTGCCCGGCTGGCCGGCTCCGAAGGCGGCAAGAAGCTGCTCGAGAACCGCTGCTTCGCGTGCCACCAGATCGAGACGACGCAGGGCCCGGACGGGGCGGCCGAGACGGTCACGATCAAGCAGACCCTCGCCGACTGCGCCGAGTGCCACACCAAGAAGCACGAGCAGGGCGAGGTGGCGAAGTGCGTCACCTGCCACTCGGTCGACACCGACGCGCTCTTCAACCCGTCGACGCCGATCTACCGGGACACGAAGCCCAACTTCTACTCCCACCGCTCCGAAGGGAGCGCGCGGAGCGAGAAGGGCGACGTCAAGAGCCACGTCCAGATGGTCAAGGAGATGGCCTGCGCCGAGTGCCACTCCGACGTGCCGAAGGCGAGCACGATCAAGGAGATCGGCTACCCCGAGCTCAAGAACGAGCAGAGCAAGTGCCAGGACTGCCACCCCGGCGGCGAGGTCCAGTGGGACTGCTACAGCAACTGCCACAACTTCCACGTCGACCCGATGCTCGAGCGGATCGCCGAGATCGCGGCCGCCAAGGCGCCCGCCGGAGGCGGCTCGGACGAGGGCGGCTCGGACGAGGGAGGCTCGGACGAAGGCGGCTCGGACGAAGGCGGCTCGGACGAAGGCGGTTCGGACGAAGGCGGTTCGGACGAAGGCGGCTCGGACGAGGGCGGCTCGGACGAGGGCGGCTCGGACGAGGGCGGCTCGGACGAGGGCGGCTCGGGCGAGGGCGGCTCGGACGAGGGTGGCGGCTGATCCTCGTTCCCGAGTTCGAACCAAGAGACTGACGGCGCGCGGGCTTCTGCGCGCCGCTTCTCATTGGGGGCGGTCCGCGCAATCCGCGCAATCCGCGGTTCGGTCTCTCGGCGTTGAACGAACGGGAACCGCGGATGACGCGGATGACGCGGACCGCGAGTTGCCGACGTCCCCGTTCACGGCTGTTGCCCGCGGTTCACTTCACTCATCGTTCCAGGAACGCGGCTCTCCTTGCACGAACGGGGAACGATCCACAGATTTCACAGATTACACAGATTACGGGTTGCCGAAGGCGGACATGCTCCTCGCTGCGCAGTAGGCCGTTCCCGACTCGGCAGCGACTCGGATCCGCCCGCGGCAATCTGTGAAATCTGTGAAATCTGTGGATCGTTCATCGCGAGGGCAATCGCGTGCGCGTACGAGAAGGGGTCATTCGAGAAGGGGTCAGGTCTCAGATGTTCGTATCAGCGGGGCTAATGCGAACATCCGAGACCTGACCCCTTCGAGCCTCTTCGTGCCCTCTCGGGCCCGCCGCAGCGACGCGTCGGCAACGGCTTGGCGCCGTCCGAACCCAATCCGCGCAAGTCCGCGTCATCCGCGGTTCCACTCTCTCGAGCGCTGAAACGAAGGTGACCGCGGATTGTCGGATGGATGGACTGGATTGCGAGCTGCCGGGCGCGCAGAGCATTCATTGCCGACGCACGCCTGCGCTCCCCTTCCAGGAACGCGGGGGGCGGGGCGGGCGGGAGGCGGGGGCAGACAGACTCAGCGCTCGAAGGCGCCCACGTCGAAACCCCCACCCTGCGGCCGCGCCCGCCCATCGTGGTCATCGACCACGCCGAGGCCGGCGACGCCCGCGTCGACCGGCGCCGCGCCCGCCCGGAGGCGATAGTCGCGCGCTCCCGCTCCGGCGAACGTCGCCGCGAGGTCGGCGGTGGCGATGCCCATGTTGCTGCCGAAACCGCTCACCTCGGCCGGCGCCGCGCCCTCGAAGAGGTTGTTCCGGGCGGTGAAGCGGGCGCCGAGGCCGCCTCCGCCGCCGTCGCGGAAGTGGGTTCCGTTCGCGGCGAAGGTGTTGTGGAGCAGCGTCAGGTCGGTGATGCCGTCCTCGTAGCGCACGCCGATCTGGTTGTCCGTGACGACGCAGTTGCGGACGGTGACCGGGCTCGCCGGACCTCGGAGACGGAAGGCGATCACGTTGTCGAAGACGACGCAGCGCTCGACCACGCCCTGCACCGCGTCCTTGATGTTGAGGGCCGCCTGGTTGCCGATCCAGCCCGAGCTGAACCCGTGGCAGCGGGTGTCGCGGATCACGAACGACTGGGCGAGCGGGCTGGCCGCGCTCGCCTTGCTGTCGAACGCGTTCTCGCCGGGCACCTGCCCCGCCAGCCAGGCGCCGCGGGCGGCGGGGAGCGGCCCGGTCGAGAGGTCGCAGTCCTCGATCACGAGCTCGTCCCATGGATCCCGGTCGGGGTCCGCCTGGATCGCGTCTCCGCTGCAGCGGTAGATCCGGCACCCCCGGATCGTCAGCCGCCGGAACGCGCCGGCGACGATGCCGTGGCTGTCGCGCTGGTTCGCGAGGTCGCCGGCGAGGCAGTCGAAGATCTCGCAGTCGGCGATGAGGATGTCGGTGCCGCCCTCGACGTCGATCCCGTCGCCGCCGCCGGCGGTCGCCGAGGAGCTCCCCGCGTTCTTCACCGTCAGCCCGCGCAGGATCATGCGGTCGGCGTTGCTGGTGCGGACGGCGTCGGAGCTGCCGAACCCGCCGTCGAGCTCGATGTCCTTCACGGTGATGCCATCGTGGCTCACATCGAGGGCGCGCCCGCTCACCGCCACGCGGATCAGCTCGCCCGGGAAGCCGGCGATCGTGATCCGGGTCGCGTCGGTGGCGCCGCCGTCGGTCGCCGTCCGAACCCGCTCGTTCCAGGTGCCGGCCCGGAGGACGACCCAGTCGCCCGGGCGCGCCCGGTCGACGGCGGATCGGATCGTCGCGAGCGGGGCGGCGATCGTCCCCGCGGCCGCGTCGTCGCCGCCGGGAGCGACGAAGTGGGCTCGCCCGGTCGCGAGGGAGAAGGCGGCCCGGGCGACGCCCGCCGCCGTCGTGACGACGACCTCGCCGCTGCCGGCCCCGGCCGGGATGCGGATCGCGATCTCCGCGTCGGACCAGGCGATGACGTCGGTCACGGCGGCGCCGCCGACGGTCACGGTCGAGGAGCCCCGGCTCGCGCCGAAGCCCTGGCCGACGATCCGGATCGGCGCGTCGACCGGCGCGGACGGCTCCTCGAGAGCCACGATGGCGAGCGCCCCGCCGGCCGGCGACGTCGTTCCGCCCGGGCCGGGGGCGCCGCCCGGCGGCGGCGCGCTCGGCATCCCGGGCGTGGCGGTGCCGCCGCCGCCCGGCGTCGTTCCAGGCGCGGCGCCACCGGGAGCGGCGCCCGGGGCGCCTCCGGGAGCCGCGCCTCCGGGCGTCGTCGCGACGGACCCGCTCGACCGGCTTCCGCTTGAGCAACCCAGGAGACCGACGCCGAGGACGACGATGCCGAGAATCGGAAGTGCGCTCTTCATGCCCGTCGGATCGCGAACCCCATGCCGGGGCCTGGGACACGGCAAGTGTCAGAATTGATAGGGGGTTACCCGCCATGGACGTCGGCGCCCGATCGTGGCCACGCGGCGACACGTGTAAAGACCCTTCGCCTTCCTCAGCTCCCCGCGCCTGGCGCTCACCCGGCAGGATCGCCCACAATGGCGGCATGGAGCCGAACGAGACGTCGCCGCACCCAACCGCGGAGGCCGCCCCCGGCGCCCGCGAGCGCCGCTTCGTCTGTCCTCGCTGCTCGCTCCGGGGAGGCGTCGAGGTCGTCCTCGCCGGGCCGCGGAGCGCCCTCGCCCACGCCACCCTCCACGAACGACTGGTCGGCGACGGCGGCGCTCCCGACATTGCGCGCCTGCGCCAACGCGCCGAGGACGTCGTCCGCGAGCGGCCGCCGACGCCGCCACATCCCGGCCCCTTCTGTGAGTTCGGCTGCCGGGGCGACTCGGTGACGCGCTATCGGACCGAGGACGATCGCCCCGTCACCGTCTGCGCACGCTGCACCTGGCTCGCCGAGCGCAAGGGCTGGGTGCGCGACTACACCTCGGGACGCTGGCGCCGGCCGAGCTGACGCTCCGAAGCGGCGCTCGACGCGGTCATGGTGGATCGAGAGCTCCGGACCCTCGAGGCTCTCTGGCGATCGACCGGCGCTCCGGAGGACGGCCGACACGGCAGTGACGTCGCACCGACCGGAACGAATCCAGTCAATCCAACAATCCGCGGTTCGGTCTCTTTCGGCGTTGAACCCAGTAGGAACCGCGGATTGCGCGGATTCCGCGGATCGCGAGTTGCCGAGATCCGGGTTCACTGCCGATGAGCGAGACCCGTTCCAGGAACAGGAGTCTCGGGCGGAGCACCGGGACGCGGACGCGTCGGCAATGACTCGGCGACGCCCGAATCAATCCGAGTAATCCGCGAAATCCGCGGTTCGGTCTCTTTCGGCGTTGAACCCAGTAGGAACCGCGGATTACGCGGACTACGCGGATTGCGAGTTGCCGGCGCGCAGTTCACTGCCGACGCCTGCGCGCGTGTTGCAGGAACGGGAAGCTCACGCAGACGAGGACGACTCCGGGCGAGGGCAGTCCGCCCCAATGAGAACCGGCGCCCACCGGAGACCGGTGAGCGCCGGGAGGGCGCGCCTGCGAGCCGTTTGGCTCGCTAGCGCACCTCCTCCAGGTTGCCGAGACCGTTGCCGCTCTCGTCGTCGGTGCCGCCGTCCTCGACGACCCGCACCGCGCGCATCCGCGCCATCTCGGCGAGGCTGAGCGTCCGGGCGTTCAGGTCGAGGCCGTCACGGATCTGGTTGCCCGTCTCGGTGCCGACCCGGTCGAGGACCATCGGCGGCGCGATCGAGAAGACCGGACCGAGGTTCGAGGCCCCGCCCTGGTCGAAGCCGAACGTGTAGACCGTCTGGCCGATGAAGATCGTCGGGCCGGAGCGGAGGAACAGGTTCGCGTTGAGGTTCGGGTTCGGGTTGTTCCCGACCGAGCTCGCCTCCAGGTCGAGGAAGCCGTTGATGCCGGCCTGACCCGCCTGGTTGGTGAACGGGCTCCGCTTGGTGAGCGGATCCCGACGCTCGAGGCTGAACCGGTGGTTCGTCGCGAAGATGTCGTCGTCGGCGACCGCGTCCGGGTTGCCGCCGAGGTTGAGCTCCTCGAAGTCGACGATCCGCTGGCGCCAGTCCCGGAAGTCGGTCAGGTCGAACACGACGACCCGGCCGGTGCCGTTGCCGTTGTCGACGCCGACGAAGACGCCGTAGTTGCCGGCGTTCCCAGGCTCGACGCTGACCACGACCGTGTTCGCCTCGGCCGTGCCGTTGCCGGACGCGGTGAAGCTGGTCGTGATCGTGTTCTGGACGCCGAGGTTGGTGCCGAAGTTCTGGAACGGCCCGGTCAGCTCGTCGAGGGTCCGGAGCAGGATCGGGTTCTGGGTCACGGTGATGTCGAGGATGTGAACACCCTCGGGACCGCCCGCGATCACCGCCTTGTTCCCGACGAAGTCGAACTTCCGGAAGTCGGGCGTGACGAGGCCGGCGACGAAGGTCACCGCCGTCTCGCGGGTGATCAGGCCGGCGTGGTCGGTGCTGAAGACGTCGAGGCCGGAGTCGCTGAGGACGTAGAGGTTGAAGCCGTAGACCTCGATCGTGCGCGGGGTCTCCACCAGGATCTCGTTCGTCGAGTTCACGTCGTCGGTGATGTCGACCGGCGCGTCGACGTCGCTGACGTCGACGATCCGGACCTCGAGGTCGCCGTCGTCCTGGACGAGCGCGTAGCAGACGTTGCCCGCGAAGGCGACGTCGACGACGACACCCGCCCCGTCGACGATGTCGACGCTGCCGCGCTCACGGTAGGTGACGCCCGTGCCGCCGATCGCGGCCGGGAAGTCGGACTGCGAGGCCTCGACGATGCCGAGGTTGCCGTCGTTGAGGGCGCAGAAGATGTTCGGTCCGGCCTGGGTGTCGGGGTTCGGGATGCCGATCGACTGATCGGGTCCGGCCATGTCGATCGCGAGGATCTGTCCGCCGCCCGCGAACCCGACGAAGCTCTCCATGTCGAGCGGCGGCGCGAGCGTGTTGTCGCGGCCGGCCACGAGGACCGCCTGGAGCTCGCCCGTCGCGTCGAGGGTGAAGAGGGTGTCGAGCGCCTTGATCTGGTCCTGGTTCGGCACCGTCAGGTTGCGAACGAGCGCGCTGTCGATGACCGCGGCGCCCGTGGCGAACGTCGCGACGCGGGGCGCCGGCTGGTCGGGGAACTGATCCGCGAGGACTGCGCCGTTGGCGTTGAACAGCCGCGGGCCCGCGCCGTCGCTCATGCCGGAGCCGAAGAGACCGACGAAGCCCGGCCACACCTTGTGGGCCTGACCCTGGATCTCACGCTTGGTGTCGAAGAGCTGAACCTCGGCGTCGGTGCCGACGAAGATCCAGTCGAACAGCTTGTTGTAGCGACCGGTGCCGAGCGAGAACGTCGAGGAGAGGATGTGGTTGTTGAGGACGTTCGCGTTCGGGTCGTTCGGGACGGCGCTGTCGACGAGGGTGTGGCACATCTCACAGTCCTTCGTCTCCTCGGTCCGAACGGTGTGCGGCATGAACATGTTGAACGCCTGGCCCGAGAGGGCGTTCGGCGTCGGGCTCATGAGGTTGTGGACGATCGTGTCGTCGTTGATCGCCAGGCCGAGCCCGCTGACGTCGACGAAGTCGTTCGCGGTGAGCTGGAGCACGTCGGCGTCGATCGAGACCGAGATGTGCGCCTGCATGAGCGAGCGGAACGTCGAGATCTTGTTGAAGTCGTTGTCGCCGTTCACCGCGAGGGTGAGGGGCGCGCGGACGAAGGCGAAGACCTGGAACTCGGAGAAGCCCGGTCGCAGCTTCGTGTCGACGAACGTGCCTCGCTGGCGGTCGGACGCGGCCGGGTTGACCAGGTCGACGTTCTTGATCCGCATGTTGTAGTGGCAGCTGAAGCAGTTCATGCTGAACGCGTTGTGGCAGCTGTAGCACTCGAGGCCGCCGTTGCCGCCGACCTGTTGCCCCAGCTCGCGAATGTGGGCGTTCACGCCGGGGAAGCTGTCGGACTCGACCGCCATCGCCTCGAACGCGTCCGGGTTGAACCGGGCGACGTTGTTGGCGTCGACCGCGTCGATGATCTGCGGGACGATGAACGCCCGGCCGTCGAAGACGCGCGAGCGCTGGATGATCGTGCCGTCGGACAGCCGCTCGAAGAACGGCGTCCCGAACTGGGTCCGGTTCGAGATCGGCTTGCTGAACGCCTCGGTCAGGTCGTTCCCACCGTTGGCGCCGCTCGTGACGAGGGTCGCCCGCTGGGTCGACGTGCCGTGGCAGTCGTCGCACTCGATCTCGATCGTGTCCCAGTTACGGCCGTAGATGTTGCCGTCGCCGTGGTTGTCCTGGATGAAGTGACAGTCGATGCACTCCATCCCACGCTCGACGTGGATGTCCTGGAGCTTGATCGACCCGTTGTGGCCGCCGTAGACGAACGGGAGCTGGCGGCCGTCGACCGAGTCGCTCCGCTTGGTCCGGGTCGGACGGTCGAGGAGGCCGTTGTTGTTGGCGTCCTCGCCGGCGTCGAGCTCGCCGTTGTTGTTGAGGTCCTCGTCCTCGCCCTCACCGTCGTTCAGGACGACCTGCTGGTTGCCGTCGAAGTCGAAGTGGGCGAGCTGGTCGAAGATGTTGACCGTCGTTCCGTCCGGCGTGTCGAACTGGACCGGCTGCGTCTCCTGGTCCTGGTCGTAGCCGGTCTCGACCTCGCTCTGCCCCTCGAAGACGAGGTCGACGCGGGTGACGAAGATGTGGCAGATGCCGCACTGCTCACTCGGGATCTGGGTCGTGAGGAAGTGCTCGACCGGGTGGCCGCCCTGGCCGAGGTCGTCGCGGAAGCCGAACGGGAAATCGCTGCTCGGCTGCCGGCCGTTCTCGGCGATCGTCTTGTCGGTCGGCTCGCGGCTGATGCCGTCGCGGGCGTAGAGGACGTGGCACGACGCGCAGCCCGAGTTGCTGTACATCCCGATCGGGTTGTTCTGACCGATCAGCTCGAACGGCGTGTTGTTCGCCAGGAAGTCGAAGATCGTGGTGTCCTTGACCTTCAGACCGAAGAAGTCGCGGCCGTTACGCGGCACGAGCATGTTGTAGAACGGCCGGAAGCCGCGGACGACGCTGTCGGCCGCGTTCACGGTGAGATCCTGGCCGTCGCCCGTGTTGTTCTGCGGGCCGAGGTTGGTCTGGAGCTCGTTGGCGATCAGGGCGGGGTCGCCGGTGATCACGAGGCTCAGCGTCGCCGCGAGCGGCGCGTTGCCCTCGGCGACGACGCGGTCGGGGAACGTCTCGACGGCGTCGACCGCCTGGAAGATCTCGCGGATCGGGTTGCCGCCGACGCCCCGGATCCGGTGGGTCTGGATCGAGCCGAGCGGGGCGTCCGCGCCGAACGCGCCGTGCTCGAACGTGGTCTTGACCGTGTCGAGGGTGTCGGGGAAGCCGTCGCCGTCGGCGTCGAGGGGAAGGCGGCCGAGGAAGTCCTCGAACCGGCCCTCGGGCGCCTTGTTGGCGAAGCTGTTCGCCGGCCACGACTCGTCGGCCTGATCGAAGTTGGCGTCGATCGTGGCGAAGTCGAGCTGGTAGCCGAAGACGAGCCGGCGGTCCGCGTCGTCGACGGCGGCGCCGTCGATCGGGCTGACGGCCGGGAGGACCCGGTTCTGGTAGTAGGCGCCGGAGAGGACGCCGCCGACGGTCACCATGACCGTGCCGCGGACCGCGTCGACCTCCTGCTGGTGGCACTGGCCGACGAAGTCGTTCCGGGGGCTCAGGCGGCCGCAGCTCGCCTGGGCGACGCGGAGGTCGCTCGGGTTGAGCCAGCGGACGTAGTTGAGATCCTCGTTGTACTCGGAGTCGACGTGCTCGCCGCCGATGTCGTCCCGCTCGTTGCCGTTCGCGTTGCTGCGCTCGGGCGGGGCGCCGTCGAAGTCGTTGATGTTCCCATCGAGGTCGAAGTCGATCCCGATGTCCTGGCCGGCGACTCCGGCGTTGTTCGTCGGGAGGTCGACATCGTCGAAGAACTCGGGATCATAGAAGTTACCGCGATCCTCGGGGACGCCGTTCGCGTCGAAGCCGGTGAGGGCGTTCGCCCGCCACAGCTCCGGGTTCTCGGGGACGACGTGCGCCTTCACGATCTCGTTCGGATCCCGGATGTCGCCCGGATTGATCTGCGCGTCCTTGTCACCGCCGTGACAGTCGACGCATCCGAGCTGGAACCGATCGTGAATGATCGTGATGCCGACGTGGCAGAACACGCAGTTGCCGTCGGCGCTGCCGAGCGACACGGTGTTCCCGCCGAACCCGCCACCGCTGCTGCCGCCACACGAGATCGCACCCGACATGAAGAAGAGGGCGATGCTCGCGAGAGCGATCGACAGGGTGAGTACGCGACGCCGCGCCTTGAGCCGGTTGTGCACGTTACGCTCCTCGACGGTCAGTTGGACCTGAGGCCAATATTCTTCAACGTCTTGCTGGAGAGGCGATAGCGGTGAGTGCAAGGACTCCCCGCCCCTCCAGGCTCCCCCCTAGGTAGGTCGAGGGATTGTAGCCCGGAAGAGGGGGGTTTGCAACTCGTGTCCGCCGCCCCACGGCGGGGATTCTGGCGCCTCCGGGTCCCGCCCGGGAGTCACGTTCGTGAGACGTCTCCGGGCGCCGAGATGTAACGATGACGCAGTGCGATTGAGCGGTTCCCGAGGACCGCTCCGAGTCGGATCCTTGACGCGATCCCACGGGCGGAGTTAGGGTCCGCGTCATCATGCCGAGACACCCCGATCTGACCCGGGCCGCCGCCGGCGTCCACGCGAGCCCCTTCGCCGCGTTCCAGAAGAAGATGGGCGAGCTCGCCGCCGCCGGGACGCTGATCCCGCTCCACATAGGCGACGTCTGCTGGCTGCCGCCCGAGCCGGCCCTCGCCCTCGACATCCGCGACCCCAGCGTCCATCGCTACGCCCCGGTCGGCGGGCTGCCCGAGCTGCGCGCCGCGATCGCCGGGCGCCTGGCCGGCCACTTCGGGATGCCGGTCGAGACCGACGGGCTCTTCGTCACCGCCGGGGCGACCGGCGCCCTCACCGTCGCCTCGCTGGCGCTGCTCGATCCGGGCGAGGCGTGCGTCGTCCTCACCCCGTCGTGGCCGCTGATCTTCGGGATCCTCCAGAGCCAGGGGCGCACGGTGATCCAGGTCGACGTCGGCGACGACGGCTTCCCCGAACGGGACCCGAAGGCGTTCGCGGCGCGGGTCGCCGCCGCCGTCACCCCCGAGACGACGGCGATCTACTGGTGTGATCCGAACAACCCCTCCGGGTTCGTCTACCCGCGCGGCCACCTCGAGGCGCTCTCCGAGATCGCCGTGGCGAACGACCTCTGGGTGCTCGCCGACGCCGTCTATCAGGACTTCGTGTACGACGGGGTCGCCTTCACCCCGACGGCGACGATCCCCGGCCTCGCCGAGCGCACCGTGACGGTTGGCTCCTTCAGCAAGGCGATGAGCCTCGCCGGTCACCGCGTGGGATTCCTCGCGGCGCCCGAGAAGGTGCGCCCGCTGATCCCGCGGCTGAACACGCACACCATCTTCCACACCTCGGTGGCCGGGCAGGCGATGGCTCTCGCCGGGATGGCGGATGCCGAGACGCATCTCGGCGCGGCCCGCGCGACGGTCGTCCGAGGAGCGCGCGCGACCGAGCAGACCCTCCGCGTGCCGCACCTCGCCGCCGAGGCCGGCACCTTCGTCCTCCTCGACCTGCGCGCGAAGGTCGCCGACGCCGACGGCGCGATCGACTTCCTCCGCCGCTGCCTCGACGAGCACGTCTCGCTCGCCCCGGGAGGCGCGTTCGGTGAGCGCTTCGGCCGGTTCGCCCGCCTGTGCTACACGGCGACGAGCGAGGAGGTGCTCCGCGACGGGATCGAGCGGGTGAACCGGGTCTGGGAGAGCCTCTAGGCAGCGGAGGCGGGGACTGCGGGCTCGCCTTCGGCGAGCAGGATGTCACCACGGAGAATGGGATGGGAAGGCCAACCTCCGTTCGCGGGATGCCGATAAGGCTCCCAGGAACAGCCGGGCTCGAGGCCCAGAACGGAGGTTGGCGTGACTCAGTCTATGGT
>JAJDCQ010000193.1 GCA_029260755.1 Planctomycetota bacterium | reverse complement strand
CGTCGCGCAGGACGGTCAGGACCGCCTCGCCGCCGCGCGGGTGCACCCGCGCGATCGAGCCGACGGCCGCCACGCGCACCCGCCACTCGTGATCCTTCGCGAGCTTGCGGAGCGCCGGCGTCGCCGAACGCGCCGCCTCGCCGACCCGACCGATCGAGTCGACGGCGGCGACCCGGACGACGAGGTGGCTGTCGCTGGCCCGCGCGACGAGCGCGGGCACGCTCGCCTCGGCGCCGCCCGGACCGAGGAGGCCGAGCGCGATGATCGCGTCGAGGCGCACCTCGGCGTCCTCGTCCTCGCTCGTCTCGGCGAGGCGCGGCGCGGCGGCGGCGGCGCCCGGACCGATCCGGCCCAGCGCGCGGAGGACGTGGAGACGAACGCTCGGCTCGCGATCGTCGAGCGCGTCGGCGAGCGCGCCGGTCGCCGACGCCGCCGGCGGACCGATGTCGCCGAGGCACGCGGCGGCGTGGTGACGGACATCGCCGCGGCGGTCGCCGAGGGCGCGGACCAGGGCCGGGACGGCGTCGGCGCCGATCCCGGCGAGGGCGATCTTGGCCGACTTCTGGATGTCAGGATCCTCGTCGCCGAGAAGCGGCGCCAGGATCTCGACGGCCGAGCCGGCCTCGGGACCGATCCGTCCGATCGCGCGGAGGGCGGGCTTGCGCGCGGGGTGCGACGCGCTGGTGGCGACCTCGACGAGCGCGGTCAACGCCGGGCGCGCTCCCGGGCCGATCCGCTCGAGCGCGCTCGCCGCGCGGACGGCGACGGGCGCCTCCTCGTCATCGAGCGCCTCGACGAGCGCGTCGACCGCCGGCGCCGCCTCGGGTCCGATCCGACCGAGCGCGCGCGCGGCGGCCTCGCGCACGGACGCCGAGTCGTTCCCGAGCGCCACCGCGAGCGCCGGGACGGCCGCCTTCCCGATCCGCTCGAGCGCCTTCGCCGCGCGCTTCGCGAGCGCCTCGTCCTCGCGCCCCAGCGCGGCGGCGAGCGCCGGCGCCGCGGCGGCCGCCCGCGGCCCGAGCCCGCCGAGCACGGTGGCCGCGCGCTGGGCGGCCGCCGGCTCGCCCCGCTCGAGGATTCCGATCAGCCCGGGCATCGCCGCCTCGCCGAGGACGTCCGAGCGCGCCAGCACCTGACCCGCGTTGAGGGCGACGAGCGCGTCGGGGTCGTCGAGCGCGGCGACGAGGGCGTCGACCGCCGACACGCGCGCCCCGCGAAGCGCTCGGGCCGCCTCGACGCGATGCTCGTCCTGCCGGAGCAGACGGACGAGCGCGTAGGTCGCCTCGGCGTTCGGGCCGATGTCGCCGACGATCGCCATCGCGAGACGCCGCGTCCAGGCATCCTGATGGGCGAGCTGCCGGGTGAGATGCCCGAGGGAGGGCTCCCCGATCGCGACGAGGGCGCGCGAGGCGGCGACCCGGACCGGCTGCTCGGGGTCGGTCGTCGCCGTCCCCCAGAGCGCCTCCACCGCGGGCGCGGCCTTCTCGGCGTAGGCGCCGAGCTCGACCGCGGCGAGCCGCCGCTCGGCGGCGTCGCCGCGCTCCAGCAGCGAGAGGAGACTGTCGACGTCGCGGAGCGGCGCGCCGGCGTCCTGCGCGAGCGTCGTCGTCGCGGGGGCGAGGGGGAGGGCGAGCCCCAGGACGAGGAGGCCGGCGAGGACGATACGAGGATGATCCATGGGATCGAATGCTCCCGGAGAGGCTTGCGACCTGCCCTGGACCCTCGCGGACGTTGGGGCGGGCGTCAAGAGCGAGGTCGGTCGGAGGTCTCCGTGAACACCGACTCACATCATCAATCTCACGCAGAGCCGCAGAGCCCCGAGCTGGCTGCTCTGCGGCTCTGCGTGAGACTCACCGTTCCTGGAACATGCGCGTGGGCAGTGAACTCGGGAGCCCGCCGCGTGCAATCCGCGTAATCCGCGCAATCCGCGGTTCCCACTGGTTCAACGCCGAGAGAGACGGAACCGCGGATTTCGCGGACTACACGGATTGATTTCGGGCGTCGCCGAGCCATTGCCGACGCGTCGCGGTGCTCCGCTCGAGACTCCTGTTCCTGGAACAGGAGCGCAGGTGTCAGCATGAACTGCGCGCCCGGCAGCTCGCAATCCAGTCCATCCAACAATCCGCGGTTACCGTTCGTTTCAGCGCTCGAGAGAGTGGAACCGCAGATGACGCGGATTACACGGGTTGATTGTTGCTGGAACCCACCGCCCGCCCGAGCGTCCAACCCACCATGAACCCGCGCCTCCGACGCCGACTCCTCGTCCCGACCGCGGCCCTCGCCGCTGCCGGAGTCGTCCTCGTGGTCGCGTGGATCGGCCCGACGCGGCTCCACGTCGCCTGGCTGTCCTGGCGAGCGCGCAGCGGCAGCCACGCCGCCTACCAGGCGCTCCTCGACGGAGGTCACGCCGCCGCGGCGGCGGACGCGTGCGGGCTCCGGATCGCCGAGGTCTGGGCACGACCGTACCAGGCCCTCCTCTGGGACGAGGCGGTGGCGCAGGTCGGCGTCGTCGTCGCGAGCGATCGCCTCGACCCGCTCCCGCTGACCGTCGTGGACAGCCAGCTCCTCATCGGCCCGACGAGCTTCGGACCGGATCAGGTCGATGAGATCCCCTTCTCGGGCGAGGTTCCCGGCTTCGAGCTCCACGTCACCGAGAGCGAGCTCACCGTCCCCGGCGCCGGCTCGGCCGAGCTCGCCCCGACGATCGGCGTCTGGGCGGCGGGCCTCCTCGGGATCGGACGGCACACCGGGATCGACGCGGCCGACCGCGCCCAGCTCGAGGCGCTCGGCCTGAGCGTCGCGGACCTCGCCGACCCCGAGCCGCTCGGCGAGACCGTCTCGGTGTGGTTGCGCGTTCGCGTCGACGGGCTCTTCAGCGACGTCGACGGACCGGTCGAGATCGACCTGATCGCGCGCGACGTCGCCGTCCGACGGCGCGCCCGCGCCCACGAGACGATCGCGACCGAGGGGATGTGGATCGACGCCGAGACCGGCGAGCTCCACGACGACCGACGCCGGGGCGCGACCGGGATCGTCCTCGTCGAGGGCGACTGAGGGTTGACTTCTTTAGCCTGCCTAATAAACTGCCGCCCTCGGCCACCTCGAGGGCGCCATGCGATCGATCATCCCGACACTGCTGCTCTCGGCTGGAACGCTCGCGGCCGCGTGCTCGCTGGCCTGCGGCGGCGGATCGAGCCGCGCCCCGCGGGCCGCGACGCGGCTGCCCGCGGCGGCGCCCGCCACCCCCGCGCCATCGCCGACCCCGCCGCCTCCCACCTCGCCTCCACCGGCGCCTTCACCGGCGCCGCCGCCTCCCGCGCCGGCGTTCACCGAGCAGCCGGTCCACGTGCCGACCGGGCCGCTCACCCCGATCCCGCCCGACTACGTGGCGCAGGGCGGCGACCCCGTCTTCATCCCGACGCCGATCGCGGCCGACCGCCTGAGCGATCGCCACGCCGATGACGTGCCCGCGCGCCTGAAGGTCGTCGCCTGGAACATCGAGAAGGGGGCGCGCCTCGCCCGGATCGCCGACGAGCTCGCGACGAATCCCCTCCTCGCGGGAGCCGACTTCCTCCTCCTGAACGAGGTGACCCGCCGCGATCCGCGGAGCGATCCGCCGGGCGTCGACGTCGCCCGCGAGCTCGCGACCAGACTCCGCATGAACTACGTCTTCGGCATCGAGTGGGACCGACGCCTCGTGTCCGGCAGCGGCGACGGCGAGGTCGGCCTGGCGATCCTGTCGAAGTATCCGCTCGGCGACGCCGTCGTGATCCGCCACGTCCCGCTCCACGACTGGTGGGCGGACGAGAGTCGACTGGGCGGCCGTGCGACGCTCGCGGCGACTGCGCGCGTCGGCCCGCGCCTCCTCCGGCTCTACTCGAGCCACCTCGACACCCGCGACTGGACCGGGCTCGGCCGCGCGCGCCAGGCCGCCGAGATCCGGGCCGATGCGGCCATCGTAGATCGGCCGCGCGCGCAGGTCGTCGGCGGCGACCTCAACACCTGGAGCTGCAACCCGCTCCTCGCCGACTGCACCCGCCCGCCGGCGGCCGAGGTGGCGGTCCGCGAGTTCCTCGATGAGGGCTGGAGCGACGGGACCGACGGCTACCTCGGCCACACCCAGCTCGGGCGCGGCTTCTTCCCGCAGCGCCTCGACTGGATCTTCCACCGCGGGCTGGACGCCGCGTTCCCCGGCGACGGCGCCCTCGGCGCCGGCGGGAGCGATCACTTCCCGGTGTGGATGGAGCTCACCCTCCGATAGACGCGCGAGGGGGGGGCTAGCGGACCGGCGCCCTACCTCTCGGGGCGGACGACCAGGCGGAAGCCGATCCGCCGCTCCTTGAACGAGGGGTGATGGCCGCGTCGCGCCGCCGCGCGGTTGCCGGTCGCCCCGTCGTACCACGACCCGCCGCGGATCACGCGGTTCTTTCCCGTCTCGGGGCCGGTCGGGTCGCGCATCTCGATCATCGGGAGGACCGCCTCCCAGTCGCCGCACCACTCGGCGACGTTTCCGATCATGTCGAAGATTCCCCACGGGTTGGGCCGGTAGCTTCCGACCGGCGCGGCGGCGGCGTGGCCGTCGTCGGTGTTCGTGATGTCGCGGCTCGCGAGGATCGCGGCGCCGGAGCGGTCGGCGACGTTCGCCCACGTCCCCGCCTCGCGCGGCTCCTCCCCCCAGAACCAGCGCCCGGTCGTGCCGGCCCGGCACGCGTACTCCCACTCCGCCTCGGTCGGCAGGTCGTAGGTCCGCGCGTTGCCCTCGCGGTGCCCGAGCCAGCCGGCGAAGCTCTGGGCGTCACCCACGTTGAGCTGGGTGGCCGGCTGCTCGTCGTCGTCGAGGGTCTGCTTCTTGAACTCGCCGCTCTTGTGGCCGGCCCGGCAGCGACGCCACTGGCCGTTGCTCGTCTCCGTCGCCTGGATGTAGAAGCCGCGCGTCAGCGTCACCGGGTGCGGCGTCTCGTCGTCGGCGCGCCCCTCCTCCTCCTCGGGGCTCCCCATCGCGAACGAGCCCGGCGGGACGAGGACGAACCGCATCCCGATGGAGTTCTCGAACCAGAGCGGCCAGCCCGTCTCGGCGGCGTAGGCCTTCTGCGCCGGCGTCGGCGTCCACCACGTCCCCTCCGGCACGGCCCGTCGCGAGACGGCGACCGTCACGAAGCCCTCGTTCCCGGCGCCGTCCCGGACGGTCACGACCGCCTCGGCGGGACCCTCCTCGGCGGGCAGCGGCCAGCGGCCCTCCCAGATGCCATCGTCGGCGCGGGTGAAGGCGACCTCTCCGATCGCGACGGCCGCGATCGACGATCGTTCGTCGTCCGCCCGCACCCGGACGAGCACGTCGTCGTCGAAGGTGACCGTCGCGGCGTCGGGCGCCACCACGGCGGCCGTCGGCGGGGTCCGGTCGACGATCACGCGCGCCGTCCCGCGCGCCTCGTTGCCCGCCTCGTCGACGACGACGACGGTCGCGCTCGCCTCGCCCTCGTCGGCGACCGTCCAGCGCGCCTCCCAGTGGGCCGCCTTCCGGACCATCGGCTGACCCTCGAAGGTCGCCCGCGCGACGCCGGTCGCGTCGTCCGCCCGGACCCGCACCGTCACGGTTGCGTCGCGCACGGCGCCGCCGCTCTTCGGGTCGAGGACGACGACCTCGGGCGCGGTCCGGTCGAGCACCACCTCGACCTGCGCGCTCGCCTCGTTGCCCGCCCGGTCGGTCGCGATGATGGTCGCCCGGCGCGGGCCGTCGGCCCCCTCGAGCGACCAGCGGGCGGCGAGCTCGGTCCCGCCGGCGCTCTCGTCCCCGGCGGTCATCGGGGCGCCCTCGAGGGTCACCTCGGCCACGCCGCCGGCGTCCTTCGCCCGCACGACCACGTCGACCGCGGCCGCGCGGGTCGGGGCGCGCCCGACCGGACCGACGACGACGACCTCGGGCGGCGTCCGATCGACGATCACCGTCAGGACGACCTCGACCTCGTTGCCGACCACGTCGCGGGCGAGGACCGACGCGTGGGCGGGGCCCTCGCCGTCGGGAAGCACCCACGATCCCTCCCACACGCCGTCGCCGCGGTCGGTGAGGGCCACCTCGGCGATCGTCACGGCGGCGACCGAGCTGCCGTCGGTCGCCGAGATCCGGACGGGGACGCGCCGGTCACGCGTCGCGAGGCGAGGCGTCGGCGAGTCGATGCGGATGACCGGCGCCGTCCCGTCCCAGACGAGGTCGACGCCGACGACCGTCTCGGTCCCGGCCCGATCCCGGGCGCGCAGCTCGAGGCGGTAGGCGCCCTCGCCGATCCCGCCCTCGCCGCCGTCCGAGAGGGCGAGCGCCTCCGCGGCGACCCGGCCGTCGTCGCCGCGCGGCAGGCTCCAGGTCCGCACCTCGACGCCGTCCCGGAGCAGGACGCAGGCGACGTCGCCGACGGCGTCGTCGGTCACGGTCGCGCGCAGGACGACGGTGCCGTCGCGGGTCCGGGCGTTCGCGGTCGGCGACTCCAGCTCGATCTTCGGGCCGCCCGGGTCGATCGGGACCGCCCGCTCGTCCGTCGAGACGAGGCCGACGCGATCCTCCGCCTCGACCCGCACCGCGAGCGAGCTCGCGCCCTCGGGCACGGCGAGCTGCACCTTCGCGCGGCCCTCGACGTCGACGGCCACCTCGACCGTCTCGCCGAGCGGCTCGCCGTCGACGATCAGGGTGAACCGCGCGAGATGCGGGTTGTGGTCGGTGACCACGCAGCCGACCTCGAGGACGCCGGCGAGCCAGGCGGCCGGCACCTCGGCGACGACCCGCGGCGGATCGACGTCGACCTCGACCGGGATCCGGATCCGGACGTCGGCCGGCGGCGTCCCCGCGCGCAGCTCGACCTGCGCCGCGTCGGGGCCGAGGTCGAGGGCCACCTCGAACCGGCCGTTCGCGTCGACGGGATAGGCGACGGCCGCGCCGCCGCGCTCGCCGATCATCACCGGCCCGGCCGCTGGATCCGACAGCCGCCCGGTCACGACGAGGCGCGGCTCCGACAGCCAGGCGATCCGCGCCGCCGGCGGATCGAGGTCGATGATCCGCAGCCCGCCGCCGCGCCACGACGACGGCGCGAGGGCGAAGAAGATCACGAGCATCCCGGCGAGGAGCGCGACCACCGCCGCGCCCATGAGCGCGTTCACCCGGCGCTTGTCGATCGCCTTCCACTCGGACAGCCCCGACGGCGGCGGCTCGGTCGCGATCGGCGGCGGACGGGTCGGCGCGACGTGGAGCTCGAGCGACGCCGTCGCCTTCGGCGCGACCGCCGGCAGCTCGCGCGCGGCCTCGGGCCGCGAGGCGACCGCCGGCGCGCGCGCCGCCGTCGCGGCCCGGCGGGACGACGCTCCGCCCGCCGACAGGGTCGACGCCCGGGCCGGCAGCCGCGCCCCGGTGGCCGCGGCGACCGTCTCGGCGGCCGTCGGCGCGGGCGCCTCCTCGGCGGCGACCTCGAGCATCTCGAGGAACTCGAGCGGCGTCTGCGGCCGCTCGGCGCGGTCCTTGCACAGCCCGCGCTCGACCGCGGCGGCGAAGGGCGCCGAGATCCGCTCCGAGGCGATCCCGTGGAGCGGCGACGGCGACTCCATCACGATCTTGTAGACGAGCTCCTGCTTGCTGCTCGCGACGATCGGCCGCTGCCCGGCGAGGATCTCGTAGAGGATGCAGGCGAACGAGTAGATGTCGGTGCGCCCGTCGAGCGGATCGCCGACGACCTGCTCGGGCGACATGTAGTAGGGCGTCCCGAGGGCGAGGCCGGCGTCGGTCGTGGACGCGTCGTCGCTCCCCTCCTTGCCCTTCTTCGGATGGTCGGTGCCGAGGTCGATCCCCGCGTCGGCCGCCTCCTGGAGGATCTTCGCGATCCCGAAGTCGAGGATCCGGACGTTCCAGCCGTCGGCGCCCGCCTCGACCATCAGGTTGTCGGGCTTGAGGTCGCGATGGACGAGGCCGGCATCGTGCGCCGCCTGGAGGCACGGGAGCACCTGACGGGAGATCCCGAGGACGACGTCCTGGGTGAGCGGCCCGGTGCACTCGACGATCCCGGCGAGGTCGTCGCCGACGAGGCAGTCGAGCGTCATGTAGAGGGCGCCCTCGTGCTCGCCGAACTCGCGCAGGCGCACCGCGCCCGGGTGGTCGAACGCGAGGAGCGCCTTCGCCTCGCGGAGGAAGCGGGCCCGGAAGCTCGGGTGCTGGGCGTAGGTCTGATGGATGACCTTGAGGGCGAACTCCTCGTCGAGGAGGGTGTGCCGGACGCGGTAGACGGCTCCCATCCCGCCGGTCCCGAGGACGCTCAGCGCCTCGAACTTCCCGCCGAACGTCTCGCCGACGAAGTCGCGGTCCTGGGCGGTCGGGGCCGGCTTGGGCTCGCTCGCCTTGAGGCGCACGGCCGCGGCGACGGTGTCGCTCGCCAGCCCGGCCCCGGGCGGCACGGCCGGCAGCTTCGCGGTCGCCTCGATCGCCGGCGCCTCGTCGTCGTCGGCCGCGGCGAACCCATCCGGGACGTCGGGGGCGTCCTGACTCGCGGTCGAGACGCGAGGTCCGAACGAGGGCATCGACCAGACGGCCGTCTCGTCGGGCAGATCGGTCACGCTGTGGTGCGCGGCCAGCCCGGCGATCCGGTCGGCGACCTGGGCCGCGTCGGCAGGGCGCCGGTCGGGGTCCTTCTCGAGGAGGTCGCGGACGAGCCGATCGACCGGCTCGGGGATCCAGTCGGCGTGACGCCGCAGGGGCAGAGGCGCCTCCTGCAGGTGCGCCTTCATCAGGTCCTCATTGCTGTGGACGTCGAACGGAGGCACACCGGCGATGAGCTCATAGATCATCACGCCGAGGGCGTAGAGGTCGACCCGCCCGTCGACGTCGTGGCTGCCGGTCCACTGCTCGGGCGCGATGTAGAGCGGCGTCCCGACGACCCACCCCTCCTTGGTGAGGATCGTCCGGCCGTCGAGCGGCTCGTCCTCGCCCGTCTGGAGGACGAGCCCGAGGTCGGCGATCTTCGCGTGCCGATCCTCGTCGAGGAGGATGTTGCTCGGCTTGAGGTCGCGATGGACGAGTCCGAGGGCGTGCGCCGCCGAGAGCCCGGCCGCCACCTCGCCCGAGACGCGCAGGGTCTCGGGCAGCCCGAGGCGGCCGCCGCGGTTGGCGACGTAGTCGGCGAGGTCGCCGCCGCGAACGAGCTCCTGGACGAGGAGGAGCAGGCCGTCGAGCTCCTCGAGGCCGAAGCCGCGGACGACGTTCGGATGCCGGAGGCGCTTGCTGGCCGCCGCCTCGCGGCGCGCCCGACGGACCGCGTTCTCGGGCGCGTCGTCGGGGTCGATGACCTTCACGCAGACCTCGCCGTGCTCGTCGTGGCGGGCGAGGTAGACCCGGCCCATCGCCCCCTCCCCGATGATCTCGAGGAGATGGCAGCGGCCGAAGGTCCGGCCGGCCAACGACGGCGACGGAGTGTCCCCGCTGGCTGGGTCGTTCAAGGGGTCTCCACCAGGCGATGCGCCCCGTCCGGCGCGTCTCTCATCGTAGCGCGGGCGGCGCCTCGGCTCAAAGAAGGCAACCGCAGGACCATCAGCGGGTTATGCGTCGAATCGAGGGCGGCCGCCTCGGGATCACCCCGATCCCGCACTCGGTCGCCCCCGGAGGCGCCTCGCCTCGGCTGTTGCGGCGCCTCATCGCGGCCCGCTGAAGTAGGATTCTCCAGGTCGCGTCATCCGCGCGGCCGCCGGCCGCGTCGTGTCCTATGAAGGCGTCTTCAGCGGAATGACCGAACCCTCCCCAGACCCGGGTGAGCGCCTCACGGCGCTCTTCCACGAGGTGCGAAGCGAGCTCGTCGGGCTCGCCACGTTCCTCGTGCGCTCGGGCGTGGATCCGGAGGAGGCGGTCCAGGAGACGTTCATCAAGTGCTGGCGACGACGGCACGAGCTGGCGGAGGTCCGAGACCTCCGCGGCTGGGTCTTCACCGTCGCCTGGAACGCGGCCCGGGATCTGGAACGGCGGGCGGGAGCCCGCCGGCGAGCCGAACGAGGGCTCGCCGAGGCCCTGGCCCGCGGGGAGAGCGGAACGATGGCGAGAACGGCCGTGGCCGGCGGTGGGCCGGTGCTCGAGCTCGAGCAGCGCGAGCAGGTCGAGCGCGTGAGGCGGCAGCTCCACGAGCTGCCGCGCGAGGAGCGGGAGGTCTTCCTCCTGCGCGAGAACGCGGGCATGACCTACGGACAGATCGCCGAGGTCACCGGGAACCCGGTCGGCACGGTGAAGTCCCGGATGCGGGCGGCGCTGCGCCGCCTGCGTGAAGCGCTCCGCGAGCGGAGCGACGTCCAGAGCGAGAGCGAGGTGCAGGGATGAGCACGAGCAACGACCACTGCGCCGCGACGCGCGAACGCCTGATGGACTTCCTCTACGAGCTGCTCGAGGAGAGCGAGCACGCCGAGACCGACCGCCATCTCGAGGCGTGCGACGCCTGCCGCGAGGCGCTCTCGAGCGCCCGCGCCGACAAGCGCATCCTCGGGACGGCGACGCGGCTCGACGCGCCGAACGTCGAGTTCGACCCCGCGACCGCCGACGGGGCGGGCGCCGCCGGCGCGCTCCGGCCGGCGCGACCCGCCGGCGGCGCCGGGCGTCGTCGCATCGCGGCCGTCGTGGCCGCCGCGTCGCTCCTCGTCGGCGCGACCCTCGCCTGGGCGATGCCGGCGATCCGGGAGGCGCGCCGGGAGGCGGCGCGCCGTGAGGCCCGCGCCGGGCAGCTCTACGTCACCGCCCAGGGACCGCAGCCGGCCGCCGCGGGCGCCCCGCAGCAGTTCATCGTCCACGCGAAGCGAGGCGACGGAGCGCGGGCGGCGGGCGTCGAGGTGAGCTGGACGGTCTCCGGCGATGACGGAAAGGCCGTCGTCGCCGAAGGCCAGATCGTCACAGACGAGCGCGGCATTGCGAGCATCGATCTGCCCGCCGACGCGCTCCGGCGCGAGAACGGCAGCTTCCTCGGCGAGCTCACGTTCGCCGCCGACGCCGTCAGCGATGACGGCGTCGCTCGCGGCGAGGTGAGCGCCACCCTCGGCGTCGACCCGATCCGCCACGGCGCCCACGTCGCCACCGACAAGCCGGTCTACCGGCCGGGCGAGCCGGTCCGCTTCCGGGCGACCGTCCTCGAGCGCTTCTCGCTGAAGCCGATCGTCGACGGCACGCCGGTGCGCTTCCGGATGACCGATGCCCGCGGCGGGCTCGCGTTCGAGGAGATCGCGGTCACCGACGGCGGCGTCGTCTGGGCCGACTGGGTCGTCCCCGAGGGGGCGGCCGGAGGCGCGTGGGGTCTCGCGGTCGAGTCGCTCGACGGCGGCTTCCCCCGCGCGACCCACGACGTGATGGTGCGCGCCTACCGCGCGCCGCGCCTCAAGAAGCAGCTCGAGCTCCGTCGCTCCTCCTACGGGCCGGGCGACGAGGTCGTGGCCGACCTCTCCGTCGAGCGCGCCGAGGGCGGCGCGGCCGCCGGCGCGACGCTCCGGGCGAACGCGACCGTCGACGGCGCCGTCGTCGCGAGCTGGACGGCGACGGCGGACGCGGGCGGCGCGGCCGTGCTGCGCTTCACGCTTCCCGATGAGGTCTCCCGCGGCGACGCCCTCCTGTCGGTCGGCGTCGACGACGGCGGGACGGTCGAGACGGTGAGCGAGCCGGTCCGCGTCCTCGTCGGCAAGGTCGAGGTCGAGCTCTTCCCCGAGGGCGGCGTCCTCGTCGCCGGGCTCCCGAGCCGGGTCTACCTCCGCGCCCGGACGCCGACCGGCGAGCCGGCCGACGCGTCGGGCCGCATCGAGGAGATCGAGTCGGGCAAGACGGTCGCCCGCTTCGAGACGATCCACGAGGGCCTCGGCCGCTTCGAGGTGACGCCCGAGGCCGGCCGGACCTACCGCATCGTCGTCGAGGAGCCGGCCGGCGTGACCGCCGTCGCGCCGCCGGCCGAGCCCGGCGCGCCGAGCGTCGAGGCGACCCTGCCGGCGCCCGAGGCCGAGGGCTTCGTGATCGCGAGCGCCGCCGACGTCATCGACGCCGCCGGCCCGATGCGCCTGACGGTGCACAGCACCCGCGACCAGGCGCCCCTCGCGGTGAGCGCGTTCTGCCGCGGCACCCTCGTCGCCCAGACGACCCTCGTCGCGAACCGCGGCGCCAACGAGGTCGTCCTCGAGCCGCGCGCCGCGCTCGGCCCGTGGGGCGGCGTCGTCCGGGTGACCGTCTACGACCGCAAGCTCGCCCCGGTCGCCGAGCGCCTCGTCTACCGGAGCTCCGGGCGTCAGGTGCGCGTCGCGATCGAGCCCGATCGAGCGAAGCACAGCCCGGGCGACCCGGTCCGGGTCCGGGTGCGGACGTTCGACGAGAACGGCGAGGCGATCCCGGCGATGGTCGGGCTCTCCGTCGTCGACGACTCGGTGATCGTCCTCGCCGACGACGAGCGGCCCGGCCTCCGGACGAGCGTCCTCCTCGCGAGCGAGCTCGACGAGATCGACCGGACCGAGTTCTACCTCTCCGGCGACCCCGAGGCCGCCGAGGCGCTCGACATGCTCCTCGGGACGCAGGGCTGGCGTCGCTTCATCGAGCGCGACGTCGAGGCGTTCCTCGCCGAGCACGACGAGCTCGCCCGACGCCTGATCGCCCTTTCCGGGATCGGCCGGACCGTCGTCGGCCACAACGGCGCCGAGGTCGGCGCGGCCATCGCGGCCGCCCGCGACGGCGGCGAGCGGCCGGGCGATGCGACGCCGCTCCTCGGCGGCGCCCTCGTCCTGCTCGCCCTCGTCATCTCGGGCGTCCTGTTCGTCGCCGGCGGCGTCGCCACGCTGAGCCGCGGCGAGCCCGGCGTCCGGGCGCTCGGTCCGCTGGTCGGGGTGGTGGTGAGCGGCACGATCCTGGCCGTCCTCGCCTTCCCCGGGCCGGTCGAGAGTTACCGTAGGACGGCGCGCTTCGACGCGAACGGCGACCGCGCGCTCCTCGGACCGTCGCCCGACGACGACGGCCTCCTCGACCAGCTCCAGGCCGAGGTGCTCCGCGAGGAGATCGAGAAGAACCTCGAGGAGTTCGCGTTCGCGTTCGAGAGGGCCGACAACGAGAACGGCCTCAAGCTCGCGATGAACGCCGAGCTCGAGAACGCGAACGGCCTCCTGGCCGAGGGCATCCTCGTGCTCGAGGACATCGAGCTCGAGGAGGAGGTGGTCGTCGCGAAGCGCGAGGAGCTCGCGAAGTTCCTGGCCGACGACCTCGTCGCCGACGCGGAGAAGCTCGACGAGGTCCGCAAGCTCGTCTTCGAGGCCAACAAGCAGCGCGCCCGCGCCTTCGACCGCGAGTTCGCCCACCGGCGCGCCCCGCGGAGCGAGGCCGACGCCGGCGTGCGGAGCGACTTCACCGAGTGCCTCTACTGGAACGCGGCGCTCCAGACCGGCGCCCGCGGCGAGGCCGAGATCAGCTTCGACCTCTCGGACGCCGTGACGACCTTCCGGGTGCGCGCCGAGGCGCACGCTCACGGCGGTCGGCTCGGCGGCGGCGAGGGCAGCTTCGAGTCGCGGGTGCCGTTCTACCTCGAGCCCAAGCTTCCGCTCGAGGTGAGCGCCGGCGACCGGATCGACCTGCCGCTCGCGGTCGTGAACGACCTCGACGAGCAGCTCGGCGCCGACCTCGAGCTGACCCTGTCCGGCGCCGAGCTCTTCGAGCTCGGCGGGCCGAGCGCGACGCGGCACGCGACCCTCGTTCCGGGGAAGCGCCTCCGGATGACCTGGCCGATCACCGTCAGGCAGGGCCAGGGGGATGTCCGCCTCGCCTTCGCCGGCACGGCCGGCCGGCTGAGCGATCGCGTCGAGCGCAGCGTCGCCGTCGTCTCGCGCGGGTTCCCCGCGCAGATCGCGCGGAGCGGCGTCCTCGAGAACGTCGAGACGATCGCGGTCGCCCTGCCCGAGGACACGGTCGCGGGCTCGGTCGTGGCGCGGCTGCGGCTCTTCCCGTCGACGCTCTCGACGCTGGAGGCCGGCATCGAGGGGATGATGCGCGAGCCCGGCGGCTGCTTCGAGCAGGCGTCGAGCACGAACTACCCGAACGTGATGGCGCTCCAGTATCTCCAGGGCCACGACGGCGCCGTCGACCCGGCGTTCGCCCAGCGCGCGCGCGGGCTGCTCGACCGGGGCTACCAGCTCCTGAGCGGCTACGAGTGCAGCAAGAAGGGCTACGAGTGGTTCGGCGGCGACCCGGGGCACGAGGCGCTGACCGCCTACGGCCTGATGGAGTTCGTCGACATGGCCGAGGTCCACGAAGACGTCGACCCGGCGATGATCGACCGGACGGCCGCGTGGCTCCTCGCCAGGCGTGACGGCGAGGGCGGCTTCACCCGGAACCCGCGGGCGCTCGACAGCTTCGGCGGCGCGCCGGAGCAGACGACGACCGCCTACATCGTCTGGGCGATCACCGAGGCGGGCGACCGCTTCGAGATCGACGCCGAGCTCGACGCCCTCGCGAAGATGGCGAGCAAGAGCGAGGACACCTACGTGGTCGCCCTCGCCGCGAACGCGCTCCTGAACCGCGGGCACTCGGCGGCGCCGACCCTGCTCGCCAAGCTCGTCGCGGCGCAGGACGCCGAGACGGGCAAGCTCGGCGGCGCGGTCACCTCGATCACGCGGTCGGGCGGCACCAACCTCGAGATCGAGACGACGGCCCTGGCGGTGCTCGCGTTCCTGCGGGATCCGAAGCGCGAGCATACCGCCCAGGCCGAGCTCGGGGTGCGCTCGATCCTGGAACAGCGATCGGCCGGCGGCAACTTCTACGCGACCCAGGCGACCGTCCTGGCCCTCAAGGCGCTCGTCGCGCACGCCAAGGCGAACGCCCGGCCGCTCGCCGCGGGGATGGTGATCGTGACGATCGACGGGGTCGAGGTGGCCCGGAAGGCGTTCGACGAGAGCCACCGCGGCGCGATCGACGTCGACGGGCTCGCCGACCATCTCGCGATGGGTCGGGAGCACGAGGTGCTCGTGAAGGTGACCGGCGAGGGCAACGCCTTCCCGTTCACCCTCGGGGTCGAGTACCGCTCCGAGACCCCGCCGAGCAGCGACGCCTGCGCGGTCGGCCTCTCGGTGAAGCTCGCGGAGCGCTCGGTCCAGCAGGGCGCGACCGTCCCGCTCTCGGCGAAGGTGACCAACCGACGCGACGAGGGCATCCCGATGGTCGTGGCGATCATCGGGCTGCCGGCCGGCCTCGAGCCGATCGCCGAGCAGCTCGAGACGCTCCGCGAGCGGGGAACGGTCGACTTCTACGAGACGCGGAAGCGCGAGGTCATCCTCTACTGGCGGGCGATGGCGCCGAACGCCGAGGTGGCGATCGAGCTCGACCTCGCGGCGGCGATCCCGGGCGAGTTCACCGGGCCGGCCTCGAGGGCGTATCTCTACTACGACGACGAGGCGAAGACCTGGATCGACCCGCTCCAGGCCGAGGTCACCCGCCCCGACTCGGACGACTGACCGCCGACCTAACGTCTGACCGAGCAACGCCCCCCGGGCCTCCCGCTCCCCCGCGAGCAGGAGGCCCGGTCCCTTTTCTGCCAGCCCCTGGAAACGGAGGAGGGACATCGGGCACTCATGGAAGGAGAGAATCACCAGGACCCAACCGCGGAGACTGATCGATGCGAAAGCTCCCCCTCCCCATCCTCGCCGGGCTCGTGATCGCGCTCGGGCTGACCCTGACGGCCGGCACGGCGCACGCCGACGACGAGAGCCGCGAGCTCTTCGAGGCGGCGGCCTACGCCGAGGCCACCGGCCGGATCGACAAGGCCGCCGGGCTCTACAACCGAGTCCTCGAGAGGTTTCCGAAGGACCAGGAGCACGGGATGCTCGCCGGCGTGCGCCTGGCGACGATCCTCGCCGAGCACGGCCAGATGGAGCGGGCCACCCACATCATCGACGAGATGGTGCAGGAGGCCGACCGGCTCGGCGACGAGGTGCCGGAGAACGTCCGTCGCGCCCTCGAGCGGGCGCTGGACCGGGTCGGCGACCTCGAGAAGCGTCATCTCGATCGGGAACGCGAGGAAGAGCACGAAGAGCGCGAGCGCGACGAGGAAGACGACGACCGTCACGAACGGGACTGGGACGACGACGAAGAGGAGCACGAGCACCGGCACCGCCGTCGCCACGACGATGACGATGACGATGACGATGACGATGACGACGACGGCCACGATGACGACGACGACGATCACGATGACGACGATGATGACGACGAGGACCGGGACGAGGAGCACGAGCGCGAGGAGCACCTCCACGAGCTCGCCGAGCACATCGAGGAGCTGACCCACGACCTCGAGGAGAGCTTCGCCGAGCGATTCGAAGAGCTCGAGGAGAGCTTCCACGAGCGCCTCGAGGAGATCGTCGAGGAGATGGAGGAGCGCTTCGAGGCCGTCCTCGAGGAGCTCACCGAGGAGCTCGAAGGCCAGTTCGAGGAGATCGAGGAGCGCCTCGAGGAGACCGACGAGCGCGCCGAGAAGCTCGCCCACCGCCTCGAACGGATCGAGCGAGCCCTGGACCGCCGCCGCGACTGACCCGAACCCCCGTTCCACCGGCTTCGCCGTCGGCGAAGAGGATGGAACCACGGAGGCACGGAGACACGGAGGGGCCGCCGCCCGCGCGTCGGCCCCTCTCCTGCGTACCGCACGCGCGCCGCGGGTCGAAGCCCGCCCCAGAAACGCTAGCCTCCGGTACGGGGTCGCCCCGGCGCCAACCGGAACAGTCCGCGCAATCCGCGCAATCCGCGGTTTCGTTCTTGGTTCACGCGAGAACGAGTGGAACCGCGGATTGCGCGGATCGTCAAGAAGGGATCACTGTCGAGAAGGTGCCAGCACGTATCGCCTACTTGCCCCGAGCCCACGCCACCGATCGGACCAGCGCGCCCTCGTAGCCCCCCGTCAGCTCCGGGTGGGTCGAGAAGAGGACGACGCGGCCCTTCTCGTAAGTCGTCTTCAGCGCCGCGATCTTCCCGGGCATCACCCCCGCGGGCGCGTCCTTGCCGTGGATGTCGCTCTCGAACCTCAGGAGCGTCTCGACGGCGGGCAGCCCCGGCACGTCCATCGCCTCGAGGAGCGGGCCGTTCGCGTAGAGCATCCGGTGCCCCTCTCGCGCGATCCCCGTCAGCTCGGCGAAGCCTTCTCCGACCGGCGAGAGGTCGACCGCTCCCTCGCCGCGCTTCCAGTGTTTCGTGTCGACGCAGCGGACCGCCGCGAGGGCGAGCCCGTAGCGGGTCGGCTCGGCGGCTCCGAGGTAGGCTCCGGCGCAGATCCCGATGTAGCCGCCTCCTTCGGCGACGAACTCCTTCAGCTTCGCGCGCCCCTCTTCGCCGAGCGCTCCGGACTGCCCGGTCGCCGAGCCTCCGGGGAGGATCGCGACGTCGTAGTCGTCGAGCGCCCCGGCGGCGACCTCGCGGCCGTTCACCCGCCTCACGACGAACGGCTGGCTCGCCTCGTCGAGGCAGCGGAACGTGTTGATGACACAGCTCCCGATGCAGCCCTCGTCGTCGAGGACGGCGACGGTCGTCCCTCGGATCGGTCCGGGCGTCCGTCCGGGGAGCGCGTCTCCCGCTCCGCCCGCCCAGTGGACGGCGCGGGCGAGCACCGGGACGGTCTCCTCGCGCCGGTGCGGCAGGACGGCCATGAGAACGGCGCGGCCCTTGCCGAACGGGGCGGCTACGATCGCCTCGGCGCCGAGCATCGCCCCGGCTCCTCGCTGCCCCGCGAGGAGGTCGGTCGCGAAGCGGGCGAGCGCGACCGACGGCTCTCGGTCGTGGCCTCGCGCCGGCTGCAGGAGCGCCCCTCGCGAGAAGAGGAACCGCTCCGGCAGCGCGCCGAGCGGTCCCTTCACCCCTCCGAGGGCGGTCACCTCGAGCTCGACGACGCCCTCGCCGCGCCGCTTCCAGTTGCTCCGGTCGAAGAGGGCCACGTCGACGAGCTCGAGCGCGCGCGTCTCCTCGTTGTAGCCGCGCGCCCCGAGGTAGCAGCCGGCGCCGACCCCGACGAAGCCTCCGCCTCTTCGAACGAACGCGGCGACGGCCTCGGCGCCCTCGGGCCCGAGCCCCTTGGCGATCGCGCTTCCGGAGCCGCCTCCGACGACGAGCACGTCGATGCCGGCGAGGTCGCCGCGGAGCGCCTTGCCGCCCTCGGCGAGCTCGGTCACGCGAATGCGGTCGTCGGTGGCGAGGGCGGCGAGGAGCGGGGCGCGGTCTTCAGCATCGGCGCCCGCGCCCACCCAGACGCCGACCTGGACCGTGTCGGCGGCCCGTGCGGACCTCTCGGTGACCGCGATCGCGGCGGCGGCCAGGGCGAGGAACGAGATGCAGACGACGGCGACGCGTTGAAGCACGGGAATCTCCTTCGGGCCCCGATCAAACCCTCCGCCGGCGGAGAAGGCAACCCACGATGATGATAGAGCTCGCTTCCGGGGCCTTTTTCCTTGCGCTCGGCGCAACTCCATCGCTATCTTGGTGGGCCTCCGCGGGAAGGGAAGGGACAGTCCGACCCACGGAGAAACACGCCATGCTGCCGCGGCACGCCCGCTTCCTCGCCCTCGGCGCCGTGATCCTCACGGTCGCCCTCGTGGCCACTCCCGACTCCGCGTACGCCCAGGAGGGTTGGCGCTACCTCCCCCTCTGGGAGGGCAACTCCTGGACCTACCACCAGTCGCACCCGCTGATGCGGTTCGCGCCGGTCACCGGCGCCGTAGACCGCTCGCTCGGCCGCGGCATCTACCACCTCGACGATCAGGCGCTGCCGCTCGCCGGCAACGCCCAGTGGGTCGGCTTCGGCGGCGACACCCTCTACGCCTGGAGCTTCCAGCAGCGACGCTGGGTCCGCTTCGTCGACTTCGGCGCCGACGCCGGCGCGAGCTGGACGGCCGACCTCGACGGCGTCGACCCGCTGCAGATCACCGTGCGCAGCCGCACGGCGCGGGTCGAGAGCCCGGCGCTCGGCCGCACGATCGGCGACTGCGTCGTCCTCGACGTCCGGCGCGGCAACGCGACCGAGACCGAGCAGTGGACGTTCGCGCCGAACGTCGGGCTCATCGCGTGGCGCGTCCCGGTCCGCGGCTTCGACCTCGTCGGCGCCCTGGCATCCGGTGAGGTCTGGCGCCGCCAGATCGGTCCGATCGGGTTCACCACCGTCGACGCCGGCCTCCAGTCGCGCGCCTTCCCGACCCGTGACAGCGACGTCCGCGTCTTCAACTCGACGTCGGCGTTCGAGCGCTTCTGGCAGGAGCACGCGCCGGGCACGGCCGCCCCGCGGGTCGACTTCTCCAGCAAGAGCGTTCTCGTCGCCCTCGCCGGCGGCCGCTTCGGCCCGCGCGAGGTGCGGATCGAGCGCGTGACCTGGAACTTCCCGTGGACGAGCGCGCGCGTCCGCGTCGTCGAGCGCGATGCGCCCAACGTCGCGTCCGCCGCCACCACCTGGCCGTTCGCGGTCGTCGTCCTCGACGGCAAGGTCCGCAGCGTCACGACCGACTGGCAGATGGACTAGCCTGCTCCGCGTCGGATCGGCGTTCGTGCGCCGGTCCGACGTCCCTCACCGTCCCGAGCCTATCGCCTCGCCCACTCGACCTCCTCGCCTCGGCGGAGACGCGCGAGGGCGTCGCGCGCCCATCCGACCGCCGGGTCCGTCGGGAAGAGCTCGAGGAAGTGATCGAGCGCCGACGCCGCCTCCGCCGGCCGCCCGAGGAGCCCCTGCACCCGCGCGGTCTCGATCGCGATCGAGGGGCGCATGCCCGCCGCGGCGTGGCGACGCGCCTCGGCGATCGCCGCGAGCGCGCCATCGACGTCGCCTCGCCGCGCGAGGACGAACGCCCGGCCGACCAGCGCCGACACGAACGACGGGACGAGCTCGAGCGCGCGCCCGTACGCCGCGATGCTGCGCTCGTCGTCGCCGGTCGCCGCGAGCACGTCGCCCCGGATCGCGTGGAACTCGGCCGATCCCGCCTGCGCCCGCTCGATCCGGTCGAGCTGCGCGCTCGCCTCCGACCAGCGCCCGTTGCGTCCGAGGGCGTGGGCGTAGGCAAGGATCGCGTTTGCGTCGGCCGGCGCGAGCGCGAGCGCGCGCTCGGCATCGACCAGCCCCTCGGCGACCTCCCCCACGAAGAGCCTCGTCTTCGAGCGGAGGAGGAGCGCCTCGACCTGATTGGGATCGATCGCGAGCACCCGACCGAAGTCGGCGATCGCCGCGCGGGAGTCGCCCCGCTGAACCGCGACGAGCGCCCGGTTCCCCCAGATGATCGCGTTGCGCGGGTCGAGCTCGCCGGCCCGGGTGAGGTCGGCCCACGCACCGGCGAGATCCGCGCGCTGATGCCAGCGGAGGAGCCCCCGGTAGAACGGCGCCTCCCAGCTCCTCTCGCCGAGCGCGATCGCCCGGTCGAGGTCGGCCCGCGCGTTCTCGGGATCGCCCGCGTGGCGGCGGATGACGCCCCGGAGGAGCCAGGCCCGTGGCTGCCTCGGCGCGAGCTCGATCGCGCGGTCGACGTCGACCCGCGCCTCGTCGAAGCGGCTGAGCAGCATGAGCGACCGGGCGCGCTCGACGAGGCCGTTCCACGCGCCCGGCTGGAGCGCGATCGCGCGGCCGAACGCCAGGACGGAGTCCTCGAGCTCGCCGGCCATCCGGAGGGTCAGCCCGAGGTCGACCTCGACGGCGGGCAGGTTCGGGTTCAGCTCGAGGGCGCGACGCAGATCCTCGATCGCCGGGGCGAGCTGGCCCGCCAGGCGGCGAACCGCCCCCCGCCTCGCCCACAGCATCGCGCGGCCGGGCCGGCGGGCGACCGCGCGGTCGTAGTCCTCGAGCGCGCCCGCGAGGTCCCTGAACGCGGTCCGGACCGTCGCGCGACCGACGTAGGGCATGGCGAGCTCGGGCTGCCGCTCGATCGCCGTCTCGATGAACGACCGGGCCGCTGCGAAGTCTCCCGCGTTGCAGCGCTCGATCGTCAGCGCGAGGAGCCTCCTCGTCTCGGGGTCGGTCCCGGGCTCGTCGAGGTCGTTCCAGCCGACGTCGTCAGACGGCTCGTCGTCGAGCTCCTCGCCGGGCGCCGGGCTCCCCTCTTCCGGGGAGACCGGAGCCGGCGGGGGACCGTCCGGCGGCGACGGCGACCGCTCGACGACGACGTCGGCCGGGCTCTCGACCCCGGCGATCGAGGCGGTCGTCGCCGTCGCATCCCGGCGCGCCGCGAGCGCGCCGGGGATCGCGAGCGCGGCCGCGATCGCGCCGGCGGTCCCGACGAGGAGACCGACGCCGATCGCGAACGCCGTCGCCCCGCCGCGCCGCGCGGGCGCCACCGTCGCGAGCGACTCGCCCCGCCCCGCCCGGCGGAGATCAGCGGCTACCTCGCCCGCGGACGCGTAGCGCGTCCCCGGGTCCTTCCGCAGACAGCGCATCGCGATCGTGGCGAGCGGCCCGGGGATGCTCGGGTCGAGCGCCCGCGGATCGGTCGGCTCGCGGACGAGGATCGCCCGGATCAGCTCGACGGTCGAGGTGGCCTGAAACGGCGGGCGGCCGACGAGCGCCCGGTAGATCGAGCCGCCGAGGGCGTAGACGTCGGTCGACGGGCCGATCCGGCCGTGCGCGTCGCTCACCTGCTCGGGCGCGAGGTAGGCGAGCGTTCCGACGAGCTGCCCGGGCGCGGTGAGGGCATCGACGGTGTCCTCGCGCCGGGCGAGGCCGAAGTCGATGAGGTAGGGCCGCCCGCGCCGGTCGACGATGACGTTCTCGGGCTTCACGTCGCGATGGAGGACGCCGCGCTCGTGGGCGTGCCCGAGGGCGGACGCGACCGCGGCGAAGATGGCCGCGATCGTGTCGCGATCGAGGACCCCGGCGACGAGGAGCTCCTCGAACGTCGAGCCTTCGACGAAGTCCATCGCGATGAACGGACGGCCATCGTCGGTCTCTCCGACCTCCCGGATCCCGACGATGCTCGAGTGACGCAGGCCCGCGACCGCGCGCGCCTCGCGGAGGAAGCGGCGCCGACGAACCTCGCCCACCTCCTCGGCCGGTCGCCCGGCGAGCTTGATCGCCACCGGCGATCCGGTGAGCGGATCGCGCGCCCGGTAGACGACCCCCATCCCGCCCCGGCCGACCTCGCCATCGATGACGAAGCGACCGATTATGGTGGCTGGATGGGGTTCGGGGTGGGTCATGGGCGTGCCCCGATGATGGCGAGCGACCCGAGCCTCTTCAAATGCAACGAGTTGAGATCGGCCACGCGAGGGCGACCGAAGGGGTCAGGTCTCGGATCTTCGCAATAGGGCCGCTAATGCGAAGATCCGAGACCTGACCCCTTCAGGGCCTGCCGTGGCAGTCGTTCTCGGTTTTCCGCTTCGGTGCAACCCTCATGACCGGCTACACTGTTCCCCCACTCCTCGTCTCCGAGGCTCGAACGACCTCATCCTTGGGGGGCAATCCATGCGGAACGTGTCGCTCCGACACCTCGGCCTGGCGGCCGGCGTCGTTCTCTGCTCGATCCTCGTCGCGGCTCCCACGGCGCGCGCCGAGGAGCTCGTCGTCTGCGGCTGGAACCTCGAGAGCGGCGGCGCCGACGGCGACACCCTCGCCCGCGTCCTCCGCCGATTCGACGACGTCGACCTCTTCGGCTTCTCCGAGGTCGAGGGCAGCGGCTGGGCGCGGAAGCTCGACGCGGCCGCGACGTCGGCGCGCGGCGACGACTACCGCTGGATCCTCGGGAAGACCGGACGGCGCGATCGCCTCTGCATCCTCTACAACGAGGATCGCTTCGAGGAGCTCGCCCAGTTCGAGCTCGACAGCATCAACCCGCGCGGACGCTACCGCGCCCCCCTCGTGGCGAAGCTGCGCGACCGGCGCTCGGGCCAGTCGTTCTACTTCATGGTCAACCACCTCGCCCGCGGCAACCGCGAGGCGCGCCACGACCAGAGCCGCCGCCTCAACCGCTGGGTCCGGAGCCAGGACCTGCCGGTGATCGCGGTCGGCGACTACAACTACGACTGGAGCGTGCGCGGCGGCGACCGTGACCACGACGACGGCTACGATGAGCTGACCGACGACGACGTGATGGAGTGGGTCCGACCCGACCGTCTCAAGAAGACGCATTGCTCCGACTACGACAGCGTCCTCGACTTCGTCTTCGTCTCCGGCGGGGCGAAGCGCTGGGACGGCGAGAGCTGGATCGGCCAGGGCCATCGCTGCCCGGACGACCGCTCGAACACCGACCACCAGCCCGTCTTCGCCCGCTTCGACCTGCCGCGCGGACGCAACCGCGGCATCATCGTCCGGGCCGAGCCGGCCGACCCCGCCGAGGCCGACGCCGAGGACGCGCCGCCGGCGCCGCGCCGTCGCCTCTGGCCGGCCCGCGACGACACGGCCCTGCGGGACGACTGATCCCGCGTCCCGCTCCGTGAGCCGCCCCGCTCGCCTCGCCTTCCTCGCCGGCGCGGTGGCGCTCGTGATCGCCGCGCCGCTGCGCCTCGTCGGGCTCGACGCCGCCCCGCCTGGCCTCCACGCGGACGAGGCCCACAACCTCCTCGACGCGGTCGCCATCGCCCGCACCGGCGCGAGCAGCCGGGGCGAGCCGTGGCCGCTCTCGTTCGATCACTTCGGCCACGACCGGGTCGAGGGGTTCTACGTCTACGCGGTCGCGGCGATCACGCCGGCCGACGGCGAGGTCCGCCCGGCGACCGTCCGCGTGCCGGCGGCCTTCGCCGGGATCCTGGGCGTCGCGGCGATCGGGCTGCTCGCCGGGTGGCTCCTCGGCTGGCGCGCCGGCGCGATCGCGGCGCTCCTCGCGGCGGTCGAGCCGTGGCACGTCCACTACGCCCGCCTCGGCCTGCGCGGCGCGTTCGTCGTCCCGCTCGTCGCGCTCGGCCTCGCGCTCGCCGTCCGCGCGCTGCGGCTCGGGGTCGTCGCCGAGCCGGACGCCGCCGACGTCGATGCCGAGACCGACGGTCCCATCGACGCGGAGAAGAACGCGCTCGCGACGGCGCCGCTCCTCGGCGCCGCCGCCGCGCTCGGCCTCGCCGCGCTCGTCTACGCGCCAATGCGGGTGAGCGCGCCGCTCCTCGCGACGGTCGCGGCGATCGTCGGCTGGCCCGCCCTCCGGAGCCGTCCGCGCGCCGCCGTCGGCGCGCTCGCCGTCCTCGCGGCGCTCCTCATCCCCGCGTTCGCCTTCGGCCTCTCCGACGATGGCTGGCGGCGCTTCCGCGCGATCTCGGTGATCGACCCGGACGCATCGATCGTCTCGGCGCTCGGCGGGTTCGTCGTCGGCTGGATCCGACACGCCTCCCCGCGGATGCTCTTCCTCAACACATCGAGCCGCGGCTTCTGGGCCGAGGGCGCCGGGCTGCTCTCGCCGCTCGAGGCGGTCGCCCTCGCGATCGGCCTGATCGTCCTCGCCCGGGCCGCATTCGGGCCTCGCCCGACCTCCGAGGTGTCGGGCGATCGCGGCCGACCGGCGGCCCGACTGATTCTCGGCGGTCTGCTCGTCGCGCCGGTCGCCGCCGCGATGACGCGCCCGACGCCCGACCCCCTCCGGGCGATCGCGATGGCGCCGCTCGCGACGATCGTCATCGCCGCCGGGGTGGACGCCGTGATCCGCCTCGTCGAGCGCCGCGCCCGGCCGGCGCTCGCGGTCGCCATCGTCGCCATCCCCCTCGCCGCGTCGGCCGCCTTCGGGCTGGTCGCGTGGTCGAGCGCGCTCGCCGGGTCACGCCCGTTCTGGCGCGCCGACCTGTCCGCGGCCGTCGCGGCCGCCGAGCGCGCCGTCGGGGAGGACGGCGAGATCGCGGTCAGCGGCGCGATCGCCCTCGCGATGCCGCAGGTCGCCCTCGCCGCCGAGGTCGCCCCCGAGACGATCGCCCGCGCCCACCGCGACGCCGCGTTCGCGACGGCCCACTTCGAGGAGCGAGGCCGGGTCGGCCGCTGGCGCTTCGTCGGCCGGCCCCTCGGCGCGCTCGACGACGATCTCGACGGGGCCGCGGCCGTCATCGGGCACGCCGATGAGGAGGGCGCGCCGTCGATCGCGGGCTGGGAGCTGGTCGAGCGGGTCGGGAGGTTCGCGGTCTGGCGCCGGCGCTGACCGACCGACGACGCCGACGGCTACGACGTCGGCGACGCGGGGTCGGAGAGCGGGCCGATCCGCTCGCTGCGAACGCGGACGCGCCGCCGGTAGACGCTGCTCGCCTTGACGAGGAAGCGCACCTCCTCGCCCGAGAGCGACTCCATCCCGTCGGCCGAGATCTTGCGCAGGAGCGCCTCGACGCGCAGGACGGCGAGCGCGTCGCGCTGGGTCCGACCGGCCTCGCGGGCGATGCTCCGACGCGTCCGGGCGTGGTCCCAGAAGGCGGCGATCACGAGCGCGGCCGGCGCGAGGGGGACGGCGATCAGGTGCGCCTCGTAGCGCGCCTCACCGACGACGCCGAGGAAGACGGTTCCGGCGACGCCGACGCTCACGGCGACGAGGACGCCCACGCGAAGCGGCACCAGGTCGAACAGCAGCATCGGCCGGCGCGGCGCGACGAGCATCGCGAGGATGGGGACGGCCAGGGCGGGCCCGAGGAGGCCGTGGAAGCCGCCGGCGGCGCCCGGGTCCCCCATCGTCAGCCCCAGATGCGTCAGCTCGACGACGAGGGCGAGGCCGAAGACGAGGGTGAGCATACGCAGCGCGCCGACCGCGCGCTCCAGGAGCGGCCCGAAGCTCAGGACGAGCGAGAGGACGATCAGCAGCTCGAGGAGCTGGCCGTGGACGAACGGAGCGGTCAGGAGCCGCCAGAGCTCGCCGTCGCCGACGACCGATGCGGCGTCCAGGCCGATCCGGCCGGCGAGCGCGTGGGCGTCGACGACGCTCCCGCCGCCGATCCCGAGCGCGACGGCGACGCCGATCGCGTGGACGACGGCGAGGACCGCGAGGATCGCGGCGGTCGCGAGGCCGGGCCGGAGCGGAGCGGCGAGCGGACGGCGGACGGGGGGGGGGGGGCGGTCCCGCGCGCCCCGGCCCCCCCCGTCATAGGGCTGACAAGGGGGGGGGGGGGGGGCGGGGGGGGCGCCAC
>JAJDCQ010000192.1 GCA_029260755.1 Planctomycetota bacterium | reverse complement strand
GGTCAGGTCTCGGATCTTCGCAATAAGACCGCTAATGCGAAGATCCGAGACCTGACCCCTTTGGCCAAGGGAGCGGGCCGGCGCCTCGTGAGATGCGCCGGCCCGCTTGGGTCTCCGGACGGCCGCGCACGCGGGGAGGGGGAACGGGTGCGGCCGCCGGCTGACCGGGGAAATGATCCGGGTCTTCTACGACCCGTTCTTCTTGACCTCGATCCGCGTCGGCTTCGCGACGGCCGCCTTGGGGAGGCGGATCACGAGGACGCCGTGCTCGAGGTCGGCCTCGACGTTCTCGGAGTCGACGGGCGCGCCGAAGCGGACGCTCCGCTCGAAGGCGCCCCAGCGGCTCTCGCGGACGTGCGCGCCCGTCGGCGTCTCGGTCGTCTCCTCGTGCTTCTTCTCGCCGCGGACGGTGAGGCGGTCCTCGAGGTACTCGATCTCGATCGCGTCGACCGGAACGCCGGGAACCTCGAGGCGCACGGTGAAGGCATCCTCGGTCTCGGTCACGTCGAGCGTCGGCGCGAAGCGGCGCGGGTTGGTGGTGGCGTTCTGGAGCTCGCCGAAGAACTCGTCGAACAGGCTCGGGCGCAGGGTGGAGGGGCGGATCGGAAGAAGGGTACGCATGGCTGTCTCTCCTCTTGGTGGGGCGCCTCTGCGGTCGCCCCGATTCTCTTTCGTCGTTCTCTCGTGCTTCTCTTCCGGGTCCGGCGTGGTCGCCTTCCCGGCACGGCTGACATGAAGCACGGCCAGTGCCAAACCGTCTGACGAAGTCGCAACTGAACGCCGCCCGGCCCGTTGCGCGGTCGTCACGCCAGAAACGGCGAGTTTTTCGCGCCGGCGATCCGCGCGTCCTGGCAGCCGCTCCGCCCCGTCCCTGCCAGCTTGACGGGGGCGCCCGACTCGATTCGTCCGCGTGAATCGACCCCCACCCGCATCGTCCCAATCGCTGCAGGACATACACCGAGACGGGGCATCCGGACCGCCGCTTGCTCCGTCCGATGTCCGTGAGAGAGTCCGGGGAGTCTTGAACGCCCCGCAGCGATGCGCGAGAGAGATCGCGAAGAGAATCATGTTCGACAAGGGTGTCTTGAAGCTCGGTCGCGTCTTCGGAATCGAGATCCGGCTCCACTGGCTGTTCCTCCTGTTCTTCGCGATCCTGACCGGATCCGCCGCCATCTCGGGCGGTCTCCTCGGCGGCGTCTGGACGGGCGGCTTCCTCACCGCGGTCTTCGTCTGCGTCGGCCTCCACGAGCTGGGGCACTCCCTCGCCGCCAAGGCGTACGGCGTGCCAGTGCGCGACATCACGCTCCTCCCCTTCGGAGGCGCCGCTCGGATGGATCTGCGCGGCGTCGCCCCCAGCCGCGAGATCGTCATCGCCCTCGCGGGGCCGGCCGTGAACTTCCTCATCGTCGCGCTGCTCGCGCCGATCGCGGTCGTTGCCTATCAGGCCGGGATCACCTTCCCGCTCTGGCTGCTCGGGGCGAACCTCGTGCTGGGGGCGCTGAACCTCCTCCCCGCGTTCCCCCTCGACGGCGGGCGCGTCTTCCGGGGGATCCTCACGATCATCCACCGCGATCCCATCCGCGCGACCGATCAGGCGGCGATCGTCGGCAAGGTGATCGCCGTCGGCCTCGGGATCGCGGGCGTCCTCTTCGACCCCTGGCTCCTCGTCCTGGCGTTCGTCGTCTGGTTCCTCGGAGACCGCGAGCGGCTCGCCGCGCGGGCCCAGGCCGGCCACGCGCCGTGGAGCCACGGCGACGCCCGTCCGTGGGGCGACGTCGGCGGCGGAGGTCCGGGCGGCGTCCGCATCGTCGTCCCCCGCGGCGTGTCCGGCTGGGGTCCTCGCGGGCCGGTGGAGTCGCCGCCTCGCGACCAGCGCGACCTCGTCGACTGGCTGAACGCCCGGCGCCGCGCGGACGAGATCGAGCGGGCCCGTCGCGACGGGATCTAGCGCGCTCGCACGATCTAGCCCGCTCGCACGATCGAGCCGCTCGACCTAGCATCGACCTCGACCGGTCCTCACCGGTCGGGGTCGCCTCTTGGTCGCGGAGGCCGCGCGTTGAACGTCGTCTTCCTCATCACCGACTATCCGCTCCACAACTTCATCGTGGACGAGTACGTCCGCGCCCGGCCGGAGGACGACGTCTCGATCTGCCGGGTCCGCCTCGTCCTTCGCGGCAAGGGCCGCGCCGAGACGGCCAACCGGATCCTGCCGCGGCTGTCGAAGCGGTTCCTGGGCGCCAAGGCGCTCGAGGGCTCGGTCGTCGCGACGGTGGCCGTCCTCCCGAAGCTGCTCTGGCGAGGCGCCATCTTCCGTCGTCTCTCGCGGACCGCGGCGAAGCTCGGCCTCGCCTACCACGTCACCGACGACGTCATGAGCGACGACACGCTCGCCTTCATCCGGCGCCGTCAGCCCGACCTCTGCGTGTCGCTCTTCCACCAGATCATCCGCGAGCGCCTGATCGCGATCCCGAGGCTCGGGATCGTCAACGTCCACCCCGGGATCCTCCCCGACTTCAAGGGCATCCAGCCCTACTTCTGGGAGCTCTCCGAGGGCTCGCCGCGGGCCGGCGCGACGATCCACCTCGTCGAGGACGAGGGCGTCGACACCGGTCGGATCCTCGGCGCGACCTCGTTCCCCGTCGTTCCCGGGTCGAGCGTCCTCCTCAACTACCGCCTCACGGTGCAGGCGGCCGCCGCGCTCCTCCCGCGGTGTGCGACGACCCTCCAGAACGGCACCGCTCGCCCGGTCGCCCAGGACCAGGGCGCCGGCGCGTTCTACCGCTGGCCCGACAGCGACGCCTTCGACCGCCTCGCCGACCGCGGCCACGCCGCCTTCCGCCTCGGCGACCTCGCCGCGATCCTCACCGGCCGCTGGGACGACTTCCGCGCCGACCGATCGATCGTCCACACCGGCGCGCCCGAGATCGCCGCGCCGGCGACCGAGGCTCGACCGTGAACGTGCCGAGCCGCCTCGGGCCGTTCGAGATCGGCCGAAAGCTCGGCCAGGGCGGGATGGGAGCCGTCTACCTCGCCCGCCACGCCGGCCTCGACCGGCCCGTCGCGCTGAAGGTGCTCCTCGATGACGGGAGCGACCCCGAGATCCACGCTCGCTTCGCCGCCGAGGCGAAGAACGTCGCCCGGCTCCGGCACCCCGGGATCGTCTCGATCTTCGACGTCGGCGAGGCCGACGGCCGACGCTTCATCGCGATGGAGTACATCGAGGGGGAGCCGCTCGATCGGCTCATCGCCGCGAAGCGACCGCCCGTGCGCTGGTCCCTCGGCATCGCGCGGGATGTCGCTCGCGCGATCGCCCACGCCCACGACGCGGGCGTCGTCCACCGCGACCTCAAGCCGGCCAACGTCCTCGTCCGGCAGGTGGCCGACGGCTCCAGCGAGCCGATCGTCGTCGACTTCGGGCTCGCCCTCGGGGGGAGCACCTCGCGCCTCACGCGGGTCGGCGACGTCCTCGGCACGCCGGCCTACATGAGCCCCGAGCAGGCGGGCGGTGAGCCCGACGAGGTCGGTCCGCCGACCGACGTCTACGCGATCGGGGCCACCCTCTACGAGTGCCTCACCGGCCGACCGCCGTTCTCGGGGGAGCGTCCGATCCAGGTGCTCCACGACGTGCTCCTCCGCGAGCCGAGGCCGCCGCGCGAGCTCGACCCGCGGATCCACGCCGACGCCGAGACGATCGTGAAGAAGGCGATGGAGAAGGAGCCTGAGCGGCGCTACCGATCGGCCGCGGCCCTCGCCGACGACCTCGGCCGGTTCCTCGACGGCGAGGCGATCGACGCGCGGCCGCCGTCGGCGGGGCGACGGCTCCGCCGGTGGACGCGCCGACGGCTCGCCATCCTCGTCCCGACGGCGGTCCTGCTCGTCGCGGCGATGGCCTGGGTGGGCCACGCCGCGACGCGACCGGGCCGCCTCGAGGTGGTCGTCCAGAGCGAAGACGCCGTCGACGTCCGGATCGAGGTGGATGGTCAGCAGATCTCGGGGACGTCGATCTCGCTGACCGCGGGCGTCCACCAGGTCGACGTGACCGCCGAGGGCCACGAGGCGACCAGCGCCGCGGTGACCATTCGCCGCGCCGAGACGGCGGTTCTCGCCGTCGACCTCCACCCGACGACCGGCTGGCTTCGAATCCACGCGAGCCCGCGCGGGACACGCGTGGTCATCGACGGCATCAGCTACGGGACGCCGCTTCATCAGCGCTTCCCGATCGGTCACTACGAGGGATGGGCGGAGCTGCCCGGACATCACGTCGGTCCCGTCATCGTGGACGTCTCCGCGGGCGACTCGGCGGACCGACCTCCGATCGAGATCGCCCTTCCCCAGGCCCAGGGATGGGCGAGATCCTACGTCGACTGGGATCGAACGGTCGTCGTCGGCGACGTGGACGGCGACGGCGTCGATGACATTGCCACGATCCGCTACGCCTCGTCGCTGCTGCTGCTCTCGGGTTCGACCGGCGGTGAGCTCGCGAACCTCGCCATCGGGGAGGACCGCGACCGCGACGTGGCGTGGGTCGACCTCGACGCCGACGGCGTCTCGGAGCTCATCGCCAACGAGCTCGGCCAAACCGTCATTCACGACCTGCGGGCCATCTCTCGGGGCGATGCGGTTCCGAGGGTCATCGGGCCGGGACGGCGGGCGGCGCAGGCCCCGATCCTCCTGATCGACACCGATGGTGACGAGCGCGACGACCACTTCGTGAGCGCCGCATCGGGGCTCGTCGCGCTTCGAAAGAGCGCGGCGACGCCGAGCTGGCGGGCCGCCACCCCGGGACGCGTCGTCTACACCGACCTCGGCCCCGACGTCGATGGAGACGGCTGTCCCGACGTTCTCGCGGTCGGGGACACGTGGGCCGTGCTCGTCTCGGCTCGATCGGGCGCCTCGCTCTGGAGGGCGACGATCCGATCCGGAGAGGTCGTCTTCCGCGCCGCGTCGACGGGGGAGCTCGTCGTCCTTCACGACGACGGCCTCACCTGGATCGACCCCTCGACCGGCGCGACGCGAGAAGTCGCGGTTCCCGGACTCCCTCGGGGCGGAAGGTGGACCGGGTCAGGCTCCGCCGCGGCCGCCGGGCCCACCCTCGACCGCACCCACGGCGACTGGCCGCTCCACCTGAGCGCCGGGACGATGACTCTCCTCGGGCTCGCCGATGGCGGCCGGCTCATCCCCTTCGAGCTGGACGGAGCGCCCGAGGTCGTCCGGGTGCTCGACGTCGGCGACGGCCAGGCCCCGGTGTTGACGGTCTTCGATCGGATGAACCAGCGGCTCGACGCCTGGACCGAGCTCACCGACGGTTGGGGGCGCGCCTGGGCCATCGCGGGCAGCCGCACCCTTCGGCTGCCCGCCGACCTTCTCGTCGACGGACGAACGGTCACCGTTGGAGTCGATGACCGGCTCGATCGCATCGACCTCGTCACCGGCGAGACGCTCGCGTCCCACCAGCTCCCGGCAGACGTCGCCGCGGCCCCGATCCGCTTCGACTACGACCAGGACGGTTCCGACGATCTCGCGGTCGGAACGGTCGACGGCCAGGTGATGGTCCTCGGCGCGTCGGGGAGCGTGCTCTTCCGGGCATCGCTCCGGGAGCGGATCGCTCGCTCGTTCGCGTTGATCGAGGCGAACGGCGACGGCCTCCCGGACCTCCTCGTCGATGCGTTCGGCCCGACCGTGGTCTACGCCGCCGACCCGGTGCAGCCGCGGTGGCGGATCGAGGCCGGCGACGCGGTCCGCGCCGGCCCGGTCTGCTTCGGGGGTGATGCCGTGCGGATCGTGCTCCCCCTCCGCGACCACGAGCAGTCCGACCTCGCCATCCTCGACGGCTCGACGGGCGCCTCGCTCCATCGAGTGCGGATCGAGCAGGACATGATCAGGCCGCCGACCCTCGTTCGAGTGGGCGGTGAGGGCCGCCGGCTCGCCCTCTGGACGACGCGGGGCGAGATCGCCCTGGTCGACCCGCGCGACGGGTCGGTCGAGCGTCGGATCCCCGCGCAGGAGTCGGGCAAGCACGGCTACGCCGACATCGCCGCGGGCGACCTCGACGGCGATGGCCGCGACGAGCTCGTCGCGGCGACCTGGTTCGCCGGGAGTCGGCGCGTCTTCGCCCTGGGCGGGCCGGGCTGGGACGAGCGCTGGTCGGTCGCGGTCCAGGGCGGCTCCTGGCGTGCCCCCACGATCGCCGCGATCGACGGCGCGCCGCCCGACGTCTTCGTCGCGACCCGCGCCGGCGAGGTGCTGAGGCTCGACGGAGGATCGGGCGCTCCGGTCTGGTCGCGCTCGACCGGTGTCGAGAGCGGGACGGGCGTCGTCATCGTCGAGGGTGAGCCGCCGCTCGCCGTGATCGGATGCGCCGACGGAGGCCTCCGAGCGTTCGACGCGCGGCGGGGGACGCCGACGTTCCAGGTCGCCGGCGCCGGCTCCGCCTCGGCGACGCCCGCGGTGATCGAGACGGCCGAGGGCGAGGTCGTGATCGCGAGCCCGACGGCGGCGGGCGTCGTCGGGGTGAGCCCGCGCGGGGAGCTGCGCTGGCACGCCGCGAAGGGCGACGCGTTCCTCGCGCCGCCCCTCGCGGTCGACCTCGACGGCGATGGCGTGAAGGAGCTCGTCGTGGGCTCCTCCAGGGGGAAGCTCCACGTGATCGGCGCGGAGGGGAGCGTCCTCCTGACCCACTGGCTCGGGAGCGATGCCGGCGTCGAGGGCCGCCCCGCCGCCGCCGACATCGACGGCGACGGCTCGCCCGAGGTGATCGTCGGGACGCTCGACGGTCAGGTCATCGCCCTCGACGGGTTCGTCGAGCGGCTCGCGCGCGAGCGCGCCCGGAGGCGCTGACCGATGGCCCGCTTCCGGATGAGCTGGCTCGCCGTCGCCGCCCGGGTCCTCGAGAAGAGCGGCGTCCCGCCCGAGCGAGTCGCGAAGGCGGTCGAGCGCCTCTCGGCCGCCTACCGGGCCGGCGCGGCCGACGTCGGCTACTCGAAGCGACCGACCCGGCTCGCGTACGCGTGTCACCTCCTCCCCGCGCACGTGTGCGACATCCGGCGCGTCCTCGAGGTGGCCGCCGGCGACGTCCTCGACGACCCGCGGCCGCTCGCCGCCCTCGCGCTGGGCGGCGGGCCGGGCGCCGAGACGCTGGCCCTCCTCGACGCGGTCAGCGAGCGGGCCGAGTCCGGCGATCCTCGCCCGGCGTCGCTCGCCGTCGTCCGGGCGGACCGGATGGAGGCCTGGGACGACCTCCACGCGGCGCTCGTCCCCGAGGCGCTGGCCGAGCTCGCCGTCCGCGACCGCGACCTCGCGGCGTGGGTCGACGTAGACGCGCCGACGCTCGGCGTCGATCTCTCGGCGCCGCCGGCGCCCGCGGCGCTCCTCGAGGCGGCGGCCGGCGCCCGGTTGATCACGATCGCGAACGTCGTCAGCGAGGTGATCCCGCGCGCCGTCCCGCGGCTCGCCCGCGGCTTCGTCGAGACGATCGCCGCGGTCGCGGCCCGAGCCCCCGCCGGGGCGCGCCTCGTCGTGATCGATCGCGCGGGCTCGCCCGGGCTCTCCGATCGGGTCGGCGCTCTCGTCGATGGGATCCTCGCCGCGCGCCCCGGGGCGACCGCGGGCAGCTCGACCCGGGTGAAGCACCGGTGCGGCTGCGCCTTTCCGAAGGCGCTCGTTCCGCTCTACGCGAAGGTCGCGATCCCGACGACCAAGGTGGAGGACCGCCCGGTCCGGAACTGCGACACCCTCTGGATCGCCATCGACCTGCGGTGATGGATCGTCAGGCGCGCCGCCGGACCCAGCGGTGCTCCTTCTCCCCCTTCGCCCGGTCACAGGGCCCGCCGTAGAACGGGCCGGGCTTGCCATCGATGATGCCGGCCTCGATCGACGCGCCGCAGAGCATGCACTTGTGGGCGAAGCTGCCGGCGGGCTCCGGCTCGGGCTCGGCGGGCCGCGCCGGTCCGGGGCGCCGCCGGGTGAGCGCGCTCCGGATGGTCACGATCCCGATCAGCATCGGGAGCAGCCCGCCGGCCGCGACCTTCCAGGAGTCGAAGAAGCGGTGGGCCGCCCAGGCCCAGGCCAGGCCGACTCCGATCCAGACGAGCCCCGCGAACAGCCGCCGGAGAAACTCCATCCCGACCTCCTCCCGTTCCGGGATGCTGACCGATGACGGCCTCCCGCGCGAGGGTGCGTTGACCGCCGTCGACGCCCCTCTCTAGAATGGGGTCCATGGGAGACGCGATCGGCGACCTCACCGGGATGGAGTTCAGCAGCTCCAGCCGCTACACGATCGTCGAGGAGATCGGCCGCGGCGGCATGGGCATCGTCTTCCTCGCCGAGAAGGACTGCGAGGGGGTCGTCGACGACGTCGTCCTCAAGACGCTGCGGTCGCTCTCGCCCGAGCACGAGCAGAAGCTCAAGGACGAGGCGAACATCGCGACGGCCCTCCGCCACGAGAACATCGTCAAGACCTACGGCCTCGAGTCGATCCCGCTCGGCGTCGTCCCCGACGCGTTCCGCCAGGAGATGGACGAGCTCGACAGCCAGCACGGGCGTCGCAAGCTCGGCGAGCGCCTCCGCGCCCGCAAGCGGATGGTGCGGAGCGGCGTCAGCAAGAAGCTCGAGCCGAAGCGGCGTTCCCGGCGCGAGGCCCCGGGCGAGAAGGAGCTCCGCCTGTCGATGCTGGTCATGGACTACGTCGACGGGACCGACCTGCGGCAGCTCCAGCGCCAGCACCTGAAGACGCGCCGCCTGCTGCCGTGCCTCCTCGCCGGCTTCATCGTGAGCCGGCTCGCCCGCGCGCTCGCGTATGCGCACGAGTGGATCGTTCACCGCGACATCTCGCCCGAGAACGTCCTCGTGAACAACCAGGGGGTGGTGAAGCTCTCCGACTTCGGGATCGCCGTCCCGACCGACGGTCCGAGCCCGATCTTCGCGGGAAAGCTCGGCTACATGTCGCCCGAGCAGCTCCGCGGCGATCCGCTCGACGGCCGGAGCGACATCTATTCCCTCGGCATCGTCCTCTACCATCTCCTGACCGGGATCCCGGTGCTCCAGCCGCCGCCGAAGCTCCCGTTCGCGCAGGCGCTCCAGGAGGCGATCGGGCTGGTGACCGAGTGGCAGCCGCCGCCGCCGCACACCGTCCGCTACGACATTCCCGAGGTCATCTCGGATCTCTGCATGCGGATGATCGAGACCCATCCGGACGGGCGGATCCGTCGGGCCGACGACGTGGCGAGCCTCCTCGAGCAGAAGTATCTCTACGCCGAAGGCTTCGGCCCGACGAACAACTCGCTCGCGGCCTACGTGAGCCTGTTCGAGCGCGGCTTCGACGCGCCGACCTCCGACGAGCTTCGCCAGCTCTCGTTCCTGACCTCGCTCGACGGATCGGTCCACCTCGAGCGGACGGCCAACGGCGCCGACTACACCGACTCCGGCCGCGAGCTCGTGAAGGAGTACCGCGAGTACCATCGCGGCTGATCAGCGCCGGTCGGGATTCGACTCCTCTCCGATCGTGGTGAGCGCCGCGACGATCGCCGCCTGCCGATCGGAGGCGATCCCCGCGAGCTCGACCGGGCCGGGCCGCACGCCCGAGATGCGCACCCTGCTTCCCTCGATCGTGGCCGCCTCTCGACCGGTCCGTCGGTGCGAGGAGACCGTCCGGCGGAAGATGCCCTCCGAGACGAGGACGCGACGATCCGTGACCGCGAAGCGCCGGTGGCGTGCGTAGAAGAAGGCGAACCCGACGATGCCCAGGACGAATCCGAGCAGCGCCATCTCGACGAGCCAGCGGGCGGGAACCTCGAACAGGCCGATCACGACAGTCTCATTCCCGAGGACCGCGGCCGTCCGACGCTGCTCGACGAGGCTGACCGTCGCCAGCGCGGCCGCGAGGACGAGGCCGGCGGCCGCTCCGAGGACCGATCGATCGCCCCGGCCGGACTGACGGCCCTCGCAGAGGATCCGCTCGCCCTCCTCGAGCGCCTCGTCGATCTCGCGCATCGGGTCGCCTCGGTGCCGCGGGTCAGAGCTCGCGGAAGATCGTCGCGAAGAAGAAGAACGTCATCACGAGGAGGACGACCGCGCCGAGGCAGCCGCAGCCGAACGGGCCGCCGATCCGGGCGCCCTTGCTCTGGGGCGTGAGGAAGTGAAACGCGAGGGCGCCCCAGAAGCCCGCCCAGAGGAACCCGAGGGGGAACGACGAGATCAGGGTCGCGACGACCCCCTCCTCCTCGCCCTCGTTCGCAGCGATCGCGATCGCCGCGACGCCGACCGGCGTCAGGAGGGCGCCGAGGACGAACCAGATGATCGGCGTGAGGCAGCCGGGCTTCTCGGGCTCGGGCCGCTCCAGCATCGGGTCGGACGCGGGGACGCCTTCATCGCTCACGGTGATCTCCTCGGGACTCTCGTCGGTCAGCGACCGTCGCTCGCCTTCGTCTCGGCGGGCGCCGCCCACCGGTAGAAGTCGGCCATGTGCGTCTTCATCCGCACGAGCGACTTCTTCCGGATGTACATCATGTGGCCCGACTCGTAGTACTCCATCCGGACGTTGTCGCGGAGCTCCGGGTCGAGCCCGAGGTGGGCGAACGTGTGCTCCGTCGCGAAGTAGGGCGTCGCGAGGTCGTAGTAGCCGTTGGCGACGAAGACCTTCAGGTGCCGGTTCTTCGTCATCGTCTGCCGGAGCGTCTCGGCCACGTTGAGGTAGCGGTTCTCCGCCCGGCCGTAGCTCCACGGGCGGACTCGCCCGGTCAGGATCTCGTAGGGGAGGTCGCTCTCGAAGCCGAGCGTGTTCCGGACGTAGTCGTTCAGGGTCGCCGTGTAGGGACCCTGGATCGCCGCGTAGCTCGGGTCGTAGTCGTAGCCCTCGCCGGCGGCGTCCTGATCGATCCCGACGAACCGGCTGTCGAGCCGGCCGACGGTCCGCCGCTCGTCGCGCCGGAGCTCCTTGGTGAACCGGAAGATCTTGATCCGGAGGTCGGTCTGCTCGATGTAGGCCTCGGACAGCCCGGTGTAGCGGGCGAGGCGCGCGACGATCGACGCGCGCTTCTCCTTCGAGAGGCGGTCGCCAGCGAGGAGCGCCGCGGCGTAGTCTCCGAGCGCGAACGCCTCGACCTCGTCGAGCGTCTTGCGGAGGTCCTTCTGGAGGTCGGGGGCGAGCTGGTCGTGGTACCACGCGGTCGCCGTGTAGGTCGGCAGGAACAGGATGTAGGGCAGGTCGTTCCCGGTGTCGAACCGGGCCGTCTGGAAGTCGAGGATCGAGCTGACGAGCATGATCCCGTTCAGGTTGATCCCGTGGCGCCGGTCGAGCTCGCCCGACAGGGCCGCCGAGCGGGTCGTCCCGTAGCTCTCGCCGGCGAGGAACTTCGGGCTCGACCACCGCCGCGCCCGGGTCGTGAAGAGCCGGATGAACTCGCCGACGCTCTTCACGTCCTCGTCGACCCCGTGGAACTGGCCCGCCTTCTCCCCCGGGACGGGGCGGCTGTAGCCGGTCGAGACGGGGTCGATGAAGACGAGGTCGGTCAAGTCGAGGATCGACTGGTCGTTGTCGACGAGGCGATACGGCGGCGGCAGCGCCCGCCCCTCGTCGTCCATGAGGACGCGCTTCGGGCCGAAGACGCCCATGTGGAGCCACACCGAGGACGAGCCGGGGCCGCCGTTGTAGGCGAACGTGATCGGACGGGCGGCGACGTCGTCGACGTCGGTGCGCCGGTAGTAGACGAAGAAGACGCTCGCCTTCTTCGTGCCGTCCTCCTCCTTGAGGATGAGCGTTCCGGTGCGCGCCTCGTAGGGGACCTCCTTCCCGTCGATCGTGACGGTGTGGCCCGTGACCGCGACGACCTCCTCCTCGAGCGACTTCTCCGGCTCGGCGTCGTCGCCGTCGTCGGCGCGGACGCCGATCAGGCCGGCCGTCAGGATGACGGCGGCGACGAGCGCGAACGTTGCGATGACACGGCCGAGCGGGCGGCGGATCTTGGGGCGGGCGAGCATGGCGGGCTCCGGAGGTCGGGAGGGCTCTCGCGGGCGCGGCCGGGACGCGTCCGGCCGTCGCGAGGCGGGCCAGGATAGCAGTCGGCGTTCGGCCCGGGAAGCCGGCGACGGCCGCCCGGATGGCGGTCTCGGGCCTCGCCCTGGTCGAGCGTCGGTGGTAGGCTCGCCGGGCACTCAGCCCGACGGAGCCGACCGATCGAACCGACCGTCATCTTCCTCCACGGCCTCGCGCGGACCCACCGCTCCCTCGGGGCGTTGCGTCGCTACGTCGAGCGGGCCGGCTACGAGACGTGGGCCAAGACCTATCCCTCGCGCGACCGGACGATCGGCGAGCTCGCCGAGGACCTCGCCGGCCAGATCCGCGACGAGGTGCCCAGGGGGCCGCTCGTCGCCGTGACCCACAGCCTCGGCGGGGTCATCGTCCGGCACATGCGTGATCTGCTCCCGTGGCAGGGCGTCTGCATGCTCGCCCCGCCCAATCAGGGGAGCCGCGTCGCCGAACGCCTCTCGCGCCACGACTTCTTTCGGTGGTTCCTCGGGCCGAGCGGCATCGAGCTCGGGAAGTTCGAGAGCTGGCCCGCGCCGCCCGAGCCGTTCGCCGTGATCGCGGGGACGGCCGGCGCGAGCCTCGGCAATCCGCCGAGCTGGTTGATCGACGGGCTCGAGATCCTCCCGCCCGACTCGCCCCACGACGGGACGGTCGCCGTCGCCGAGGCGAAGCTGCCGGGAATGGCCGCGTTCGCGACGGTCGACGCGAGCCACACCTGGATCATGAACCACCCCGAGGTGCAGCGAATGGTGGTGGAGTTCATCCGGCGCGGCACCTTCGATCCGCCCGCCGACCCCGGCGAGGCCGCCGACGACGCGCCGGCGACGGGCGGCGGGGCCGCCCGGTGAGTGACTCGCCGAGCTCCGCGCCCGGGTCGGCTCGCCGCGCCGGTCCGCTCGGTCGGGTCGTCCGCGTCGTCGTGCCGATCGCCGTCGTCGCCGTCGCCGTCGCGGCGATCTGGCGGATCGCCCCGGCGGTGCTGAAGACGCGCGCCTGCCGCGGGGCGCTCTCGGAGGGGAGGCTCGAGGACGCGGCCGCGGCCTACGTCGAGCTGGCGCGGTGGCGCGGCGACGACGACCAGGTCCTCCTCCGCGAGCTCTGCCTCGCGATCGTCCTCGAGCACGTCGCCGCCGTCTTCGATGAGCCCGGCGTGCCGCGCACCTTCGACCTCGAGGTGGTCGACCCCGTCCGCCACCGCGGGACGCCCGAGCTGGTCGCCGCCCTGTCCGAGCGGCTCCCGATCCTCGACGCCGACCTCCATCTCGCCCGCCGCCTCGCGCTCGCCGGCGACGCCGGGGCGCGCGAGCGGATCCGCGAGCTGGTCGCCGACGGCCTCGGGTCGGCGGGGCGCGTCGTCGGCGTCCACGCCCGGCTCGGCGGCGCCGAGGCGCTCTCGTGGGCGCGGGCCACCCTCGAGGCGGGCCCGGGCGATCCCCTCCTCGCGATCGAGATCCTCGGGCAGCTCGGCTCGGGACCCGAGGACCTCGACGTGCTCGTCGCGCTCTTCGAGACGCATCGCGACGGGAGCGAGAGCTGGGAGGCGCCGCGGCGGCTCGCGATCGTCCGCGCGATCGCGGAGCTGGGTCGTCGCGCGTGGGCGCGCGACCGGGCCCGGGCGGTCCTCGGGCCGCTCGCGGACGACGCGCGCCCCGCCGTGGCGCTCGCGGCGATCGCCGGCCTCCTCGACCTCGGCGACGCGGCGGCGGCCGATCGTCTCGCCGTTCACCTGCCGGCGCTCGGCGACGCGAGCGCGTCCGCGCAGGCGCAGTCCCTCGCCCTCGACGCCGCCCACGCCCTCGACCGCGCCGGCGACCCGCGCGGGCTCGACGCGCTCCTCGCTCCGCTCGGCACGATCGACCCCGACGGCGACGGCTCCGAGCTCACCTGGCCCCGGCTCGCGTGGCTCGCGGCCGAGCGCGACCCGCCTGCTCGCGAGATCGTCCTCGACGTGATTCGTCCGTTCCTCGAGCGCGGAGTCGAGCTCGTCTACTGGGGCCGCGGCCTCGAGCTCCTCGGCGAGACCGGCAGCGTCGAGGAGCTGCCGCTCCTCTGGCCGTTCCTGTCGGCCCGGGACTCCGAGCTCGGCGCCACCAGCACGAGCGCGCGCGACTACCGCGTCCACGCCGCGGCCGCGGCCCTCGCGATCATCGATCGTCCCGCCGTCCCCGCGCCGGGCCGGGTCGCCCCGTGAGGCCGCTGCACGAGATGCCCGCGGGCGTCCGGGCCGCGATCTCCGGCGTCGTCTTCGACGTCGACGACACGATCACCCGCGACGGCCGGGTCGAGCGCGCCGCGGGCGAGGCCCTCTGGCGGCTCGCCGACGCGGGCGTCCGCGCCGTCGCGGTGACGGGACGGCCGCTCGGCTGGGCGGACGTCCTCGTTCGGCTGCTCCCGGTCGAGGCGGTCGTCGCCGAGAACGGCGCCGGGTGGGTCTCGATCGATCGATCGGCCGGCCACGGGGTCGTTCGCGAGGGCTACTTCCATCCGGCCGATGAACGTGCGCGACACGCCGAGCGGCTCGAGCGAATCCGCGCCCGGGTCGCGGATGCGCTGCCCGAGGTCGGGCTCGCCGACGACCAGCGGGCGCGCCGGTGCGACCTCGCGTTCGACGTCGGGGAGCGGGTGACCCTCGCCCCCGAGGTGATCGCCCGGCTCGTCGACGTGATCGAGGCCGAGGGGGCGCGCTCGGTCGTGAGCAGCGTCCACGCCCACGCCATGCCCGGCGCGTGGGACAAGGCGATCGGGACGGTCCGGGCGCTCGGCGACGTCCTCGGGATCGACCTCGAGGGCGCGGACGAGCGCGCCCGCTGGGTCTTCGTCGGCGACAGCGGCAACGACGCCGACGCGTTCGCCTGGTTCCCGGTCACCGTCGGCGTCGCGAACGTGGTCGACCACCTCGACCGGCTCCCGACCCCGCCGCGATGGGTCACGCCGTCCGATCGAGGGCGGGGCTTCGCGGAGCTCGTCGACGCGCTCCTCGCGGCTCCCCGATCGGGCTGAGCGCGGGATCGGGGCGGCCCTGACGCTGGCCTCGGGACAGAGGACAGGCCGCCCGGACATCTGATACCATTTCGGTTCGATTTGAACCTGTCAGACCGCTCGGGGGCCCTCCAGCTCGGCCCCCCGGCCACCTACCTTCCCGCCTTCGAGGAGGACCGCGTCTTGAGCGCCGAGGCGCCCGACGCCGCCACCGCACCCACGGCCATCGCCGGCGGGGAGACGGTCTGGCACGCCATCTCCACCAAGGACACCGTCGCGAAGGCGGACACGAACGGGAAGGCCGGGCTGACCGTCGACGAGGCGAACGCCCGCCTCGCGCGCCACGGTCCGAACGCGCTGCCCGAGCGGGCCGAGTCATCCCTCCTGATGATGTTCGTGGGTCAGTTCTTCGACCCGCTCATCTACATCCTGTTCGGCGCCGCGATCCTGGCCGCCGTCCTCAAGGAGATCCACGACGCGATCGTGATCTTCGTCGTCGTCTCGGTGAACGCGCTCATCGGCACGTTCCAGGAGCGCCGCGCCGAGCGCTCGATGAACGCGCTCCGGAAGCACAGCAAGGTCAACGTCCTCGCCATCCGCGACGGCAAGAAGGTGGTCGTCGAGGCGAAGGAGCTCGTCCCCGGCGACGTCCTCGTTCTCGCGGCGGGCGACGCGGTCGGCGCGGACGCGCGCCTCATCGCGACGGCGTCGCTCGAGACGAACGAGGCGGCCCTCACCGGCGAGTCGCTGCCGGTCGCCAAGAGCACCGGCCCGGTCGAGGAGGGATCCGACCTCGGCGACCGGGTGAACATGGTCTACGCCGGCACCCAGGTGACCGCCGGGAGCGGGCGGGCGATCGTCGTCGCGACCGGGACGCAGACCGAGCTCGGCAAGATCGCCACCCTCGCCGAGGAGAGCGAGCAGCCGCCCACGCCGCTCGAGGCGAAGATCGCCCAGTTCGGCAAGCTGGTGATCTGGGCGTCGCTCGGCATGTTCGCCTTCGTCGTCGTGGTCGGCCGGTTCAATCCCCTCTTCGACGAGCCGCTCGCGTGGAACCAGATCCTCCTCGTCGCCGCGAGCCAGATGGTGAGCGTCATCCCCGAGGGCCTCCCGATCGCGATGACGATCGCCCTGGCCGTCGGGATGCAGCGGATGGCGTCGCATCGAGCGATCGTGCGGAACCTGTCGGCCGTCGAGACGCTCGGCTCGACCAAGGTGATCTGCAGCGACAAGACGGGCACCCTCACCAAGGGCGAGCTGACCGCGACGGCCGTCTGGCTGCCGAAGGACGTCGACCTCGAGGTGACCGGCGTTGGCTACGAGCCCGACGGCGAGGTCCGCCGCGACGGGCAGCGGGTGACGGCCACATCGACGGGCGACCCCGACCTCCGCTCGCTTCTCGAGGCGGCCGTCCTCTGCAACGACGCCGCCCTCGCGCCGCCCGACCAGGAGCCGAGCGCCGAGGAGGTCAAGGGCGGCCTCGTCCGGAGCGCCGACGATCGGCGCTGGCGGGCGCTGGGCGACCCGACCGAGGCGGCCCTCCTCACCCTGGCGCGCAAGGCGGGGATCGACCCGCCGTCCGTCCGCGAGCGACAGCCGCGCAAGGGCGAGATCCCGTTCGACGCCAAGACCAGCATGATGGCGACCCGGAACCACGGCGAGGACGGCCAGGGACGGGTCTTCATCAAGGGCGCCCTCGAGAAGGTGCTCGAGCTCTGCGACACCGTCCGGCGCGACGGGAAGGACGTGCCCCTCGACGATGCGACTCGGGGGCGGGTGGAGGAGGTCGAGCAGGGCCTCGCCGGCCAGGCGCTCCGGGTGCTCGCGATCGCCGTCGTCGAGGCGGACCAGGAGATCGGAGAGTCCCGCGAGGATGATCCGATGTCGCAGCTCATCCAGTCCGGCGTCGCGCCGGCCTCGCAGGCGGTCGAGGGCTTCCGCCGCCTCAAGGGGCAGGCGAGCCTCCTCGGGCTCGTCGGGCAGTACGACCCGCCCCGCCCCGAGGTGAAGGATGCGGTCGTCGAGTGCCGCCGCGCCGGGATCCGTCCGGTGATGGTGACGGGAGACCACGTCGCCACGGCGAACGCGATCGCGCGCGAGCTCGGCATCTCGCGCGAGGGCGACATCGCCATCACGGGGCGCGAGCTCGAGTCCAAGTCGAAGGAGGAGCTCGCCGCCGAGCTCGACCGGGTGAGCGTCTTCGCGCGCGTGCATCCCGAGCAGAAGCACCGGATCGTCGAGGCGTACCAGACCAAGGGCTACGTCGTCGCGATGACCGGCGACGGCGTGAACGACGCGCCCGCCCTCGCCCAGGCCGACGTCGGCGTCGCCATGGGCCTGACCGGCACCGAGGTCGCGAAGGAGGCGAGCGAGATCGTCGTCACCGACGACAACTTCGCCACGATCGTCAAGGCGGTCGAGGAGGGGCGCGTCGTCTACGGCAACCTCCAGAAGGTCGTCCTCTATCTGTTCGCCACGCTCGTCTCGGAGGTGCTCGTCCTCCTCCTCGCCCTCTGCACCGGGCAGCGGCTGCCGCTCGTGGCGGTGCAGATCCTCTGGGTCAACCTGGTGACCGAGACGCCGGTCACGATCAACCTGGTGATGGAGCCGCCCGAGGGCGACGAGATGGACCGCGAGCCGGTGCCGCGCGACGAGCCGCTCGTCTCGCGCGGGATCCGCGGTCGCCTGGCGCTCCAGCTCATCACGATGACGAGCCTCGCGTTCGGCTGGTTCCTCTACCACGAGCACTGGGTCGGCGCCGACCGCGGGCTCGACGAGGAGGCGTCGCTCGCCCTGTCGCAGACGGCGACGTTCACCCTGATCGCGGTCTGCTGCTGGTTCAACGCCCTCAACTGCCGCAGCGCGCACAAGAGCGCGTTCACCCTCGAGATCTTCCGGAACTGGTGGCTCCTCGGTGGGCTGATCTGCGGCGCCATCCTCCAGGCCGCGGTGATCTACGTCCCGGCCCTCAACGACCTCTTCCACACCGTGCCGCTCTCGCTGAAGGACGCGCTCCTGATCGGCGGCGTCGCGAGCGTGCTCCTGTGGGTCGAGGAGATCCGCAAGCTCATCGTCCGGCTGACGCGGCGGTGACCGAGGCGGCGGCGGACGGGGCGACGCCGGAGCCGTCGGCGGAGGCCGCGCCCGAGCCGCCGCCCGTGGAGTCGTCGGAGCCCGCGGCGCCCGACCCGGGCGACGCGGCCCTCGAAGGGGACGAGCCGACCCGCTGGGGCATCCTCGGCGCGATCATCGCGGTCGCGCTCGTGGCGCACGGGCTGAGCGCGGCGTTCACCCACCCGATCTACGCGGACGCGGTCTTCTGGTACTTCCCGATCGCGGACTCGCTCGCGGCCGGCGACCTCGGCGGGCTCGACGTGGCCGTCCCGCCGGGGCACCCGGCGCTCATCGGGCTTCTGCGCCTCATCGGGATCCCGATGGGCCTCGCCGGTCCGCTCGTCGGCGTCGTCTGCGGCGCGCTCCTCGCCCTCCCGCTCCACGCGCTGGGCCGCCGGGTCGGGGGAGAGCGGGTCGGGCTCTGCCTCGCGGCGCTCGGCGCGCTCCATCCGTTCATCGTCCGGTTCGCCGGCGAGCTCAAGAGCGAGGTGCCGCTCGCCCTCTTCCTCGCGTTCGCGGTCGAGCGGGCGGTGGCGGTCGTCGAGCGACCGACGCCGCTCCGGGCCGTCGGCTTCGGCGCCCTCGTCGGGCTCAGCTACCTGGTGAAGCCCGAGGGCTGGGGGCTGCTCCCGGTCACCGCGCTGTTCCTCGGCATGAACGCCCTCTGCCGGCGCGAAGGGCGGCTCCTCGAGCTCGGCCGGGCGGCGCTCGCGATCGCCATCGCCGCGGCCGTGTTCTACGTGGTGGCCCTCGGGAACATCGCGAACGTCTACGCGAAGACGGGCGAGTGGGGGCTCACGAACAAGGGCGGGATCGCGCTCACGAACCGGGTGCTCACCGATTCGCCGTTCCCGCAGTCGCTCACCGACGACCACACCGAGGTCCGGCTCCACGCGCAGATCTACCGCGGCGAGGGGATCCGTGAGACCTCGCTCGGCGCGATCGTCCGCCGCGACCCCGGCGGGCAGGGCAAGCGGATCCTCGGCAACCTCGTCGAGGCCTGGGCGGCCCTGCCCGAGGCGCTCGCCTGGTTCCCGCTCATCCTCGCCATCCCGGCGTTCCTCGCCGCCCGGCGCGCCCGCGCCCGCTGGCGCCTCGAGCTGTTCGCCATCTTCGTGGTCGCCGCCTACCTCGGCGCGTTCAGCCTCTTCTGGTTCAGCCGCCGGATGCTCGTCTCGATCGTCCCGATCGCGCTCCTCTGGCCGGCGCTCGGCCTCGCCGCCGGCGTCGGCTGGCTCGCCGGCCGGCGGCCCGGCCTCGCGCGTCTCCCGGGCGGCCCGGTCGCCATCGTCGTCGTCGCGCTGGCGCTCGTCGCGCTCGGAAGCGCCCTCCGGATCGGCAAGAAGCACGACTGGCACTGGCTCGGCGGTCCGGGGCGCGACGCCGGCGCGTGGCTCCGCGAGAACGCCGGCGAGCCGATCGAGCCCGCGACGGCGATCATGGCCGACCCCGGCGACGCCGCCTTCTGGGCGGGCGGACGCTACGTCTTCTTTCCGACCGACGACCTCGAGGCGACCCTCGAGTACGCGCGCCACAAGGGCGTCCGCTTCATCGCCGTCGACGTCACCGACCTGAAGGCCCGGCTCGACCTCGCCACCGAGCTCCGCGAGCGCCCGCGTCCGGGCGTCACCCCGATCGGATCGATCGACTCGGGCGAGACGACGATCTGGATCTTCCGCGTCGACTGATGTTGGGCGGGTGGGGGTGGCGGCAGCGAGCTCGCCTTCGGCGAGGATGTCACCACGGAGACACGGAGAGCACGGAGAGTTCACGGAGGGCGCGTTGCGCCGAGGATCTGGCCGACGCCCGCCCCCCTCGGGATGGAACCACGGAGGCACGGAGACACGGAGAGGCCTCGGACTGACCACGCCTCCCCTCGTTGTCGTCGCGTCTCTCCGAGAAAGATCGCGCCAGGCAGAAGATCCTCCGTGTCTCCGTGCCTCCGTGGTTCCATCCCCCCTTCGCCGGAGGCGAAGCCGACCTGGGACGAGCTACTCGCCTCTCTCTCCGTGATCCTCCGTGTTCTCCGTGTCTTCCATGGGAAGGCCCCTCCGTCAAGGGGAATCTCAGGGGGGCCGACGTGGCGGCTCCCCGTTCGTCCTTCCGTCTCTTCTCCCGGCTCCGATCCGCTGGAAGTGAATGCCGAATTCGCCT
>JAJDCQ010000191.1 GCA_029260755.1 Planctomycetota bacterium | reverse complement strand
AGGGAACCCGTCTGGCGTTCGCGAGGCCGCGGAACGAAGGCCTGCGCGGCGATGTCCGGCGAGACGCCGCGAGTGAAGCGACGGCGAGGAGCCTGCGACGAGTCGTCGCTTCACGCTCATTCTGCAACAGTCTCCTAGGGGTACGGGAGTGGACCGGGAACGAGCGCGCTCGGCAACTCGCAATCCGAGTCATCCGCGTCATCCGTGGTTCCACGCGTTCTACGCCGAATGAACGAAACCGCGGATTCCGCGGATTGCGCGGACTGTTCCGGTCGGCGCCGAGTCGATGAGGTTGCGTCGTTCCTGGAACACGCAGACGCGATTGCCGTCGCGATGAACGATCCACAGATTTCACAGATTACACAGATCGCCGCGGGCGGTTCCGTGTCCCTTCCGACACCGGACCTGGCCTCTGCGCTCGGCGAGGGATGACCGCCTTCGGCAGCTCGAAATCTGCGTAATCTGTGTAATCTGTGGATCGTCACCGTTCGGGGCGGCAACCACGCGTGTTCCTGGAACACGCGGTTCTCGTTTCCGATTCACCGACTCCGGACGAGCAACCCCCGCTCGACGCCCTCGGCGGCCAGGATCGGCTCGACGGTCGCGATGAAGCGGTTGGCGTCGGCGCCGTAGCCCGCCGTCGGGCGGATGCCGGGCTGGCGCTCCTCGAACCAGCCGTTGATCGCCTCGGTGTGGAGCTCGCGGAGGTACTTCGCGAGGCACGATGCGAGGGCGACCTCGAGGAACCGCGCGTCCGCGTCGACCTCGAACTGCAGGGTGAGGCTCTGCTCGGGCGCCGGGCGGAGCTCGTAGGCGCTCTTCCGCGGAGTCTCGTGGAGCGCCCGCTGCGGCGCCATCGGGAAGAGGCTCGCGAGGGGATCGCCGTAGTAGGCGCGGCCGCCGTGGCGGTCGCTCACTCCGCGGACGACCGGGGCGGCGCCGACCCCGGGCTCGGCGAGACTGCCCGTGAGCACCTCGCCGAACGCGCGCCAATGGGCGCGCGCCTTGTTGCCGAGCTCGGCGCACAGGGCGTTGAAGCCCGGAGCGGCGAGCATCGTCGCGCGCAGGCCGACCAGCGCGGTCCCGGCGCGGTCGGCCGCCGCCCGCAGGGTGTCCCGCGCCTCCGCGATCGCCTCGGGCGTCGCCGCGCGGGGGAGCGGCGTCGCTCCGAGCCCCTCGTACCAGGGGGCGAGAGGCCCTCCGCCGAAGAGGATCTCGGCGCCGACCGCCTCGGCGAACGCGCCGAGGGTCGCCGGCGCGCTCCCGTCGCCGCCGCGCGCGGCGGCGAGCGCGCCGAGGACGGTCGTCTCGAGGCGCGCGAGGTCTCCCCGCTTGCGGTAGAGCACCTTGCTGTCGTCGATCGGCAGCGCCGCGCCCCGGGTGCGCCCGACATCGGGCGCGAGCGCCTCGTCGAGCTCGGGGCGACCCTCCTCGGCGGGGCCGTCCCAGATGGTCGCGGCGAGGACGAGCGGCCCGAGCCTGGGGCCGTAGCCCGCCTCGTCGAGGCCGATCCGGATCATGGCTCGCCGGGGTCGCCGGTCGCGACGACCTCGGCGACGAACGCCTTCCCGTCGCCGATCCGGCCGGTCCGGGCGGCCTCGGTCGCCGCCGCGACCGCATCCTTCCAGCGGTGGGCGCCGATCGTGAACTCGACCCGCGCCTTCGGGAGGAAGGTGATCGAGTACTCCGAGCCCTCGTAGAGGTCGAGGTGCCCCTTCTGGCGACCGTAGCCACGACACTCGCTCACGACGAGGCCGATCGGCTCGAAGGGGAGCAGCGCCGCCACGACGTCGTGGAGCCGGAAGGGCTTCACGACGAGGGTGACGCGACGGAGGGCGACGCTCATCGAACGCCCCCTCCCGTCCGGGGCAGGGCGGGGTCGACTAGTTGAAACAGCCGAGCGCCTCGTCCTGGGTCTCGGCGAACTGGAAGATCTGACTCAGTCCGAGGAGGTCGAAGACCTCCTTCACGTTGGGGCTGGGCTTGAGGAAGACGATGTCGCCGCCGTTGTCCTTCGACGTCGAGATCGCCCCGACGAACACGCCGGCCCCCGCGGAGCTGATGTAGTCCAGCTTCTCGAGCTTGACGATGATCTTGTAGCAGTCTTCGCGGAAGAGCTGGTTGATGAGGTTCTCCATCTCCTCGAACGTGTGCGCGTCGAGGAATCCTTCCGCTTCGATGAAGTTGACCCCGTCCCCCAGCGACTGCTGCTGGATCTTCAGGTCCGGCATCTTTGCTCCCCTGGTTCCGACCTTGCTCCGAATGTCCGCCCGGCCGCTCGCCGCGGCGGACTGCAACTCGTCGCTCGCTCCCCCCTCGGGGCTCGCGAGCTCCCCCCCGGAGCTAGCTACTGTTCCGGTCGGTCTCCGATGAACTTCCTCATCACGAGCTCGTTCTGGTACTCGGAATCGAGCGAATAATCGACGTGATCCATGATCTTGCGCATCAGGAACATGCCGAGCCCCTTCTTCCGTCCCTGACGGATGTGCTCGCCGATGTCGGGATCGGCGATCGCGGCGGGCTCGAACTTGTTGCCGTTGTCGCGAATGACCACCTCGAGGCGGTCGTCGTCGAGGTCGAGGACGACCTCGATCTCGCCGGCCTTGCCCTCGTAGGCGTGCTCGATGACGTTGCTGATCGCCTCGTCCACGGCCAGGACGATCTTGTTGCGATCCTCGGGCCGGAGTCCGCTCTGGCGGATGATATCCTGCACGACCGTCCTGACCATGCTCAGCTGGGCCGTGTCGTTGGTTATCTTCAGCTCTTTGTGCGCGGCGGTTGCCATGCCAGGCTCGTTCTCGCGGTCTCTTACGACTGGATCGCCAGGGTCGTCACGGTGATGTCGTCGGACTGCTCCGCCCGTCCGCGATGGCCCTCGAGCGACTCCACGACCGAGGCGACGAAGTCCTTCGACGACTTCTTCGCCGTCTCGCGGACGAGGTCGTAGAACGGCTCGTCGCCGTACTCGTCGCCCTTCTCGCTCATCGCCTCGGTGACGCCATCGGTGTAGGCCGTGATCCGGTCGCCCTCCTCGAGGACGATCTCCTGCTCCCGGATGTGATTGTCGAAGATCGGACCCTTGTCGAACCCGAGGGCGATCCCCTGCGGGTTGATCAGCTCGACGGTGTTCGTCTTGGCGCGGTAGAGCACGCTCGGGTTGTGCCCGGCGCTCGCCACCTTGAGCGTCTTGTTCTGCACGTCGAGGATCATGTAGACGGCCGTGACGAACATGCCTCGCCGGATGTCCTTCGCCAGGATCCGATTCACCTTCTTGAAGGTATCCGAAGGCGACGTGTTCCGCACGCTCGCGAGCCGGACCAGGCTCCGGAACATGGTCATGACCATGCTGCCGGGGATCCCCTTGCCCGAGACGTCGGCCACGATGATCCCGAGATGCTGCTGGTCCAGGACCAGGAAGTCGTAGTAGTCGCCGCCCACCTCCTTGGCCGAGAGGTAGAAGGAGTGGATGTCGACGCCCGGGATCTGGGGGATCCGCTCGGGGAGCAGCTTGGTCTGGATCTCGGTCGCGATCGAGAGCTCCCGCTCGATCGCCTCGCGCTCGACCGCGTTCGCCTGGGCGACCATGAGGTTCTGGGTCATGACGTTGAAGGAGTGGGCGAGCGACCCGATCTCGTCGCGGCTCCGCGGGATCGTGTTGTGATCGAGGTTTCCCCCGCTGACGATCGTGATGTCGCGCTCGAGCGAGCGGATCGGGCCGGTCAGGACCATCGCGATGATCACCGCCAGGATGATCCCCGCGATCGCGCCGATCGCCGTGATGAGCGCGATCCGGGTCCGGAGGTTCTTGGTGACCTCGTCGATCCGGTCGGCCTTGAGGAACACGTAGACGCCGTCGTTCTTCGCGAGCGGGTGGTCGGGGTCGATCGGCCGCCGGTACTGGCGTGAGCGCACGTCGGTGTCGCCGCGGCTGTAGCGCGCCTCGAAGATCTCGACGAGCCCGATGTCCTTCGTCTTGACCAGCTCGCCGATCGAGATCTCCTCGTTCGCCCCCTCCCCGCTCGCCATCTGCCCGGGCGTGGTGCGGAAGTCCCGCACGAGGAGCACGTTGATGATCTCGCCGTCGCTCGACGCCACGATCTGGCGCAGGCGCGGCTCGAGCGACTCCTCGAGCGCCTTCCGACGATCGAGCAGCTCGTCCTCGGCCGCCTTCAGCTGCAAGGCATCGTCGGGGTTCTCGAGGATGTCCTTGAGATCCTCGGGCACCTCCCAGATCGCGCGGTCGGCGAGGGCGGCGATCGAGAGGGTCAGCGCGATCCCGCGCTCGTCGATCTGACCGTCGATCTCGCGGTAGGTGATGCTGTAGGTGAGATAGCCGAGCAGCGCCATGAAGAACGCGACGGTCGCGGCCGTCGGGATCGCGAACTTGACCGCGATCGGCAGGCCCCGCCGGAACCCGCTCGCCCGGACGAGGTCGAGCCCGCCGGGCCCGGCGGGCGTCCCGCCGGAGCGGTCGCCGTCGGTCGCCCGCGACGCGCGCGACTCGCCGCGCTTCTCGGGGCGGCGCGTCTTGCGGCTGCCGCGTCCGAGCCCGGACTTGGTGCCGCCCCTGGGAAGGGGCGCGGGCTCGTCGGAGTCCTCATCGTCCTCGACCGCGGCGGCGTCCTTCACGGCGGCGGGAGGCTGGCCGTCGCGCTTGAAGCGACCGCTCTTGCCACGGACCGCCCCGGGGACCTTCTGGCCGCCCGACTTGAAGCTCTTCCTGCGTCCCGGACTGGCAGCCATCGTCTCGGTCTCGCCCTAGGCCGGCTGGCCCGCGAGGGCACGGCGCGCCCGGGCGACGTAGAGAACGCCCGAGATGACGGTCAAGCCGACCGCGCCGTAGACGGCGGCCGGAAGGAAGATCGTCGCCCACCGGGGCGGCTCGGCCCCGGCGCGAATCCATACGCCGAGGAAGAATACGGCCGAAGCGACCGCGACGCACTGGCTGAGCATCTTCAGCTTGCCGGACCAGTCGGCCCCGAACTTCACGCCGCGCGACTCGGCGAAGCCACGGATCCCGTTGACCAGGAACTCGCGACCGAGCACGACGACGACCATCCAGGGTGCGACCGGGATCTCCTCGAAGGGCGTCAGGAGGACGAACGACCCGCAGATGATGACCTTGTCGGCGAAGGGGTCCGCGATCCGGCCGAAGTCGGTCTCGAGCTGCCACGCGCGGGCGATCTGGCCGTCCAGCGTATCACTGATCGCGGCGAGCAGGAAGATAGCAAAGCCGATTTTCAAAAGCAAGGCGCCGTCGTAGAGAAACGACGGTGGCGCCGAGGCTTCCGACGATGCGAGGGGTAACTCCGCGGTCCAGCCGAGGATCATGAAGAGCATCACCGCGAAGACCAGACGAAGCATGGTGAGGAAGTTCGGGAGGTTCCACATCCGCTGCTGGCGACGGGCCGCCTCCTGCTCCGAGAGCTCGGCGGAGGGCGGCGACGAGGCGCGGGGTGGCTCGGTCTCGACCGGGTTCAAGGCGGCGATCATCCGGAGACAATTGACGGCAACATCTTACGACATGGCCGGGCGCGGGGGAAGGCTGGCCCCGGGGTTCCCCGACGGCGCCGGCGGGGCGGCCACGAGGTGCACCGCCGTCGCCTTGATCCCGACGCGGACCGCCGCGTCGGGCGCGAGCGCCATCGCCTCCGCCGACGCGGTCGTCACGACGGCGTCGAGGACGACCGCGGCCCCCGCGCCGATCTCGACCCGGACGCGCGAACGGACGCCGCTCGTCTCGACGCGGGACACGCGCCCGCTCAGGAGGTTACGGGCGCTACCGACGGCGGGCGGGTCGGCTCCATCCGGCCCGTCGGCGGCCGCGAACAGGGTGATCGCCTCGGGCCGGATCGCGGCGACGGTCGGACCGTCCGGGGGCGGCGCGGCGCTCGCGAGCTCGACGCCCGGCGCGAGTCGGACCGAGGCGAGCCCGCCCTCGCCCGTCGTGGTGGCGTCGACCGGAATCAGGTTCGAGAAGCCGGCCCAGCGCGCGCCGGCGAGGCTCCTGGGGGCGGCGAGGAGCTCGGCCGCCGGCCCGCTCTCGACGGCCCGCCCGCGGTCGAGGAGGACGACGCGGTCGGTGAGGGCGAGGGCGGTGTCGCGGTCGTGGGAGACGAGGACGAGCGTGACCCCGCGGTCGCGAGCGTGCGAGACGACCGCGTCCTGGAGCGGGTGCCGGTCGGCGGGATCGAGCGCGCCGAACGCCTCGTCGAGAAACACGACCTCGGGGTCGGGGGCGAGGGCGCGCGCGACGCTCACCCGCTGCGCCTCGCCGCTGCTCAGGGTTCCGGGATCGCGCCGGGCGAGCGCGCCGGCGTCGAGCCGCTCGAGCCACGCGGTCGCGGCGCGGTCGGCGTCGGGTCGGCTCGTCCCGCGGAGACGCAGCGGGAGGGCGACGTTGTCGAGGACCGAGCGCGCGAGGAGATGCGGCTCGCGGAACGCGGCCCCCATCCGCCGGCGCCACCCGAGGGCCGCGGCGCCCGTCGTCGAGACGGCGGCGCCGCCGATCGACACGACGCCCGCGTCGGGCGGCCGGAGCAGCGCGAGCACCTCGACCAGCGTCGTCTTGCCGGAGCCGTTGCCGCCGACGACGCCGACGACCGCGCCCGGCTCGATCGAGAGGGCGTCGACCTCGAGGGTGAAGTCGGCCCGGGCGAGGCGTACTCCGGCGAGCGTGAGCCGCGGCGCGAGGCGCGACGGGGGATCGGCCGCCGCGGGCGTCACGGGCGTGCCCTCGCGGGCGCCAGCGCCCCGGCCGACGGCGCCGACGCGCGACGTCGGGCGCCGCGCTCGAGGAGCGCCGCACCGCCGGCGGCGACCAGCGCGAGCGAGAGCAGGACGATCCCGAGGGCGAGGGCGCGCTCGAAGTCGCCGCGGCCGACCTCGAGGACGATCGACGTCGTCAGCACGCGCGTCTCGCCGAGGACGTTGCCGCCGACCATGAGCGACGCGCCGACCTCGGAGACCGCCCGGCCGAAACCGGCGAGCACGGCCGCGATGAGCGGCCCGCGGAGCTCGCGCAGGAGCAGCCCCACGCGCTGGGCGTCCGACGCGCCGAGGGCGCGGATCTGCCGGTCGAGACCGGGGTCGATCCCCGAGGCGGCCGCGTCCGCGATCGTCGCGACGATCGGCAGCGCGATCAGCACCTGGGCGAGCACCATCGCGAGCGGCGTGTAGAGGATCCCGGCGGCGCCGAGCGGCCCCGTCCGCCAGAAGAGGATCCCGATCGCGAGGCCGACGACGACCGGCGGAAGCGCCATGCCCGCGCGCGCGAGCGTTCGCAGCGCCTCGCGTCCGGGGAACCGGCCGAAGGCGAGGAGCGCGCCGGCGGGGATGCCGAGGAGCGCCGCGAGGAGCGCCGCGCTCAGCGAGACCCGGAGGGTGAGGCCGATCACCTCGATGAGGTCGGCGTCGCCGGTCGCGATGAGCGTCGCCGCGGTCGCGAAGGCCCTCGCGACGAGGGCGAGGCCGGTCGCGGGCGGAGCGTCGGGCCGACCCTCGACCGAGCCGGTCGAGCGCGGGGACCCCGACCCGGTCGAGCCAGCGGCGGGGGTCACCGGCGTGAACAACGGGCGCCCGAAGCGGGGGAGGCCGTGGTCGGCGATGATCTCGCGCGCCTCGGCGCCGGTCACCCAGTCGACGAAGCGGGCCGCGCCGGACAGCCGGACGTGGGGGAAGACCTCGGCGTTGACGCGCGTGACGTGGTAGTCGTTGCGCAGGAGCGGATCGCCCTCGACCAGCACCGCGAGGGCGAGCTGATCGCGCAGGTGGAGGAACGTGCCGCGGTCGGTGAGGGTGTAGGCGGCGCGCTCGTTCGCGAGGAGCAGCGTCTTCGCCATGCCGACGCCGGCGCGGATGTAGGCCGGGTTCGCCGGCGCGCCGTCGCGCGAGGGATCCTCGGCGATGAGCGCCCGCGCGCTCACGGCCTCGTCCCAGACGCTGCGCTCGCGGGCGTGCGTGCCGCTGTCGTCGCCGCGGCTGACGAAGGCTGCGCCGCCCTCGCCGTCGTCGCGCTCGCGCACGATCGCGGCCAGCGCCGCGGCCGCGGAGCGCTCGCCGCGGATCCCCGCGGGGTCGCCGGGCGGACCGACGATCACGAAGTCATTGAACATGAGCGGCCGGCGGTCGCACCCGATCCCGTCGGCGACGAGGCGCTCCTCGGCGGCCGGGCTGTGGGCGAGGAGGACGTCGGCCTCGCCGCGACGGCAGAGCGCGATCGCCGCGCCGCTGCCGATCGCCACCGGGCGGACCGCGATCCCGGTGCGGGCCGTGAACGCCGGGAGGAGTCGGTCGAGCAGCCCCGAGTCCTGGGTGCTCGTCGTCGTCGCGAGCACGATCGGCTCGGGCTCGCCGGGCGCGGGCCCGCAGCCCGGCACGGCGGCGCCCGTCGCGGCGAGACCGGCGAGGAGGGCGAGACCCGCGGCGACGCGGCGGCGATGGCGGGCGAAGCGAACGGTTCCCATGGCTCGGCAGAACCTTACGACCGCCCATCGCCGACGTCAACGCGGCGGATCGCCCCGGGGTGGGGCGATCCGCCTCGCCCGCCCATCACATCGTTGCCTCGCCCCGTATCACCGAACCAAGACGGACGTGACCGCCAGGCGCGGGCCGCGTCTCGATCCTTCGAACCTCGCTCGAAGCCGTGACCCCGCAGGAGATCGAACCCCGATGAGAGCCCCCCGACGCATCCCCGTCCTCGCCGCGACGTTCTCGGCGTGCGCCCTCTTCCTCGCCGGCACCCTCGCGGTCGCCGACGACGAGTCCGACCGCAAGGCCTTCCTCGAGAAGCAGCGGGTGAAGTCCAAGGAGCTGATGGGCGAGCTCGAGCGCTTCCGCGGCGACAAGTTCGACCGCGAGATCGGCGTCGAGGTGATGACGACGCAGCAGTTCAAGGACTACATGAACGCGCAGCTCGAGAAGGACCTCCCGCAGGAGGAGAGCGACGCGATGCAGAAGGCCTACGAGCGGATGGGCCTCATCCCGAGCACGTTCAACATTCGCACCGGCATGGTCGACATGATGGCGAGCGCCGCGGCGGCCTTCTACGACCCCGACAAGGACACGTTCTACATCCTGATGACGGGCATGGACGCCGGACAGCTCGAGCCGACGATGCTCCACGAGCTCGAGCACGCCCTCCAGGATCAGCTCTTCGACATCGGCAAGATGATGAAGGATGCCGAGGCGAGCAAGAACGACGATCTGATCACCGCCATCCGCTTCGTCGTCGAGGGCGAGGCGAACTACATCATGACGTGCTGGGCCGCGAAGAAGCAGCAGGGCATGGACCTCGAGCGGATGGGTCCGATGGCGCGGCAGATCTTCAAGATGCAGGCCGACATGGACAAGGACGGCTTCCTGCAGATGGCGAAGATGCAGGCGGAGATGGGCGGCGGCGACGAAGCGCTCAAGGCGGCCGAGGGCCTGAAGGACGTGCCGAACTGGCTCTTCCGCGTCCTGACCGACCCCTACAACAAGGGCCAGCTCTCGATCTTCGACGTGAAGCAGAAGTCCGGCTGGAAGGGCGTCAACGCGCTCTTCACGAACCCGCCCCAGTCGACCGAGCAGATGCTCCACCCCGAGAAGCTCAACGGTCCGAACAAGGACCTCCCGACGGCGGTCGCGCTGCCGGCGCTCGAGAAGACGCTCGGCGAGGGCTGGAAGCTCCTCCACGACAACACGCTCGGCGAGCACGCCCTGGCCGCCCTGTTCGAGGGCTGGATCAAGGAGAAGAAGAAGTCCGGCGGCAACGGCGGCGGCAACCCGATGCGCGCGCTCATGGGCGGCGGCGGCAACGCCGAGGGCGACCGGGCCGCGGCCGGCTGGGACGGCGACCGCTACGGCGCCTACGAGGGGCCCGACGGCGACCTCGCCCTCGTCTTCCGGAGCGTCTGGGACAGCGAGAAGGACGCGAACGAGTTCATCGCGGCCTACACCAAGCTCCAGAGCAAGAAGCTCAAGGGCCGGCAGGTGAAGGCCGACGGCGTCGAGGTCGCGATCGAGGCCGAGGACGGGTTCGCCACGATCACCCGGAAGGGCGCCGACGTCGTCGTGATCGAGGGCGTCGCCAGCCTCGAGCTCGCCGCCGCGCTCACCGAGGGCGCCTTCTCGGGCGAGGCGACCGAGGTCACCCCGAGCACGCCGACGCCGGCGCCGACCCCTGCGCCGACGCCGACGCCCGCGGTCGAGGAGGTGAAGCCGGGCAAGACGACGAAGCGCAACCCGAAGGCGCGCCTCTACTAGCCCGGGCAGGGGCTATCAATCAAGCTCGCTCAGGTGACCGTCGGTGACCGCGGACCCACCGGCTTCGCCTTCGGCGAAGAGGATGAAACCACGGAGACACGGAGGACACGGAGGATTCCCGGAGAAGACGCGAGGAGCTCGACCCGGGCTGAACGCGCTCGTTCGTCCGTTCGTCCTTCCGTTCTTCTCTTCGACGGAGATCTTGCGCACCCGAAGCTCCTCCGTACCTCGGTGGTTCCATCCTCATCGCGAAGCGACACCAACCAACCCGGTAGGCGCCGCCCGCGCGTCTCCGTGAATCCTCCGTGTCCTCCGTGTCTCCGTGGTGACATCCTGCTCGCCGAAGGCGAGCCCATCGGCACCTGAACGAGCTCGATAGCCCCTACGGGCGCGCCGTCGGGCTGGCCCTCGACGTCCGGATGCGGTGTACTGAAGGCGTGACCGAGGCCGAGAACCCGATCATCCGCGCCGCCAGGTTCGCCGAGCGCGCCCACGAGGGGCAGTCGCGCTGGTTCACCGGCGAGCCGTACGTCCGCCACCCGTGCCGGGTCGCCGCGCGCGTCCTCCTCATCCCCGGGGCCACCGAGGCGATGGTCCTCGCGGCGCTCCTTCACGACGTCGTGGAGGACACCCCGGTCGAGCTCGAGGAGATCCGCGCCGAGTTCGGCGACGAGGTCGCGCGCCTCGTCGACGAGCTCTCCGACGAGTTCACCAAGGAGGCGCATCCCCGGCTCAACCGCGCCGAGCGGCGACGACTCGAGATCGAACGGTTGTCGGCCGTCTCGCCCGAGGCGAAGACGGTCAAGCTCTGCGACGTCTTCGACAACCTCCGCGACATGGACCCGGCCGACGGCTTCGCGCGGGTCTTCCTCCGCGAGTCGCGGGTGATGCTCGAGACGCTCGGCCCCGAGGCCGAGCCCGGCGTCCGGCAGGACTGCTCGTTCGAGGTGGAGCGCCTCGAGAAGCGAATCGCCCGGAGCCGCGGAGCCCGCTCCCCGTGACGCGTTCCCTGCGAGCACCACCGACGTTCGGCACTCCCCTCCGGGCGAACATCGCAGGGCATGGAAGGCGGGGCGGACCTCGCCTGCGAAGGCTCGTCCGAAGCTCGACGCCCGCAGCTCGGCCCGGCCTCCCCGAGTGCAAGGGACAATTCTCCCTCGGCGGCAGGCCCGCGGGCCCCCCGGTTCGGTCGGACGACTCGCCAGCGCAGCCGAGTCTCCGGGCTCGGGTCGCCGACCTGTCCGAGCCGGCTCACCCCCCCGCGGGACGGCGCGGCGGATCGTCGAGCCGGTCCCGTCCCGCGAAGACGCGATAGCGGACCGGACGCTCGATCTGAAGAGCGCCGTCTTCGCGCCGGCCGTGGATACGGATGAGGCCGGCGGTCTTGAGTCTGTGGCACCGAACGCACGCGACGCAGCAATTGTCCGAATCCCACTTGCGGGCCGGGTTGCGGCCGCGCGGCTCGATGTGGTCGACCTGGAGATCGGTCCGGCGGTCGCACTCGAGCTCGCAGCACCAGTCGGCCTCGTCGAGCTTCTGCTGGCGGAAGCTCCGGCCGCGCTCGATCTCGTCCGCCTCCGGTGCCGGCTCGCCATCGTCGGTTGCGATGTGCAACTCGCCGGCGGCCTCCTCCTCGTTGGGCTCCTCGTCGGGCGTGACCTCGGACTCGTCGAACGGCGTCTGAAGGAAGTTCACGGCGAGGACCTCGATGATCTCGGCGAGCGGCACCTCGGCGCCTCCGATCTTGCGGACCTTCTCGGCCGCACGCTGGCGAGTCCCGAAGGAAGCGAGCCGGTGGCCAAGACTTCCCACTGGTCGGCGTCGAGCTCCACCTTCAGCCTTCGGTTCGGCCCCGTCGGTCGCCCGAAGCGCTTCTCCTGGTCGGCGAGCTTTCGCAGGACCGGGCTGCTCATCGTCTTCGCGCGCTCCAGCCAGAGCGTCGCGTCGGGCCCGCCGAGGAACGGAGCGATCACGTCGATCTTGCTGTAGGCGATCTCGCCGCTCTCGTACGCGCGGCGGAGCGCCTCGTGGCGCTCGCAGGCCTCGGCCGCCCGGAGGAGTCGGTAGGTCTTGTCCTTGCCGCAGCCGAGCTTCGCATCGGCGAACGCGACCGTGGTCGGGTAGCCGAAGCCGTCGTGGAGCTTCCGCTGGTCGACGTCGCGGAGGTAGAAGGCGATCACCGCGTCGCGCCTCTCGCCCACGCGGGCGAGGCGGACGAGCCGCGCGAGGACCTCGTCGGGATGCAACCCCGACTCGCACTCGAGCAGGGTGTCCTCGACTCTCGAGGTGTCCGTGAGCCTCGTCGTCATCGTGCCGCCTCCCCTCCCTCTTGCGCCGTTATCGAATCCGTCTTCTTCCCTCTCTATAGACGACCGAGGTGAGGTGCTTGTTTCGTTCTTTCTAAGGTTTTTAGTGTAGCACTTTGCCTCACCTTCGGGTGATCGCAACGCGACGGGAGAGGGCCGCGCGAGCGGAGCGGCCGCGATGGCCTCGCAAGACAATGGGCCACGCCGGCGGGAGGCGCTCGTACTCTTGCCGCGCCGCGGGCTGGCGCATGGCGAGACGCGGGACGTTCAGCAGTCGGCGCCGAACGCGCCGTGGAACTGCCCCCCTCCGTGAGCGAACCGATGTCCGACTGGAGGGAACGAACCGAGTGACTCCGGAGGGGCCTCGGCACGGGAGCGTGCTTCCTGGCGAAGGGACCCTCCTCGCGATGGAAGCCCAGGTCTGCCAGGGCGCGCCTGCCCAGCGCGAGCGGTGAATCTGATCGACACGCTTGTAGAGGGGCTCGACTCGAGCAGACGAGCTCAGGAGGGAGGGAAAGCTGCTTCGCGGCAGGGAGTTGGAGCTTAACCTCCAGGCATTA
>JAJDCQ010000020.1 GCA_029260755.1 Planctomycetota bacterium | reverse complement strand
TATCAACTTCGCTCAGGTCCGATGGGCTCGCCTTCGGCGAGCAGATGTCACCACGGAGGCACGGAGACACGGAGGAGCGACTGAGGACGCCGTATCCCGGCTCGCACGAGCCGACCGGCTCCAGGGATGGCTCCCTCTCGGTCTCGGTCACGCGAGGCGACGGGAGCCAAGAGAAGGAGCGCCGGGATCGGTCCGCCACGGGGCATCATCCGAAGCTGCTCCGTGCCTCCGTGCCTCCGTGGTTCCATCTCTTCATCGACCTGAGCGAAGTTGATGTGCCCTATGCGGGCTAGTGGCCCGAGAGGCCCGGGACGATCTGCCTCGGTGCCGTCTCTCCCCGGGACGCATGCGCACCGCAACATCGGCGTCAAGTCACTGTGGAATCTATTCTTGAGATCCCGGCCCGGCGCTTGCGCTCGAGCTCCACGTTCGCGCGGAAGGGAATCGATCGATGGATCACGACTCGACGTTCACGTTCGACACGACGCGCCGCGCCTCCGAGAACCGCTCCCCGAGAAGGCGAGAGCGCCGACGCCCGGCCCGGAACGAGCGTCCCCGCCGCGAGGCCGGCCGACGCCCCCGACGGGCCGACCGCGTGACCGACGAGGTCGCCCTCCCGATCGCCGCCCCGACCTCGACCGGTCAGGATCCCCGCCTCGCGTTCGCCGCGGGCGTCGGCGTCGTCCTGCTCGTCGGCGCGGGAGTGCTCGCCCTTCGCGGCACCGCCCGCCGCGACGCGGGAACCGGGTGGCAGCGCGCCGATGCGGGCGCCGGGTCAGCGCCGGCCGCCGAGCTGGCGACGCGCGATCGCGACGACCTCGAGGCCGAGGACGACCGGGCTCGGGTCGAAGCTCGGATCGACGCGCCGGCCGCGCGCGATGCGTCGCGATTCGCCGCCTCCAGCCCCGAGCCCGACCTCGATCGCCGCCCGACCATCGAGATGGCCTCGGAGTCGGTGACGATCGAGCCGGTCGCGGCCGCGCGCGTCCGCCGGACGTTCGAGCCCGACGCCTACGACCTCTCGCAGCGGCGCTCGGTCCTCAACCGCGCGCGGCGGCTGCTCGCCCTCGAACGCGAACGGCGCGCGACCCTCCTCGCCCGGCGCGCCGAGCGCGTCCTCGCCCGCACCGCGAAGAGCCCGGTCTCGATCCGGATCGGCGGCTTCGAGACGGGCGCCGCGCGGGTCACCGCCTACGACGACGACGGCATCGAGATCCGGAGCGAGCGGGTTCCGGAGGCGCGCTTCGGCTGGAACCAGCTCCCCCTCGAGTCGGTCTACCGGATCCGCCGCCTCGCCCTCACCGCCGGCGACGCCGAGGGGTGGTTCGAGCTCGGCCGCTACCTGACCCTGCACGACGACCTCGGCCGGGCCGACCGCTGCTTCGCCCGGGCGGTCGCCGCCGACCCCGCCTTCGCCGACCGGCTCCCCGACACGCGGCGCCTCCGCGGGCTCGGCGACGCCGACCTCGAGGAGAAGGCCCGGATCCTCCGCGCCCTCGAGCTCGACCTCGCCCTCTCGGACCTCGGCGACGACCTCGCCTGGATCCGCGACCTCCCGGCCGAGCACGTCCCGACCGGCTCGACCGGCACTCTCATCGAGGAGGGCGTCGCCTCGCTCCGCGCCGCCTTCGAGAGCCCGAACCCCGACGCCCTGATCATCGCGCTCGCGCGCTTCGCCGAGGCCAGCGAGGCGGCGCCCGAGCACGCGGCGCCCGACTTCTACCTCGCCCTCACGTTCGAGCGGATCGGGATGCACGCGCGCTCGCTCGAGCGCTTCGGGCAGGCGATCGCCAAGGCGCCCGGGCTCGTCGAGGCGCATCTCGGCGAGGCCCGGCTGCTCGGGCGCACGTTCCGTTACGAGGCCGCCCGCGAGGCGGTCGCCCGCGCCGTCGCGATCCAGCCCGACAACGCGCGCGCGTTGCTCCACCGCGGCCGGATCACCTTCTGGATGCAGCGGGACGCCTCCGCCTTCGACGACCTCGAGCTCGCCCGCGTCCTCGCGCCGAAGGACCTCGAGATCCGCCAGGCGATCAAGGACGTCCGCCACGTCCTCTCGGGGCCGAGCTTCCCGCCGCGCGACCGCCGGACGCTGGAGACGCCGCACTACGAGATCGTGAGCGACCTCGACGGGCGCGCCCTCGACACCTACGCGCGGCACCTCGAGGCGACCCACGCGCTCCTCGCCGACTTCTTCGGCGACGAGGGCGACGCGACCCGCCGAGCTCAGGTGATCGTGTTCCAGACCGAGGAGGCCTACAAGACCTACGCCGAGCTGACGATGAACGACCGGGCCGAGCACAGCCTCGGCTACTTCCATCCTCACTACCAGCAGCTGCTCTTCTTCGAGGCGGGCGGCGACCGCGAGGCGACGCTGCGCGTGACGCGGCACGAGGCGTTCCACCACTTCGTCCGCCACATCGTGCCGAACATCCCGATCTGGGCGAACGAGGGGATGGCCGAGTACTTCGGAGCATCGGCCGTCGACGAGAGCGGCCGGGTCCGCGAGACCGGGCTGATCCAGGTCGGGCGGCTCGCCAACCTCCGACAGGCCTTCGAGCTCGGCTTCGAGGGCGTCGCGTTCGCCGACGTCATGACGATGAGCCAGGCAGAGTTCTACGCCCAGCCGCTCGGCCCGATCCACTACGCCCAGGCGTGGTCGATGGTCCACTTCTTCTTCTCGCGGCCCGACACCGAGGCGGCGCTCAAGAGCTACATCGGCGAGCTCCGCGACGGCGCGAGCACCGAGGCCGCGTTCGAGGCCACCTTCGGTCAGCTCGACCTCGACGCGCTCCAGAAGGACTGGCGCGCCCACGTCGACGCGCTGTAGGCGCGACGTCGTCCGACTCAGCGCCCGTCGGCCGCGGGCAGCTTCGCCGCTTCGGGCACGTGGACGATGTGCCAGCCGACGTAGTCGGCGAAGCTCGCGCCCGCGCTCGCGAAGAGCGCCGCGACGTCATCTCCGAACGCGCGGGCCTGGCCCTTCGGCGCGTTGAACTCGAGGTGGAGCCGCCCCGACGGCGCGAGGCGCGGGCGGAGGTCGGCGAGGAGACCGCGCCAGTCGCCCACGCTCCACGTCTTCCCGAACACGATCTGGAAGGCCGTCACGAGGTCGAACGGACCGGCGAGCTCCTCGGGAAGAGCCACCCCCGCTTCGATGCGATGGGCGACGCGTCGCACGCCGAGCAGCTCGATCACGTCGGTGTAGAGATCGGACCCGTCGCTCCCCGGAGTGACGACGTCGAGGCCGACGACCTCGTGACCGAGCTCCCTGCAGACGACCGCGAACCAGCCAAAGCCCGAGCCCAGGTCGAGGATCCGTCGCGGCGTCGCGCGGTCGAGCCCGAGGCGGACCGCCCGGCGGGCGTTCATCCGGAGATACGTCGCCAGGTCGAAGTACTTGAACGGCCCCACCGGCCGCACCGCCATCGCGCGGTGGCGCTCCTGGAGCGCCTCGAGCGCGGGGACGTCGATCGCCATCCGCGTCCGGGCGGCGAGGCGGCGCACCCGAGGCGACACCGACGCGACGAAGCGCTCACGGGCGTGGCGGATCAGCCGAAGCATGAGGCGATGATCGGAGCCTGCGCCGCCGCTGTCGAGGGGCCGCCGCCCCGCGACGCCGCGAGCTCGACGCTCGGCGAGGATCCCGCAAGGTGCTATCATTGGCCCTACAATGAGCCGCAGCCAGCCGATCCTCGCGACCGCCCTCGTCGCCGCCTCCGCGGTCGTCCTCGCGGGGGCGCTCGCCGCCGGCGGAGCGGTGGCCGACGACGACGCGCGCGCGCCCGACGCCGCCGACCCCGAGTTCGGCGCGCGCATCCGCCCGTTCCTCGACCGCTACTGCGGCGACTGCCACGACGACGACGCCCCGAGCGGGGGCCTCGACCTCGAGCGCTTCGCGTCGGCCGAGCAGGTCCGGGCCGCCCCGTCGACCTGGCAGAAGGTCGTCGAGATGCTCAGCTCGGCCGAGATGCCACCAGCCGACGAGGCCCAGCCGACGTTGCCCGAGCGGGCCGCCGTCGTCGCGTGGGCGTCGCGCGCGGTCGAGGCGGGTCGCGCCGCCGCCGCCCGCAACCCCGGTCGGGTCACGATCCGGCGGCTCAACCGCGCGGAGTACAACCACAGCGTCCACGACCTGCTCGCCGTCTCGAGCCGACCGGCCGACGCCTTCCCCGACGACGACGTCGGCTACGGCTTCGACGTCATCGGCGACGTCCTGACCGTCCCGCCGGTGCTGGTCGAGCGCTACCTCGAGGCCGCCGAGAGGGTCGCCGCCGAGGCGCTCCCGGACGACCGGCCGCTCGAGCAGCGGATCGAGTGCGAGGACGCCGAGCGCGAGGGCAGCGGTGGGACGCAACGCGGCTTCGCCCGGCTCAACACGTCGGGGATGTTCCGCGCCCGGGTCGAGGTGTCGGTCGCCGGCGAGTACGTCTTCCGGATGCGCTGCTTCGGCGAGCAGGCGGGCCCCGAGCCGTGCCGGGCCGTCTTCCGCATCGGCCGGCGCAACGTCGCGACGGTCGACGTGCCGAACGAGGCGAACGAGCCGAAGGTCTACGAGTGGCGCGGCCGCCTCGAGCCGGGGACGACCGAGATCGGCGTCGGCTTCATCAACGACTACTACCGTCCGAACGACCCCGACCCCAAGCAACGCGACCGCAACATGGCGTTCGACTGGATGGAGCTGGTCGGCCCGACGACGCCGCCCCCGCCGTCCCGGAGCATCCGCCGGATCCTGATCGACCAGCCCGAGGACGACCTCCCCGAGACGCGCCACGCGGCGGCCCGCGCCGTCCTGCGACCGCTCGCGCAGAAGGCATGGCGGCGACCGGTCACGACCGAGGAGCTCGACCGCCTCATCGCCCTGACCGACCTGGCCGCCGAGCAGGGCGAGGGCTTCCGCGGTCAGATCCGGCTCGCCCTGACGGCGATCCTCTGCTCGCCCCACTTCATCTACCGGGTCGAGGTCCACCCGGCGCCGACCGACGCCGGCGCCGCGCACCCGATCGGCGACTGGCAGCTCGCGTCGCGCCTCTCCTACTTCCTCTGGAGCAGCCTGCCCGACGACGCGCTCCGGAAGCGGGCCGCCCGCGGGACGCTGCGGACTGACCTCGACGCGCAGGTCGCCCGGATGCTCGACGATCCGAAGGCGAGCCGGCTCGTCCGGCACTTCGCCGGGCAGTGGCTCCAGCTCCGGCGGCTGCCCGAGGCGAGCCCCGATCCGGCCCGCTTCCCCGACTTCGACGACGACCTCCGCGCGGCGATGCGGATCGAGTCCGAGATGCTCTTCGAGACGATCGTCCGCGAGAACCGACCGATCACCGAGCTCCTCGACGCGCGGTTCACGTTCGTGAACGCGCGCCTCGCCGACCACTACGGGATCGAGCTCGAGCCGACCGGCCTCGATGGCGACGAGGAGCGCTTCCGTCGGGTGGCGGTCCCGCCCGAGCGCGGCGGCATCCTCGGGCACGCGAGCGTCCTCACGATCACGTCCGACCCGACCCGGACCTCGCCGGTGAAGCGAGGCAAGTGGGTGCTCGAGGTGCTCCTCGACGACTCGCCGCCGCCGCCGCCGCCGGGCAACGACAGCCTGAGCGACGACCCGGCCGTCCGCGCGAAGACGCTCCGGAAGCAGCTCGAGGCGCATCGCGACAAGCCCGCCTGCCGGAGCTGCCACGCGCGGATGGATCCGCTCGGCTTCGGCCTCGAGCGGTTCGACCCGGTCGGCGCGCGGCGCGAGACCGACCCCGAGGGGCGCCCGATCGACGACTCGGGCGAGCTGCCCGACGGCAGCACGTTCGCCGGGCTGGCGGAGCTGCGCGACGTGCTCCTCGAGCGACCGCGCGTCCTCGCCCGGGCGCTCGCCAAGGCGCTCCTGATCTACGCGACCGGGCGCGGCCCGATCGAGGCGGACGACGTCGCCCTCGACCGGATCGTCGACCAGGCCGGGCCCGACTGGCGGTTCGCCGACCTCGTCCTGGCCGTCGTGCGGAGCGCCCCGTTCCAGATGCACGTCGGCGACGCGACGAGGCCGAAGCCCGACCCCGTCCCGGACCCCGAGCCCGAGCCCGAGCCCGAGCCGAAGCCCGCTCCGAAGCCCGAGGGCAGCGCCGAGGAGAAGGCCGCCCGGGCCGGCGAGCGCGCCGCGAAGGCGGCGAAGGCCGCCGGCGCCCGCGCCAACGAGAAGCAAGACGAGAAGCACCCCCCGAAGCAGAACGAGGACGAGGACGACCGATGAAGCAGCTCGACCGACGCACCTTCCTCCGCGGCCTGGGCGCCGTGGCCGGCCTGCCCCTCCTCGACGCCATGATCCCCGGCAGCTCGCTCGTCCGGGCGGTCGCCGGCGCCGCGGCGGCCGACAGGCCGCCGCTCCGGCTGATCTTCATCTTCACGCCGAACGGCATGCACATGCCGGACTGGACGCCGGGCAAGGAGGGAGCGCTGCCGCGCGTCCTCCCGTCGATCCTGAAGCCGCTCGCGCCGCTCCGCGACCGGTTCAGTATCCTGAGCGGCCTCACCCTCGACGGCGGCCGCGCTCACGGCGACGGACCGGGCGACCACGCCCGCGCGGGCGGGAGCTTCCTCACCGGCGCCCACCCGAAGAAGACCGGCGGCGCCGACATCCACGCCGGGATCTCGGTCGATCAGGCGGCGGCGCCCGTCCTCGGCCGCGACACGCGGTTCGCCTCGCTCGAGCTCGGCACCGAGCGCGGGCGCCAGTCCGGGAGCTGCGACAGCGGCTACAGCTGCGCCTACAGCTCGAACATCTCGTGGCGAAGCCCATCGATGCCGATGGCGAAGGAGGTCCGTCCGCGGGCCCTCTTCGAGCGGCTGTTCGGCGACCCCGAGGCGAAGCTCTCGCCCGAGGAGCAGGCGCGAAGGAAGCTCTACCGCAAGAGCATCCTCGACGGGATGGGCGACGACGCCCGCGCGCTCAAGGGCAAGCTCGGGCCGAGCGACCGGAGCAAGGTCGACGAGTACCTCGAGGGCGTCCGCGAGGTGGAGAAGCGCCTCGAGCACTCGGAGAAGGACGAGAGCCCCGCCGACGGCCTGGAGATCCCGAAGGGAACGCCGAAGGACTACGCCACCCACCTCGGCCTGCTCCACGACCTCATCACCGTGTCGTTCCAGGCCGACCTCACCCGGGTCGTGACCCTCATGGCCGGCAACGCGGGGAGCAACCGTCCCTACCGCGACGTCGGCGTCTCCGAGGGGCACCACAACCTGAGCCACCACGGCAAGGACCCGAAGAAGCTCGCGTCGATCAGCACGATCAACCAGTGGCACGCGACCAGGCTCGCCGAGCTCCTCGGCAAGCTCAACAACACGCCCGCCGAGGACGGCAAGAGCCTGCTCGAGCACACGATCGTCGTCTTCGGAAGCGCGATCGGCGACGGCAACCGCCACAACCACGACGACCTGCCGGTCCTCGTGGCGGGCGGAGGCGCCGGCCTGATCGAGGGCGGACGCCACGTCCGATTCCCCCGCGAGACGCCGATGTGCAACCTCTACCTCTCGATCCTCCACGCCGCCGGCGTCCGGACGCGCGCGTTCGGCGACAGCACGGGGCCGCTCCCGAACCTGCGCTCGGCGAAGCCGGCGAAGGCGAAGGCGGAGGAGAAGAAGGGCGACGAGGGCGAGAAGGCGAAGGCGAAGACGTTCTAGGAACGCGCGAGGACTGCCGCTCCCAACCGGTGACGATCCACAGATTACACAGATTACACGGATAGGAGCTGCCGAAGGCGGTCGTCCTTCACCGCTGGCGCAGACCCGTTTCGCGTTCGACGAGGACGGGGAGCCATCCGCGGCTATCTGTGTAATCTGTGTAATCTGTGGATCGTTCGCCGCGACGGCAATCGCCCGCACGCGTTCCAGCCTTAGGAACGAGGCCCTTGCCCGACACGACGTCCTAATACCCCAGCGTCACCCCCACCAGGTGACGGATCTGGGTGAACAGGATCTGCTGCTCGAAGCCGTGCCACCCCGAGTAGCGCTCCTTCATCGGCTCGTAGACCTCGAAGAAGAGCGCCTCGATCGTGTCCGCGTCCGTCGGGATCGGCCCCGTCCCCGCGTACTTCAGGATCGAGGCCTTGATCCTCCGCTGCAGCTCGGCGATGAACTCGAAGTACTCCTCGAAGTCCGCCTTCTTCCCGTGGCCGAAGTGACTCGGCACCCAGATCTCGAAGTCGAGCGCGGCGAGCCGCTCGGCCGCCTTCATCGCTCCGGGGAAGTAGTAGTCGGGGCCGCCCATCGGCGGGATCCCGCGGACGAAGCCGAAGTCGGCCGAAAACAGGAGCTCCTCCTCGGGGATGTGCACGGCGTAGAGTGTGTCGGTGTGGGTCTTGCCGAGGTGGAGGAGCTCCAGGCGCACGCCGCCGACCTCGAGCGTCCGATCGCCCTTCATCAGCTCGGTCGCCGGGGCGAACCCCTCCATCCTCGCCTTCCAGAACTCGGGGTCCTGCGCCTCGAGGTCCTTCCAGTAGCCGGGGCACTTCTCATCGGCGAGCACGTTCTGCGCCTGCAGCGCGGCGCCCCCTCCGACGTGGTCGAGGTGGTAGTGACTGTAGACGAGGGTGTGGACGGGCAACCCCGGCGCGATCCGGAAGAGCGCGTCGGCGAGCTCGCTCGCGGCGGCGGGGTTGAAGCTGTCGATGACGACCCACCCGGCGTCGGTCCGCACGACGATGTTTCGGTACCACTTCCACTGGAACGTGTAGACCTTGGCGGTCAGCTTCTCGATGCGGACGCCCTTCGCTCCGGCGGGGCCGAGGTACTTCTCCTGCTCCCGGACGATCTGCCCGGTGAGGAAGTCGCGGGGGCTGCACCCGCTCGCGAGCAGGACGGAGGCGAAGGCGATCGTCGCCCCGGCGACGAGGCGCAGCGTGCGGTTCGCGGTCATCGGAAGGCTCTCTCCGGTTGGCGAGAATCGAAGGGAGCAGGGTAACAACCGGCTCAGCGGCCGCCGAGCGCCTTCCGGTCGGCCGCGGCGAGCTCGTCGAGCCCGAGGCGCTCGGCCAGCGCAATGCGCGCCGCCCGGAGGTCCGCCGGGACGCCCCGCACCTGGTAGCTTTCGATCACGATCGTCTTCGCGCCGACGGCCTGACCCTCGTCGAGCAGAACCCGCGCCCCGACGAGCCGGGCGAAGAGCGCCGGGATCTGGTCCGCCGTCCCGATCGGTCCCTTGCCCAGGCTCCGGTAGGCGTCGGCGTAGCGACCGTGCCGCACGAGATGGAGCGACTCGAGCTCACCCGCTCGCGGGCTGCCTCCGTCGAGCCGTCGCAGGTCGGCGGTGAGGCGCGCCAGATGCTCGGCGTCGGCGCACCCAGGCCCGGGCTCCTCCTCGTGCCCCTCCTCGGCGACGGCGAGCGCGATCCCGTAGCCATGCACGACCCGGGCGACGCCGGCCTGCTCGTACCCGCCGAGCCGCATCGACGGCAGCCCGCTCGCGGGGTCGCCGAGCGCGAGACGCAGCAGCTCGTCGACGAGCTCGAGGTGCTGGCGTGCGACCCGGAGGCACTCGGCCCGCGCCCGCACCTCGGGATCGGGATGAGCGACGGCGCCGAGCCGGCGACGCGCGACGAAGCGCAGGTGGGCCAGGAAGACGCCGTGATGCCGGCGCACCTCCGGCCGCGACCGCTCGCGCTCGCTCGCCCTCCGGTAGAACGACTCGACCGTGTCGAGGAGCGCGCCATCCGGAAGCAGCGGCTGGAGCCGCGTGAGCAGCTCCCGTCGCTCGACCTCGGTCTCCTCGTTCGAGGTCGGCATCCACGGCGATGCCCGCTCGATCGCCCAGCTCGTCCAGGCGAGCACCCAGCCGGGGACGTCGCCGCGCGCCTGCTCCCGGCCGAGGACCGCCGCGACGGCCGGCCACAGCTCGAGCAGGGCCGCGAGCACGGCGGGCGGACCGTGGAGGCCGCGCTCGCGCGCGATGCTCTCCAGGCCACGTTTGAAGAGGACGGCCGCGGCGGTGACGACCTCGTCGAACGGGACCGGGTCGCGGGCGAGCAGCTCGGCGAGACGCTCCTTCACGAACGTCGTTCCGGGCGAGTACTCCGCCAGGCTCTCCGGCATGAACGGGAAGCGCCCGATCCGCTGGAGGAGCGCGCCGGCCCGGAACGCGTCGATCCGCTCGTCGTCGCCCACGCCGGTCGGCGCGATCCCCTGGACCGTTCGCCCGAGGAGACGCTCGACGACCGGATGCAGGGCCGGGTCGTCCGCCCGGCTCGCGGCGATCACCACCTCGGCCAGGGCGACGGCGTCCGACGAGGCCGCCTCGCCCTCCCACGTCGCCGCGCTCGTCACCAGCGCCGCGAGGCGCGCGAGCGCGGCCTCGCCGATCGGCGGACGCGGCGGGTCGGCCCGCGCGCGGAGCGTCTCGGCGAGCCGCGCGGCGAGGCGGTCGACCCGCGCCTGGTCGACCGGTCCGTCCCCGGCGAGGACGAGCTCGAGGGCGCGGCCGAGGACGGCGACGGCGAGCTCGCCGTGGGCGTCGCCTCCCGCCGCGCCGTCCCGCTCGAGCGCCGCGAGGACGACCTCGGCCAGGCGTTCGGTCGGTCGGACGGCGCCCGTCGTCATCGCCGCCGCGAGCGCGTCGCGGACGGCGTCCTCATCGAGGAGGTCGGGCGCCCGCTCGATCACCAGGGCGAGCGCCCGCGGACGGTCGGCGGCGAGGAGGACCGCGACGACGCCGTGGCGATAGGGGCGCCAGCGCTCCGCGCCCAGCGGCAGGGTGCGGGCGCGTGCCTCGTCGCCGGATGCGAGCGCCGCGAGCGTCTCGACGACGAGGCAGCGGTCCTCGACGAGCGGGTCGTCGGCCGCCTGGGCCCGGATCGTGGGGACGCGCGAGCGAGCCTCCTCGAGCGCGTCGAGATCGCCGGAGACGGCCGCGGCGAACGCCGCCTCGAACCCCGCCTCGACGCGGGCGCGCTCCTCGCGCTCCTCGCGGGCCGCCGACGCGCGTCGTTCGATCACGAGGGCGACGCCGCCGAGGAGGACGGCGGCGGCGATCGCGGCGACCGCGATCGCGACGACCCGACGGGTTCCCGGTCGTCGGAGCCAGCGCCGCAGCGCGGAGGGAGGCCGGCGCGACGCGACCGCCGGCGTCTCGCCGCGGAGCCACGCCTCGAGGTCGTCCCGGAACGCCCCGGCGGTCGCGGGCCGATCGGCCGGGTCCTTCGCGAGCGCAGCCAGGCAGATCCGCTCGAGCATCGCCGGCACCTCGACGTTGCGACGCGAAGGCGGCTCGGGGTCGTTCTCGACGACCGCCATGACGAGCGCGATCTCGACGTCGGCCCGGAAGGGGGGATCGCCGGTGAGGCAGGCGTAGAGAATCGCGCCGAGGCCGTAGACGTCGGTCGCCGGCCCGAGGCGTCCCTCGCTCGCCGCCTCCTCCTCGTCGCCCGACGCCCGGTGGACCTGCTCGGGCGCCATGAACGCGGGCGTCCCGACCATCTCGCCGGTGAGGGTGAGCCGGTCGGCCGCGACGTCGTAGGCGAGGCCGAAGTCGACGACGCGCGGGCGCCCCGCGCGTTCGTCGAGGATCACGTTCCCCGGCTTGAGGTCGCGGTGCAGCACGCCGAGCCGGTGGGCGTGCTCGACGGCGTCGGCGACATCGGCGACGAGGCGCGCCGCCTCGCGCGGATCGAGCGGTCCGTCCTGGAGGCGCGCCGAGAGCGCCTCGCCGTGAACGAGCTCCATCACGCACCACGGGAGCCGCGAGATGGCGGCTCGTCTCGCCCCGTCGCCGCCCGATGCGGGCGTCTTCGCGCTGGCGCTCGTCTCCACGCCGCAGCCGTGGATCCGGACGATGCCCGGGTGGTCGTCGACGCGGGCGAGCAGCTCGATCTCGCGCTGGAAGCGCGCGAGGATCCGCTCGGCGCGAGCCTCGTCGTCGATCGAGGTGCGGACGAGCTTGAGGGCGTAGCTCGCGCCCGTCTCGCGGTGGCGCACCTCGAGGACGGCGCCCATCCCGCCGCGCCCGATCTCGCGGACCACGTCGTAGGGTCCGATCCGCGGGAGGCGGGCGGGCGTCGAGAACGGAGGGGATCGGCGTGGGCTCGTCATCGTCATCCCGGAGGATACCCGGCTCAAGATGCGCTTCGCCAGGCACTTCGAGATCTTCGTCGTTCCCTCGGAGCATCTCCGGTCGCCGGCCGTATCACCTGGTGGAGTCCGCCTCGCGGTGTCCGCGAAGGACGCCTCGAGAGAGGCGAGGCGTCGACACGATCCGCCGCAGAAAGAGATAGGTGGCTTCGATGGGACGGATGAGCATCTGGGCGGGCAGCCTCGCCCTGGTGATCGGAACGGTGAGCGGCGGCGTGGCCGCTGCCCGGGACGACGACGAGCACAGCAAGACCCCGCCGCGGGCCGAGCAGCGTGACGACGGGCCGCGCGACGAGGAGCGAAGCGAGCGCCGCTCGCAGGAGCAGATCCAGATCGCCGTGAACGGCGTCGAGGTCGGCGTCCAGCGCGGCGACGACGGGGTGATCCGCATCCGCGTGAAGCGCGACGGCGAGACCATCGTCGAGAAGACGATCGAGACCGACCGCGCCGGCTCGCTCGGCGTGCGCGCCCGCCCCGTCGAGGACCAGCCCGAGCGCACTCGCCTCGAGGTGACGCTCGGCGACCGGGTCATCTGGAGCAAGGACTTCGACGCGGCCGATCTGCCGCCGCTCCCCGAGTCGCCGCGCCGCCCGCGGGGCCACGGCAAGAGCTTCGGCGAGGGATGGCGGGAGTTCGGCGAGGGCTTCGGCAAGAAGTTCCGCGAACGCTTCGGCGACGGCGAGGGCTTCGAGTTCGGCCCCGACGGGCTCGACCGCGAGAAGCTCGAGCGGTGGCTGAAGGAGCGCTTCGGCGACGACTTCGAGTTCGAGTTCGAGATGCCCGACTTCGAGCGTCTGCCCCGGGGCGAGTGGAAGCTCCCGGACGGCGAGTGGCGCTTCGAGATGCCGGACATGCCCGAGTTCGACTTCGAGATGCCCGAGTTCGACGGCGACTTCGAGTCGTTCCGGAAGAAGCTCGAGGAGCGCGGCTTCGAGCTCGAGCCGCTCCCCGACGGCGAGGGCTTCCGGGGCTGGCTGAAGAAGCGCGTGCCGGGGTTCGACCGGGATCACGACCACGACCACGACGAGGACGCGCCGCGGAAGAAGCGGACGAAGAAGAAGGGGCGCCTCGTCTAACGAGGCTCGGCCTCGGCCTCGGCCGAGTCCGAGTCCGGTTCGGGCACGGGCACGAAGAAGAGACACGAGCGGGTCCCTCGAAGGAGTGGCCCGCTCTCTTCTTCGTTACGTCCGTCGGATGACGAGGAGGGCTCCTCGAACGTCCGGATCGACGTGGAGACACGTCTGGGCGACGAGCGAGGCGGCGAGCTTGGCCGGGTCGTCGTCGCCGCGTGCGATCGCGTGGCCGAGGGTTCGGGGAAGCGTCGCGCCCCCCTCGGCGGCCACGGCGCCCGACACCAGCACGAGGGTGTCGCCCTGGTCGAGGGGGATCGCCATCGGCGCCCCCTGAACCGGGGCGCCGAGATGCGACGCGACCGCCCGGGGCGGCACGGCGCGGGCGACCGGCTCGCCGCGGCGATGGACGATCAGGGCAGGCTCACCGGCGATGGCCGCGCGCAGCACCGGCTCGGCCGGGTCGAAGGCGAGGATGATCGCGTTCCCGCGCGGCGGAATCCCGTGCGCGTTGAACGTCTCGCCGATCTCGTCGAGGATCGTCATCGGCGGCGCGCCACGCTTGGCGAGGCTCCGGACGACCGTCTGCGCCCGGACCGCTCCGACCGCCATGCCCGAGGCGACCTCGCCGAGCCCGACGACGGCGGCGGCGCGTCCGTCGCGCCCGCGGACCGTGACGGCGTCGGCGAAGACGCTCGCCTCGGGCTCGGTCCCGACGAGGCCGATCGCGAGCGAGAGCTCGCCCGCGCGCATCCCGGTCGTGAGCCCCGCGCCGATCGTCGACGCCCGGAGCGTGTCGCGGACGCCCTGCGCGACGCGGTCGGTCACCAGCTCGGCGCGGACGTCGACCGCGGCGACGGCCGAGGCGACGGTCGCGGCGACGGCGTTGATGAGGACGAGGTCGCTCTGATCGAAGTGCGAGGCGCCCTTGTGGTCGAGCAGGATCATCCCCTCGACGCGGTCGCCGATGATGATCGGCGCGGCGAGGACCGAGCGCGCCTGGCTCATCTTGATGCTCCGGCTCCCCCGGAGGCGCCCGTCGAGCTGCGCGTCCTCGCAGAGGACCGCCGAGCGCGTCTCGACGACGTGGTGGACGACCGTCCGGCTGATCGCCGGCGGCGCCGCCTCCCGCGGATGGTGAGCGACCCGGTGGAAGCCGGCCGTCTCCTCGATCCGCCACAGGACGCACCCGCGCACCCCGGGGAGCTCCCGGCCGACCGCGCCGAGCACCTGGGCCATGAGCGGGCCCGGCTTCAGGGTCGAGAGGGCCGCGTGGCAGACCTGGTGGATCGTCCGCAGGAAGACGCCGAGGCGCTCGCGCTCGATCTCGACGAGCTGAGCGGCGCCGTCGGGTGCGACCTGCTGCTGGGCGACGATCCTGGTCGAGGTCTCGCTCGGCACCTTCGCGGCGCTGAGATCGATGTGGGTCCCGGTGTCCAGGCCCCAGTCCTTCTGCTTGGCCATGTCACGCGCCTCGCCGCCCGAAGGAACGAAGGAGAGAACGGCCGCCTCTCGCGAGGAGGGGGATCCGCTCCAGCGGGCATTTGACCAGGAGATCACCCGTGACGACGATAGGAAGGGTCCCCCCGAACGTCCCCCGACCGAAGAGGCCATGGCCGACTCCACCCGCCTCCGCGATACGCGCCCTGGAAGCGACAGCGACAGCAACCGTCGCCCGCGGGCGACCCGCTGCGACCGCTGCGGGATGCCCCTGCCGCCGAGCAGCCTCTGCCTCGTCTGCCAGGCGCAGGGCGCGACGCCCGAGGGCGGCGGCCAGGGGAGCGGCGAGGACTCGTTGATCCTCGAGCTCGGTCGCGTCACCGGCGGCGAGGACTCGCTCCCGAAGATCGGCGATCGCATTGGAGGCTACGTCATCGTCTCGGAGATCGGCCGCGGCGGGATGGGCGCCGTCTTCCGCGCCCGCCACGCGACCGGCGGCGAGGAGCACGCCCTCAAGGTGCTCGCCCTCGATCGGTTCGGCGAGGAGGAGGCGCTCGAGGTGCTCGCCCGATTCCAGCGGGAGGCCTCGCTCCTCGCCTCGGTCGAGCGCCACCCGGGCATCGTCGCCGTCTACGACGCCGGGTTCGATCAGCACCTGCCCTGGTACTCGATGGAGATCATCGACGGCGAGGACATCCGCGAGCGGCTCCGCGCCGGACCGCTCCCCGTCGCCGAGGCCGCCTCGATCGCGTCCGCGATCGCGCGCGCGATCCAGCACCTCCACGAGCACGGCGTCCTCCACCGCGACCTCAAGCCCGACAACGTCATCCTCGACGCGAGCGGCTGCCCGCGCCTCGTCGACTTCGGCCTCGCCATCGACACGGGCGGCACGAAGATCACCGAGAGCGGCGACACCGTCGGGACGCCCGCCTACATGGCGCCGGAGCTGGTGAGCTTCCTCCTCACGCGCGGCGAACGCTCGGAGCCCTCGGTCGCCACGGATGTCTACGGGCTCGGGGCGTTCCTCTTCACCCTGCTGACCGCGTGCTCCCCGTTCGACGGCGAGACCCTCCGCGAGATGCTCACCGCGATCACCGAGCTCGACCCGATGCCCCCGAGCCAGATCAACCCGGAGGTGCCGGCGAAGCTCGAGGCGATCTGCCTCAAGGCGCTCGCGAAGGACCCGAAGCTGCGCTACGTGAGCGCCAAGGCGATGGCCGAGGACATCGAGGCGTTCGCCTTCGGCGACCAGGTCGTCGCCGCCCGCCCCGAGGGCAAGCTCGAACGGGCCGCCCGTCGACTCCGATTCCGGAAGCGCAACGTGCGCCGGAACGCGACCCTGCTCGCGGCCGCCGCCGCCGTGGTCCTCCTCCTCGGCTGGACGGTGCTCTACCGCCACGCCCCCGACGACGCGACGGTCGCTGCGCGCCTCGAGAGCCTCACCGCCACCCTCGAGCGCGAGCGACGGCCGTCACCGGAGACGGTCCGGCTCGCCGAGGAGCTCGCGGCCGACCTGCAGCCGCTCGATCCCGCCGACCGCGGACGCCGCCGCGCCACCCAGCTCGCGCTCGTCGCCCGACTCGCGGCGGACGACCCGAACGCGAGCGCTGACGCGCTCGCCGACGAGCTCGCTGCGGCCGTCCGTCCCGACGGCGGCCTCGACCGGGCCGGCCTCGCCGAGATCCAGCACCTCCTTCTGATCGCGGAGCGGCCGCGCGCCCTCGACCGCGTCCTCCACCGGGCCGAGCCGGTCGCGATCGCCTCACGCGATGCGGCGATCGCGCTCGCCCGGGCGATCGCGGCCGGCGCGGTGGCGCCGCCCGAGGACCGGGCCGCCTTCAAGACGATCTACCTCGCGCCCGACATCGACGAGGCGACGCGCGGGCGAGTCCTGATCGCCCACGCCGAGGCCCGCCTCGCGACGACGGCCGGGGGTGCGGCCGACCTCGACATCGTCCTCGCGGAGCTCGTCGACGCGGCGGTCAGCCACGGCGTCCACGCCGACGCGCAGCGCTGGCCGCGCGCGCGCGTCGCCCGCGCCGGGCGCGCGGTCCTCGACGCGCTCGAAGGCGACCTCGCCCGGGCCGCGCGGATCCTCGTCTTCGTCGCCCGGGCGGAGGAGGAGCCCGACCCGCCGTCGGTCGCCGTCGTCGCGACCCTCCACGCCCACATCGACGACGGCCTGACCGCCGACCGCGCCGCGGGGCGCGACCGCGCCCTCCTCGCGGCGAGCTACCTCGAGGTCCACGGCCTCTCTCCCGTCGGGCCCGAGGTCCAGCGGGCCGGGTTCTCGATCGACGTCGAGGGCATCCGCGCCCGCGCCAACGTCGAGCTCGGCCGTGAGGCGATCGCCCGCGACCCGGCCCTGCTCGTCGTCCTCGCCCGCCTCCACCGGGTCGCCCGGCCCGACAACCCGATCGTCGAGACGTGGCTCGAGGCGGCCGTCGAAGCGGGCGGGCGCCGACGCTGGCTCGCCCCGGCGCTGGCGTTCGCGGGCGGCTCGCACGACCTGGTCGCCGAGACGATCGCGCGCGCGGCCGCCGAGGACCGCCCGCGTCCGGTCGCCGAGCGCTGGCCGGCGATCGCCGAGGCCCACGCGCGCCTCCTCCTCGAGACGGCGGCCGGCGAGGAGGACCCGACCGAGTCGCTCCGCGACGCGGCGCAGGCGGCCCTCGACGCCGCCGACGTCCAGGACGCGATGCGGGCCGCCGACGCCGCCCTGCGCGCGCGCGGCGGCGCCGCCCCGTGGCCGCGCGACCGGGCCGGCGGCGTCGTCGCCCTCCTCACCGCGGTCGCCGGCGCGGTGATCGACCGGTTCGAGCGCGACGCGGGCAACGAGTCCGGCGGAGGCGACTGCTGCGCCGCCGCGGGCGAGCTCGGCATCCCGACGGCCGAGGAGCTCCTCGAGCGGGCGCTCGGCGTGGCCGACTTCGGTCGCGTCGGACCGTCCTGGGTTCGCGCCGACGTCCACGCGATGCGGTCGCGGCACGCCCGCGGCCACGGACGGAACGTCGAGGCGGCCGCCGAGCGACGCGCCCGCGCGAAGGCGCTCGCCCCGCGGGGCCGGGCGACCGACGGGCTCGACGAGCTGCTCGAGGCCGCCCGCGACTGGCGTCGCGCGGCCGAGCTCGTCCTGTCGACCGGGGATGCCGAGCGGGCGGTCGCGGACCTCGACCTGGCCGTCAACGCCCTCGACGAGCTCTTCGAGGCGGAGAGCACCGAGGCCGACCCCGAGGCGCGACCCCGGTTCGAGGCGGCCGAGATCCTCCGCTACCGGGCGGTCGTCCTCGAGCGCCTCGACCGCCTCGTCGAATCCGAGCGCTCGTTCTCCCTCGCGATCGAGCAGCTCGTGGAGGCGCGAGGCCTCACGGGGAGGCGCGAGGAGGAGCGGCTCGACCGCCTCGCGCGGCTGCTCGAGGCGCGCGCGACGGTCAATCTCCGGGCGGACCGCTGGAGCCGCGCCCTCGACGACGAGACGGAATCGATCGAGGTGCTCGACCGCCTCCCGGCGGCGAACGTCGCGAGCCGCACCCGGGCGCGCTACGAGCGGCTCGCCGACGCCCACGGGCGCCGGGAGAGCCTCCTCCGGAGTCTCTCGAAGGTGGCCGACGCGGACCTCGCCCGCGCCAACGCCGCCCGCTTCCACGCGGCGGCGAGCGACCCGGAGCTCGCCCTCGGACCCGCGCTGCCGCCCGAGCCGGCGCCAGCTGCCAGCCTCGACGAGGCGCTCGACGCCCCCGACCATCAGTGGGGAGCGGCGCTCTTCGAGGCGCTCCGCGCGCGCGACGACGCCCGGACCATCGCCTTCGCCCTCACCCCGACCGAGTGCTCCGCGCTGACCGGGAACGCCCGCGACGCGCTCGACCGCGCGAAGCAGATCGCCGCTGGCCTGCGGGCCGACGCGAAGGCGCTCCTCACCGGCCCGGGCGGCGCCCTCATCGCGCGGGGGCGCTTCGTCGACTTCAGGCACGGCCCGCCGGCGACCACCGATGACGGGCTCGCCCGCGAGACGCGAGGCGTATGGGACGGGAAGCTCGTCTTCGAGGTGGACGGGCGACGCTACGGCATCGACGTCACGAACGTGCTCGAGGTCGATGGGCGGTGGAAGCTGGTGAAGCTCCTGAAGGACTAGCCCGCATGTGGGCTATCAACTTCGCTCAGGTCCGATGGGCTCGCCTTCGGCGAGCAGATGTCACCACGGAGGCACGGAGACACGGAGGAGCGACTGAGGACGCCGTATCCCGGCTCGCACGAGCCGACCGGCTCCAGGGATGGCTCCCTCTCGG
>JAJDCQ010000190.1 GCA_029260755.1 Planctomycetota bacterium | reverse complement strand
CCGAGGGAACCCGTCTGGCGTTCGCGAGGCCGCGGAACGAAGGCCTGCGCGGCGATGTCCGGCGAGACGCCGCGAGTGAAGCGACGGCGAGGAGCCTGCGACGAGTCGTCGCTTCACGCTCATTCTGCAACAGTCTCCTAGAGGTCGCAGGGGACGCCGCTCTTGCTCGCGTCGAGGGCGCGGGCAAACGCGACGAACCGGCGCGCCGCGTCGGCCGGGGAGGGGGAGCTCGACGTGTCCCCTCCGAGCATCGCGACGCCGAGCATCTCGGTGTCGACCATCCCCGGCCCGAGCGCGACGACCGTCACGTTCGGGTGATCGGCGGCGGCCGCCTGGCTGATCCCTTCGACGGCGAACTTGCTCGCGCAGTAGGGGCCGAAGCTCGACGCGCCATGCCGGCCCCAGTAGCTCGAGAGGTTCACGGCCGCCCCGCGGCTCTTCTCGAGCTCGGGGAGGGCGACCCGGAGCGTCTCGAGCAGGCCGAAGACGTTCACCTCGAGGACGCGGCGCCACTCGGCCATCGGGATCTCGGCGACCTTGCCGGGCTCATTGATGACGCCGGCGTTGTTCACGAGCAGATCGAGGCCGCCGAGCTCCTCGATCGCGTGCGCGGCGACCCGCTCCCCCTCGCCCGCCGTGGCCAGGTCGGCCGCGATCACGGCGACCTTGCCGCCCGACTCCTCGCGGAGCGAGTCGAGCTTGGCCGCGTCCCGGGCGCAACCGACGACGCGGGCACCGTCTGCGGCGAGGGCGAGGGCGACGGCGCGACCGATTCCCCGGCTGGCGCCGGTGACGAGCGTTCGGGCGTTCTCGATCTTCATGGCGGCCGATCCTACCGCGGGCGCGGACGGCTCGGAAGCGACCCGGTTCCCGCTCCTCGCCCGTGCTGACAGCGCCCCGGCAGACCGCTATGATCGTCCGGTCCATGAGCGAGCCGCCCGAGAACCCGCCCCCCGAGACGCCGGACGCCCCCCGCGCGCCGTGCGCGGGCGCCGCGCCGCACCCGATCCGGACGATCGTCGTCGCGATCCTCGTCGGCGCCGCCGCCCTCGGCGCGGGCGCGTTCTTCATGCGCTCCTACGAGCTCCTCCCGGGGTCGCTCATCGCCCCCTGGACCTCGCCGCTCGAGGGCCACGCCGCCGTCGCGCCGAGGGGCCCGAGCGAGGTCACCGCGCCGTGGGCCGAGGAGCGGCCTCCGCCGGCGAACTCGCTCGTCATCTTCGTCGTCGACGGGCTCCAGGCGGACGCCGTCAACGCCGACTACATGCCGTGGACGCACCGGCTCGTCGAGGAGCGGGGCGCGCTCGTCACCGCCCGCCACGCGCCGCCGACCTACACCCGGCCCGGCCTCGCCGCGCTCCTGACCGGCGCGCCGCCGGCCCTCACCGGCGTCACCTCGAACGAGCGCGTCGGAGCGCTCGCGATCGACGACCTCCTCTCGCGCGGTCGTCGGGCGGGCCTCTTCACCCAGATGCTCCACCGGAAGAACACCTGGGTCCCCGAGCTCTTTCCGACCGCGTTCGCGACGGCGTCGGGCGTGAAGCCCTACATGGAGTCCTTCGCCTACGACGTGATCGCGCGAGTGCGAAACGCCGCGGAGGGCGTCCGGGCGATCCTCGTGATCTACATCGGCGATCCCGATCTCTTCGCCCACAAGTACGGGCCCGAGACCATCAAGTATCGCAACGCGGTCCGGGCGACCGACAAGCAGATCTACAACATGTACATGTCGACGAACCTCGATCGCGACACGTTCATCGTCGTCTCGGACCACGGCCACCGGATCGGCGGCGGCCACGGCGGAAACGAGCCGGAGGTCGAGCGCGTCCCGATCGTCCTCGCCGGCGCGGGCGTCCGTCACGCCGGCCGGGTCGAGGGCGTGCGCTACGTGGGCGGCGTGACCGCGACGATGGCGACGCTCCTCGGACATCGGCCGCCGCCGGCGACCGTCGAGCCGGCGTGGACCGACATCCTCGAGGTCGACGACGCGACCCGCGCCGCGATCGACGCCGAGGAGGAGCACCGCCTCGCCACCCTCGACGAGACGCTCGCCGAGGTCGGGCTCGACGCCGCCCTCGCGGCGGCCGTGCCCGAACGATGGACGCCGAACGGTCCGGTCCATCGCTCCGGCACCTTCGCCGGCCCCGGCCGCCTCCTCCTCGCCGGACTGATCGCCGCGGGCCTGATCGCGCTCGTCAGCCTCGGGCTCGGCCTCGGGATCTCGAGCAGCAAGCGCGGCCTGTTCGCGGGCGCCCTCGCCGTCGCCCTCGCCGTCGGGATCTACCTGATCGCGGGCGAGTATCCGAGCTTCAGCGCCGTCAACGAGGACGACGAGCTGAAGCCCTACATCCAGCGGTGCGTGGGCTACGCGGCGGCCGCGATCGTCGCCGCGATCGCGCTCGTCGCCCCGTTCGCCCGGAGACGGATCCCCGCATCGACGTTCCTCGCGGGCGTCGTCCTCGGACCGGCCGCGGCGGCGCTGATCCTCCTCCCGTTCGGAGGCCCCGGCGTCCCGCCCCGGAGCAACGCGTCGGCGGTGCCGTACCTGCTGCTGCTCCTGATGACGATCATCGCCGGCGGAGGAGCGCCGCTGTGGTGGGCGATCATCAGGGTGATCGTCGGGAGACCCGACCCCCTCGCATCGATCGACGCGCCACCGCCCCCGGCGAGCACCAACGACCCCGACGCGACCGCACCCCCCGACGCCGCCGGGTAGCGACGACGAGCCGTCGGCGAGGGACGTCCCGATCTCGTTTGGCGCGCCGCGTGCTCACTCTCCCCGGCGCCGCCGCTCACCGGGCTCCCGCCGGCCGTTCGGCGCGAACTCGCCCCCCTGGGAGCGAGAAAACTCGCAAGAAGATCCCCGCATCCTGGAGAGAGCCCGATGCCACATCGCTTCCCCCGTGCGACCCTCCTCGCCGGCATCGTCGTCCTGGTCCTCGCTGGCGGCGGCGTGGCGATCCCCGACTCCGACGACGGCGACCCGATCCGGCTGGCCAAGCAAGAAGACCAGGAGCGAGGCGGCTTCACGACGAGCCCGCGCTGCGCCCGCTGCCACTCGAACGCCGACCGAGCGAACGCGATGCGAGACGCCTCCAACCGCGACGTCGCCCCGTTCGACCTCTGGCAGGGAACGATGATGGCGAACTCGGCGCGCGACCCACTGTGGCGCGCCTTCGTCTCCGCCGAGGTGGCGTCGACGCCGTCACGTGCCGAGGCGATCCAGCGGAAGTGCCTCGGCTGCCACGCTCCGATGCTCGAGCGCGGGAGCGCCGATGACGCGCCGCCCCCGACGCTCGAGGCCCTCTACGCCGAGGACGCGCCGGCGCAGGTCGGGCTCGACGGCGTCTCCTGCACCGTCTGCCACCAGATCACGCCCGAGGGTCTCGGTGAGCCCGAGAGCTTCGGCGGGCAGTTCACGATCGGCGACGACGCCCGGATCTACGGTCCGCACGCCCGCCCCTTCCCGATGCCGATGCGTCACCACACCGGCTACACGCCCGTCGAGGGACGCCACGTTCTCCGATCGTCGCTGTGCGCCAGCTGCCACACCCTGTTCACCCACGGCTTCGCCGAGGACGGGACCCCCGGCGAGGCGGAGTTCCCGGAGCAGACCCCGTATCTCGAGTGGCGCAACTCCGCGTTCGACCAGGAGCGCGAGGCGCCGGGCGAGGACGCCGCGAGCTGTCAGGACTGCCACGCCCCGACCGACGACGTCGACGGCCTCCCGATCGAGACCCGGATCGCGCGCAACCCGGGCGGACGGGACTTCGGTCGGGTGGAGCAGCGCCGCCCCTTCGGCCGTCACATCTTCGTCGGGGGCAACACGCTCGTCCCGGCGATCCTGCGCGACCACCGAGACGAGCTACGACCTCAGGCGAGCGACGCCGCCCTGGACGCGACGATCGCCCGGACCAAGGAGCAGCTCCGCGAGCGCACGGCGACGCTCGCCATCGCGGAGACGTCGCGCGAGGGCGAGGCGCTGCGCGTCCGCCTCCGGATCGAGAACCGGGCCGGGCACAAGCTGCCGACCGGGATCCCGGTGCGCCGGGTCTGGCTGCGGGTGCGGGTCCGGGACGCGGGAGGCGAGACGATCTTCGCGTCCGGGGAGCACGACGCCGCGGGTCGGATCCTCGGGGCCGACGGAACGCCGACGCCGTCCGAGCTGGCCGGCGGCCCGATCGAGCCCCACCGCGACCGGATCGGCTCCCCCGACGAGGTCGTCCGGTGGGAGTCGATCATGGCCGACGCCGAGGGACGCCCGACGTTCCTGCTCATGCGCGCCACCGGCTGGATCAAGGACGACCGGCTCCTCCCGCGCGGCTGGTCGGCCGATCACCCAGACGCGGCCGCGACCGCGCCCGTCGGAACCGACGGCGACCCGACCTTCGGACCGGGCGGCGACGAGGTGCTGATCGAGGTCGGAACGGGCGCGTCGAAGGGCCCGCTCACCGTCGAGGCGACCCTCCTCTACCAGACCCTCTCGGCCCGCTGGGCCGCGGAGCTCTTCACCCACGACACGCGCGAGATCCGCGCCTTCCGCCGGTACTGGGAAGAGTCCGACCGCACCCCGACGGTGATCGACGAGGTCTCGACGACGGTGCCCTGATCGAACCTGACCGGCTCGACGATGACGGCGAGCCGTGCGATCACTCGCCGACCGCGGTGGCCACGCAGCCGTGTCCTCGGCCGTCAGAGGAGGCTCCCCACTCGACCGGACGGGCAACCTCCAGGAGCCATCGAGGCGCTTCCTCAGCACCCGCAGGATCGCGGTCGCGTTCGCACACCGAGATCCCGCACAATGCGAAAGGTCAGGTCTTCGCACCGGTGGCCGTCGAGCTCTTCGAGCGACGCGGCGGGTGCTAGTGTGATTCCTGGGGTCAGGTCCAGGATTCACACCAGTGGGGCCAGGTCACTCCCGAGGGGCCAGGTCACGGCACCGGAGTGGCTTCGACAGATCGCTAGTGTGATTCCTGGACCTGACCCCTTCGATTCACACTAGAGGCTCGGCCCAGCTGCGGGTCGAGGGAGCGGGTTCGGAGGTAGATGAGCTCCTCGCCTCGCCTCTCGACCGTGCGGTCCCGTACCGGTTGGGCCACGGAGGGAGGAGCGGCGATCGGTCAGACCTCGATCGCTTCGTCCCCGCCGGCCGGGCCGAGCTCGTCGATGGCGATCTTCGCCTCGGCGCTCCCGTCCTCGGCCATCTGGGCGAGGATCGTCCGCGCGAGGGCGTAGCCCTGGTCGGCCGCGCCGCGGTAGTAACCGACCGCCTTCGCCGGGTCCTCCGCCGCGACGCCATCGCCCGTCCGGTACATGTCTCCGAGGGTGTAGAGGGCGCGCGCGTCGCCGAGCGCGGCCGCCCTCTCGAAGTGCTTCAGCGCCTTGTCGTCGCTCTGCTCGACGCCGTCGCCGTCGAGGTGGAGCGTTCCGAGGCTGAACCACGCCGCCGCGAGGCCGGCGTCGGCGGCCTTCCGGTAGAGCTCGATGGCGCGGTCGAAGCTCTGGTCGACGCCGTCGCCCCGCTCGTGGAGGTTCCCGAGGTTGAAGAGCCCCCACGGATGCCCCTGCTCGGCCGCCTGCTCGTAGAGGTGGACGGCCGAGGCGACGTCGGGACCTCCGCCCTCGACGCCGCTCTCGCGGATCTGGCCGAGCTCGTTCTGCGCGTCCGCCTGCCCCTGCGCCGCCGCCTTCCGGAACCACTCGACGGCCACGCCGAGGTCGGCGGGCACGCCGTCGCCGATCTGATGCAGCCGGCCGAGGCAGAACTGGGCGCCGGCGTGGCCGAGCTCGGCCGCGCGCGTCCAGAGCTCGCGGGCGCAGCCGGGGTCCTCGGGGAACCCCTCGCCGGCGCGGTGGAGCTGCGCGAGGTTGAAGAGCGCCTCGGGGTGGTTCGACTCGGCGGCGAGCTCGAACCACCGGATCGCCTCGTCGAGGCTCTTCGCGACCCCGTGGCCGTGGTAGCTCATCTCGCCGAGGAGGGCGCGGGCGAGGGCGACGCCGGCGTCGGCCGCCTTCCGGAGCCACGCCTCGGCCTGCCCGAGGTCGTGGGGGACGCCGCGCCCGCGGTAGAACATCCCGCCGAGCATCCCCTGCGCCGGCGCGAGGCCGAGCTCGGCCGCCCGGCGCGCCCAGCTCGCGGCCCCCTCGACGTCGACCGCGCCGCCGTCGCCGCGGTCGAGAAGGACGGCGAGGTTGTACTGCGCCTCGGCGAGCCCCTTCTCGGCCGCCTGCCGCATCCACGAGCGCGCCTGGATCTCGTCGCGCGGGAGACCGTGACCCTGATGACAGAGGATCCCGAGGTTGTACTGGCCGGCCGCGAGCCCCTGCTCGGCGGCGCGCCGGAGCCAGAGGACCGCCTGGCCGACGTCCTGCTCGACGCCGCGTCCCTCCGCGTAGAGGCAGCCGAGGTTGCACTGCGCGTCGGGGAAGCCGAGGTCGGCGCCTCGTCGGTACCAGAGCACGGCGGCGGCGTCGTCGCGCGCCCGCCCGCCCTCGCCCTTGTCGGCGAGCCAGCCGAGGAGGAACTGCGCCACGACGTCGCCGCCGGCGGCCGCGATCTCGGCCCGCGCCGGCGCGTCGGGCTGAGCGAGGGCCGCCTCGAGCCACCTCTTGGCCGCTGCGTCGTCGACCTCTCCGGTCAGCCCGCTCTGCTCGAGGCGGGCGAGGCCGAACTGGGCGAGGGCGTGGCCGGCGTCCGCGGCCGTCGCCCACGCGATCCGGGCGGCGCCGTAGTCGGCGTCACGGTAGCGCGCGAGCCCCTCGTCGTAGGCGGCGTCGCCTCCCGGGTCCGTCTTCGCGGTGTCGTCGGTCATCGCTTCTGCCTGCTCCGTCGTCAGCGCCTGTAGGGACCGCTCGACGACCCCGAGCCCGATGGCGGCGTCGCCGGGGGGCTCGGCTCGGGCGAGCTCGGTGGCTCCGCGGGGGGGGCCTCGCCGCGCAGGGCCGCCACCGCGGCCTCGACGCTGCCGGCGAGGTCGACGGCGATCCCGTGCGCCTCGCCCGATCGGGCGGGGTCGCGCCCGACCGAGTCGGCGTGTCGGAAGCGATCCTCGCCCGCGCCCTCATCGATGAAGAGCGAGAGGCTGGTCCCCCCGTGGTAGTCGTTCGGCCCCGAGCGACCGACGGCCTGCCCCGCGTCGTAGTGGTCGGCGCCCGCGCGGTCCCAGAAGAGCGTGATCGCGTTGTGCGCGCTCGCGCCCTGACTGAAGCCGGTCCCGCCGCCGTAGTGGTCGTCGCCGGCCTCGTCGAGGAACAGGGTGACGCTCTCGTCCCAGGCGAGGCCCTGGGCCACCGCGTGGCGCGTCTCGTAGCGATCGTCGCCGCCGCGCTCGACGAACGCGCCGATCGCCTGATGGGCGGTGAACCCCTGGGCGTAGCGGCTCCCGATGTAGCGGTCGCCCTCGGCGCCGTCCGCGACGAGGAGGCCGATCCCGAAGTAGTAGCCGCCGCCCTGGCAGAAGTTGCCCGCCTCGAGCCGATCGACGCCGCCGCCGTCCCAGAGGAGCGCCAGGCCACCCGAGGCGAGCGTCCGGAAGCCGACCGCGCACCCCTGGCTCCACCCCTCGAAGACGCCCTTGGTCCCGTAGCCGGTCGGGTAGCTGCCCTTGGCGTAGTAGTGGTCGTCGCCCGCGACGTCCGCGAGGACGCCCGCGCCGCCGGCCATCCCGACCGCCTGCGCCATCACGTGCGCCTCGTAGCGATCGTCGCCGCCGTCGTCGGCGAGGACGCCGGCGCCGAACAGCCCGCTCCCCTGCACGAACGCGTGGCCGCGGTAGACGTCGGCGCCGCCGCCCGCGTCGGCGAGGACGCCGACGCCGAGGAACGACGCGCCCTGGGCGTGGCGGAGCGCGATGTAGTGGTCGTCGCCGGCCGCGTCGTAGAGCAGGCCGACGCCGAGGACGCCCGCGCCCTGGGTGCCCGCCTCGGTGCTCTCGTAGGAGTCGTCGCCGCCGAGGTCGCAGACGACCGAGACGGGCACGCTGCCGGGAACCGACGCCCCGGCGCGGTTCGCGTGGAAGTCATCCCCGCCGAGGTCGATCAGGACGGCGCTCGCCCCCTCACGGTGCCAATGACGACCGGTTCCCGCGATCGCGACCCGCCCGAGCGGCGTGTTCCGCCGCCCGATCCAGCCGCGCGAGAGGTCCGCGCCGCTCGCGTCGAGGTCGGCGCGGAGCTGCGCCAGGTAGGTCGGGTCGGCGATCGCCGCCGCGACGCGGGCCGCGTCGAGGAGCGCCGCGCGGTCGACCCGCGCCGCGAGCTCGATCGTGCGTCGGTTGATCGCCTGCCGCTCGGCATCCTCGTCGGTGTGGATGTAGATGTCGGTCTCGAAGCGCTCGGTCAGCCGGAGGTGGTGCTCGACGAGGAAGGCGCGCTCCTCGTCGGTGAGCCCCGCGAACGCGCGCTCGACCCGCGCCGCGGCGGCCTCGATCGTCGCGACCAGCCAGTCGAGGTGGGCGTTCAGGTCGGCGCCGACCGCCGGCGGCGCCGGCGCCGGTGAGAGCGCGTCGGCGCCTGCGCCGCCGGCCGCGACCGGCTCGAGCTCGAGCCGCCGTCGCGCCGCCTCGACGAGCGGCCTCACGCCGCCCTCGCGCGCCGCCGACGCGACCTCGTCGCGCGCCTCGAGGGTGATCCCGTGCAGCGCGAGCGGATCCCGGTGAACGTAGGCGACGGCGCCGAGGCGGAACGGGTCGGCCCGATCGTGGAGGGCGGCGAGCCGTCGTCGCAGATCGGCGGTCGGATCGCCGAGCTCGAAGCGCTCGACCCAGCTCTCGAGGAGCGGCGAGAACGCGGGCCGCTCGTAGCTCCGACCGCCGAGGAGCTCGGCGTTCGGCGGCATCGACATCGCCGCGACCTCCTCGGGGCGCGCCCCGAGCACGATCGTCACCGTCGAGACGGTCTCCTCGCGGACGCCCTCGACCCGCACCCGCGTCCCGGCCGGGCGCTCGCGCAGGACGCCGCGCAGGTCGGCGAGGACCGCGTCCGGATCGTCGAGGACCCGCTCGCCCTCGGCGGCCGAGAGGCGGATCCGATTCCGGAGGGCGAGGACCGGGAGCGCGTCGCCCGGCTTCGCGTCGGCGAGCGCGGCGCGGAAGGCGTCGAGGACGGCGTCCTTGCCGACGTCGAACCGCTTCGCTTCCAACCCGATGATGATGTCGCCCGCGACGAGGCCGGCGGCCTCGGCGCCGGTCCCGCCGACGACCTGCACGAGACGGATCGCGCCGTGAGTGCCCCCCGCGGGGCCGGCGAGCTCGATCGCCTCCATCTGGATGCCCACGTAGGGGCGGGGCGACGGCGGCGGCGCGTCCTGCCCGCGGACCGGGGCCGGGGACGCGACGAACGCGACGAGCGCCGCGCCGAGAAAGACGAGCGGAGCAGGGAGCCTGGCGATCATGTCGGCCTCTCGAGGGGCAGCATTCTATGCCGCGGAACGAGATCGCGCGACGTCGGCGCGCCGATCCCGACGGCGGACCTTTCTACAACCGCGCACCGGTAATCTCGTCGCCGTCGTCGTGCGCCCTCGGCCGCAACCCTCGACGCCGCAAGCGTCGGCGTGCATGGCCCGTCGGTTGCTTCTCCCCGGGTGAAGGAGCGAGCCCACCATGCGATCGACCCCACCGTCCCGACCTCGCCGCAGCGCCACCGCCGCGATCTCTCTCGCGGCCATCGCCCTGCTCGCCGGCGCGACCGCGCGAGCCGACGACGGACCGCCCGAGCTCTCGATCGACGGACCGGCGAGCAAGCTCACCGTGAAGGTCTGGAAGGACGGCCTCCTCTCCGGGTTCGGCCACGACCACGTGATCGAGGCCCGAAGACTGGAGGGCGCGATCGCGTGGGACGCCGCCCGGCCCGAGCGCGGCCACGTTCGCTTCGAGGTCACTGCGGCCTCGCTCGAGGTGGTGGACCCGGGCGTCGACGAGGACGACCTGGCCGACATCAAGGAGAACATGGACGAGGACGTCCTCGAGGTGGCGGACCACCCGCGGATCCTCTTCCGATCGACGAAGGTCGCGAGCGCCGCCGCCGAGCCCGGCGACGCGCCCGGCCTCCGACGCCTCGTGGTGACCGGCGACCTCGAGCTCCACGGCGTCACGCGATCGATGAAGATCGCGGTCACCGTCCTCCCCGGCGAGGACGGCGACCTCACCGTCGCCGGCGCCGTGAAGCTGCGTCAGACCGACTTCGGGATCGAGCCCTACTCGGCGTTCCTCGGAACGGTGAAGGTCAAGGACGTCGTCGACCTCTCGTTCGAGATCGTCGCCCGTCCCGGCGCGACGAAGGAGAAGCGGTCGTGACCGCCCCCCGCCCGCCCGAGCCGCTCGTCGCGAGCCGCGCCGCGCTCGCCGCCATCGGCCTCGTGACCGCGATCGCCTTCCCCCTCTCGATCGCCAGCCTCGCCTGGTTCCTCCTCGCCGGAGCCTGACCGATGCCCGCCGTCCCTTCGATCGCCGCCCGCGTCGCCGTCGACCTCGCCCTGCTCGTCGGCTGGGCCGTCCCGCACAGTCTCCTCCTGCGCCCGAGCGGCAAGCGACTCCTCGGACGGCTCGTCCCGAAGAACGTGATCCCCGCCGCGTACGGACTGATCGCCAGCCTGAGCCTGATCGCCGTCGTCGCCCTGTGGCAGGAGCTCCCCGGGCACCTCTGGTCATTCGAGGGGTGGGGCGGCACCGTCCTGCTCGGCGTGCACGCCGCGGGGTGGGCCCTCATGGCGACGAGCATGCTCCTCACCGGGCCGCTCCGTCAGCCCGGGCTCGGCAGCCTGCTCGACCACCTCCACGGACGCCGGCCGCGGGCGTATCCGCTCCCCCGCGTCGGACCGTTCCGATTCACCCGTCATCCCATCTACGTCGCCATGCTCGTGATGCTCTGGGTGACGCCCTCGATGACGACCGGCCACCTCCTCGCCGCGACCGTCTGGACGGGCTACCTCGTCATCGGCGTCGCCCACAAGGAGAAGCGGCTCCGGAGGACGCTCGGCGAGGCGTGGACTCGATACGTCGCGGCGGTGCCGCTCCTCCCCGGCCTGCGTCCGCACGAACGACCTCTTCCGGCCGAAACGCAGGCGCGAGGCCGCGTCGCGAGCCGTGCCGCACCGCGTGACCGCGTGAAAACCGCTGCTTGACACCCCTCGGCCGAACCTTATGGTGGCGCATCGGGGATTCCCCGGTCCGACGCTTCCCGTCCGGGCGGCCAGACCGAGACGAAGAAGAGACCGATGCCCTTCATCGCGGCTACCTCCACCGCCTTTCCGCCCCACTACTACGATCAGGAAGCCCTCATCGAGGCGCTTCGTGAGCGGTGGGCGACGCGTCATTTCAACCTGGGACGGTTGGAGGCGATCCACCGAAACGTACTGGTCGGGGGGCGTCACCTCGCGTTGCCAATTCCCCGCTACGATGAGCTCGGCGGATTCGGCGGCCACAACGACGCGTGGATCGAGGTCGCCCTCGACCTCGCGACCGAGGCGACGGGCAAGCTCCTCGAGACGGCCGGGATTCCGCCGTCCGAGGTGAGCCAGCTCACCTTCACGACCGTCACCGGCCTGGCCGTGCCCTCCATCGACGCCCGGCTGATGAACCGCATCCCGTTCCCGGCGCACCTCAAGCGGCTGCCGATCTTCGGCCTCGGCTGCCTCGCGGGCGCGGCCGGCGTCGCCCGCGTCGCCGACTACCTCGCCGGCCACCCCGAGGAGGCGGCGATCCTCCTGTCGGTCGAGCTCTGCTCGCTCACGCTTCAGCGCGACGACCTCTCGATCGCGAACATCGTCAGCAGCGGTCTCTTCGGCGACGGAGCCGCCGCGGTGCTGATGCTCGGCGACCGGCACCCGGCCGCCGAGCGTCTCGCGGGAACGGCCGCCGCGCCGACGCGCCCGCGGGTCGTCGACAGTCGCTCGGTCTTCTTCCCCGACACCGAACGCGTCATGGGCTGGGACTTCACCGACGCGGGGATGAAGATCGTCCTCTCCGCCGACGTCCCGGCCGTCGCCGAGGAGCGCCTCCGGCCCGGCGTCGAGGAGCTGCTCGCGGCCCACGGCCTGGAGATCGGCGACGTCGGCGTCTGGATCGGTCACCCCGGCGGGCCGAAGGTGGTCGACGCGATGGAGCGCGGGCTCGACCTCGCGCCGGGCACCCTCGACGCCAGCCGCGAGAGCCTCCGCCGGGTCGGCAACCTCTCGAGCGCCAGCGTCCTCATGGTGCTCGACGAGACGCTCGCCGCGGAGCCGCCCGCGCCGGGGACCTGGGGCCTCCTCCTCGCGATGGGCCCGGCGTTCTGCGCCGAGGCCGTCCTCCTCCGATGGGGGGAGGCATCATGACGCTCGGGATCACCCAGGGCATCTTCCTCGGCCTCGTCGCGCTCCTGATCGCGCAGCGCCTCGTCGAGATGGCGATCTCGCGCCGCAACGAGGCGCGCATCATCGCCGCCGGCGGCCGCGAGCACGCGCCCGGCCAGTTCAAGGTCATGGCGCTGCTGCACACGGCCTGGTTCGTCGCGATGGTCGTCGAGGTGCTCCTCGATCACCCGCGGACGGGCGCGCCGTTTCTGCCCTGGCTCGCCGGCGTCGCGCTCGGCGTGACCCTCCTCGGGCAGACGCTCCGGTATCTCGCGATCACGACGCTCGGCTGGCGCTGGAGCGTGCGGGTGATGACGGTGCCCGAGGCGCCGGTCGTCGCGGGCGGCGTGTACCGCTTCATCCGCCACCCGAACTACCTCGGCGTCATCCTCGAGATCGCAGCGGTCCCGCTCCTGCACGGCGCGTGGATCACCGCCACGAGCTTCACGATCGCGAACGGGCTGCTCCTCTTCTGGCGGATCCGGACCGAGGAGCGGGCGCTCGCCGAGGCGAACGACTACGCCGACGCGTTCGCCGACCGCGGTCGGCTGCTGCCGGTCGGCGGCGTCGCCGAGGCGCGCCCCGACGCGCGGCCCGAGACGATCGAGGCGGTGGAGACTCGATGAACGCGACCGCGCCCGAGCCCGCCGCGGTGATGAAGGTCATCGCGCGCATCCTCGACGAGGACTGCAAGGTCCCCGCCGACATCGAGCCGGGAACGCGGCTGCGTGAGGACCTCGGGCTCGACTCGATCCAGGCGACGACCCTGGCCGCCGAGATCGAGAACCACTACCGGATCATCCTCGACGAGCACGTCGAGGCGCCGCCCGAGACGGTGGCCGACCTCATCTCGCTCGTCCGGCGACGTCTCGCCGAGGATGGAGACGCCCGGTGACCACGCGCGCTCCGAGCACGACGCCGGCGACGCTCCAGCGGGCGCTCCTCCGCTCGGCCGAGTCCGCGGCCGGACAGCTCGCGGTGGCCCACCGATCGGGCCGGCTCGAGCGGCGCGACTACGCCGAGGTCGCCGTCGCGGCTCGTCGCGTCGCCGCGGGCCTCCGCGGCCTCGGGATCGCGCCCGGCGAGCGGGTCGCCCTCGTCCTGCCGACCTCGTTCGAGTTCGTCGAGGCGTTCCTCGGGACCCTCCTCGCCGGCGCCATCCCGACCCCGCTCTACCCGCCGGTGCGGCTCGGGAAGCTCGACGAGTATCACGAGGCGACCGCCCGGATGATCCGGGCCGCGAGCGCTCGGCTCGTCCTGACCGACCGGCTCGTCTGGGGCCTCCTCGGCCACGCCGTCGAGCGGGCGCGCCCGGCGCTCGGCTGCCGCACCGTCGCCTCGATCGCCGCCGCCGACCCGCTCGCCGAGGCCGACCTCACCCTCGGCGCGCCGGGCGACGTCGCCCTCGTTCAGTTCTCGAGCGGCACGACCGTCGACCCCAAGCCGGTCGCGCTGAGCCAGGCGAACATCCTCGCCAACCTCGGCGCGATCTCGAGCAGCTTCCCCGGCGGCGTCGCCGCGCAGTCGGGCGTGAGCTGGCTGCCGCTCTACCACGACATGGGCCTGATCGGGTTCCTGATGAGCGCGATCGTCGGCGGCCGGCCGCTCACCCTGATCCGTCCCGAGGACTTCGTCGCGCGCCCCGCCCTCTGGCTCCGGCTCCTCACCGAGACGGGCGCGACGATCAGCGCGGCGCCGAACTTCGCCTACGGTCTCTGCGTCGACCGGGTGAAGGACCGCGACCTCGAAGGGCTCGACCTCTCACGCTGGAGCCTCGCGCTCTGCGGCGCCGAGCCCGTCAACCCGGCGACGCTCGACCGCTTCGCGGAGCGCTTCGAGCCGGTCGGCTTCGACCGACGCGCCCTGACGCCGGTCTACGGCCTGAGCGAGGCGGCCCTCGCCGTCGCGTTCAGCGACCCGCGACGCGCCCCGCGCTCGATCGAGGTCGACGCCGAGGCGCTCGCCCGCGACCGGACCGTGACCCCGAAGCCGGGCGGGCGGGCGATCGTCAGCGTCGGGCGGCCGGTCGCCGGCGTCGACCTCGAGCTCCGCGACGACGCGGGCGACCCCGTGGGCGAGGACCGCGTCGGGCGGATCCACGCGCGCGGGCCCTCGATCATGACGGGCTACCTCGACCGACCCGAGGCGACGGCCGCCGCGATCTCGCCCGACGGCTGGCTCGACACCGGCGACCTCGGCTTCCTCCACGAGGGCGAGCTCCACATCTGCGGACGCGCCAAGGACGTGATCATCCTCAACGGGCGCAACTACGACCCGCAGACGATCGAGCAGAGCCTCGACGGGGTCGAAGGCATCCGGACCGGCTGCCACGCCGCGTTCAGCATCGAGGACGAGACCGGCGACGCCGATGGCGAGGTGCTCTGCGTCCTCGCCGAGATGCAGCGCAACGGCGTCGACCGCGACCCCGAGCAGCTCGCCCGGCGCGCCGGGGAGCGGGTGATCGAGCGGACCGGCCTCGTCCCGGCGAGCGTCCTGATCCTCGAGCCCGGGACGCTCCCCCGGACGAGCAGCGGGAAGATCCGCCGCGGCCGGGCGAGGGACCTCCTCCTCACCGGCGAGCTCCGCGCGCCCGGCCAGGCTGGCCTGATCGCGCTCCTCCGAGCCCAGTGGGATGGCTTCTGGGCCCATCGGAACCGGAAGCTCGCCGGCCGCTAGCCGGCGCGCCGACGGCGGCGAGGCCCGAAGGCGCCAGCACCGAGGAAGTCACCGCGGATGGCCGAGGCGTTCGACGTCGTGATCGCGGGCGCCGGCCCGGCGGGTCTGTCGGCGGGGATCGTCCTCGCCGAGCACGACCTGCGCGTCCTCGTCGCCGACGCGCGTCGTCTCCCCGCCGACAAGCCGTGCGGCGAGGGGATCATGCCGAACGGCGTGCTCCACCTCCGCGAGCTCGGGATCGACCGGCACCTCCCCGCCGACGCCGTTCGCCCGTTCTCCGGGATCCGCTACCGCACCGTCGCCGGCGGGCGCGAGGCGGCGGCGAGCTTCGCCGAGGGGCCGGGCTGGGGGATGCGACGGATCGATCTCGCGGCGGCGTTCCTCGCCCGCGCGCGCGAGGTCCCGAGCCTCGAGATCCGGGAACGAGCCTCGGTCCGCCCGCTCGCCCGGAGCTCGACGGCGGTGGAGCTCGAGGTCGGCGGAAAGCCCATCACGACGCGGCTGCTCATCGGCGCCGACGGCCTCGCCTCTCGGGTGCGGCGCTGGGCCGGCCTCGAGAGGCGGACGCCGCGCCGCGCCGCCAAGCGCTGGGGAGTCCGCCGCCACTTCGCGATCTCACCGTGGAGCGACGAGGTCGAGGTCCACTTCGCCCGCGGCGCCGAGGCCTACGTCACCCCGTGCGGCGGCGGCCGCGTCAACGTCGCGTTCCTGTGGGACCGCGACCGGGCGGGGCGGATCGGCAAGGGCGCCGCGCTCGTCGAGTCGATGCTCATGCGCTTTCCGCTCCTCGCCAGACAGCTCGACGGCGCCGAGCCGACCGACGAGCCGCGCGCCACCGGGCCGCTCCGCCGCGTCGCCCGCGCACCCGTCTCGGACGGCGTCCTGCTCATCGGCGACGCCGCCGGCTACCTCGACGCGATCACCGGAGAGGGGATCAGCCTCGCGACAGGCCAGGCCCTCGCCCTCGAGCGCGCGATCGTGCACCGGCTCCGCCGCGGCTGGGAGGTGCCGTCTGCCCGCGACCTTCACCGCTACGCCGAGGCGCACCGAGCGATCGTCCAGCCCTACTACCGCCTGACGAAGATGGTGCTCCGCCTCGCCCGCCACCCACGCCTCGCCGAGCGCGTCATCGGCGCCCTCGCCCGCGAGCCCGACGTCCTCCAGCATCTCCTGAGCGCCAACATGGGCCTCGCCTCGCCCTACTGGTTCGGCCTCGGCCCGACGGCCCGGTTTCTCCGGTCATTGCTACGCCCGGCCCCGGGACGGACGTCGACGCCGAGGCCGTCGCAAGCCACGCGCGCCGTGTCGATGTCGTCGTAGAGCTCACGCAGGAAACGCAGAGGCTCCGCCGGGTGAGGCCTCGTGAATCTCGACGCGGCTTCAGCCATGCTCCGAGTGAGGAGACGACGCAGGAGGCACGATGCTCGGAATCCCGATCGTCATTGGCTGGGGTGACAAGGCCGTCGAGGTCCGGCGAGGCGAGTTCCTCTGCCCTGACTGCGGGACCATCCAGCCCTACATCCTCCTCCAGCTCCACGGCCGCATCTGGCTCTACTACATCATCCCGATTCCCACGCCAGGTTCGGGCAAGATGGTCACGATCTGCGGCGGCTGCCAATCGGAGATGGACGGCGACATCGCGAGCGAGACTCGCGAACGCTATGAGAAGTTCATCGCGGAGGCCGCCGCGCTCCGCGCCAAGGAAGAGATGATCGAGGCGAGCTTCGGCGCGCTGATCGGCATCGCGACCGCCGACCCCGATGCCGGCGACGAGGCCCTCGAGCCCCTCCGGCGTCACCTCAACCGAGTGACCGGGAGGACGTACAGCGTGACCGGCCTGCGCCGCGAGATCGCTCCGCGCCTGGGCAGCGACCGCGCCACGCGTCTCGCCGAGCTCGCCCGCATTGCTCCCCGGATCGACGCCGACGAGCGCGATCACGTCGTCGAGGCCGCCCGGGCGATCGCGGCGGCGACCTCATCCGAGGAGCCCCGCGCCCTGGTCGGGCGGCTGGAGGAGATCCTCGCCGTCGAACCCGCGGAGTAGGCATCGAGCCGCACGACCCCATGGAGTCCCGCCGCCGCGCCGCATAGACTGGCCGCCGCGATGAGCGACTCCCCTGACGTCGACCGTCTCCGCGCCCGGCTCCGCGACCGTGGCATCGATCTCGGCGCGCTCGAGACCGAGCCGGACGGCACGATCATCGCCTCGCCGACCGGACTGGGCTCCGACGACGACGCCGACGCGGCCGCGGCCCTCCCGTCGCTCACGACCGGGCCGACCCCGCACATCACGCTCGGCGAGGCGATCGGACGGGGCGGGATGGGCGCGGTGTTCGTCGGCCACCAGCTTCCGCTCCGTCGCCGCGTCGCCGTGAAGCGGTCGCACCCGACGGGACGCGACGATCGACGGGCCGAGCGGTCGCTCCTGCGGGAGGCGTTCGCCCTCGGCGCGCTCGAGCACCCGAACGTCGTCCCGGTCTACGCCCTCGGCCAGGGCGATGACCACCGCGCGATGCTCGTCATGAAGAAGGTCGAGGGCACCGCCTGGAGCGAGTTCATCGAGGGCGCCCTCCCGGTGCCCGAGGGGCACGACGCGCTCGAGTGGCATCTCGGCGTCCTCATGGCCGTGTGCAACGCCATTCACTACGCCCACAGCAAGGGCATCCTCCACCGCGACATCAAGCCCGAAAACGTGATGATCGGCGACTTCGGCGAGGCCTACCTCGTCGACTGGGGCATGGTCGTCAGCGTCGCCGACGACGACCCGCTCGGGCTCCCGCGGGCCGCCGACGTCCACGCGCCGTGCGGCACGCCGGCCTACATGGCGCCCGAGATGGTCGCCGGCGATGGCGACCGCCTCGGCCCGCGGACCGACGTCTATCTCCTCGGCGGCTGCCTCCACGCGATCCTCACCGGCCGGCCGCGCCACGCCGGCCACGAGGCGATCCAGGTGATGGCGAGCGCGTTTCTCTCGCCTCCCCACGACTACGGCGCCTACGACGACGTCCCCGCGTCGCTCGCCGCCATCGCCAACCGGGCGACGGCCGCCGACCCGGCCGATCGCCCCGAGAGCGCCGAGGCCTTCCGCGCCGAGCTCGCCGACTACCTCCGCTACCGCCACAGCGCGACGCTCACCGCCGAGGCCGACGCGCGCGCAGCCGGCCTCGCCGCGCTTCTCGGAGAGCCCGTCGGCGAGCGCGAGGCGGGCGCGATCCACGCCCACTTCAGCGCGGCCCGCTTCGGGTACGAGCAGGCGCTCCGCGAGTGGCCCGAAAACGCCGCCGCCCGCGACGGCCTCCAGGGCAGCCTCGAGGCGATGGTCCGCCACGAGCTCGACCGCGGCGAGGACGAGGCGGCCGCCGTGTTCCTCGCCGAGCTGCCGCGACCGAGCCAGGAGCTCGAGCAACGGATCGCCCGCTCCCGCATCCGGCGATCGAGCGAACGCCTCGCCGTCGCCGAGCTCGCCCGCTTCCGGCACGACGTCGACCCCGGCGTCGGTCAGGCCCAGCGCCGCCTGATCGCGATGGTGATCGGGATCGGCTTCGGCTTCGGCCAGGTCGTGATCGGCGCCCTCGCCCGCGCCGAGGTCTACGTCGTCGAGCACGGCTCGTCGATGGTGCTCGTCCTCGTCTACGGCGCGTGTATCGCCGCCTACATGGCCCGGTCGCGCGACGTCCTCCGCGAGAGCGAGATCAACCGCCGGTTCGTCGGCGTCCTCTGGACCGTCTTCGTCGGCGGAATGCTCGGCTGGTCGGTCGCCTGGCTCCTGGAGCTCACCCAGGCCCAGGGAATCGCCATCGTCCTCGTTGCCTTCGCCGTGGGCTCGCTCAACGTAGGCGTCGCCCTCGGACGACGGCTGCTCTGGTCCGGCGTCCCCGTCGGTGCTGGAGCGATCGGCGCAGCCCTGTCCCCGGCGTGGGCCTACGAGATCATGGGCGCGGCGATCGCCGGCTCGCTCTGCTCACTCGCATGGCTGTGGCGAGATCCCGCGGGCGAAGACGCGACCGAATGAACCGCGTGAACGCCGGTCGGTTGCCCGTTCGGTGAACGGGCCACAGATTCCACAGATCTCACAGACTTCGAGCTGCCGAAGGCGCTCGCTCCCGGCGCCTGCGAGCCGCTCGGCTGGCGGCGGGCGACGCGGAGCCGCCCGCCGCCGTCGGTGAGAGTGGTGAGATCCGTGCTCGAGTCCAGTCGCGACATCGTACAATCAGAGGCCTGACGAGGCTGCCATGGATCAGGACTGGCGCGCCGCCGAGCGGCGCTGGCGCGAGAACCCGACCGACCAGGAGGCGCTCCGCCGCGCGATCGATGGCCGGCGGCGCGACGACCTCGAGGTGCCGGCGGCGATGCGCGACGCGCTCGTTCAGCCGGCGCGCACGCTCCGAAGCGACGCGCGCCTGCGCGTCTGGGTTGGGCGCGACGACGGCGGCGCCGAGCTGCTCGGGTCGACGCCGCGACCGGCCGGGGGGGCGACCGCCGAGCTGGCGATCCCGGGCGGCCGTCTCTGGTGGGTCGAGCCGGCCGACGGGAGCCGGGAGGCGCTCGCCGCCGCCGTCGACGCGGTCGAGCGGGATCACCTGCCGGGCCTCTCGATCCCACGAGGCCAAGACTCCGATGACGACCGGGCCGACCTCTGGGAGCGGGTCGGTCGCCTCGCGCATCTCGAGTGGCTCGCGGTCCGGGCGAGCGGCCCGCTCGGCGAGCCGGCCGCGCGGGCGATCGGGTCGCTCCGGCGCCTCGCGCGCCTGGGCCTGAACGCGCACCTCGACGACGCCCTCCTCGCGACGGCCGTCGGCGGGCTCGTCGAGCTCCGTCGCCTCGAGCTCCCCGGCGGCGCCGGCTACTCCGATGCCGGCCTCGCCACCCTGGCCGGCCTCCACGAGCTCGCGGAGCTGACTCTCAATCTCGCCGTCTCGCCGTCGGAGGTGACCGACGCCGGCCTCGCGGGGCTCGCCGCGAGCTCGAGCCTCCGCCGCCTCGAGCTGCCCGGCGCGTGGGGCCTCTCGGCGGCGGCGTTCGCGGGCCTGGCGTGCTCGGAGTCGCTCCGCGAGCTCGTCCTCAACGGCCGGCAGATCCACGAGCTCGAGGACTCCTGGCTCGAGCCGTTCGTGCGCCTGACCCATCTCGGGCTGCGCCAGGCCTACGAGGTCGAGGGCGCCTGCCTGAACGCGCTCACCGGGCTGACCTCGCTCCGGATCGACGGCGCCGGGTGGTTCGCGGCCGAGACGCTCGGCGTCCTCCCGGAGCTCCGCCGCCTCGAGGTGCCCGGTCTCGACATCGGCCTGACCGAGCTCGCCGGGCATCTGCACCCCGACGCCCGGCCGCGGCTCGAGGTGCTCGACGTCTCCGCGAACCCGCTCCACGACGAGGGCATCGCCGCGCTCGGCGACCTGCCGCGGCTCCGCCGCCTTCTCCTCGAGACGCGCGGCGTCGGGCTGAGCGACGCCGCCCTCGTGACGATCGCCCGCCAGCGCGGCCTGCGCGAGCTCGTCCTCGCCGGCAACGGCGCCCTCACCGGCGCCCGCCTCGACCGCCTGGCCGAGCTCACCGAGCTCACCCGGCTCGATCTCTCCCGCACCGGCGTCGGCGACGGCAGCCTCGCCCGCTTCGCCCATCCCGGTCTGCGCGAGCTCCACCTCTCGGCGACGCCGATCGCCGGCGCCGGGCTGACCGCCCTCGCCGCCTGCCCGAACCTCGAGCGAGTCGCGCTCGCAGACGGCGAGCGCCTCGGCGCGGCGGCGTGGCCCGCGATCGCCGCGGCGAAGAGCATCCGGCGGCTCGACCTCGACCGCTGCCCGGGGGTCGACGACGCCGCCCTCCGTGAGCTCGCCGCGCTCCCCGAGCTGCGGCGCCTCCACCTCGCGGGATGCGAGGCGATCACCGGCGCGGGCATCGCCGCGCTCGCCGCCGCCCCGAAGCTCGCCGTCCTCGACCTGACCTCGTGCGCCCTCGGCGAGACCGACCTTGCGGGCATCGGGGCGGTGACCCAGGTCGCCGATCTGTGCATCCGTCGCCTCGACGCGTCCGAGGACGCCGGCGACCGCTTCCTCGACGAGCACGGCGCCGATCGGACGATCCTCGTCGAGGAGCCCGAGCAGATCTTCCGCCTCGACCTCTTCTCCTGGCAGCCATGGGGTGTCCCCGACGGCTGCGAGCTCTTCGCGGCGCCGCCGGCGCCGCCGGAGGGGTCGTCTCCCTTCGGCGGAATGACGTCGCTCTACGACGAGATGCTCGCCGAGAATCCCGACGACCTCGAAGCCCTCCGCGCCCGGTTCGGGCGACTGCGGATGATGGGCGACCACCGCGGCGCCCTCGCCGACGTCCGCCGCCTCGCCGAGCTCCAGCCCGACGAGATCGAGCACCTCGAGAGCTGGGTCGAGCTCGCCGAGCGGGCCGGGGACGCCGCCGCGATCGAGGAGGGCGCCGTCCGCTGGCTCGAGCGCGACCCGGAGGCGAGCACGCCGCTCGCGCTGCGGGCGCTCGTCCTCGTCGACGCCGGCGACTTCGCCGGCGCGCTCGAGGCGTCGGAGCGGGCGCTCGAGAAGCTCATCGCCCAGGACGATGCGAACCCGTCCGTCGCGGCGCGGACCGCGGCGATCCAGGCCGAGTGCCAGCGCCAGCTCGGCGACGACGCCGGCACGATCGCGGCGGCGAGCGCCGCCCTCGAGCGGTTCGGCCCGAACGCGATGCTCCTGACGATCCGCGCCGGGTCGCGCCTCGCCCTCGGCGAGCGCGCGGGCGCGGCCGCCGACCTCGACCGGGCGCTCGAGATCGACGCGCTCGCGCTCGAGGCGCGCTTCCAGCGGGCGAGGATCGCCCGCGAGGACGGCGACGTCGCGACCGCCCGCGGTCACCTCGATCAGCTGCTCGCCCTCGCGCCGCGGAACGCCGCCGGGCTCCATGCGCGCGCCTCGCTCCGAAGCAAGGAGAAGGACCTCGACGGCGCCCTCGAGGACATCGCGCGGGGGCTCGAGGTCGACCCGGGCGACGCCGCGCTCAGCAACCTCCGCGGCACCATCCTGGACGAGCGCGGCGACCACGCGGGCGCCCTCGCCGCGTACGAGACGGCCCTCGCGGCGACGCCGCCCGGCGACCCGAACGCGATGATCACCACGTTCAACCTCGGCGAGACGAAGGTGAAGCTCGGCGACCACGCCGGCGCCCTCGGCCACCTGACGCTCGTCCTCGATGACACGCCCGACGACGCCGAGGCGCTCGTCCTCCGCGCGCAGGCCCACCGCGGCCTCGACGACGCCGACGCGGCGACCGCCGATCTCGAGCGCGCCGCCGAGATCGACGGGGACGGCGAGCACGGGGCGAAGGCGCGCGAGCTCCTGACCGAGCTCCGCGGCGGGGCGTCGTCGTGACGGCGGCCGCGTCCCTCTTCGAGCCGCTCCGCCACGAGCGGCTGACGACGCTCCACGTTCGCCACGACTGGCGGACCGGCGAGACGCGCGCCTGGGCCGCGCGCGACTTCGAGCCCGCGACCGACTTCGCCCGCTACGGTCGCGACTTCACCCACGAGTCGCTCCTGGCGCCGAGCGGCCGGCGCCTCGCGACCGACGAGACCCGGGCGCTGATCGACGAGGCGGGCGCCGGCGCGGCGCGGGACCATCTCGCCGCGCTCCTCGCCGCCGGTCGCCACGAGGGATGCGATCTCTGGCTGCACGCGGGCGAGTCCCGAAGGAAGGGAGCCAGGGCGGCCGACATCGCCGTCATCAACAACATCCACAGCAGCGTCCTCGGGATCGGCAACGGCCGCCACGCCATCCGCGCCGGCGGGATCCGGCGACACGAGCGCGACGAGGACGAGGCGGCCGTCTTCGCCGACGGCCTCAACCTCGCCCGCGCGATGTCGTTCAAGAACGCCGCCGCGAGGATCCCCTACGGCGGGAGCAAGATCTGCGTCATCGCGGACCCGATCGCCCTCGAGGATCTCGAGGCCCTCGGCTTCATCGCCTGGTGCATCGACCGCAGCCGCTCCTTCACCGGCCCCGACATGGGCATGCTCCCCGAGCACGCCGACGTCCTCCGCCACCACTTCACCGAGAACATCGTCGGCGGTCCCGGCGGCTGCCTCGGACCGACGGGCGCGCCGACCGCCCGCGGCGTCTTCCTCGCGATGCGCGAGGCGACCGCCCACGCCTTCGAGACCGACGCCGAGGCGGGCCTCGAGGGTCGGAGCGTGGCGGTCCAGGGGCTCGGCGCGGTCGGCGGGCCGCTCGCCGCGACGCTCCTGCGCGAAGGGAGGGTCGGCCGGCTGCTCGTCGCCGACCCCGACGAGGCGCGACGCGAGGATCTCCTCGCGAGCCTCGACGCGGACGACCGGGCGCGCGTCGAGGTCGTCTCGCCCGACGCCGTCCTCGCCGCGGACGTCGACGTGGTCAGCCCGAACGCGCTCGGCGGCGTCCTCGACGACGCCGCGATCGCGGCGCTCCGCTGCCGGGTCGTCTGGGGCGCGGCGAACAACCAGCTCGCCGCGGGCAGCCAGGCCGAGGAGCTCCGGCTCGCCGCCGCCCTCGCCGAGCGCGGAGTCCTCTACCAGATCGAGTGGCTCCACAACGCGGCCGGGGTGATCGCGGGGTGCGAGGAGTGGGAGCGTCGGGGCGAGGCGAGCGCCGAGCGGGTGCTGGCCCGGCTCGAGCCGGTGTGCGTGGGGGGGACGCGCGCGAACCTGACGCGGGCGGCCGCGGCGGGGATCACGCCGACGGCGAACGCCTACCGCGAGATCGAGGAGCGGCTCTACGGATCGGGTCCGGGCCTCTAGGAGGCGTCGCAGATCCAGCGCTTCATCGGAACGAAGCGATGGCCGGGGCCCGGGGCGTACTGGACTCGAAGCTGGCAGTCATCGCAGTGGCGCGCGCGGTGGAACCGGGTCTGGCTCTCGGCGAGCTCCGACGTCGAGGAGGGAGAGTCGTTGAGGGCCTGACTCGCTCCCGCGCCAAAGGCGAATCCGATGCTCAGAGCGATGATCGCGATCTTCATGGTCTCTCTCCCGCGGAACCGTTGGCGTTCCTGACGCACCCGCCATGCCAGGATGCGCTTCACGGCTCGATGAGCACCCAACTCGCCCCGGAAGAAAGAGTTCAGCAACGAACGCGCCCATCCAAGGCGCGAAGCGTCATGTCTTGATCCGGCACTTCTTGCCGAGGGGTGTGACCCAAGCGGACAAACCGTGGAACACCCAGGAACCGGTGTTCAGGGTTCGTTCGCTTGAATCCCCGTCATCGTCCGTGAGCCGCGCGCCCGAGCGCGGCCTTGCAAGCCCGACCCCAGCTTTCGGCTTTCGAGGCGACACGCTGAAGGTCGGACGCGTGCGCCCGGCGCCCGGCTGACGCCGGCCGGGCCGGTTGCAGCCGTCCCCCCAGCGGACCGATCATCCGCCCATGGCCAGCTGCGTCCGCGGCCGACCGCTTCCCCCCGCCGCCCCGTGTCCGTGCGCGGCCCCGACCGTGCTCCAGCCTCCGGGACCGCCCTCGGCCTCGGACGATCGCCCGTCCGATCTGCCGGCCCGCATCGGCCGCTACGCCGTCCTGGACCGCCTCGGCCAGGGCGGGATGGGCGTCGTTTACCGGGGACGCGACGAGGGGCTCGGCCGCGAGGTGGCGATCAAGATGATCCTCGCCCGGGACGTCGACCCGGAGCTCTCCCAGCGATTCGTCCGGGAGGCTCGGGCCGTCGCGAAGCTCCGCCACCCGGGGATCGTCGCCGTCCACGAAGCGGGCGTCCACGACGGCAAGCCGTTCATCGTCCTCGACTTCATCGCCGGGGAGCCGCTCGACGTCCTCCTCGCGTGGCGCTCGAGGACTTCCGGCGCGCGGCAGAGCTGGCCGCCGACGACCCCGAGCCGTGGTTCGCCCAGGCGGAGCTCGAGCAGACCCGGGGGAGATACTCGGACGCCCTCGCCGCCGCCGAGAAGGGCCTCGCCCGCGGCGCCGGCCACCCCGACGGGCTCGTCCACCGCGCGCTCGCCCTGTTCGCCCTCGGCCGCGGCGACGAGGGCCTCCGCGAGCTCGACCGAGCCGTCACCACGGCGCCGGATCGTGCCCTCGCGTGGCGGACGCGGGGCACCATCCGCGTCCAGCTCGGCGATCTTCCGGGCGCGCGAGCCGACCTCGACCGGGCGATCGCCCTCGAGCCGACGAACCCGCAGAGCCTCGTGAACCGGGGCGAGACCCGCCGGCGCCAGGGCGACCTGATCGGCGCGATCGACGACTTCGGCCGCGCGATCGACATCGAACCGGCCAACGCCTCGGCGTTCATGAACCGAGGCCTCGGCCTCCGGCAGCTCGGCGACCGGGACGCGGCGATCTCTGACTTCGAGCGCGCCGTCGAGCTCGGTCCGAGGCAGACCGCGGCCTGGTACAACCGAGCCCTCGTCCGGCTCGACCGAGGCGATCACGCGGGCGCGCTGGCCGACCTCGACCGGTCGATCGAGCTCGACCCCGACGACCCCGCCCTTCGCAACGCCCGCGGCTTGGTGCGACGCCGGGTCGGCGACCTCGCCGGCGCCCGGATCGACCTCGACCGGTCGATCGCGCTGGACCCTCGCCAGCCCAAGGCGCTCGTCGAGCAGGCGCTCCTCGCCTTCGCGGAGGGCGATGTCCCCCGCGCCCTCGCCCACTTCGACCGCGCCGTCGCCCTCGCCCCGAACGACGGCAGAATGCGGAACGAGCGCGGGAGGGTGCGCGAGGCGGCGGGCGATCTCGAGGGCGCCCTCGCCGACTACGACGCGGCGGTCGCGGCGGACCCCCTCCACGTCGCCTCGCGGAGCAACCGCGCGACCCTGCGCGAGCGGCTCGGCGACGCCGACGGCGCCCTGACCGACCTGACGGCCGCCCTCGACCTCGCGTCACGCCGGGTCAGGCTGACGCCCTCCCGGTCGCGCGAGAGACGCTCGAGCGGATCCGACGGCGGCTCGCCGGCGGGGGCCGATGAGCCGCGAGCTAGTAGGCGGTCCCCAGCGGATTCAGCGGGTTCGGGAAGATGGCGACGGCGGCGGCGGCCGACCCGATCGTGGCGAGGCCATAGCAGATCACCGCGATCGGCGTGTTCAGCCCGTGGAGGCCGAAGTCGACGATCACGAACCGGATCCGGTGGGCCGCGTGGAAGAAGCAGCCCGCGCAGAGCCCGAAGAGATAGACCATGCCGATCGGGTTCTCGACGATCAACTGCATCGTCTCGAACGTGCTCAGCGTCTGGTCCGCGTCGGCCTTCACGGCGAGCGGCAGGACGAAGCACATCAGGATGATGTGGATCGGAATCAGCATCGCCGCGGCCATCCCTCCTCCGGAGAACGGCCCCCAGAGGAGCGGCTCCGGCGAGATGGCGGGGGCGTGGCGCCCGGGCGCCTCGGCGGTGGTCGTGCTCATCAGAGGACCCTCAACACGAGAACGGCGATGACGACGCTCACGGCCAGCCACCCCGCGAAGTGACCGCCGATGATCGCCTCGGCCGGGACCTTCATCTCGCCCTTGCGGATGACGAGCACCTTCCCGGCGAGGAGGAACCAGGTGACCGAGTGGAGAATCGCGAACGCGAGCGCGACGCCCGAGAGCGCGAGCATGCCCGGGTGCGCCATCAGGCCGAGGAAGCGCTCCCACTCGGCCGGGCCCGCCTTCACCGCGAGCACCATCATGATCGTCGCGACGGCCGCGAGCGCGACGAAGACGGCCGACATCTCCCGGAGCATGAAGATCGAGTACCGGTGATTCTCGAGGTACCAGGTCGGGTTCTGCTTCCGGTGGAGGAGCTTCGATCGGTCGACAGGCATGACTAGCTCGCCCCCCCTTCGCGCGGGCCGACGGGCGCGGACGCCGTCCGCTCCATCGCCCGCGGCAGGATCTTCGAGAGGAACCAGTCCTTGGTCGCCTCGATCTTCGCCTGCTGGATCGCGGCGGCCGGGTCGACCTTCTTCGGGCAGACCTCGGAGCACTCGCCGATGAAGGTGCACTGCCAGATCGCGTCGTGGCTGAACATCACGTCACGCCGCTCGGCGAAGCCGTCGTCGCGGCTGTCGAGGTTGTAGCGGTGACCGAGGGCGAGGGCGGCCGGCCCGATGAAGTTCTCCTCGAAGCCGGCGACCGGACAGGCGGCGTAGCAGCAGAGGCAGTTGATGCACATGCTGAACTGCTTGTAGGCCGCGAGCTCGCCCGGGAGCTGCTTGTACTCGCCGTCCTCGAGCTTCCCCTGCTCCTTGCGGATCAGGTAGGGATGGACCGCCTGGAGCTTCTCCATGAAGCCGGTCATGTCGACGACGAGGTCGCGCACGACCGGGAAGTTCGTCAGCGGCTCGACCCGGATCGGCTCGGGATGCCACTCGCGGAGGAACGCGTTGCAGGTCAACCGCGCGGCCCCGTTGACCATCATCCCGCAGCTGCCGCAGACGCCCATCCGGCAGCTCCAGCGATGGCTGAGGGTGCCGTCGAGCTGGTCCTTGATGTAGTTGAGCGCGTCGAGGACGACCCAGTCCTTGTTGAAGGGCACCTCGTACGTCTGGAAGCGCCCCTCGCGCGTCCCGTCCGGGCCGGGCGGCGCGTCCGGGTCGTAGCGGAAGACCTCGAGCTTCGTGGTTTCGGCCATGCGGCGCTTCCTTCTCCCTGACGGTCGGCTCGGTCGCTAGGACTCGGTCTTGTCGGACGAGGCGGACGGAGCCGGCGTCGCGGCGGCGGTCGCCTCGGCGGGCTTGTCGCGCTTGAGCCCGCTCTGGACGCCGTAGGTGCGCGCCCCAGCAGGCCAGTCGGTGATCACGACGTCCTTGTACTCGATCCTCGGCGCGCCGCCCTCGACCTTGTAGGCGAGCGAGTGCTTGAGGTACTTGTCGTCGTCACGCTGGGGATGGTCGGTCCGCTGGTGGCTCCCCCGGCTCTCCTTCCGGGCGAGCGCCGAGTGGGCGAGCGCCTCGGCGGAGTCGAGGAGGTAGCCGAGCTCGAGGGCGGCGGTCAGCTCGGTGTTGAAGATCTTCGTCTTGTCGGCGACCTTCACCTTCTCGAAGCGCTCCTTCAGCTCGGCGATCACGCCGACCGTCGTCTGGAGCGACGCCTCGTCGCGGTAGATCCCGGCGCTCTCCTCCATCGTCTTCTGGAGGGCGACGCGGATGTCGGCGATCCGCTCGGTGCCGTTGCTCTGGCGGAGCGAGGTGACGCGGCCCTTCGTCGCGTCGATCTGCTCCTTCAGCTCATCGTGCGGGATCGTCTTCGTCTTCTTGGCGAGCTTCGCCGCGTTGCGTCCCGCCCGCGCCCCGAAGACGAGGAGCTCGGTGAGGGAGTTACTCCCGAGTCGGTTCGCGCCGTTGATGCTGACGCAGGCGCACTCGCCCGCCGCGAACAGACCCTCGAGCTCGGTCTTCGCATCGATGTCGGTGTCGACGCCGCCCATCAGGTAGTGGACGACGGGGCGGACGGGGATGAGCTCGTGGACCGGGTCGATGCCGACGTAGTTCCGGCACAGCTCGCGGACGAACGGGATCTTCTTGTCGATCTTCGCCTCGCCGAGGTGGCGGACGTCGAGGTGGACGATCGGGCCGTACTCCGAGTCGGTCGTGTTGCCCTTCTCGAGCTCGTGCACGAACGCCTGGCTCAGGCGGTCGCGAGGACCGAGCTCCATCGTCCGCTTCTGCGGGTGGCGCTCGTCGTCGACCGGGATCGCGTTCCCGAGGTCGTAGTCCTGGAGATACCGCCGGCCGTGCTTGTTGACCATGATCCCACCCTCACCGCGGCTCGCCTCGGTGATGAGGATTCCGGTGCCGGGGAGGCCGGTCGGGTGGTACTGGACGAACTCCATGTCCTTCAGCGGCACGCCGGCGCGGTAGGCGAGGGCCATCCCGTCGCCGGTCTTGACCGCCGCGTTCGTCGTGAACGGGAAGATCCGGCCGGCGCCGCCCGTGCAGAGGATCACCGACTTCCCGGTGATCACGTGCAGCTCGCCGGTCGGGATCTCGATCGCGATGACGCCCCAGCACCGACCGTCGTGGACGATCAGGTCGGTGACGAAGAACTCGTCGTAGCGGACCACGTCGGCGTAGCGGAGCGAGTGCTGGAAGAGGGCGTGCAGCATGTGGAAGCCGGTCTTGTCGGCGGCGAACCACGTGCGCTCGATCTTCATCCCGCCGAACGGGCGGGTGGCGACGCGGCCGGACGGCTCGCGGCTCCACGGGCACCCGTAGTGCTCGAGCTGGATCATCTCCTTCGGAGCTTCGTTGACGAAGGCCCAGACCGCGTCCTGATCGGCGAGCCAATCGCCCCCGCTGATCGTGTCGTAGGCGTGATCTTCGAGCGTGTCGTTCGGCTGAACGACGGCCGCCGCGCCGCCCTCCGCGCTCACCGTGTGGCTGCGCATCGGGTAGATCTTGCTGACGACGGCGACGCTGAGCTCGGGATGCTCCTCGGCGACCGCGATGCCGGCCCGCAGGCCCGCTCCGCCACCGCCGACGAGGATGACGTCGTGCGTAGGCACCTTGTACCCTCCGTACCGAGGGGAGAATCCTATCGCCATGGCGCGCCATGTCAACCGGACCCAGGGACGCCCCTATGCAACCATTTGAGTGCCCCTTCGGGTCAGTCGCGCTCGTCATCCCGTGCCTGCACCGGACAGTAGAGGCCCCGGAGCTCGCGTCGCCACCAGAGCGCGGCGCCCAGCTCGTCGGTGTCCGGGTCGCCGGGCGCGGTGAAGCGGTAGTCGTAGACGACGGCCCGGACGAAGCGCGGCGGCTCGTCGGGGAAGGGGCTCTCCTCGAGCAGCGCGAGCACCGAGGGCTCCCCCTCCAGCAGCCGCTCGAGCAGCTGCTGCAGCCAGAGCGCGCGCCGCCAGTGCGAGAGGGCCGCGAACCACATCTGCCAGTCGAGGCGCGGCATGTGGAGCAGCGCGACGGGCGGCGGTCGCGCCGGGTCGCCCGGCTTGTAGGGGAAGGTGTAGGGCAGCCAGCGCTCCCCGTCGGCGCTCCCCTCGATCACGATCTCGGGGCGCTCGGTCGTCATGACCGCGAAGAGGCCGTAGCCGTTCACCACCCGGAACGGCGCGAGGTGATGGCGCAGGCCGTCGAACGGCGGCGGCCCGGATCGGGCGAAGGCGCGATGGAACGCCGCTGGCGTGAGGACGAGGACGAGCGCCGCGACGAGCACCACCACGGCGGTCGGCCAGCGGCGGCGCGGCGCGGGCTCGTGCTCGTGCTCGGGAGCGGCGGCGACCCAGGCGCGGAGGCGCGCGGGGAGGACGACGTCGTCGAGGAGGAGGACGGCGAGCGCCGCCGTCAGCAGGTTGAAGAAGCCGTAGTTGCCGGTCGCGGAGATCAGGAGCTGCAACCCGATCGTCGCGAACGCGCCCGCGATCCGGATCCGCCGCGGCGCCACGAACAGGAACGGCACGGCGAGCTCGAGGACGAAGGTGCCCGTCACCTCCCACGCGTGGACGCCGGGCGAGAGGTGGTGCATCGACCAGCTCCACGGGTTCGGCAGCGGCTGCGTCTCGTAGTGGAACGTCATCGCCGTGCCGTCGCGCCAGGTCGGGTCGCCGCTCGTCAGCTTCACCACGCCCGAGAGGAACATGAGCTTGAACAGCAGCAGGCGGAACAACCAGAGCACCCCGCGCGACGGCTCCCCCGCGCGCCGCAGCCCCGGGCGAAGCTGGAGCGGCGCGAGGAAGATCGCGAGGAAGCCGGCCTCGAGGAGGAGGATGTCCCACTGGAAGCCGGTGAAGTCCTGGCCCGCCGCGAAGAGCGACAGGTAGAGGACGTACAGGCCGAGGAGACACGGCGCCGGCGCGACGCCTCCGATCAGCAGGATCGAGAGGGCGACCCCCGAGGAGGCGACCGCGCCGAGGGCGGCGTCGCTCGTCCCGATCAGCCAGAAGATGCTCGGCACCCGCCAGGGCGCGTCGGCGCCGAGATGGAGACGGACGAGGTCGTGAAACTCGCCGACGGGCAGGATCCCGCGCTCGCCGACGAGGCCGAGGAGCTGACTGCCGAGCGAGGCGAACGCGATCAGGTAGACGAGCCCGAGCAGGCGGAGGAAGAGCCAGCGGGTGAGGAGCATCCGAGGCCGCTCGGCGTCCGGGCTCGACGTCCAGCGCAGGACGAACGAGGCCGGCCGCCGGACGGCGCGGCGGAGCCCCTCGACCGCCTCGACGACGTCGCAGAGGTGCGGAACCGCCTCGTAGAGAAACAGCGCCGCCGCGTCGACGCGCCGGCGCCCGGGGCGCTCGGCGTGGGCGCGGAGCACCGCCTCGGCACCGACGACGAGCTTCGCGCCGCGGTCGCCGAGGCGGGGACGGACGAGGACGAGCCCGCTCTCGGCCACGGCGGACCCGATCCCGGTGGCGCTCCCGTCGGGCCGAGCCGGCGGGGCGCCGCGGACGGCGACCTCGTCGCCGAGGGTCGCGCGCCAGCGGGCCGCCCTCCGACGGTAGACGAGGAACGTCTCGTCGTAGTAGAGGGTTGGAACCGAGGAGCTCGGCGCGGGGTCGGTCATCGCGGGGCGAGCTCTCCCTTCTCTCCGAACGAAGCTACGTTTTTTCGAGATTTCGCCAAGAGGCCCCGTGACCGACCGGTATGAACCCTCGGAAAGACGCGACGGCGACCCCGACGACGGACGTCGGGAGGAGGCCGTCGACCGGACCGCGATGCGCGCGTGCCGGGAGGAGGACGACCGGGAGGCCTTCGCCGATCTGCTGGAGCGCCACGAGCGTCGCGTCCTCGCCGTCATCCGTCGGATGGGGCCGGAGGCGGCGACGGCGGACGACCTCTTCCAGGAGGTCTTCCTCCGGGTGTGGCGCCACCGGCGGAGCTTCAGGCCGACCGCGCCGTTCGCCCCGTGGCTCTACCGCATCGTCCGGAACGTCGTGAACGACTGGCGCGTCGCCGACGCGCGGCGACGCGAGCGTCGCCCCGGCGACGAGCCGCCCCGGGAGGTGAGTCGGCCCGACGAGGAGCTCGGACGTCGCGAGACGGCCGAGCGGGTGCGAGGCGAGATCGCGCGGCTGCCCGAACGGCAACGCGACGCGCTCGTCCTGCGGTTCTCGGCCGGGCTGTCCTATGGGGAGATCGCCCTCGCCCTCGACGCCCCGATCGGCACGGTCGGCTGGTGGATCAAGGAAGCGATGGCGACGCTCGCCGAACGATTGAAAGACGAGGTGACCTGGTGAAGATCCGATCGACTGGCTCCATCTTCGCGACCGCGGCTGTGACCGTCGGCGCGATCCTCGCGGCGACGCCGTTCGCGGCGGCGTGCATCCACGCGCCGCGGGACTACGAGGGCAGCCTCGAGGAGACGAGCCAGCAGGCGCTCGTCTTCTGGGCCGACGGGCGCGAGGAGCTCGTCCTCAACATCGCCTACGAGGTCGTGAAGGGCGACGCGCCGACCAGCCTCGCGTGGGTCGTGCCCGTGCCGAACGTACCGGACCACTACGCGGTCAGCGAGCCCGGCGTCTTCAAGGAGCTCTTCGACCTGACCGAGGTCAAGCGGCCCGGCCGCGGCGAGAGGGCGCGCGGGACGTTCGGCGACGACGAAGCGGAGAAGGAGAACGGGATCGAGCTCCTCGATCCGGTCACCGTCGGCGACTACGCGATCCAGCCGATCAAGGGCCGCGGCGCCGACGCCGGCCCCGCCCTGAACGCGTGGCTGACCGAGAACGGCTTCGGCGAGGTGCCGGAGGCGAACATGGCCTACTACCTCGAGCGCGACTGGACCTTCCTCGCGATCCGGATGGGGCCGAAGAAGGGGCAGACCCGGATCGAGGGGCACGGCGACTTCCGGCCGCTGCGGATCAGCTTCGCCGCCGACCGGATCTACTACCCGCTCAAGTTCTCGAGCCACCAGGGGACGTTCGACGTCACCCTCTACGTGGTCACCGAGAAGGGGCTGCCGACCGACGAGCGCGGCCTGCCGACCGACGAGATCACGAGCCGCCTGAAGCAGTTCGGCTTCCACCACGCGAACATGAGCGTCCCGGTGAAGCTCTCGAACGGGGAGCTCCAGCGACACGCGAAGGAGCTCGTCGGCCTCTGGAGGGAGATCGTGAGCGAGAAGCGGATCGGCCTCCGCAAGGGCATTCTGACGAAGCTCGTCGCGCGAGACGTCAACGATCCGAAGCGCAACCCGGTCTCGGCCTGGGAAGAGGACTTCTCGATCGAGCCGTAGGCCGATCGATCGACGTCGAGGAGCTCCGTCTTGGACTGCCGTCAGGCGATCGAAGCTCTGGAACTGCAGCTCGCCGCGCCCGGGTCGATCGAGCCCGGGACCGCGGCGACGCTGCGTTCGCACACGCGCGGCTGCTCGGCCTGCGCGGCGCGGCTCGGCGTGCTCGGGCTCGTGAGCGACGCGCTCGCTCCCGAGACGGAGGTGCGCGGCGCGGGAGCGCGAGGACGCCGCGCGGCGGCCGTCCTCGCCGCGATCGATGCGGACGGGGCCGACGCGGCGACCCCGATCGAGCCGCGCCCGGCCCGTCCGCTCGTGCTCGCCAGCGCGAGTCCCGGCGCGCCGGGGCACGTCGGTCGCGCGTTCGCGGCCGCGGCCGCGATCGCCGTCATCGTCGGCGCGACGTTCCTCACTCCGGCGCTGCCCTCCCCGAGCCCTCCGCCCGCGCCGAGCCTCGCGACCGTCGCGGCGTGGCACGAGACGACGGACGCCGCGGCCTCCCGCGGGGGAGGGTTCCCGAGCAAGGGCTACGGCGCGCCGAGCCGCGACCCGCTCCGCGTCCCCCGGTTCGCGCCGATGATCCTCCCCGCCGACTGGGTCGAGCTCGACGCCCACAGCCACGAGCACGGCTGGGTCGAGCACCAGATCTACCGCACCGCCACGGGCGGCAGCGTCAGCGTCGTCTACGGCCGCTTCGCCGGCACGCCGCCGACCGGCTACCAGACCGTCCCGCTCGCCGACGGCGTCGAGCGCAGCGCGATGTGCTGGCGCGACGGGCCGCTCTGGTTCGCGATCATCGCCGACGGCGAGTCCCTCGAAGCGGTGCGACGGCTCGCGGACGCGTTGGCGCCGGCCGCCGCGCCGTAGGCCGTGTCATGACCGAGCCCGAGTCCTTCACCATGAAGGTGACCGAGGTCCATGACATTCAAGGACGCTTCCTCGTTTTCACCGGCGAGGTGACGGGGCACGAGCAACGCATCGGCCCGTGCACCGCCACCCTGCTGGTCGGCGAGCGGCCGGTCGCCTCCGCGGCTCTCGCTTTCGGCTTCTGACAGGATCAAGACGTAATCGGCGTCACGACCCGCTCACTGACCGGCGCGCCGGCGCTCCTCCTGGATCATCACCCGGATCCGCTGCCCCTCCTCCGACTCGGGGTCGATCTCGAGCGCGCGGGCGACCAGGCGCTCGGCCTCGTCGTGCCGCCCGACGCTCGCGTTCAGCATGCCGAGGTAGAGGTGCGCCGTGACGTGCTCGGGCTCGAGCTCGATCACCCGCGCGTAGGCCTCCGCGCCCTCGCGCGGTCGCCCGAGCTTGAAGAAGAGGGTGTTGCCCAGACCGAAGTGAAACGTCGCCACCTCGGGGCGGAGCCGCGTCGCCTCGATGTTGAAGCCGAGCGCCTCGCCGGGCCGGCCGAGCTGGTTGAGGACGTTCGCCAGGTTGTGGTGGGTCGAGGCCTTCCCCGGTTCGGTCGCGAGCGCGACCCGGAGGAGCTCCTCGGCGCGGGTCGGGTCGTCGGCCCGGACGAGCAGGGCGAGGTTGGTGTTCGCCGCGACGCTCTCGGGGTTCACCGCGAGGCAGCCGTCGAAGAGGGCCATGTCGTCGCGCCAGGTCGGGACGGCCATCGCGCTCCGCCCGCCGAGGATCACGACGAGCGCCGCGGCGACGACGAGCGGCCGCCGGCCCGACCAGGCCTCGGCGTTCAGGATCGCCGCGAGGATGAGCGCCGGACCGAGCATCGCCACGTAGAGGTAGTGGTCCGCGACCGTCGAGTAGCTCTGGAAGTCGAACGGGACGAGGCCGAGGACCGGAGCCACGGCGACGACGAGGATCCCGAGCCCGGCCGCCAGGGCGGGGAAGGGCCGCCAGAGGATCCACGCCCCGGCGCCGAACGCGACCGGCACGATCCAGCTCGCGTAGACCTCGGAGCCGGCGAGGACGCGCGCGGGCGAGCGGCCGTAGTCGAAGGCGAGCTGCACCGGCGCGAGGATCTTCGCGACGTAGAACGCGACCGCGTCGAGCGCGATCACCGGCCGGAGGTGAACGGGCGTGACGAAGGGGATCGCCATCGTCGGCTGCACCGCGCGCGCGACGAGCGCGACCGGGATCGCGAGGAGCAGCCCAGCCCCGACGATCGCCGCCACCTCGCGGAGCGGCCGCCGGAACCACACCACACCGAGCACCCCGACGAGGAGCGGCGCGGCGACGGCGGATGGCTTCGCGAGGAGGGCGAGCCCGTAGAAGACGCCCGCGAGCACGAGCGAGAGCCGCGCCGGGCGCTCGCCGCGGATGGCCACGACGAAGCCGGCGTAGTGGTAGAGAACCGCGAGGACGAGCAGCCCGGCGAGGACGTCCTTCATTCCCGAAGCCCACGCGACCGTCTCGACCTGCACCGGGTGGATCGCGAACAGGACGGCGCCGACCGCCGCGGCCGCCTCGCGTAGCCCGAGGCGGCGGAGCAGGGCGAAGACGAGGAGCGCCGCCCCGAGGTGCAGCAGCAAGCTCGCCGCGTGAAACAGCCCCGGTCGGTCGCCCGCCCCGTCGGCCCCGGTCGCCTGCGCGAGCACCGCGACGGCCCCCCAGACGGTGTAGGTCACCGGGATGTAGAGCTGCATGTGAGGGGCGCGCCAGGCGTCGATGAAGCTCGTCGCCGTCACCGGATTGAGAGCCGGGTTGTGACGGATCGACTGCGGATCGTCCCACCCGAGAAAGCCGTGGTCGAGGATCGGGAAGAAGACGACGACGACGGCCAGGACGATCGCCGCGATGGCGCCGAGGGGGAACCGCGCGCCGGCCCCCGCCGGCGGCTCCTCCGCGGGGGACGACTGGGCGATCTCCGGCGCCGCGTCGGTCATGACCGAAGGCTATCCGAAAGCGGAGCCGGATCGAAGAGACGCCGCCGCCGCGAGAGATCGCCCGGAGCCGTCCGCGCTCCGCGGGGGAGTCCGCCCCGGGCGATATCCCCCGATCCGCTCAATGCGCCGATCGGGAGGCTCTTACGTCATCCCCTCGACTGGTATCGACCTTGCGAGAGGACCGGCGTAGGGGGACGAGAGATCATGAACGTCGCAAGGGAGCACGAAGCACCCGACGGAGGCGAGCCCGAGCTGCTCGCGAGCATCGACCCCGCCGATGCCCTCCTCGACCCGTGGGTGCCGCTCGACGGCTTCGAGCTCGTGAAGCCGCCCCATCCCGTCGACCGCGACGCGAGCCGGAGGCGGCGAGGGCACCGCCACCTCCGCGAGCCGCGCGACGGGGCCAACCGCACCGCCGCATAGACCGCGGTCGGACCAAGGGGTCAGGTCTCGGATGTTGGCATTAACGGCGCGAATGCGGACATACGAGACCGGACCCCGTCGGGCGGCCGGCGGTTCGGTC
>JAJDCQ010000189.1 GCA_029260755.1 Planctomycetota bacterium | reverse complement strand
AGGGAGCCATCCCTGGAGCCGGTCGGCTCGTGCGAGCCGGGATACGGCGTCCTCAGTCGCTCCTCCGTGTCTCCGTGCCTCCGTGGTGACATCTGCTCGCCGAAGGCGAGCCCATCGGACCTGAGCGAAGTTGATATGCCCTCTGCGGGCTAGCCCGCCCGTCACCCGCCCGAGACCGGCGGGAAGAGGCTGACGACGTCGCCGTCGTGGAGGACGGCCTCGTCGGGGCGGCGGACGTTCGCGCCGTTGACGACGACGATCCGCGTCGCGCCCTCTATCGCGAGGCGCCGCACGACGTCGCCGGCGGTCGCGCCGTCGTCGAGCTCGAGGGCGAAGCGCCCGCGCTCCGCCTCGGGCGGCGCGTGGCGGCGCAGGTCGGCGAACAGGCGACACTCGATCGTCACGGTCGGCGCGCGGGGACCATCCACGCGCGAAGCTCGTCGCGGACGCCCGAGATGATGAACTGCCCGTCGGGCGTCCAGGCGATCGCGGGCCACTCGCGGTCGTCGGGGTCGGCGGTCGTCGGGTGGGCGCCGAGCTTTCGCCGCGCGACCGGGCGACCGTCCTCGCCGAGGTCGTGGACGACGACCTCGCCGAGGACGTGGCTCGTCGCGAGGCGTCGGCCGTCGGGCGAGAACGCGTACCGGTGGAACGTCGCTTCGGGCGCGGCGACCAGGTCGTGGATGACGGCGCGGGTGGCGACGTCGATCAGGCGGAGCTCGGTTCGCTGGTCCGTCTTCCCCTCTCTCTTGTTGGGTCCGCTCCGCCCGACGACGAGGAGCTGGCCGGTGGGGGTGACCTGCACCTCGCCGTCGAACCCGTCGGTGCCGGCGATCTTCTCGACGGTGCCGCGCCGGAGATCACGGACGGAGAGGCCCGAAGCGTGGGTCGCGACGAGCACGCGGTCGGCGCCGGGCAGGAAGACGGCGCCGTTCGCCGCCTCGAACGACTCGAGCTTGCGCTTCGGATCGCGGAGGTCGGCGATCCAGGCGTTCTCCTGGTCGGCGAACGCGAGGAGGCGTCGGTCGAGGTCGAACGTGATCTGGCGGAGGGTGTAGATGCCGGTCGGCGGCCGGATCTCCCGGACCGACTTGCCCGTCGCGACCGACAGGATCGAGACGCGGGCGTTGCCGTAGGCTCCGCGGATCACGGTCGGCTTGCGGCCATCGGCGAGGAAGGTGACGGAGTAGGCGAGCCCCGGGAAGCGGCGGAGGAGCTTGCCCGAGTCGAGCGACCAGACCCCCGTTCCGGACGCGCCGCCGACCGCGAACAGCTTCCCGTCGCCGCTCACGGCGACGTCGAGGATGTTGCCGACGACGCTCGGGGCATCCGTCGGCAGGCGTGGCGGCTCGACCGCGATCCAGAGCAGGCCGACCGGCGTCTCCGCCCGGTTGCCGGCCGGGTCGGTCGCGACGATCGGGACCTCGGTCGGCTCGTCGGCGTTCTCGAGGATCACGGTCGCCTCGAACTGACCGTCGGCGAGCGTCGCCTCGACCCCGCCGACGGTGACCGAAGCCGGCTCGCTCACGCGCCCCCGGACGACGATGTGGCCGTCGGCGCTCGCCACCTCGGTCGGCGTCTCGGGGTCGAGGGTGATCGCGGGCGCGGTCGCGTCGCGGGTGATCCGGATCGTCCGGGCGACCTCGTTGCCCGCGGCGTCGACGGCGCGGACGGCGACCGCGCGCTCGCCGTCGGCGTCGAGGGCGACCTCGACGACGAACCGGCCCTCGGCGTCGAGCGGCGCCGGAGCGCCGTCGACGGTCACGGTCGGCGCCGCGCCGTCATCGGAGGCGCGGCCACCGATGGCGACGATGTCGTCGCGGGTGAGGAGGCCGTCGGCCGGCTCGGTCAGGGCGAGGCGAGGCGGGGTCTCGTCGGGCGCCGGCTCGTCCGGAGGCGGATCCGAGGCCGGGTCGGGCTCGGGAGGCTCGGGCGGCGGCGCCTCCTCCGGAGTCGGGAGCGGCCGAGCCTCCGGTCCGGGCTGCGGCTCGGGCTGCGGCTCGGGCTGCGGCTCGCCGGGCTCATCGGTCGTCGGCGCCGGCTCGGTCGGGGCGGCGTCGTCGGTCCGGCCGACCGCGACCTCGTCGCCTCGTCGCATCGCACCCATGACGACGACCATGGCGATGAAGGCGGAGCCGCCGACGATCGCCGCGGGCACGAGCGGGAAGCCGCCGCCGGATCGGCGCGCGCGGGCGGGACGGGCGCGGGTGGCGCGGGCCCGACCCGAAGGACGAACCTCTCGCCCCGGCCTCCGCGCATCGGTCGCCGGGGCGACCGCGGCCGTCGTTGGCCTCTCGCCGGCGAGCAGCCGCTGGAGGTCCTCGGCGAGGGCGGCGGCGCTCGGGTAGCGCGCGTCCGGCTCCCGGGTGAGGCAGCGGTCGATGACCGCGTCGAGCTCGGGCGAGACGTCGGGGGCGACCGAGCGCGGCGTCGGCGGCTCCTCGAGGAGGAGCTTCGTGATGACCGCCATCGAGTCGGGCCCGATGAACGGCGCCCGCCCGCAGACGAGGCGGAAGAGGACGGCGCCGAGCGCCCAGAGATCGACGGCCGGTCCGATCGCGTCGGGGAGTCCTTCGGCCTGCTCGGGCGACATGTAGCCGGGCGTGCCGAGGATCGAGCCGGTGGCGGTGAGCTTCGGGGCGGCGAGGTCGCGGGCGAGGCCGAAGTCGAGGAGCACGGCCCGGCCGTCGTCGTCGACCATGATGTTCTGCGGCTTCACGTCGCGGTGGACGATGCCCGCGGCGTGGGCGTGCTCGAGCCCGAGCGCCACCGCGCGGATCCACGTCACGGCGTCGCGCCATGCGACGGGGCCGTCGGACGCGATCGCCTGGAGCGTCCGTCCCGCGACCACGTCCATGACGATGTAGGGATCGCCGGCCACGACGCCGGCCGCGTAGACGCTCGCGATCGCGTCGTGGCGGATCTTGGCCATCGCCGTCGCCTCGCGATGGAAGCGGGCGAGCGCCTCCTCGCTCTGCTGCGGCGTGGCGCGAATCCGCTTGATCGCGACCTCGCGACCGAGGATCTCGTCGCGGGCGCGGTAGACGACGCCCATGCCGCCGCGGCCGAGCTCGCCGACGATGACGTAGTGCTCGATCCGGGCGCCGGGGCCGAGCTCGGCGGCGTAGGCGCCCGTCGCGGGGTTCGCGGCGTAGGCGTGCGGCACCGATACGACGGCGGTCGCGGCGGGCGGCGGCGGCGCCACGGCGACGGGCGTGCCGCAGCGGGCGCAGAACGCGGGCGCGTGGCCGTCGACGGCGGCGAGGGACGCGCCGCAGGAACCGCAGATGGGAGTGCTCATCGCGGTCGTATTCTGACCGCGGCGACCGGGGGCGTCGACCGACCGCGTCAGTCGCCCCGGCGGTCCTCGAGCGCATCGGTGATGCCGCGGTCGTCGCGGGGCTCGTCGTCGCCCGGGGCGCCGGCGTCGGGAGCCTCGTCCGCGCCCTCGACGACGGGCTCGGGGGCGGGCTCCGGCGGAGGCGGGAGCGGCTCGAGCGGGTTCCGCCGGAGGACGATGTCGTAGCGAGCCTGGCGCGCCCCGTCCTCGAAGCGGACGTCGGCCGGCAGGTTCGGCTCGTCGGCGAGCGCGGTCACGGCCGAGGTCGCGCGTCGCCGGTCGTCGGAGGTCCGCAGCCAGTTCCGGATCACGTTGTCGCGGCCGTTCAGGATGTCGAACGCCTCGGGCCCGTAGAGGCGCTCGCCGAACTGGAGGTCGGTGCCCGAGAGGTAGAGCTGGGTCGTCAGGTCGTGGTAGCCCGGCGCGCCGATGATCGCGTGGATGTGAGGCGGGCGAACCCAGCTCGGATCGTTCCGGTAGGCGCCGGGCTGAACCGTCTTGAAGAGGAAGGCGCCCTGCGCGTTGGTGACCGCGCGGCCGGTGTACTGGAAGTCGGGGTCGAAGCGGTCGCGGCTGACCTGCTGCTGGTGGTTGTAGCGGCCGGTGACGCAGGCCTGCCAGATCTCGACCTCGGCGCCGGCGATCGGGTCACAGTCCTCGTCGGTCACCGAGCCGAAGACGTAGAGGACGTAGCCGACCCGGCCGAGGTCGGCCGAGCCCGCCCGGCCGCGGACCTCCGTCAAGACGTTGTCATTGTCCTCGTGGAGCAGCCGGCGCATGTCGCGCCCCGGGATCCCATGGACCATGCCGTCGAGGCCGGGCCCCATCCGACGCGTCGGGTGGAACGGGCCGAGATCCTGGCGCGGCGTCGGGGAGCAGTCGCCCGCGAAGACGGAGCGAAGGGCCGGTGGGAGAAACAGCACCCCGGCGGCGCCGACGGCGGCCTTGCCGAGGAGGGCTCGTCGAGAGATCTGCATCGCGGTCGGGCTCCGTCTGCCGGGTCGTCGTCTCGCCAGGAGCCGACGATCGCAAAGACGAAGCCCAACCGCAGGAGATTCGTAAGTCCCGACCTGGGCGAGATCCCGAGGGGACGAGGCGATGAGACCGTCCCGCGATGAGACGCATCCGTTCACACCTCGCGACTCACTCGTGGCATGGCCTCGACCGGGACGATCCGCGCCATCCGGGCCATCCGCGGTTTCGTTCTTCGCTTCGAACGAGTGGGAACCGCGGATGACGCGGATCACGCGGATTGCGACTTGCCGACGCCTCCCGGCTCTCTGCGATCAGGCAGGGTCTGATCCAGGACCTATCCGGACTTGCCCTTGCCGAGGCCGACGACCGGCGTCGCGCCCTCGTAGGGGCTCGGCCGGGTACTCACGATCGCGTCGTGACCGGCGCCGCGGTTCGCGGCGGCCGGCGCCGGGGTGAGGCCGCCGTGGCGGAAGCCGCGCGCGCGGGCGGGGGCTCCGGTGCTCCGGCGGCGGGCGAGGACGGCGCCGACGCCGCTCGCGAGGTAGACCCTTCGGAGGTCGTGGGGCTGCGCGGCGAGGTGGTCCTTCCACTTGCCGAGGGCGGCGCGCGTCTCGATGAGGCCCTTCGCCATCCCGACGTCGTTCAGCATCGTCGTGTCATCGGCGCGTCCGGTGAGGATCGTCCCGACGAGTCGGTCGCCGTCGAAGACGAGCTTGCGGTAGCTCGATCGGGCGGCGTCGGCGACGGCGACCGTCTCGAGGTCGCCCTCGCCTCGCCAGAGACCGGTCGAGACGCAGTGCAGGCCGCAGACGTCGAGGACGTTCGTGAGCAGGCTGCCGTGATAGACCGCGTCGCGTCCGGCCATGTTCGTCCCGGCGAGCCGCCCGTGCTCGACGGCGGTCGGCTGGATCGGGTGGACCGCCCGCTGGAAGCCCAGGACGTCCGGTCCGCAGGCGCAGTCGCCGGCCGCGGAGACGCCGGGGACGCTCGACCGGAGGCGCGCGTCGACGAGGATGCCCCCGTCGGCCGAGAGCTCGATCCCCGAGCTCTTCAGCCACTCGGTGTTCGCGGCGATGCCCGTCGCGACGACGAGGAGATCTGCCTCGACCAGGTCGTCGGCGGCCACGCGTCCATCGGGGCCGTCCCCGACCTTGGCGAGGCTCATCCCGGTGTGGATCGTCACGCCGCGATCGGTGAGCCACTGCTCGACGATCGCCGCGCCCTGGGCGTCGAGCATGCGTGGGAGGACCTGGTCCTCGCGCTCGATCACGGTCAGCTCGAGGCCGAGCTTGTGGAGGGCGTTCAGGATGATGAAGCCGATGAAGCCCGCGCCGAGGAGCGAGGCCTTCTTGCCCTTGGCGTCGTCGCCGAGTCGCTCGATCGCCGTCCGGGCGTCCTCACGCGTCCAGAGACACGTAACGCCGGGCCGCTCGAGGCCTTCGATCGGCGGCTTCACCGCCCGCGACCCGGTCGCGATGAGGAGCTCGTCGTAGGGCAGGGTCGTTCCGTCGTCGAGGATGAGCCGCCGCTCGGTCGGCTCGAGCGCCGCCGCCCGCTTGCCGAAGACGCCGGTCACGCCGAGCCGCTCCAGGCTCGCCGCGTCCCCGATCGCCACCTGCGCCTCGGGGATCTCGCCCGCGACCCAGTAGGGCAGCACCATCCGGGCGTAGGGCTCCTCGGCGCTGACGAGGGTGATCTGCGAGGCGCCGCCGTCGATCTCGCGGATCGTCTCGATCGCCGCCATCCCGGCGGGCCCACTTCCGAGGATCACATGTCGTTTGCGGTCGGCCATGACGTTCTCCCGATCGGGTCGGTCGGCTAGCCCGGAAGGTATGGGGAAGGAGGGCTAGAGCCCGAGCTCGGCGAGCTTCTCGGCGCTCGGCTTGCCCTCGTCGTCCCAGCCGCGGAGCTGGTAGTACTCGGGAAGCATCTCGCCGAGCCGCGCGACCCGTCCCTTGCTCGGCCCCTTGCCGATCGCTTCCTTCAGGATCCGCCTGGGGAGCGTGTCGTCGGCCGAGGTGATCCCGGCCGCCAGGTTGAACAGGCGCTCGAGGTTCCAGATCCGCTCGCCGACCTGGAGGAAGCTCTCGGGCGTGTAGGCCACGCCGGTCGCCGCCGTGGTGAGCGTGGCGAGGACGGGGCCGTTCAGGCCGCCGCCGGCGAAGAGGCAGATCCCGGTCGCGTCGAGGGCCGCCGTGTCGTCCTGCATGCCCTTGACCAGCGCCGCCTTGCCCTCGGTCACGGTCGGGTCGAGGCGCTCCTCCTCCGGCGCGAGGATCTCGGCGCCGACCGTGAACGCCTTCAGGTGACAGGCGCCGCGGTTGCTCGTCGCGTAGGCGAGCGCCATCCCCTGCACCGCGCGGGCGTCGTAGGCGGGGAACTCCTGGCCCTTCACGCCCATGAACAGGTCGGCGTTGCCGTACTTCGCGGTGAAGCGCTTGCTCCCCTCGGCGAGGGCGTCGCCGAAACCGTCGCGGCGGGCCGTCTTCTCGACGAAGGTGATCAGCGCCTCGGCGCTCCCGAACGGGAGCTTCATCCCCGCCTCGTCCTCGGAGAGCTTGCCCGTCTCGTAGAGCTCCATCGCCGCGGCCAGGCTCGCCCCGAACGAGATCGGGTCGATGCCCATGTCGTTGCAGAGCCAGTTCGCCTTGATGACCGCGTCGAGGTCGTCGACGCCGGTGTCGGCGCCGAGCGCCCAGGCCGCCTCGTACTCGGGGCCCTCCGCCGCGATCTTCCAGTTGCGTGGGCTCGTGTTCACGACGAACTTGTCCGACGCCTCGCCCGGGAGCGCGGTCACCCGCCCGCACGCGATCGTGCAGGCGAAGCACGCCTTGTTCGCGACGAGGCGCTGCTCGGTCAGGGTCTCGCCGCTGATCTTCTCGGCGCCCTCGAACTGCGACTCGCGGTAGTTGCGCGTCGGGAAGGCGCCGTGCTCGTTGATGACGTTGACGAGCACCTCGGTGCCGTAGGTCGGGAGGCCGCCGCCGCTGATCGGGTCGTCCCAGAGGGCCTTCCGCGAGCTCCAGACGCTCTCCATGAACGCCTTCGGGTCGTTCACCCGGACGCCGCCGGTGCCGCGGGCGACGATCGCCTTGAGGCGCTTGCTCCCCATCACCGCGCCGACGCCGCTCCGCCCGGCCGCGCGGTGGCGGTCGTTCAGGATCGCGGCGAAGCGGACGAGGTTCTCGCCGGCGGGGCCGATCGAGGCGATCGACGCGTCGGGCATCCCGGTCTCGGTCCGGAGGATGTCCTCGGTCTCCCAGACGCCGCGCCCCCAGACGTCGCTCGCGCTCCGGATGGAGACCGCATCATCATCAATGAGGAGGTAGCTCGGGGTGGCCGCCGCTCCCTCGATGATGACGAGGTCGTAGCCAGCGAACTTGAGCTTGGGGCCGAAGTAGCCGCCCGAGTTGCTGCACGCCAGCGCGCCGGTGAGCGGGCCCTTGGTCACGACGACGTAGCGGCTGCCGCAGCTCGCGGCCGTGCCGGTGAGCGGCCCGGTCGCGAAGATGAGCGGGCACTCGGGCGCGAGCGGCTCGACGTTCGGGTCGGCGATCTCGGCGAAGTACTTCGAGCCGAGGCCGCGCGCGCCGACGAAGTCGCGGGCCCACTCGGCGTTCAGCGGCTCGGTCCGCGTCTCGCCCGTGGTGAGGTCGACGCGGAGGATCTGGTTCTTCCAGCCGCCCTTGGTGACGTCCACGGTCATGCTGTTACCCCTGCATCCCATCGGCGACGTCGGTGGGCGCCTTCGGCGCCGCCCCGCTCGGGATCGGCGCCTCGGTCCAGCGCGCCCCCTCGGCCCGGTCGACCGCGGCCGCCACCTCGGTGAAGAAGCGCGCCGGCTCGGTCTCCGAGTAGACGATCGCCCCGGTCGGGCACGCCTTCGCGCACGCCGGGTCGCCGCCGCAGAGGTCGCACTTGAACGCCTTCTTCGTCTCCGGGTTCTGGAAGATCGTCCCGAACGGGCAGCTGATCGTGCAGACGGCGCAGCCGACGCAGGCGGCGTCGATGACGACCTTCGCGCCGGTCTCGCCGTGGATGTCGATCGCGTTCGTCGGGCAGCTCGTCAGGCACCACGCCTCGTCGCACTGGGTGCACGTGTACGGCGCGTAGGTCGCCTGCTCGTCGAGGATGTGGACCCGGATGAGCGAGCGCGACGGGCGGAACTCGCCGGTCTGCACGAACGAGCAGGTGAGCTCGCACTGCATGCAGCCGGTGCACTTCTCCGCGATCAGGTGGAGCTGTTTCATCGGAGCCTCGCAGGCGGGGCGGCGGGTGGGACGGAGCGATCGTAGCAGACCGTCTCGGCGGGCGCCAACGCAGCCCTGGCGAGGCTCAGAGGCCGAGCTCGGCGCGGCACGTCGCGGCCATCTCGACCCAGCGTCCGCCGAGGGCGGCGCAGCGGGCGACGTCCTCGCGGGCGCCGGCGGCGTCGCCGAAGCGGTGTCGTCGCCGGGCGCGCTCGAGGAGGAGGTTGCCGCCGCCGGGGGCGCTCGCGACGGCGCGGTCCGCGGCCGCGAGGCACGCGGTCCGGTCTCCGCGAGCCTCGGCGATGTCGGCCCGCCACAGCCAGACGAACGCGTCGCTCGGGTTGAGCTCGAGGGCTCGGATCAGGTCGTCGTCGCCGGCGTCGAGGTCGCCCTGCTCGTAGCGGATCCTCCCGCGCAGCGCCCAGGCGTGGGGATGACCCGGCGCGACCTCGATCGCCTTGCCGAACGCGGCGAGGGCGCCATCGAGATCCCCGCTCCGCTTCGACGCCTCGCCGAGCCAGACGAGGGCGTCGTGGGCATCCGGATCGATCTCGAGGGCGAGGTTCAGCGCGTCGATCGCCTCGTCCCAGCGCGACAGCTCGAGGAGGACCTTGCCGCGCACCCGCCGTGGGTGGGCGGCGCGCGGATCGACCTCGATCGCCCGATCGATCGCGGTCAGGGCGAGGTCGCTCCGACCGAGGCCCATCAGGATGCCCGCCCGGTTCACCCAGCCGTCCAGGTGCTCGGGATCGATCCGGAGCCCCTCGTTCGCGTCCTCGAAGGCGCCTCGCAGGTCGCCCCGGGCGTGCTTCGTCACCGAGCGCCCGACCCAGTGGGTGGCCACGTCGGGGGCGACCTCGATCAGGCGATCGCCGACGTCGAGCGCCTCGTCGAGGCGCCCGAGCGCGCGCAGGACGCGGGACCGCTCGAGGAGCACGGGCGCGAGCGATTGCGGCGTCGCGGCGAGCTCCTCGGCCCGGGTCAGGTCGTCGAGCGCCGCCGCGTGGTCGCCGCTGGCGATGAGGAGCCGCGCTCGCTCGTACCATCCCTGGCCGTGTCCCGGCGCGAGCGCCACGCCGCGCGACGCCTCCGCGAGCGCCTCGGCGCGCCGACCGAGCGCCGCGAGGAGGCGCACGCGCTGGGCGAAGACCCGCATGTTCGTCGGTTCGAGCGCCAGGGCTCGCTCGCTCGCGTCGAGCGCCCCGGCGGCGTCACCGGTGAGCTGCCGGACGCGGCCGAGCTCGTACCAGGCGCTCGCCGGCGCCTCGGCCCCGAAGAGCTCGATCGACCGCTCCAGCATCGTCCGGGCGGCCTCGTAATCGCGGCGGTCCGTGAGGAGGCCGCCCCGGACGCGGAGGACGTCCGGGTCGTCGGGGTCGACCGCGGCGGCGCGCGCCAGGGCCGCCTCCGCCGCCTCCCGCGACCCGACGCGAAGCTCGAGCTCGGCCACGCCGACGTGCGCGCCGAGATCATCAGGGTCGAGCTCGAGGGCGCGTTCGAACGACCGTCTCGCCTCCTCGAGGAGGTCGCTGGCGTAGGCTTGGCGCCCTCGCTCGGTCCACGCGGCCGGATCGGTCCCTTCCTCGTCGGCGCGACGGCGGGCGGCGGTGAGAGCCTCGGCGCGCGTCCTCCCCGACACGCGAAGGAGCCACACCACGCCCGAGCAGCGTCGGGGCATCTCCCGGCCGCGAAACGCCTCGGTGAGCGGCGGGGCGACGCGGTCGGCGAACGGACCGCCGCCCGGCACCGCGGCGCCGACGACGGCGACGACGTGGTGCTCGGCGGGCCCGCCCGCGCGGATGAGGGCCAGGGCGGCGGCGGTCCGTTCGACCTGCGCCTGCTGCGCGAGGAGGAAGCGGGCGAGGGCGGCGATCGCGTCGGGGTTCGATCGGGCGACGCGGCCGAGCGCGTCGCAGCAGAGGCGCGATGCCGTCGTCGCGCCGGCGCCGATGGCCGCGCGTTGCCGGTTGGCGATGAGCCGGCGTGGGCCTCCCGCGACCGGCCCGGCGCTCGCGACCAGGCGCTCGCTCATCGCCCGCGCGAGGAGGTGGTCGAGCGCGTCCTCGACCTCGCCGAGCCAGTCGTCGTGGCCTTCGCCGCGGTACGACGCCGGGTCGAGCCAGCGGTCGACGAGGTCGGCCAGGTCCGGGCGAGGCCGTCGCCCGGCGGCCGCCTCGGCCTCGGTCGGCGTGGCGACCTCGAGGATCGCCGCCGTCGCGGCGGCGCGGAGCGCGTTCGTGGTCCGGTCGAGGTGGTCGACGATCGTCGCGACGGCGGACGCGTCGACGGCGAGCCGGACCAGCTCGAAGAGGGCGTCCTCCTGTCGGTCGAGCCGGCCGTCGAGCTCGCCGTCTTCGGCCCGGTCGAGGATCGCGACGATCGCCGCGCGGCGTTCCCCGTCGCGACGGCGGCGCGCCCGTTCGAGGCTCGCGATGCCGGCGGCGACCCGCTCGTCGTCCGGCGCGAGGAGGCGGGCGGTGTCGAGCGCGCTCGCCGCGACGCTCCACGCTCCGGCCTCGGTCGCCACGCGGCCGACCTCGAGGGCGGTCGCGATCGTCCGCTCGTCGGTCGCGCCGACATCGAGGCTCGCGAGGCGCTGGCTGGCCGTCAGGGCGCGGAGACCGTGGCCGAGGAGGGCATCGTGGAAGCGTCGGCGCATCTCGGCGTCGTCGGGGAGGGCGGCGTCGCGTCCGGCGGCGAACCGCGACCACGCGTCGTCGAGCTCCGCCCGGGCGGCCGCGGCGAGCGATGCCCGCTCCTCGCGGGCCGCCGTCCGGCTGGCGGTGGCGCTCCGCGTGGACTGCACGACGAGGCCGGCCGGGACGCCGATCGCCACGATGATGCCCAGGACGATCGCGACCACCCGCGACGGCTGACGACGCGCCCGCCGGGCGAGCCGGCTGAGCCGCCCGATCGGCCGCGCCTCGATCGCCTCGCCGGCGACGAACCGGTCGAGGTCGGCGGCGACGGCCGCCGCGGTCGGGTAGCGCCGCTCGGGCGCCTTCTCGAGGCAGCGGAGCGCGATCGTCTCGAGGTCGGCGTGAATCGTCGGGTCGATGCTCCGGGGCGCCGCCGGGTCGTCGACGACGACGCGGCGGATCACCTCGACGAGCGTGTCGCCGGTGAACGGAGGCGTGCCCGTCAGCGCCCGGTAGAGGACCGCCCCGATTCCGTAGACGTCGGTGCGCGCGTCGCCGGCCCGTCCGAGCGCCTGCTCGGGCGCCATGAACGATGGCGTCCCGATCATCTGCCCGCTCGCGGTCAGGCGGGCGTCGTCGGCGGCGACGTCGCGGGCGAGTCCGAAGTCGACCACCTTCGCCCGTCCATCGGCGCCGACGAGGATGTTCTCGGGCTTGATGTCACGGTGGACGATCGCGTGATCGTGCGCGTGCTGAACCGCGGCGGCGACCTGTCCGACCAGGGCGGCGATCTCCGCCGCGCGGGGCGAGCACGTCTCGAGCCAGCGCTCGAGGTTCACGCCGTCGACGAGCTCCATCACGAGGTAGGGGCTGCCCTCGTGGAGCCCGACCTCGTGGATCGAGACGATCCCCGGGTGGCCGAGCTTCGAGACCGCGATCGCCTCGCGCTGGAACCGCTGGATCCGCGTGTGCGCCGTCGGGCCGCTCGCGTCGATCCGCTTGATCGCGACGTCGCGGCGGAGGGCCGGGTCGTGGGCGCGGTAGACGACGCCCATCCCGCCGCGTCCGAGCTCGCCGGTGATCACGTAGCGGCCGAGGCCGCCGGGCGTCGGGAGGGTCGTCGTCATCGGGATCGGCTCGCCGGCATCGTGGCCGGTCGACCCTCCGCGGGCAACCTACTCCTCGGCGGGCGGCTCGACCTCGGCGGCGGCCGGCGCCTCGCCGCCCTCGAACGCGCCGGCGGCCGAGCCGAGCTGGTGGCCGGTGATCGAGAGGTAGACCTGCTCGAGCGGCGCGTCCTCGGGCAGCCCGGCCGTCTTGCGGAGCTCGGCGTGGTCGCCGATCGCGAGGAGGGCGCCGCCCTTCATGATCGCGAGGCGGTCGGCGTCGTTCTCGACCTCGGCGAGGAGGTGACTGCTCAGCAGGATCGCCTTCCTTCGGTCGCGCGCCTCGCGGAGGACAGAGCGGAAGAGCGCTATGTTGACCGGGTCGAGGCCACCGGTCGGCTCGTCGAGGACGAGCACCGGCGGCTCGCCGAGCAGCGCGACCGACAGGGCGACCTTGCGGCGCATCCCCTTGCTGTAGCCCTTCACCGGGCGGTCGGCCGCCCCCTCGAGCTTGAAGAAGGACAGGAGCGCGTCTGCCCGGCGCTCCACCCGGTCGCCGTCGAGCTGGCGGAGCGCGCCGGCCATCTGGAGGGTCTCGCGGCCGGTCAGGTCGGGGTAGAGGACCGTCTCCTCGGGCAGGAAGCCGAGCGCGGCGCGGGCGCCGATCGGGTCGTGGCTGACGTCGCGCCCGTCGACGAGGATCGAGCCGGCGTCGATCCCCTGGAGCCCGACGATCGAGCGGAGGATCGTCGACTTGCCGGCGCCGTTGTCGCCGAGCAGGACGACGATCTCGCCCGGGGCGACCGAGAAGCTGACGTCGATGACCGCCTTCACCGAGCCGTAGCTCTTGCTGACGCCGCGGACCTCGAGGTTGCCGCTCATGCGCCCACCTCCGTCTGCTCCCAGGCCCGCTCGGCGCTGATCGCCGCTCCGCGGATCATGTAGGGCCAGGCGAACGGCACGATCCACTGGATGACCGGGAGGAGCTCGAGGAAGCCGACGAACAGCGCGAGCGCCCCGGCCGAGATCGGATACGCGGCGGTCTCCTGTCCGCCGGCACCGCCGCTGCCGCCCGCCGATCCGGCACCCCCGCCGCTGGTCGCGCTCGGAAGCTGCGGCGTGTGCGCGCCGGTGGCCATTCCGAACGAGGCGGCGTAGTGAGCGATGACCAGCCCGACCACGGCGAGGCCGCCGATCGGGCGGACCATCTCGCTCCACGGGACCTCGGCTACGATCAGCGGCAGGGTCGCGGCCGGCAGCGCCGCGGCGGGGACCGCGAACAGGCTCGCCAGCGCGGACTGCGCGCGACGGGCGGGCTTTCCGCGCACCGGCGTGAGCCGGTCCAGCAACGCCCACCCCGAGCGCCACCGCGGCAGGTCGATCGCGATCAAGAAGCTCACCAGCGCGGAGGCGAACGTCCCCGCGATGAACGTGTAGACGAGGCGCTCGCCGGGCGGACTCTCCGCGCTGATGAACAGCGCCGCGAGGAGCGGCCCGGTCGCGATGACGACCGGGATCAGGAGCGTCCGCGGATAGGCGCGGCGCAGGAGCAGGACGAGGTCGCGTCGCAGCAGCATCCGGCCGTCGATCCCGAGCTTCCACGGGGCGATCGCCGCGATGAGCTTCGCGAAGCCCCAGCCGCGCGGCGTGCGCGAGGTCTGCTCGATCGGTCGGCCGATCTCGGGCCGGATCGCGATCGCGACGAGGGCCAGCCCGACCGAGGTGACCGCGAGGAGCGGCCCGGCGAGCACGCCGACGCCGGCGCCGGCCGCGACGGCCGGCCCGGTGCCGAGCCCCGGCGCCCAGACCGACGCGACGATGGCGGCCGCCGGCGGCGCCCAGAGGGCGAGGCAGGCGATGACGAGCTCGATCGTCCGGACCCAGACGATGTCGCGCATCCCGACCGGGTGGTAGCTCGGGAGGTAGTTCTCGGGCGAGCGCGCGATCAGGAAGAACGCCGCCGCCGTCGTCGCGACGAGCCCGACCGCGAACCCGAGCCCGAGGAGGCCGAGGGCGGCCGTCGTGAGCGCGCCGAGCTCGGGGGCGGCCGCCGGGTCGGCGGCGTCGCCGCCGGAGCTCGCGAGGAGGCCGAGCCCGACGGCGATCCGCGGTCCGTACGACCAGGCGGCCGCCGTCGCGCCCGCGATCACCAGCGCGTTCCAGGCGTTCAGGTGGCGCCGGCGCAGCAGCTTCATCCGCCAGCCGAGGAGCGCCCGGCGCGCGCCGGTCGAGGTCGCGCTCAAACCCAGGTGCCCTTCGCCTGCGGGCGGCCGAGGGTCGTGACGTAGACGATGGCCTCGCGCGCCCGCAGGGCCAGGAGGTCGTTCACCTGCTCGTCGAAGAACCCGCCGATCCCGCTCGCCCCGAGGCCGAGCCGGAGGGCGGCGAGGTTGAGGCGCTGCCCGATCTGGCCCGCGTCGAGGTGGACGTAGCGATAGGCGCGCTCGCCGTAGAGGGTGACCGCTCGCCAGAGGTCGGTCGTATGGACGATCACGGCCGCCGCGTCGCGGGCGAGCTCCTGCCCGAGGCAGAACCGGTGAGCCGCGCCGCGCGCGTCGCCCGACCGGACGAGCCGGAGCTCGCGCGAGCGCGGCGCGAAGTAGTGGACGCCGGTCTCGAGCCCGTCGATGTCGTGGGCGATCACGAACGTCTCGAGCAGCCCGCGGTCGAACAGGGCGGGCCCGCTCGGGGACGGTCCGCCGTCGCCGTAGGCGAAGTCGAGCATCCGGGCGAGGTCGTCGAGGGTGATCGGTCCCGCCTCGAAGCCGCGGGTCGATCGGCGGGTGATGATCGTCCTCTCGAGGCTCGCGCCGAGCTCGACCGGCTCGCTCGGGACGATCGTTCTCCCCGACGTGAACGAGTGGCGCTGCTCGAGGCTCGCGCCTCGCGGCTGGTCGCCGGCCGCCGCCGGAACGCCGGTCGCGTCGGCGAACGAGACGTCCTCGAGGTGCGGGCGCAGGCCGGTGATCGCGCTGGCCCGCTGGAGCCCGCGCATGAGCCCGAGCTCGGGCTCGGCCAGCTCGGCCGGGACGCACGCGCTCCGGAGCGGCACGATCGTCCTGGGCTCCTCGCCTCCGGCCGTCGGGAGCATCGGGATGACGACGAGGCCGCCCTCCTCGCTCGAGTCGATGAGGAGGGTCTCCTCGATCGACTGATCGACGAACCCGCCGACGGGGACCGCGCGCAGACCCACCCTCGGCGCGTAGAGGACGAGGTTGCCGAGGACGTGGCCCGAGTCGAGGAGGATCCGCCGGTAGGCCCGCTCCTGGTAGCGCCACGCGCTGCGCCAGTAGAGCGCCGTCATCACGATCGAGAACGGCGCGGCGCGGACCGCGTCGCCGGCGCCGGGGCAGGCGGCCGCGAGCGTCTCGCGGAAGTCGCCCTCCCAGACGCGGATCAGGCTGTGATCCTTCACCTGGAGGTTGTAGACGCCCGCCTCGATGTCGCTGACGTCGGTCGCGACGACGTAGAGCTCGGTCGGGTAGAGGGCGCCGGCGCTCGGGGCGGCCCGCATCATCATCGGCTCGGGCGCGCCGGGGTGCGGAATCACCCGCGTCACGCCGTTGGTGAAGTAGAGCAGCCGGGAGATGTGCTCGAGCGAGAACGGCGGGCCGTCGAGCGGCTCGAGGGGGAAGGACTCGAGCGCCTCGCTGATGGTTCCCTCGACGAAGGGGACGTAGACCGTGAGGTCGGTCTTCCGGGCCTGGTGGTAGCCCTTGTAGAGGTCGGGCTTCTTCGACCAGTCGAGCTCGTGCTGACTCGAGGCGACGCCCTCGGGCGTGTACTTCGTCTCCTCGTGGTAGCTGAGCGCAGTGGAGTCGGCGATCTCGACCACGGTGTCGGGGCCTCGGATGTTCGGGGACGAGTGGGGAGAACGAGAAAAGGCGGGCCGCCAGGGGCGACCCGCCTCGTTCGCGCCCGATCGCCGAGCCGAGGCTCGGAGGGGGACGCTCGCTCTCGAGTCGAGGAGGTCTAGAAGACGTCCTTGCCCGTGAGCTTGTACTCGACCTTGTCGCCCATGCGCGCGACGTAGGTGATCGCCCGGAAGAGCTTCTTCGGGGTGACCTCGTTCTCGAGGATGTTCTCGGCGAGCACGAAGTGCTCCTCACCCTCGATCATGTCGAGCGCGATCGCGCCGAGCGCCATCCGGCGGTTCTCCTGGAGGGCCCACTGGTAGCCATCCCGACCGCTCTTGCCGCACGTGGTCTCGACGACGACCATCGGGGCGTGCTCGAAGTCACTCGTCTCGAAGTTGACGCGAACCTTCTGCTGCCGATCGCCGGGAACGGGGACGGTGATCGAGAAGCCGCCGGGGCCCTTCTTCTCGACCTGCATCTGCGTCTTGGCGGTGGCGTCCTCGACGAGCTTGGCGCGCTTCTGACTCTTGTTGATGGCCATTGCGATCTCCTTGCCGCGGCCCTTCAGGACGGGGCGCCGGCGGTTGAAAACTGAGCGAACGGGCCGGCGCGAAACGGCAGACGGCGGCGCCCACTCCGACCTGGTTGGAACCTGTTCAAACGGCTGGAAGAGGCCCCGCAGGTGGCTTCTCCGACGGGGCCCGCGAATTATAGGGAGCCCCGCGGAGGCCATCAAGTTGCGAGGGGGAGGCATCCCGGAAGCACCAGCGCCTCGACCGCAACTCCTGGCGCCGCATGGCCTATCTCGCCGTCGCGGTGGTAGGCGACCGGCGTCTCGCTGCGGAAGATCACCCGTCTGGCGCGGGTCGCGCGGATGGATCGGGAGCCGCCCGGCAGCGGCGCGTCGGCGAGGGTCGCGCTCCCGGCGCGAAACTCCTCGCGCCACTGCACCGCCCGCGGGAGCCACTTGGCGAACCCGACGACCGACGGCCGGCCCTCGATCACCCACACGTCGAGCGCCCCGTCGGTCGGGTCCGCGCTCGGGGCGAACGTGATCCCGCGGCCCGAGAACGGACCGTTCGCGATGTGGCACTCCCAGGGCTCGATCGCGCGCTCGGGCTCGTCGTCGATCTGGATCGTCGCGGGCTGCGGCCGGGTGAGGCCGAGGCCCAGCAGACCGCCCGCCTTGTAGTGGAGGAAGCGGGGAACGAACCGCCGGATCCGCTCGGCCGACTCGGTCGAGACGCCGCCGTAGCCGAGGCTGAAGTTGTTGAGGAAGACGCGCGGCGGTCCGCCGGGGATCACCAGGAGACCGGCGTCGAGGGCGCGGGGCGTCGAGCCGGCCGGGTCGTCGGCGCTCGCCGCGCGGGCGAGGCTCTCGGCGACGACGACCGGGTCGTCGGGCACCTCGAGGCAGCGGGCGAGGTCGTTGCCGGTGCCCGAGGGGAGGACGCCGAACGCGGGCGCCTGGGCGGCGTCGCTCGTCGCGCCGGTCGTCGACGGCGCCCCGCGGAGCGCCTCGACCGCCTCGGCGGCGAGCCAGCCGCTCGCGTCGAGGACGCCCTCGGCCACCTCGGCGAGGGTGCCGTCGCCTCCGGCGGCGACGACGATCCTCGCTCCCTCGTCGACCGCCTCGCGGGCGAGGCGGGTGGCATCCCCGGCCGCCTGGGTCTCGCGGAGGTCGGCCTCGATGTCGCGATCGGCGAGCGCCTGCCGGAGCGCGTCGGCGCGGCGGCGCCCACGGCCGGCGCCGGAGGTCGGGTTCACGACGACGACGACGCGGTGGGCGATCGGTTCGCCTCGCTTCCTGATCAGTCGGGGGACGCGGCGGCCGCGCCGAGCTCGGCGAGCAGGTCGCCCGACTCGGCGGGGCCGAGGATGCGGTCGAGGCGGACCTCGCCGCGGAGGGCGTCGAAGACCCGGGCGACGTTCCAGGTCCGGGGGTAGGCCGGCGGCCCGAGGATGACGACGCGGCGCTTCTCGAACGTCTCGATCTCGAGGGGGCGCCCCTCGTTCCAGATCCAGCGCTCCTGCGGGACGTCGGCGGGGAGCCGCCCGTCGGGGTCGAGGGCGCGCCAGCCGTAGAGGTTCCACGTGCCTCGCGCCGACGCGCCGTCGTCGTGCTGGGGCCCGTCGCCCCGGGCGACCGCGATCACCTCGGGCGCGGGGCGCTCGCCGGGCAACCCGTGCTCGGGCCCCTCGTCGCCCTCGCGGACGAGGGCGTCGGCGAGGAGGGTGTGGAGCTGGAAGTTGTCGGCGACGCCGCCGACGGTCACCTCGAAGCCGCGTCGCTCGCTCGCGTGCAGGACGAGGAACCTGGCGTCGTCGAGCACCTCGAGCGCCATGCAGAGGAACCCGCCGTAGCCGAGCGCGTCGCGGGCCGCCCGTCGGAGCGCCTCGTCGCGGTGGGCGCGGGCGCGGAGCTCGCGGTCGCGGGTGAGGCACGCGATCGTCGGGAGGCACCACTCGTCGGTCCAGCGCCAGGCTCCGGCGCCGACGCGGTCGTTCTCGGCGACCGACGCGACCGTCTCGGGCGGGATCTGCCGGTCGCCGATCGCGACCCACTCGGCCTCGGGGGTGCGCTCGCCCTCGGGGAACGCGGCCAGGCACGCGTCCTGGAATCGCTTCGAGTCGCCGAGGATCGCGGGGAGCCGTCCGAGGAGGACGTCGCCGAGGGCGGTCGTCGGCGCGCCGTTCTCGACGAGCGCTCCGGCGGTGATGGCGAGGAGGCCGGCGCGGGCGACGGGGAGCTCGGGGTCGGCGACGGCCTCCGCGATGGACGTCACGGCGGCGGCGCGCTCGTCGTCGCTCGCGGCGAAGGCGGCCTCGAAGAGCTCGACCCGGTGGTCGTGGAGGGCCTCGGGCCCGCTCAGATCGGGGTCCCGGGCCGAGGAGAGGAGCATGGCGACGGCCTGGGCGAGCTCGCTCATCCGGATGCTCGGCCGGCGTTGCTTCGGTGGGACAGCGCCGAGGGGGGAGCGATCGCGCCGACGATCGTCGGAGGCGTCTCCTTCGTCGTCGTCGCGTCGGCGGGCGGCGGCGGCGCCGGCGCGGCGGCCTCGTCGCGGGTGAGGACCGCCCGCGCGCCGAGCAGGTCGTGGCGAGCCAGGAAGTCGGCGACCCGACCGTTGATCAGGTCCGGCTGCTCGACGAGGCAGGCGTGGCTTCCGTCGCGCACGACGAACAGCTCCCCGTTCGGGAGGGCCGCGGCGAGCTCCTCCGAGCAGCGCATCGGCGTGAACAGGTCGCGCTCGCCCGCGACGACGAGGGTCGGGGCGACGATCTCGTCGACGAACTCCATCGCGTCGTGGGCGTCGAGGCTCGCGGCGAAGCCGAAGAAGACGGCCGGGTCCATCCGGGAGAAGTGCTCGAGGTAGGCCTCGAGGGCCGACTCGGGCATGCGCCAGCCGTCGACGATTCCGAGGGCGCGCGCCCCGAGCGGGGCGACGCGGCTGGCGGCGAGGCGCGCGTTGAACCCGCGAGCCGCGCCCGGCCAGCGCGCGACCGCCTTCGAGACGACCGAGAAGAGGGTGCGCGCCGCGCGGGGCGAGTTGAAGAACGTGTCGAGGGCGCGGCCGGCCGTGCCGAGCATGGGGACGATCGCGGCCGTCCGCCCGGGGTTCCGGCCGCCGAACTCGAGCGAGACCTGACAGCCCATCGAGTGGCCGACGACCACGACCGGGTCGGCCTCCTCGAGGGCGTCGAGGGCGCAGCCGAGGTCGCGCGCGGCGTTCTCGATCGTGAACGAGGTCTCGTCGGCGGGATGGCCGGAGCGGTTGTGGCCGCGGTAGTCCCAGGTGATGACGCGATGACCGCGGTGGGCGAAGTAGCTCTCGAGGTAGGTCCAGAAGAAGGTCGACACGCCGACGCCGTTGCAGCACACGATCGTCGGGGCGGGCCGGTCGACCTCGACCCGGGGCCAGCGCCGGTGAACGTGCAGCTCGGTCCCGTCGAAGCTCGGGACGCGGATCTCGTCGGCAGGGTGGATCACGGGTGCGGCGGGTTCCCTCGAGCGCCCAATGATTGGAAACGACATCAGAGTGTAGCGGACGGGCCCGGCTCTCGGAAAGCGTGACGGGCGAGTCATGAAAACTGCCGGAGTCTCGGGTCTTTCGTTCGGGAGATGATGGGGATCGTGGCCGATTCCCACGGTCCGGCCGGGCCTCGAGCGGACGAGGTCGCCCCGGCCGAAACCGTATCTCCGGGCCACGAAAACCGATGCAGTCGGATGGAGGCGCTCGCTCTCGGTTCGGCACCCGGTTTGTGCTGGTCCGGGGCGCGGAGACCAGGAGACCGACGGATGAAGCAGCACCACCACCCTAGCGAACGACTTCCCACCCACCGCGTCGGCCGGCGGCCGATCGGGCGACGCGCGACGCGCTGGCTCGCGCCCGTGCTCGCCCTCTCGGTGGTCGCGGCGCCGATGGTGGCGCACGCCGGTGCGATCGGTAGCCAGACGCGGCGCGCCGGGACGGTGGCCGAGAACCGCGGCCGGGCGAGCGAGGTGCAGACGCGCGTCGCCCGCGAGATCGCGACCGCGATGCTGAAGGAGCACGGGATCGACGAGGCGCGCGCCCGCGAGGCGGTCGCGCGTCTGGCGCCGGACGAGGTCGCCCTGGTCGCCTACGCGTCGACCGACGGCGCGACGGTGCGGGCGACCCACAACGGCCGCGCGATCGGGCGGGCGTTCCTCTTCATCTTCCTGTTCTGGCTGTTCCTCATCTGCGAGTGAGGAGGACCATGACGACGCCCCCGTTCGCCGCGCGCCATCGCGCGCCCCCCGCCTTCGCGGCCCTGCTCGTCGCCCTCGTCGCGACGAGCGGGTGCGCGAGCGCGTGGGCGGGCGAGGCCGTCGAGCGGCCGGGCGGCGAGGATCATCTCCTCGACGGGGCGCGGGTGCCGGAGCCGGTCGGAGCGACGACGTGCGCCGCCTACGGCCTCGCCGTCGCCCTCACGATCGCGCGGCCGGAGCTGGCCGCCGACGAGGCGGAGCTCGCCGACGCGATGGGCGGGCTGGCGCACGGCGCGAGCCTGGTCGAGGTCGTCGGCTTCGCGCGCTCGCGAGGGGTCGCGGCGGCGCTGCGCTGTGGAGATGGGACCGCCGTCCGGACGGAGGTCGAGGCCGGCCGCCCCGTGCTCGTCGTGGTGCGGAGCGGTGGCGCGGCTCACGTGGTGACGGTGGCGGGAGTCGGACCTTCGGGGAGCGTGGCGGTGGTCGATGCCGGCCGGTGCTACCTCCTCGACGGACCGGCCCTGGATCGAAGGCGACGGGGACAGGCCTACGTGGTCCTCCTCGGTCGAGACGAGGGCGCGCGCATCGCGGCCCGGAGCAGAAGTCGATGATGACGAAGAGGCCTCCGATGACCACCCCCCGCCGGCGTCGCGGAATCGCCCTCGCCGCGACCGCGAGCGTCGCGCTCCTCGGCCTGGGCGCGGGCTGCGCGAGCGCCGCGCCGCGCGTCGATCGCGACGACGTGATCGCCGAGACGCCGCTCACGACCGAGGAGCGGCTCGCCGTCGGGACGGCCCTCGAGGGGCAGGGCGACCTCGCCGCCGCGCGCCGCGAGTATCGCGCCGTCCTCGACGGGCCGGACGCGCGCGGAGCGGACGCCGCGGCCGCCGGGCTGCGCGCCGTCGTCCTGACCAACCTGGCGAACACCTGGGTCGGCGAGGATCGCGAGAACGCGTGCGAGCTCTACGAGGAGGCGCTCGCCGAGGACCCGGGCTACGGCGTCGCGATGAACAACCTCGCCCTCGTCCTGGTCGACGCCGGAGCGCCGCGCGAGGCGGTGCCGCTCCTCGTCCGGGCCGTGGCGGTCGACCCCGCCAACCGCCCCTACTACCTGGCGAGCCTGGCGACCGCCTACCGCAGCCTCGGCGACCCGGTCGCCGCGCGGAAGCTCCTCGAGGAGGTGATCGCGGGCGGGGTCGCCGACGGGGCGCTCGTCGCCGAGGTCGAGAGCGAGCTCGCGACGGTCGACGCCCAGCTCGCCGCCGATCAGGACGCCCCGCGCTACCGGACCGAGTGACGGCTGGCAGCGTCGCCGGTTCGGGAAATGACTCGCGTGAGCCCCCATGAGCCGAGGGATGGCGCGGAATCCCGCGTGACGAGGTGCGTCGAGCGCCCTTGACAGGCCCGAAGCCGTCCCTACAATACCCCGCAGACAACGCGACGCGGGGTAGAGCAGCCAGGTAGCTCGTCGGGCTCATAACCCGGAGGTCGTGGGTTCAAATCCCACCCCCGCCACCAACGAGAGCCTCCCATGACCACGGTCTGGGAGGCTCTTTCCCATCCTGGGCCGCCGCGCTCCTTGGATCGGTCCCGCCGCCGCGATCAGAATGGCGGAGTGACCACCCCTCGAGATCCCGGCGGATCGGACGCGTTCCCGGTCGAGGTGCAGCGCGCCCGGTCCGACCCCAACCGCACGATCGGTCGGTACGTCCTGATCGGCGAGATCGGACGCGGCGGGATGGGCGTCGTCCACCGCGCGTTCGACACCGCGCTGCGCCGGCACGTCGCGATCAAGATGATCATCGGCGACGGCATCATGGGCGCCGACGAGCGTCAGCGGCGCCGATTCGAGCGGGAGGCGGTCGCCTCGGCGAAGCTTCGCCACCCCGGGATCGTGAGCATTCACGAGGTCGGGGCGCATCGGGGGAACCCGTTCCTGGTGATGGACCTCGTCGATGGCGAGAGCCTCGAGACGCTCCTGCGGCGGGAGGCGCTCTCGCCCCGGAGGATCGCCGAGATCGTCCACGCCGTCGCCCTCGCCCTCGAGCACGCGCACGCCCACGGGGTCGTCCACCGCGACGTGAAGCCCGAGAACGTCCTCGTCGATCGCGAGGGCCAGCCCCACGTGGTCGACTTCGGCCTCGCCCGCGAGCTCAGCTCGGATGATCGGCTCACGATGAGCGGGCAGATCGTCGGCACGCCCGCCTACCTCGCGCCCGAGCAGACCTCGGGAGGCTCGCGCGCGGTCGGCCCCTCGGCCGACGTCTACGCCCTCGGCGGCGTGCTCTACCGCGCGCTCGCCGGTCGGCCGGTGTTCGAGGCCGCCGAGCTGATGAGCCTCATGCGGATGGTTCTCTTCGACGACCCCGAGCCGCTGCGGCGGCACCGGCCGGGCGTCCACCCCGACCTCGAGACGCTCACCCTGAAGTGCCTCGAGAAGGAGCCCGCGCGGCGCTATCCGTCCGCCGGCGCGCTCGCCGCGGATCTGCGTCGGTTCCTCGACGGCGAGGTCATCGAGGCGCGTCCGGCCGGCCGCGTCGCGCGGGCCAGGCGCTGGGCGCGCCGGCACCGGGGGCGGGCTGCTCTGCTGCTCGCGCTCGTCGGCCTCGTCGTCCTCGCCTCGGCGGGCGGGGCCGCCTTCCTCTACGAGATGCGGCGGCGCGTGGCGGTGGAGCGGATCGCGTTCACCGACGGGGCGCGGGCCCGGTCGACCGCCGCCTGGGAGGCGTTCTCCGGGGCGCGCCAGGCGACCCGGCCCGAGGGGGAGACGCCGGCGCAGGCGCGACGCCGGCTCGGCGGGCTGCTCGCCCTGGGCCGCGACGCGGCCCAGGAGGCGATGACGGTCCACACGCTCGACCTCGAGGACGAGACCGCGCGCACCCACGCCCTCGAGGCGACCCTCGCCTACGCCGACGTCGCGGCCGCGGCCGAGCAGTGGAGCGTCGCGGAGAGCGTCCTCGGGCAGGCCGGTCGTCTGGACGCGGACGGCGCCGCGGTCGGCGCGGCGCGGACCCGGCTCGCGCGGGAGCGCGCGCGCGTGGCAGAGGAGCGCCGCGTCGTCGTCGAGGCTGTCCTCGCGTCCGCGCGCCGGGGAGCGGTGGCCGAGGGCATCGCCTACGACGACGCGCTGTTCACCCTCGTCCGCCTCCCCGACGGCCAGACCGTCGACCTCCTCGTCGACGCGCTCGACGAGGTGAGCGAGCGTCTCCGGGACGTCGTCGTCGCGCACTACCGGGACGCCGGAACGCCGAGCCGGGACGAGGCGCTCGCGGGACTCGAGGCCATCGACGGACTGGAGCGGGCGCTCGAGCGATGGCGCTCCCTGACACCAACCGGAGAGCTCGGCGACGTCGACGCACGGGCCGTCCGGGCGGCGGAGGAGCGGATCGAGGCGCGCGAGTGGCGCCAGCGGAGCTTCACCGCGCGCCGCTTCACGCCCGATGCGCGGGCGCTCCTCGGCGCGGCCCAGACGCGCGAGGGCGGCCAGTCGAACCTGCTCCTCGCCCGTCTCTGCTGCGAGGCGCTCGGCCGGATCGGGATCCGGGACGGGGCGGTCGAGGCGCTCGGCCGCTACCTCCGCAGCGAGCAGGACGAGCGCCGCGCGCTCGCCGCGGGCATCGCGCTCTGCCAGCTCGGCGGCCGCCGCGCCGAGGAGATCGTCTTCGCCGCGCGGACGCGCTTCGGCGTCGACGGCACGTTCGCCAGCCGGATCACGCGGTTCCTCGTCGCCCTCGGCGGCGTCGAGCCCGTCGCGTCCGAGACGGCGCCCGCGTACGCCGAGCGGGCGCGGAGCCGCGCGGCGAAGGGCGACCTCGACGGCGCCCTGACCGACTACGACCGAGCCCTCGAGCTCGATCCGGAGCACGCCGGCGCCTGGCGCGGCCGGGGCATCCTGCGGAGCCGTCGGGGCGAGCGCGAGGCGGCGATCGCCGACCTCGAGCAGGCGACGAGGATCGCTCCGGGGCCGTCCGCCCTGCGCGATCTCGGCGACGTCCTCCGCGACGGCGGCCGCCTCGATGCCGCGATCGCCGCCTACGGCCGCGCGATCGACGCCGACGAGCTCCTCGGCGCGGCGTGGGCCGGCCGGGGCGAGGCGCGGCGCCGCGCGGGCGACCTCGACGGGGCGCTCCGCGACCTGACCCGCGCGGTCGACCTCGCGCCGGCGGTGGCCGCGACCTGGGTGGCCCGCGGGCGGGTCCTTCGCGAGCGAGGAGACGGCGAGGCGGCCATCGCCGACCTCAACCGCGCGATCGAGGTCGACCCCGGCCACGCGCCGGCCTGGCACGCGCGCGGACTCGCCCGCTTCGATGCAGACGACATCGAGGGCGCGATCGCCGACCAGTCGCAGGCGATCGAGCTCGATGCGAGCGCGGCCGCCCACTGGCGCGAGCGGGGGCGCGCCCGGGCCGCCGCCCATGACCCCGACCGCGCCGTGGTCGACCTCGGCCGGGCCCTCGAGCTCGATCCCGAGGACGCCATCGCGTGGATCGCGCGGGGGCGGGCGCGTCAGGACCTCGGCGACATCGAGGGCTCCTACGCCGACCTGACCCGCGCGGTCGAGCTGGCGCCCGAGTCGGCGCGCGCCTGGAGCGCCCGCGGTCAGTCGAAGCTTCGGCTCGATGACCGGGACGGAGCCATCGAGGACTGCACCCGGTCGGTGCAGCTCGATCCCGAGCACTGGCAGGGTTTCAGCAATCGCGGAACCGCGAGGAAGAGCGACGACCTCGAGGGCGCGCTCGCCGACTACACCCGGGCGATCGAGCTCCGACCGGACGAGGCGAGCCTCTACGCCAATCGCGCGGGCGCGTACTTCTCCAGCTTCAAGGACGCCGAGTCGCTCGCCGACTACACCCGCGCGATCGAGCTCGACCCGCTGCTCTCGGTGGCCTGGAACGGGCGGGGGCGCCTTCGTTACCACCAGAACGACTTCGCCGGGGCGATCTCGGACTGCTCGCGAGCCATCGCCATCGACCCGCGCTACGCGACCGCCTTCCGGAATCGCGGCATGGCGAGGCTCCAGCAGACCGACCTCGCCGGCTCGCTCTCCGATCTGAGCAACGCCCTCGGCCTCGCCCCCCTCGACGTCGAGGCGTGGCTCTATCGGGGCACGGTGAATCAGCTCCTCGGCGACCCGGATGCGGCGCTCGCGGACCTCGGCCGTGCGATCGAGCTCGACCCGAAGAACGTGATGGCCCTCGGCTACCGCGCGCGCTCGCACAACGCGGCGCGCCGATGGACCACGGCGCTCCCCGACGCGGAGGCGGCCCTCGCGATCGACCCCGACGACCCCGAGGCGCTCTTCCAGCGGGCGATCGCCCGGGAGAACACCGGCGACATCGAGGGAGCGTTCGCCGACATGCGGCGGTTCCTCGAGCTCGCCCCGAACGACCCCCGGGTCGCGATCATCCGGAAGGTGTTCGCCGCCCACGGCCGCCGCCCGTGACCGATCGCGGATGAGGGCCCTCGCGACCGTCAGTCCCCCGCCCATTCCGAACGGGTGAACGCGCGCATCTCGCCGGCGGGCGTCTCGCCCGTGACGCGCACGACGATCTCGCCCGACCGGTCGGGAGGCTCGTTCCACGCGAACGTCCACTTCCCGTTCGGGCCGATGAGGGCGGGCGCGCCGATCGACGTCCAGTCGGAGTCCTCGTCGCGACGCCACGAGGCCGCGAGGCTCTCCGCGTCGATCTCCCCGGTCGCGAAGCATCGGACGAGGAGAGGGGCGTCGGGCCGGAGAGCCGCCCCCGAGAACGGGTGAGTGACCCGGATCGACGGGGCGTCCTTGCGTCGCAACGTCAGCGACACGTCGTCCGCGAGCGTCTCGTCATCGCCCTGGAGCTCGACGCCCAGCCGGTAGCCCGCGACCGAGGCGACGCCCGCCGGCAGCCGAGGCTTCACCGAGACGACGATGCGCTGCGGCCGGTCGTCTGCGCTGCCGCGCCGCCGCTTCAACGAGCCCAGCGAGCGCCAGGTGATCCCGCCGTCGGCGCTCCCGCGCACCTTGAGCCGTCCAGCCCGTCCCCCGCGCATCAGGACCGAGAGGTCGAGCTCGTCGCCCGATTCGATGACCGCGTCCGCGTTCGGGGTGAGGATCGCGAGATCACGCGCGCCGAGGACGAGGTGCGCGGCGACCTGATCGAGCGTCGCCACGAGCTTCGGAACGTCGTCGCCGGCGACCGTGCACGTCCAGCAGCACACGAAGCCCGATGCCGGGCGCGTCGCGTCGAAGTTCTTGAACCAGGCCGAGGCCCCGCCGCTCACCGGGTCGGTCGCGAGGACGGTGGTGACCGAGTCCGGCTTGGCGGGACGGATCGACCAGCCGTCATGGGTGAGTCCCCACGCCTTGCCCTCCGCGGTCACCTCACCCGGGGCGAACTTGGCCGTGTCGGTCGGTGAGCCACCCCAGCGAGCGATGCCGATCCCCAGGATCGCCCACCCCTCCTGGACGAACGTGCCCTTCGTCCCCTCGGCGCCGACCGCCTGGAAACCGCCCGTCGCAAACGAGACGGCCGAGTTTCCCGCCTGGAGGTAGCGCCGGAGGAGGGTGTCGTTCCACGGCGCGCTCACGACCGTGTCGGGCGGGCAGCCCTGCGACAGGACGCAGAGCCCGCGCGGCAGCGTCGGGTCGTCCACCCGCGCCTGCATGAATGCGCCGAGCTCGCGCGCGCCGACCTGCGTGTAGCCGCGCTCCACGAAGTGCGCGGCGACCGTGTCCGGCTCGGTCACCCACGTGGATGAGTAGCTCGGGTCACGGTAGACGACGAGGCTTCGCGGTCCGCGGCGGTCGCGGAGGGTCCAGTTGACCCTCGCCGAGACGGCCGTGACGTTTCCCGCCGGGTCGGTCGCCGTCAGCGGGAGGACGTTCGCGCCGGGGTCGACGCGCGCGATGGCGACGAACGCTCGCCCGTCGACGGTCGCCGGCCGCCCGGCGACCATCACGCGGCATCCGTCCTCGCCGAGCGTGCCTCGCACCGCGACGGTCTGGGCGGGGTCGTCGACGAGCGGCGGGAACGCCTCGAGGGTGACCGCGGGAGGCTCGTCGTCGATGCGCACCCGGGGTGCGACGGTCGCCTCGTTGCCGGCGAGGTCGCGAGCGGTCACCTCGATCGGGCCGTCGCCGGCGACCGTCAGGACGGTCTCGAAGTGGCCGTCCGGTCCGATGGGGACTCGCTCGCCGGCGGCGACGATGGCCTCGGGGAGATGGGCGTCCTCGACGCGCCCGGCGACGCGCACGGAGCGCTCTCGGGTGAGGTGGCCGTCGGCCGGCGACTCGAGCGTGATCGTCGGCGGTCGCCCGTCGCGCACGAGCTGCACCGATCCGCGCGTCGCGTTTCCGACCGTGTCGCTCGCGGTGAGCTCGATCTCGATCTCGCCCTCTCCCTCGGCGAGCACGTCGATGCGGAACCGGCCGTCCTCTCCGACGTCGACGGTCGCGCCTCCGGCCGACACGCTGGCCTTGCTCGCGTCCGAGACGGTCCCCGCGACGGCGACGGTCACCCGGCCGATGAGCGCTCCCGGCTCCGGCGCGTCGATCTCGAGAACCGGCGCCGTCCGGTCGACCAGAACCTCCACCCGGGCGAGCGCGGGACCGTCCTCGGTCCGACGGACCGACACGGACCGGGCGCCATCTCCGCGGAGATCGAGCTCGATCGAGAACCCTCCCTCGACGACTGGAACGCTCGCCCCATCGATCCAGAGCTCCGTCGCTCCCGGGGCGGTGCCGGCGATCCGAACCGTCGCGTCGCGCGTGACGAGTCCCGGCCTCGGCGCGTCGATCGTCACGGCGACGGTGCCGCTCGGCGCGTCGGGCGCCGCCGCCCGCCGCCCCGCGGAGCCGTCGGCAGGGGCGGAGGGGTCGGGCCGTGCGCCGCGCCGCGCGAGCACGAAACCGGCGACGCCCACGGCGAGGATGCCCAGGACGGCGGCGACGACGAGGGCGGGCCTCGGTCCCGTCGGTCGCTCCTCGGCGGGCGCCGACGCTGGCGGCCTCGTCGCTCGCCGCGGGCGGCCCGAAGGCCGCCGTGCCCTTCGTTCGACGGACGGACGGCCCGCCGCCGCGATGACGTCGAGGGCGCTCGCCAGGGACCCGGCGTCGGCGAACCGATCGACCGGCTGGTGCTCGAGGCAGCGGCCGAGGACGTCGGAGAGGGCGACCGAGACCGCATCGCCCGAGGTGGTCGATGCCGCGGCCGGCGTCGATCGGAGGATCGCCGCCATCACGGTCGCCGCGGCCTCTCCTTCGAACGGAGGACGGCCGACCGCCGCGTGATAGAGGGTCGCCCCGAGGCCCCAGACGTCGGTCGCCGCGCTGATGGCCGTCTTGTCCCCGCGGATCTGCTCCGGCGCCATGTAGCGGACCGTCCCGATGACGTGGCCCGTCTTCGTGAGGTCCCCGGAGGCGTCCGTCTCGTCTCGGGCCAGACCGAAGTCGACGAGGACAGCGCGGCGTCCCTCGGAGCTCACGATGATGTTCTGCGGCTTGACGTCGCGATGAAGGACGCCGGCCTCGTGCGCCGCGGCAAGGGCGCGGGCGATGTCCCCGCCGATGGCCGCGACGACGGCGTCGCCGAGCCGCGGTCCCGGCATGAGCGACGCGAGGGACTGCCCGGGGACGATGTCCATGACGATGAACGGGCGGTCGGCGTGAGTGCCCGACCGGTGGACGCGCACGATCCCCGGGTGGGCGAGTCGGGCGAGGACGCGCGCCTCGCGCTCGAAACGGCCGAGCGCGCCGATCCCACCTCGACGAGGGTCGTGGAGGACCTTGAGGGCGACGGCGCGGTCGAGCGCCGGATCTCGGGCCGCATAGACGCAGCCGGCGCCGCCGCCGCCGAGGAGGTGATCGATGACGAGCCGCTCGAACCGGTCGCCGGGACCGAGCACGTCCGCGAAGGGCTTCACCGAGCTCGCGGCTCGTCCGCAGCCGGGGTCGCCGCGTCCCGATCCGCCTCGAGGTGGTTCTTCAGCGCCGCGAGGATGCGCTCGTTCTCCTTGCGGACGCCCGGCGCGACGCGGCTCGCGAACAGGCGGCCGAGGCCGCCGAGCTTCAGGCCCGAGCAACGGTAGACGCGCGTGCCTCCGTCCGCGGTGGGCGTGAGGGTGTAGTCCATCTGGACCTCGACCGAGAGGAGCAGCCCGGGCGCGCGCTCCCGGAAGATCACCCGCCGCGGCGGCTCGAAGTGGGTCACCACGCCCTGGAGCGTCATCTTGGTGGTGCGGTCGAGGTAGGTCGTGCCCTCGCGGACGGGCAGCTCGGAGGTGCGCTCGACCGAGACGAACTCCTCCGATGGCGGCAGCCAGTCGGCGTAACGCTCGATGTCGGTGAGCGCCGCGAAGACGTCCTCGGGCGGGCGCGCGATCGTGGTCTCGACCTCGACCTCGATCATGGAGTCGCCTAGTCGCCGCCCTTCTTCGCGGCGTCTAGCCTGGCGATCGCCGCGATCGGGTTCTCGAGGAGCTTCTTCTTGCACGCCTCGCTGCAAACGCGGAGGAGGCGGTTCGCGATGACGACGTCGATCCGCTCGCCGGGGAGCTTCCCGTCGTCGACGACGCACTTCACGAGGGGATACTCGAACTCCTGCCACTCGAAGACGGCCCGGTCGAGCCCGATCAGGTACTTCTTCGGTTCGGCCTCGAAGCCGTCCGAGCAGCTCCCGCAGCAGAGGCGGACGAGGCGGTTGCGCCAGACGAAGTCGGTGACGGCGCCCTTGTCGTCGAGCCCGTCGCCGGTGACCGGGCAGATCTTCAGGGGGTAGAGGGGCGTCTGGTCGGCGATGATCGCGGCGTCGAGCTTCTCGATGAGCTCCTCGGCGTTCGCCTCGAACTTCTTGGCGCAGTCGTCGTTGCAGAACCGGAGCTGACGGCCGTCGTGGTCGGCCGCGACCGAGCCGTCGCCGAGCTTCGCGCCGTCGACGATACAGGTGGGCAGAGGATAGGGATCGCCCAGCGGCGCCTTCTCGTCGTCGTCCCCGATGGCGATCGGGAGGGCGACCGGGAGAGCGATGAGAAGCGCCGCAATGGCGATGGCGGCGAGGCGGGCGTGACGCGTCATGGCGTTCTCCTGTCCATGAAGATGGGGCCGGACAGGAGAAGCCTAGGCTATTTTCCCTCCTTGCGCATCTTCGCGACCGTGTCGATCGCCTTGCACGCCTGGCACGCGTCGTAGAAGCGCCAGTCGTCGCCGTAGTCGGGGTCCTCACGTCGGCGCTTGTCGGTCAGGGCGTAGCCCTTCTTCGCGAGCTCGTGGAGGCGGTCGAGGAGCTTCTTCTGGTCCTCGTCCTTCATGTCGAGCTTCTCGAGCTTCCGCTTGATCCACGGCTGGACGAGGGTGCCCATCGCCATCACGCGGGTGTAGGCCTCGCCGGCCCGGAGGCGATCGAGCAGGTCGGCGTCGATCGATCCGTCCTGGAACGTGTCGGCCTCGCTTCCATTGAAGGTCTGCCGGCGCTGGTAGAGGACGAAGGCCTCGTAGACGGCGTGGCAGAGCTCGCACTGGAAGACGAAGTTGTGCTTCACCTTGTTCTCGAGCTTCGACTCCTTGCCGATGATGAGGTCGACCGCCTCGGTGGGGACGCCGTCCTCGTAGAGCCCCTCGAGCACCGCGAAGAAGACGAGGCGGCAGTCGGGGTCCTTGTACCACTCGGCCGTCGCCGAGCCGGCGTCCGCCTTCGCCTTCGCGTCGTCCTTCTTCTCCTCGGCCTTCTTCTCGTCGTCGGGGCGCGCGTTCGCGGCCCCGAGGCCGGGGGCGAGCATCGCGGCCAGCGCGATCGCGGTGAGCGCTCCGGCGGCGAGGGACATCGTGCGGGTCTTCGACATGGGAGCTCCTCCTCAGCTTGCGAGTCCATCGGGAGAGGGAGCGCAGAAGCAACTCCCTTGCCCTCCCGCGCCGGCTCCGCGACGCAAGGAGTTGCGTGAACGATCAGGCGGGCGGCCGGATCGGATCGGATACGGTGGATCCGATCCGATACGACCGTGACCGGTCGAGCGCTACTTGTCGACGTTCTCCGGCAGGATCCGCCGGCTGACGATCCGGTCCGAGCAGAACCACTCGCCGCGGGTCTTCCACTTCGGCGCGCTCACGAAGTACTTGAAGCTGTAGTAGACCAGCCGCAGCGTCCCGTCGACCTCCTCGGCGAGGCAGACCTGGAAGTGGTCCCACGTCTCGGTCCACTTCGTGATGACGAGGTAGGAGCCCTCCTCGCGCGCCTCCTCGCGCTCGGCCGACTCTCGCTGCTTCTTGCTGTTCACGACGAGCCGCCGGTAGGGGCCGACGCCGTACTTCACCTTCTTGTCGGTGAGGAGCTTCTTGGCGATCGCGGCGAGCGATGCGTCGCCGCGCTGCTCGGGCATCCGGGTGTCGGCGATCACGCGCTTCGCCGCCTCGTCGAGCTTCCTGGTCGCGGCGATCAGCGCCGTGGCGAGCTTCGCGTGCTCCGGGTCGTCCTTGCGGTAGTACTCCTTCTGCCAGATCACCATCGCCCGGGCAGCCTCGGCGCCCTGCTCGAGCTCGACGAGCGCCTTCTCGACCCACTTGTCGTCGGCGAGCCAGCTCTCCTTGAACTCGTTCTCGATCAGCTTCTTGCCGTTGGCGATCCGGAAGAGCATGTCGCTTTGCTGCTTGCCGGCGCTCACCTCGAACCAGCCGACCGTCCTGTTGATCCCTCGGGTGAGCCGGGTGGGCAGGTAGGTCTCGAAGATGTGCCGGAGCTTCCCGACGCGGTTGCCCTTCGCGTAGTCGGGATGCTCCTTCACCAGACGCTGGAGCTGGGCGAGGCCCTTCTTCTGGATCGCCCAGTGACCCTTGATCTCCTCGATCCACTTCCGCATCCGGAGCTCGCCGAACGGCGGCTCGAGGTGGAACTTCTGGTCCTTCTTGCGCTCGAAGAACGCCTCGATCTTGGCGAGCTCCTCGTCGACGAGCTTCGACTCGGCGGCCGCGGTCGCGCGCGCCTTCTCGATTCTGGCGATCCCGTCCGTCGTCTTGGCGTCGACGTTCTTCACGAAGCTCTGGAGCCGGGTGTAGGACGCCTTGACCGTCGGGTGGTCCTGCGACTTCAGGCCCTTGAGCACCGCGAGGAGGTTCCGGGCGCCCGTCATGAAGTAGTCGTTGTTCTTCTTGAGGGCGACCTTCTCGGGCGCCGTCGCCGCGAGCTCCTTCTCGAGCTTGTCCATCTTGGCGGCGAACCGGGTGTCGAAGGTGTACTGGTCGCCGCGGGTGAGCGGTCCCGCCTCGGCGCCCCCGCTCGGCGCGGGCTTCGGCGTCTCCTTCGGGGCCGGCTTCGGCGTGGCGCCTGGCGCCGGCTTCTCGGCCAGACGCGCGCGGATCTTGCCGTCGAGCGGCTTGGTCCGCGCGGCCGTCCTCTTCCAGAAGTCGCCCTCGCGCGCCTTCGCGTCGGCCTTCGAGAGCAGCCCGATCGCGTCGTTCACCTTCTTGATGAGGACGTTGCCGGCCGAAACGTCGCCGGCCGCGAGCGACGGGAACGCCGCGTCCACCTCATCGAGGAGCGCCGCGGCCTTCTTCGTGTCGGAGCTCGGAGCCGAAGGCGCCGTCTCGCCGCCGCCGGAGCCGCTCCCGCCACCGCCCGCCCCGAGCTTCGCCCGGATCTCGGCGTCGAGCTTCTTCGCCCGCGCGAGCTGCGCCTGCCAGCTCTCGGCCGCCTTGTCCTTGCAGCCCTTGAGCGCCTCGGCCGCGTCGTTGATCCGCGCGAGGAGCTTGTTCCCGCTGGCGACGTCGCCGTCTGCCAGTCGCGGGAGGCTCCGCTCCACCGCGTCGAGGGCGAGGCGCGCCTTGATGACGCCGGTCTCGTCGGCGAGCGCGGGCGTCGGCGCCAGGAGGGTGCTCATCATCAGGACAATGAACGTGGCGGTGAGGAGGGCGGCGGGTCGGGACAGCCTGGGCATGTTGGTTCTCCGGGGGATGGTCACGGATCGCTGATGGCCTGACGCCTCATGCTCCGAGCGGCCGACCGGCGTGTCAACCCGGGCGCGGGCCTCCGGTGACCGGGGCCTCGCGCGTCGCGCGCGTCAGTGGGCGGGCCGCTGCGAGTGCTCCGCGATGTCGCGATCGAAGTCGGTTCGGTTCGAGGCGTCGATCTCTAGACCGAGCTCGATGAGCTCGGGCACGGTCCGTGGCGCGTCGGTGCAGCATCGCGGGGCCGGCCGGGCGAGGAGGACGTCGACGAGCTTCTCGAGCGTCGTCGAGATCCCGCGGTGGCGATGCAGCTCGATCGCCGGGATCTCGCCGGCATCGTGGATCCGTCTGGCGAGCTCGTCCACCGCCTGCTGGACACGCACCGCCTCCTCGAGCGCCTCGACGAGCGCGCCGAGGTCGAGCTCGGCGCCTCCGCTCGCGGCGACGTCGAGGGCGAGATCGCCGTAGGCCTCGTAGCTCCGCGGCACGCGCCAGACCCGGTCGCGGCGCGCCTCGAGCGCGATCGCGCGCTCGGCGTGCTCCAGGCCGAGCGAGTGGAGGCCGAGGTGCCGGAGCGCGGCGGCGGCGGCGTTGTGGTACCAGCGGCGGCCGTCGCCGAGCCGCGCGCACGCCTCGATGATGCGCCGGGTCTCGTCCCGGATGCGCTCCCAGACGTCCTGATCCGACATCTCGACCGCGAGGAGGCACAGGAACATCACGCGGATGCCGTTGCGGCCGAGCTCGAGGGCCGCGTCGGCCTCGACGAGGAGCTGCTCGCTCGTCAGGTCGCGGAAGAGGTGCGCGACCATGTTCCCGGACGCGAACGGGTTGAGGCCGAGGAGCATGAGATACGAGCCGGTGAAGACGACCCGCTCCCACTCGAGCTCGCCACGTCCGCCGAGCAGCCCACCGGCGCCGCCATCCGCAGACCTGAAGGCGGCGACGAGCGTCTCGAGCGGGACCAGGCGCGCGTCGTCGTTCGTCCGGCAGAGCAGGTCGAGGTAGGTCCAGCTCTCCCCCTCCGCGCTCAGCTCGGCGCCGAGGCGCTCGGCGAAGGCCCGGTGGGCGTACGTCTGGAACGGCTCGGGCCATCGCTCGGGCGCGCCGAGCACGCCGCCGCGGTGGGCCGCCTCGATGAAGGCTTCGAGGGCGATCGCGTAGCCCGGCTCGCCGAGCGCGAGGGCCGCCTCGCCGCGACGCGTCTGCAGCCGGGCTCGAGAGGCCGGGCGAAGCCCCGGCGCCTCGACCAGCACCCGGAACGCGCCGGCCTCGGCGGGGACGACGCCCGGCGCCGAGTCGCCCGCGAGGAGCTGCGCCATCGGGAGGGCGACCGATCGGGGCGCCGCCACTACGGGGGCGACGCCGTGGAGGACGACGCTGAGGGTGATGAGCCGCCTCCGGCGCCGGAGGGCGGCGACGGCGGCATCGAGGAGCGCGTGGTCGATCGCTCCGTCGGGTCGCGCCAGGGCGGCGAGGAGTCGGGCGCTCGCCTCGTCGGCATCGGTCTCATCGGAGACGAGCCGGTCGAGCAGGGCGAACGCCTCGGCGCGGCGGGCGAGGACGGGGTCGTCCGCGACCGCGGGGTCGTCGGCGAGCGCATGGAGGGTCGCCCGCTGCGCGTCGTCGAGCGCGCCGCGGTCGGTGAAGGCCGTAGTGAGCCCGGCGATCCGCGCCTCCGGGGGGGGCGCGCGGCCGAGGAGTGGCGTGGCGACGACGGCGATGGCGACCGCGAGCGCGAGGAGCAGGACGCCCAGCGCGGCGATCCGGGCGGGCGAGCGCGGGAGCATGCGACGCCCGAGCCGTCCGAGCCCGCTCACGCCGCTCGCCGCGATCGGCTCGCCCCGGAGGAACCGCTCGAGGTCGGCCTCCATTGCTGCCGCGCTCTCGTAGCGAAGGCTCGGGTCCTTCTCGAGGGCGTGGAGGCAGATCGTCTCGAGCGGGCGCGGCACGCTCGAAACCAGCGAGCGCGGCGACGGGGCGACGTCGGTCAGGACGGCGCGCAGCACCTCGAGCCCCTGCCGGTCGGCGAAGGGGGCCCGCCCGACGAGCGCGGCGAACAGGATGCCGCCGAGGGCGTAGACGTCCGCGAGCGGGCCGACGCGGGGCTGCTCGGCGGCCATGGCCGCGAGGTCGGCTTCGGGGTGGCTGGCGCTCCCGCTGCCGCTCGCGCTCCGGAGCTGCTCGGGCGCCATGTAGAGGGGGGTGCCGACCATGGCGCCGGTCTGGGTGAGGCGCTGCGCGCCCTCCTCGAGGACGAGGCCGAAGTCGACGACGCGGGCCCGTCCGGCGGCGTCGATGAGGACGTTCTCGGGCTTGAGGTCGCGGTGGACGATCCCGCGCTCGTGGGCGTAGGCGATCGCGTTCGCGATCGAGGCGACCAGGCGAGCCGCGGCGGCCGCGTCGAGCGGGCCGCGGTCGAGGCGCTCGGCGAGTGAGATGCCCTCGACCCTCTCCATCGCGTACCACGGCGTTCCGTGATGGACGCCGCTGCCGAACACGCGGACGATCCCCGGGTGCTCGTCGATCTTCGCGAGCGCCTCGGCCTCACGCTGGAAGCGGGCGAAGGCTCGCCGGGCGTCGCCGACGAGGAGGTTGGTCGCGACGATCTTGAGGGCGTAGGGGGCGCGGGTCTGCGCGTGGCGGGCGAGCCAGACGCTGCCCATCCCGCCGCGTCCGATGCGCGACTCGACGACGTAGGGACCGATCGTCGTGCCCGGCTGGACGATCGCGGCGGGTGAAGGGGGCATGATCCGCTGATCCTGGGCCTCGCCGTCGGCCGGGAAAGATGCGGCCTCACCTTGAGTCGGGCCCGACCCGCTGCTACCATATCGCCGCTTCAGATTGCCGGCAAAAGGTTTAGCGTTCCACTCATGGCACCTCCCCTGGCCTACGTCGACCCGACCGCGGGCGGCATCGTCGTGCAGATCGTCCTCGGCGGCGTGGCCGGCGCGCTGATGGTGGTGAAGATGTACTGGGCGCGCATCACCCGCGCCCTGCTCGGCCGAGGCGAGGCGGCCCCGCCCGCGCTCGAGACGAGCGAGGCGAGCGAGGCGAGCGAGGCACCGGCGCCGGCCCCGGAGGAAGCGGACGTCCGGTGACGTCCCCCGTCGCCGATCCGGCCTCGTTCAAGGACCCGGACGCCCGCGTCGTCTCCCGCGACGGTCGGATCTTCCGCGCCTTCACCCCGCGGGGCGCCGAGCGCTTCCGCGCCCTCCAGGACAGCGGTCTCTTCGAGCAGCTCACCGCCGGCGGCGGGCTCATCGATGCCGTCCCGGTCGACCCGTCCGCGGTCGCCGGCGTCGAGGCGATCGTCCCCGACGTCGCCCTCGTCGTCGAGCACCCGCGCGTCCCGTTCATCTCGTACTGCTACGAGTGGCCGTTCGAGATGCTCCGCGACGCGGCGCTCCTCCAGCTCGACCTCGCCGCCGCCGCGCTCGAGCGCGGCTTCGTCCTCAAGGACGCCAAGCCCTACAACGTGCAGTTCATCGGCGCCCGGCCCGTCCACATCGACGTCTCGAGCTTCGAGCCCTGGCAGGAAGGCAAGCCCTGGCAGGCCTACGCCCAGTTCTGCCGCACGATGCTCAACCCGCTCCTCCTCGAGGCGCTCGCCGGCGTGCCCTTCCAGCCGTGGATGCGGAGCGCGGTCGAGGGGATCGCGCCCGAGGAGCTCGCGCGACTCCTCCCCCTCCGGAAGAAGCTCCGCCGCGGCGTCTTCTCCCACGTCTCGCTCCAGGCGTAGCTCAACAAGCGGTTCGCGAAGGTGAGCAGCTCCGAGCAATCGGAGGCCACCGCGATCCCGGTCGGCCGGACCCAGATCCTCGGTCTGATCGCGGGCCTCCGGGCGTCGGTCGGGCGGCTCCGGGCGCGGGCGCCCGGCTCGGGTTGGGTCCGCTACGAGCAGGACAAGTCCTACGACGACGCCGGGCAGGACGGCAAGGACGCGTTCGTCGAGCGGGCGCTCCGGGACGCGGCGCCGAAGCTCGTCTGGGATCTCGGGGCGAACACCGGCCGCTTCAGCCTCATCGCGGCGCGCCACGCCGAGACCACCGTCGCGATGGACGGCGACCCCGAGGCGGTCGCCGCCCTCTACGAGCGGCTGCGGGACGACGGACGGTCGGGATCGATCCTCCCGCTCCTGATCGACCTGACGAACCCATCGCCCGCGCAGGGCTGGGGCGGCGAGGAGCTTCGGGCGCTCACCGACCGGGGCCTCCCGGACCTCTGTCTGTGCCTCGCGCTCGTGCATCACCTCGCGATCTCGGGGAACGTCCCGCTGTCGCGCCTGGTCAGCTGGCTCGCGGGGATCACGCGCGCCGGCGTGATCGAGTTCGTTCCCAAGAGCGACCCGATGGTCGCGCAGCTCCTGCGGTGGCGCGAGGACGTGTTCGACGACTACGACGTCGCGTCCTTCGAGCGGACGCTGAGCGGTCCGTTCGAGATCCGCGAGCGCGAGGTCGTCCCGGGCTCCGACCGCGTCCTCTACCGGATCGAGCGGCGCAAGTGACCGGCGAGGCGCCGCCGCCGGCGAGCGAGCCGCCGCCCGAAGGCGACGCGGCGCCCGGCCCGTCCGAGGCGCCGGCGCCGCTCGGCGGCCTCCTCCTCGGCTCGTTCGCCATCGCCCTGGCGGCGGTGACGAACGGCGCCAGCCAGGCGGTCTGGAACCAGATCCTCGGGAGCGCGCGGTCGCTCCCGGCCGGCGGCTGGTTCCGCGTCTGGGCGCTCCTCTGGCCCTGGGCGGTGCCGGTCCTGGTCGTCGGCGCGCTCGACGCGGCCATCGCGCAGCGCGCCGCCGCCGGGCGCCTCCAGCGAGGCTGGCGGGCGGCCCTGATCGGGCTGACGACGACCGCCGTCCTCCGCCAGGCGACGATCGCCTCCCCCTCGCTCGGCGCGCTCTTCTTCACGGCGCTCCTCTGGCCGATCGTCGCCGCCCTCGCCGTCGGCGTCGCCTGGCGGTTCTGGCGACCGCTGTCGCGGTTCGCCGAGGTGCTCGGCGGCCTCTCGCTCGTCCTGGTGATCCTGTTCGCGAGCCGGTCCGGCCTCCTCGGCGCCGCCTGGACCGAGCGGCCGCCGTCGGGCGAGGTGACGCGGAGCCCCGCGGCCGGCCCGCTCGTGATCCTCGTCGTCTTCGACGAGCTCGCCTGGCCGGCCCTCCTCGACGAGGGCGGGGAGATCGACGCGGACGCCTACCCCGCGTTCGCCGCCCTCGCCGCCGAGGCGGCCACCTTCGTCGACGCAACCTCGACCGAGGCCTGGACCGGGCACGCCCTGCCGAGCCTGCTCACCGGGCGGCGCGGCGCCGCCGCCCGGAAGGCGCCGACCCTCTTCGCGCACCTGCCGCCGGGCTACACGATCGATGCGGTCTGCGGGTGGCCGTGGATCGATCGCTGGCTCTGGGAGCGAGAGGCGGGCCGCGAGGGCGCGCGCCGGATCCGATTCCGCGGCAAGAGCGACCTCCTCGACGGCGACCCGCTCCTCGCTGGCGGCTACTTCGCCGTGATGGCGCAGAAGATGCTCCCCCTCCCGCTCCGCCACGTGACCGTCCCGCGCCTCGGCGACTTCGTCCACCTCGGCGTCGCCCGGCAGGCCGAGCGGGTCGAGGCGATCATCGCGGACGGCGACGCGGCGGCCGGACGGGTCGTCTACTGGCACCTCTCGGTGCCGCACGACCCGTTCATCCTCGACCGCGACGGGGCGCCCTCGGGAGGATCGCACTACACCCTGCGGCATCGGAGCAGCCCGCCCGAGGCCGTGATCGCCCAGTACCGCGAGCAGGTCCGCTACGCCGACCGACTCCTCGGGCGGCTCGTCGGCGCGATCGACCGGGCCGGGCTGCGCGACCGGGCGGCGCTCCTCGTGACGGCCGACCACGGGCTCCGTCACACCGGCGCGACGGCGCTCGAGCCCGAGGGCTTCCCGAAGGTGCGAGGCGACTGGGGGCCGCGGATTCCGATGATGCTCCGGGCGCCGAGCGTGGAGCCGGGCGTGCGGCGCGGCGACGCGCAGATCATCGACATCGCCCCGACCCTGGTCGAGCTCGCCGGGGGGCGGGCCGAGGACGAGGCGTTCGACGGCGTCTCGCTCCTGCGGCCGCGCCCCGTCGACCGCGCCCGCACCTTCCGCGACCGGAAGCGGACCTGGACCCTCGATCCCGCCGACGGGGTCTGGCGCGTCGACGCGCCGCCGGGCGACTGACCCGGTCGCTCGGACGGTCAGCGGAGCTCCTCGCGCAGCTTCTCCTTCTCGTCGAGGTCGGCGCGCTCCGCGTCCCGGTTCCCGAGCCGCCGGTGGAGCAGCGCCCGCCACTCGAGCCGGATGCACAGCTCGTTGATCCAGAGGCTCCGCGCCGGCGGCCCGGTCTCGACCGACCGGGCCCGGGCGACGGCGTCGTCGGCGGCCGCGAGCGCCTCGTCCCAGCGCTCGTGGCGCACGGCGTGACGGGCGCGCGCGCTCGCGAGGACGGCGTCGTTGAGCCACCGCCGCGCCGACGCGCGCCGCTCCGCGATGTCGTCGCGCACGGCGTCCTCCCCGTGGAGCGCCTCGAGGCTCGCGAGGAGCTCGGCGAGACCCGGACCGGCATCGCCGCCGCCTCCGCAGCAGCGGAGCGGTCCGTCTCCGGGCAGCGGCTGCTCGGTGCCGACGCGCGCGAGCCGCGAGAGGTCCCCGGGAACGTCGAAGAAGATCAGCTGGTTGGTGAGGCGGGCGCCGAACGAGATGATCTGTTGCCAGCCCGCGAGCGCCTGGGGGTGGGTCTCGCTCCGGCGGGCCCCCTCGAGGCCGTCGACGATCGCGAAGGCGCGGGGCAGGGTCGCCCGCTGGATCCGCGCGGCCTCGACGATGAGGGCCGCGGCCGCCACGGGGTCGTGCAGAGGATACGCCTCGCGGCTCCGTTCGAGCTCGCTCGTCCGAACCCGCGCGAGCCGGTAGGGCACGAGCGGCCAGCGCAGGGGATCGGGCAGCGTCCGGTCGTGGTCGAGGACGCGCTCGAAGAGGGCGTCCGCGCGCCGGTAGAGCTCCGCGTGCTCCTTCAACCACGCGGCGGGGCGGTCGAGCGGCGGGAGCGCCCAGCGCTCGAGGGCGCGGGCGAGGCCGAGGAGGAGCCACGGCGGCTCGAGGCCCCAGCCCTCGATCGTCGTGACCCACGCGGGCGCGTCCCTGGCGGGCGACCGCGTCGGCCGCCACTCCTTCCAGAGGTTGTCGAGGAAGAGCTTCGCCCGCTCGATGAGCGCCTCGATGAGCGTCGTCGCCCGGGCGGCGAAGAGCGGGCGACGGGTCGAGGGCGCCCGCTCGCCGCGCCGGAGGAGGTCCTCGATCTCCGCCTGCAGCTCGGCCGGATCGAGGCCTCCGAGGACCGCGCCGCCCCATCGGTTCCACGCCGGATCGAGCCCGTGGCGGAGGAGGAGCGCCCCGCCGAGCGAGATCGGGCGGAGGTCGGCCCCGCCTCGGCCGGCCTGATCGGGCAACGCGGCGCGGACCGCCTCGAGGAGAGCGACCCCGTCGTCGACGGGGAGCTCGCGCGCGTCGCCCGGCGCCCCGACGACGAGCGCGGCGACCCCCTCGGCCTCCTCGATCTCCCCGCGCAACAGGAGGTCGACGACGAGCCGCACCCCCGCGGCGCGAACCGGGGTCGGGAAGCCGCCCGGGTCGTCGGCGATGACCCCGTTGTGGAGAGCCTCGCGGTGCAGCTCGAGGGCACGCGTCGCGTCGCCCGCTTCGACGGCGTGGCGGGCGGCCCGGGCGAGGACGCGACCGCGCTCGTCTCTCTGCAGCCCGACGCGGGGAGCGACGAGCGCCGCGAGCGCTGCGGGGTCGACCGGGGGAAGCGGCGCGCCGGGGTCGAGGTAGGAGCGGGCGAGGGCGCGCGCCGATCGCTGGGGGGACGGGATGACGGGCTCGTGCCGGTGGAGGAACCGATCGAGCTCGGCGAACCGCGACGCGCGGGCGAGGACGGTGGCGACGAGGTCGACGTCGGTCAGGCTCGGAGGCGCGTCGCGCCGGACGAGCTCGGCCAGCCCGTCCGCCGCCCCCGCCTCGGAGGTGAGGACGCGGTTCAGGGCGAGGAGGAGGCGCGCGGCAGCGGCACGGGATCGGGCGTCGTCGGACGCCTCGGCGGTCGCGGCGGTCGCCTCGAGGCCGCGGAGCTCGTCGGGCTCGAGCGGAGCGCCGTGGCGGGCGAGACGATCGCGGATCGTGCCGACGTGCGCCGGCGTGAGCGAGCGGGGCGCCCCTCCGGCGGCGAAGAAGGCGACCGCGGCGACCGCCGCGGCGATGAGGAGCGACCCCGTCGCGACCGCGCGGCGCCGACGCCGGATGCGGAGCTTGAGGCGGTCGACGCGCCCCGGCGCGCGGGCGACGACGGGCGCGCCGGCGAGCCAGCGCTCGAGGAGCTCGGCGAGGGCGGCGGCCGATCGGGGGCGCGGGCCGGCGGCCTTGTGGAGGGCCTGGAGGCAGATCGCGTCGAGGACCGGGGGGATCTCCGGCGCGTACCGGCTCGGCGGCTCGGGCCACTCGGTGAGGACGGCGACGATGGCGAGCGGCCCGCCGGAGGCGTTGACGGGCGGGCGTCCGATCAGCAAGCCGTAGAGGAGGGCGCCGAGCCCGTAGACGTCGGTCCGCGGGCCGACCTCGTCCGCGGAGGCATCGAGCTCGACCTGCTCGGGCGCCATGTAGCCGGGCGACCCGAGCGTCTCCCCGGTGGCGGTCAGCCGGGACGCGCTCGCGACCCGGGCGAGGCCGAAGTCGATCAGGCACGGCCGCCCCGCCGCATCGACGATCACGTTCGACGGCTTGACGTCGCGGTGGAGGACGCCGAGCTGGTGGACCTCCTCGAGGGCCCGGGCGAGGACGGCGACGATCCCGACCGCCTCGCGCACCGGGAGCGGGCCCGACGCGATCCGCTTGCCGAGGCTCTCGCCCTCGACGAGCTCCATCGCCGCCCACGGCGTGTCGCCCTCCATCCCGTAGGCGAACACGCGGACGATGCCGTCGACGTGGTCGAGCCGGGCGAGCGTCTGCATCTCGCGCCGGAAGCGGGCGAAGTCGCCCGTCGTGGAGAGGTGACTGTGGACGGTCTTGAGGGCGTGGACGACGCCCGTCTCGGAGTGACGCGCCCGGTAGACGGCGCCCATGCCGCCCGCGCCGAGGCGCGCCTCGACGACGTAGGGACCGAAGCGGGATCCGACCGGGGCGTCCGACATCGTCAGTAGAGCCGACCGCGGCGGCGGAGCGCGCGGCGGAGCGGCCCGCGCTCGTTCATGATCGTCGCGCCGCCGGCCCGCGGCGCGGTGTCCGGGCCGGCCTTGCCCCAGCGGACGCCAGCGTCCCAGAGGAGGTAGGCGTCCCAGACGTATCCGCCGCCGAACGGCGGGCGGTCGGCGAGCTCGGGAGCCTCGCGCTCGAGGTAGGCGAGGAGGAAGCGGCCGATCGCGCGGTCGCCCGCCCAGCGGTGCTCGATCCGCGGGTCGTCGAGCTCGACGGCGCGGGCGCGCGCGGCGGCGCGGTCGTCGCCCCCGACCACCGGCATCCAGACGAAGATGGCGCGGACGTCGCGCGCGCCCGGCTGCGCGAGCGCCTCCTCGGCGACCCAACGGGCGCCGTCGACGCAGATGCCTCAGGTCGGCGAGACCACCACGATCAGGCGGCGTCGATCGCCGAGGGCGTCGAACGCGGCGCCGAGCTCGGCAGACGAGGCGAGGTCGACGAGATCGCCCCCGGCGAGCGCCGAGGCGATCGACGCCCAGAGGAGGAGCGGCGTCGCGGTCACTTCGACGCCCCGGCGGCCACGCGATCGAGGAAGGCCTCGACCGCGCGGGTCGTCTCGGCGGGGCGGTCGAGGTTGGCGAGGTGGCCGGCGCCCTCGATCTCGACGAGGGTCGCGCCGGGGATCGCATCGGCGATGAGCCGGGCGTCGGCGGGCGGGGTGAGCCCGTCCTCGGCGCCGACGAGGGCGAGGGCCGGGCAGCTCACCTCGGCGAGGCCCGGCCGCGAGTCGGGGCGCAGGGCCATCCCGCGGCTCGCGGCCGCGATGCCCTCGGCCGACGCCGTCAGGATGAGCGACTCGACGCGGCGGCCCACGTCTCCGTCGACGGGCGAGGCGATGAGCTTCGGGACGAGGACGGTCGCCGCCTTCGGTCCCTCCTCGAGCACCTTCACGGCGAAGGCCTCGCGGTTCGCCTTGCCCTCGTCGGTGTCGGCCTGCGCGCGCGTGTCGGCGAGGACGGCGGCGGCGATCCGGTCCGGGTGGCGCCGGAGCATGGCCATCAGGATGTAGCCGCCCATCGACAGGCCGACGGCGCTCGCGCGGTCGATCGCGAGATGATCGAGGGTGGCGGCGAGGATGTCCGCCGCCCGGTCCATCGTGAGCGGGGCGGCGTCGGGGAGGGCCGGGCTCGCGCCGAACCCCGGGAGGTCGGGCACGACGTGGCGGCGCCCGCCGATCGCATCGACCTGCGTCCGCCACTGGGCGCCGCCGAGCGGGAACGCGTGGATCCAGAGAACGGCCGGGGCCGTGGCCTCGCCGGTGACCTCGAGGTGGAGGCGTCCGTGGGCGAGCTCGATGTTCATCGTCGTGGTCTCTCTTCCGGGTCGTGGGAGCGGCCATTCTCCGTCGCGGGACGGGCCTCGGCCAGCGCCTCGAGCCTCGCCCGCGGCGGTGGCGCGATCGGGGCGGCCCTGGCATCCTCTTGGCCTCGCTCGAATCGGGTGCCGCCTGACCCTCGCGTGCGGCGGCGCCCCCATGCCCTCGGGGGCCCTCAATGAAGAACAGCTACCACATTGTGACCATGCCTGGCGACGGGATCGGGCCCGAGGTCTGCGCCGAGGCGGTCAAGGTGCTCGACGCGGCGCTCGCGGCGGTCGGCAAGCAGTTCGAGTACGACGAGATCGACTGCGGCGGGCACTACTACGCCGAGCACGGCATCGAATGGCCCGAGGGGTCGTTCGAGAAGTGCGAGGCGTCGGACGCGATGCTCCTCGGCGCCGTCGGCCACCAGATCGACGGCAAGGACGTCTTCACCGAGCCGGGCAAGCCCTATCCGACCGCGCAGCTCGCCGGCTACGCCCAGGTGATCGGCAACCGGAAGCGCCTCCAGCTCTACGCGAACGTGCGTCCGATCAAGCTCTTCCCCGGGGTGCAGGCGAAGATCCACGACCAGTTCCTCGACGTGTGGCAGCCCGAGAAGGTCGACTACGTGGTCGTCCGCGAGAACACCGAGGACGCCTACACCGGCGTGACCGAGCCGATCCTCGACGACGCCGGCGAGGAGATCGGCAAGCAGACGCCGATCCGGATCACGCGGGCCGCGACCGAGCGGGTCTGCCGCTACGCGTTCCGCCTCGCGAAGAAGCGCAACCCCGACCGGCCGCAGGTCCACTGCGTCGAGAAGTCGAACATCGTCGGCGCCCACCGGTTCTTCCGGCAGGTGTTCGACGAGGTCGGCGCGGCCGAGTTCCCCGACGTGAAGCGCGACTACGCCTACTTCGACGCGTTCTGTCAGTGGCAGACCAAGAGCCCGGAGTGGTTCGACGTGGTGGTCGCCCCGAACCTCGCCGGCGACGTGATCAGCGACAACGGCTCGATGATGGCGGGCGGGCTCGGGTTCGCGGCCGGCGGCAACATCGGCGACGACCACGCGATGTTCGAGCCGATCCACGGGTCGGCGCCGAAGTACACCGGCCAGGACAAGGTCAACCCGTGCGCCGCCATCCTCGCGGGCGCGATGATGGCCGACTGGCTCGGCGAGAAGCACGACGACGCGGCGCTCGTCCGGGTCGCCCGCGCGATCGAGGCATCGGTCGCGTCGGTGATGGCCGAGGGCACGGTGAAGACCTACGACCTCGGCGGCTCGAGCAAGTGCTCCGAGATGGGGACCGCCTGCGCCGAGGCCGTCACCAAGGCGCTCGCCTAGGCGACACCGATCACCGCTCGTCGGCGGATCAGCGGATGTTCTTGCGCTGCACGATCCAGTCGGCGTCGCCGACGATCGTGGCGTCGTCGCCGTAGAAGAGACGCCGCGTGCTCGCGTCGCCCATGAGGTGGAGGCGCAGCCAAGCCGTCATGTAGTGGCGCATCCGCTCCTCGGCCGACCCGACCGGGGCGAAGTGGTTGGCGCCGACGCGGATCCCGTAGACGGTCGGGACGCGCGCGGGGCGGTAGACGAGCGGCGTCACGATCCGGTCGACCGCGACGATCGCGTCCTTCTCGCCGCCGATGACGAACATCGGCCCGTGGAGCGCGCGCACCTTTCCGGGGGCGGGCTCGATCGGAATCGTCGTCGTGATCCGCCGGTCGCCGCCGGCGTTGATCGTGCCGCCGCCGCCCTGGCTGTGGCCGGCGGCGCCGATGCGCCGGCCGTCGAGCTTCCCGTGAAAGTCGCTCCCGGATCGCTCGTTCTCGGCGAGGAGCCAGTCGACGCCGGCGAGCATCTCCTTGCCGCTGCCCGTCATGGTGCTGTTCGAGGCGACCACGACGAAGCCGTGCGACGCCCAGTGCTTCAGCAGGCCCGCGTAGGCGCGAGGCGTCGCGCCGGTGCCGTTGCCCCACGTGATGATCGGGTGGCGGAGCCCGCCCTTGCCGAGGTCCCGCGGGTAGAAGAGGGAGTGCTCGCCGTCGGGCGTCTGCTTCGAGACGACGCGGAACGGCCCCTTGGCGGCGTAGTCGCCGCGAGGGACCGACGGGAATCCCCGCCCCTCGTCTTCCGCGCCGGGCCCGTCCGGGGAGGCGTCGGGCGCATCGGGCCCCTCGGGCTCGACCGGTTCGCGCGGCGTCTCGGGGCGCGAGTCGCCGCCCCCGCGGCGCTTCTTCGACCACTCGCGGAAGCGATCGATGGCCCGCTCCGCCCGCTCGCGAAGACGCTCGCGCCGATCGTCCGGCGCCTCGTCGTCGTCGTCCGCGGCGAAGAGCTCGCGCGCGGGGGGGGGGGCGGCGCGCCGGTCGTGGGCGCCGCCGCCCCACGCCGGCGTGGCGCCGCCGGCGAGCAAGGCGGTCGCGGCCGCGGCGACAGTGAGGGCGGGGGCGTTCGTCCGGATCAGGGACCAGCTCATCGGTCCTCCTCTCTCGCGCGGGAGCCCGGGCGCAAACGACGCGCCGGGCTCTCCAGAAACGCCGAAGGTCGCCGAAGGTACTGCCCTTTCGCGAGATCGCGGGCGTGGCGACCCCGTCGAGTCGGGCCGCCGGGCTGTCGCCGAACGCCGACATCGGTCACGAAGGGCACGCCTCGACGACCGGCGGCCTCGCTGCCATCGTCGGGGATCCGAGCTCGACGGAGGCGACATGGAGCGAGTCATCGTCGGAGGCTCGTGAGCGCCGACGCGATCCTGGCCAGCCTGGGCGGCTGACCCTATCCTTGTCAGCCTCATGGGCTTTCTCGTCACCGTCGAGGGCCCGGGGCGTGGGGCGGTCTTTCCGCTCGGCGCCGACGGGGAGCTGCTCGCGATCGGTCGCGATGCCGCGGTCGCGATCCCGCTGCCGGATGCGGGGGTCTCGCGGCGGCACGCGGAGGTCGTCGCCGATCGCGACGGCGTCCGCGTGCGCGACCTCGGCAGTCGGAACGGGACGCTCGTCAACGGGCTCCCGTGTCCCGACGGCGCGTTGATCCGGCTCGAAGCCGGCGACGAGGTGCGGCTCGGCGAGACGGTGCTCGTCCTGACCGAGCCCGGTGAGGTCGGCGCGCCGCTCGGGCCGGGCGGGGCGAGCACTGTCGGCGCGGCTGTCGGCGCGGCAGCGGTCGCGCTCGGCTCCCCGCCATCCGGCGCCGCGTCGGGCTCGGCCACGCGCGCGCCGGTGAGCGCGGCCTCGGCTCGCGCGGTCGCCGTCCCCGACCTCGTCGGGGAGAGCGAGCCCTGGCGCGTCCTCCTCGACGCGGTCGCGCGGTGCGCGCCGTTGCCCACGTCGGTCCTGATCACCGGCGAGACCGGCACCGGGAAGGAGGGGCTCGCGCGCGCCCTGCACCTGCGCAGCGGCCGGCGCCGGGGGCAGTTCGTCGCGGTGAACTGCGCCGCCCTCGGCGGGACGCTCCTCGAGAGCGAGCTGTTCGGTCACGAGCGGGGCGCGTTCACCGGGGCGAACGCGCGGCGGACTGGACGGATCGAGCAGGCCGACGGCGGGACGCTGTTCCTCGACGAGGTCGGCGAGCTTCCGCCCGAGACTCAACCGAAGCTCCTCCGCGTTCTCGAGGAGCGGCGGTTCGAGCGGCTCGGCGGCGTCGAGCCGCTGGCGAGCGACTTTCGTCTGGTGGCGGCGACGAACCGCGACCTCGCCGCCGCCGTCGACGCGGGCACGCTCCGCGAGGACCTCTATCACCGGATCAAGGTGGTCGAGCTGGCCGTCCCGCCGCTCCGCGAGCGGGGCGAGGACCTCCTCCTCCTGGTGGAGCACCTCCGCGAGCGGCTGGCCGCGCACGTTCCGACGCCGGTTCGGGGGTTCGCCGAGGACGCGATCGAGGTGCTGGCGCGGCATCCCTTCCCGGGCAACGTGCGCGAGCTCCGGAACGTGATCGAGCGCGTCCTGATCTTCTGCCGCGGTGACGCGGTGCGGGCGGCCGACCTGCCGGACGACGTCCGGCGCGCGGCCGGCGACCGGGCGCCATCGGCCCCGGCGGCGAACGGCGACGATGACCCCCCACCGCCCGAGGAGATCGTCCCGCTCCGGGAGCTCGAGCGTCGCGAGATCGTCCGGGCGCTCGCCGCCGCGCGCGGCAACAAGGCGGCCGCCGCGCGCCTCCTCGGGATCGACCGGGCGACCCTCTACAAGAAGATCGGTCGACACGAGCTCGAGGGCGAGGCGCGCCGCGCCGCCGCCGAGGGCGCGTCGTGATCGGCGAGCGCGTCGGCGGGTTCGTGATCCTCGGGCTGCTCGGCCGCGGGGCGACGGGGACGGTCTGGCTCGCCGAGGACGAGGCGGGCGACGGCGACCGACCGGCGCGGCGGGTCGCCCTCAAGGTGCTCACGGGTCCCGTGGCCGAGCACTCCGATGCCCTCGCGCGCTTTCGGCGCGAGGTCGACGCGCTCTCGCGGCTGCGGCACCCGCGGGTGGTCGCGGCGGTCGACGCGCCGGGCGAGCACGAGGGGCGGCTCTTCCTCCCGATCGAGTACGTGCCGGGCCGGAGCCTCGCCGAGCTCGTCCGCGAGCGGGGGCCGCTGCCCCCGCGCGCGGCGACGCGGGTGCTCGGCGATGTCCTCGACGGGCTCGCGGCCGCCCACGCCGCCGGGATGGTCCATCGCGATCTCAAGCCCTCGAACGTGCTCGTCGATCGCGACGGACGCGCGCGCATCACCGACCTCGGCCTGGTGAGGCTGCTCGATGCGACGGCGACCGGGCCGACCCGCGCCGGCGACGTCCTCGGAACGCCGGCGTTCATGGCGCCCGAGCAGGCGCGCGGCGAGGTCGACGTCGGGCCCGCGGCGGACCTCTACGCCGTCGGCGGCCTCGCGTTCTGGGCGCTCGCCGGGCGTTCGCCCTTCCGGGGTGGCGATGCGCTCGCGCTGCTCCGACAGCACATCGAGGACGCCCCGCCCGAGCTCGGCTCGCTCGTCGCCGGCGTCTCCGCGGAGCTCTCGGAGTGGGTGAGACGGGCGCTCGCGAAGGCGCCCGCCGATCGCTTCGCGGACGCCGAGGCGATGGGCGCCGCGCTCGGTCGGATCGAGGCGGACCTCCCCGAGGACGAGGCGGCCGCGGAGACCGAGGTGCGGCGCCGCCTCACCGAACCTCCCGCGGAACAACCGCTGCCGACCGTCGAGCGTCCGCCGACGCCCGCCCCGGGGCGGCCACGACGCGCCGGTCTCCTCGGCCCGCTCGTGACCGTCGTCGCGATCCCGATGATCGGGATCTTCGCCCTGACGTTCCGGGGGACTGGCCCGGCGACCCCATCCGAGATGCCGCCTCCGGTCGAGATCGAGCTCGACGGCGGAGAGGTCGTGGCGGGCGCGCTCATCGGGATCGCGGATGGCATCGCGCGGGTCCGTCTCCCCGACGGCGAGGTGCGATCGGTCCGGCTCGACCGCGCCGTCGAGCTCCGGCACCCGCTCGCCGGAACGGGGGGCGGGTGATGAGCGTCGCCGATCGGAACACCGTCGCCGATCGCGACGGCCGCCGCCGTGGTCATCGGCGACGGTCGTCGCGAGCCGACGCGACGTTACGGCTTGGATCTCCATTTGCCTTTCGTGGCCGTCCGGGGCGAATCGTCGCCTCGGGAAGTCACGGGAGCGGAGATCGCGATGCGTAGCACGAGACGGGAAATCGGTCGGCTCGCGGGAGTGGCGCTCGCCGTCGCGCTCGGTGGCCTGGCCGCGGTCGCGGCGCTCGCCGGGCCGGGCGCGAACGACACCGGGGTCACGATCGTCCTCTCGGACGACAGCCGGCTCCAGGGCAAGCTCGTCGGGTTCGAGGGGCGCGTCTACCGGGTCCGGATCGGCGGGCAGATCGTGACGATCCCCGCCGAGGACGTGGCGAAGATCGTCTTCGAGCGGGCGAGCGCGGCGGCGCCCGCGGGCGCGGGGGACCGAGCCGCGACGACGCCGCCGTCGGGTCCGACGACCGCGGCGACGCCCGTGGCGGGCTCGGCGGCGCCGCCTCCGAGCTTCGAGGTGATCGCCCCGCTCGTCTTCGTCGATCGGGCGGGGCTGCTCCCCGAGCACGCCCTCCACCTCATGGTCCACGAAGGCGCGGCGGGCCTCCCGACGCTTCGCTTCCTCGCGTTCCGCGGCTGGCCGGAGGGGGCCGGCGTTCCGAAGGGCTACTGGACGGCGGCGATCTTCTCGACGCAGGTCCACACTCGTCAGCCGGTCCGCACCGAGGCCGTGCCGATCGACCGCGACACCGACCTCGGCCGCCTCGTCCTCGACGGCGACCGCCCTCGCCTGATCCTCCAGGCGATCAGCCGGATCGAGGGCTCGGATGCCGAGCTGGTCGAGGTCGCCCGCCGCTCGAAGGTCCCCGCGATGCGCCTCGCGGCGGTCGAGCTCCTCGTCGAGCGGCGGCCGCTGCCGGTTGTCATCGGGGGAGCCCTGGTCGTGCAGGTGCTGACCGAGCGGCTCCGCGACGAGGAGCCCGAGGTGCGGGCAGCGGCGGCCGGTCGACTTCGCGAGGCGCTCGTCCTGATCCCCTCGGTCGCCCGTCCCGGCGCGGCCATGGTGGCGCGCGACGCGCTCGCGGCGGCCCGGGACGACGTCGACGCCGAGGTCCGTGCGGTCGTCGCGCGCGAGCTGGCGCGCATCGCGGCGGCCGTCGACGGAGGCACGCCCGGCGTCGCGCCTCCGGGACCCGCCGACTCGGCGAGGCTCCTCCTCGAGCGCGTCGCCTCGACCGAGGTCGACGCCTCCGCACGGTCGGCGGTCGAGGCCGCGCTCGGCGATCCTCGCGCGTCGGAGGGATCGATCCTGAGGCGGCTCCGAGGCGTCGGGGACGCGGCGCTGCCCGCGCTGGTCCGGTTCCTGCGGGGTGGCGCCGTCGGCGCCGAGCCCGATCCTCGGCTCCCCGAGGATCGGGAGGCGCTCGCGGTCCGCGCGATCGAGGCGCTCGGCCCCGAGGCGCATCGGGTCGTCCTCGCGCTGGCGGAGGCTCCGAGCTCGCGAGCGTCCGGGCGACGATCCTCCGTCGCCTGGCCGGGCGGATCGCGCCCGAGGACGCGCTCGATCCGCTCCTGCGCGCGCTCGCCCACGACGCCGACGATGCGGTCCAGGTCGCGTGCATCGACGGGCTCGGGGCGGTGATCGCGCGGCTCCCGCCGGACGCGCCCGTTCGTGGCGAGATGCTCGAGCGGACGCGCCAGGCGCTCACCTCCGTCGTGGTGGAGGGTCGCGCGAGCTCGGTCCGCCGCGCGGCGGCGGGGCGCCTGGCCAAGCTCGATCCCGCGGGCGCCGTCGGGCTCCTCGAGCCCTTGATCGCCCCGATGGATCGGGTCGACCCCAACCTCGCGATCGCCTTCCGCGCGGCGCGGCGCCTCGCCCGGGCGCTCGTGGCCGGCGAGGCGATTCCGCCCGACCTCGACCCGGACCGCCCCGACCGGCCGATCGCGCCGCATCACCGCCCGGTGACGCTGGTCCCGGCCGAGACGCCCTCGCCCGGCGAGGTCCGCCTCGCCTGGACCACCTCGGCGCAGGATCGCTTCGTCATCACGGCGCGCTTCGACGTCGAGCGGCGCGCCCTGCGGTCGGACGGGACGCTCGATCCGGATCAGGCTTGGGAGCGGATCGGGACGACGTCGGAGCTCGCGCTCGTCGACCGGAGTGCGCGGGCCGGCCGGCGCTACGCCTATCGGGTCCGCTCGTTCGCGCTGGTCGATCCGGACCATCCCCAGGTCCGGAGCTGGGGGCCCGTCCTGGCGGCGGCGGATCAGGAGAAGGTCTCGAGCCCGATCGAGGTCACCCTCCCGCCGGCCTTCCGCCTCGAGCTGATCCGCGCGGGCGAGGGGGACGCCGACGCGTGGGCCGAGGTGGCCGTCTCGCTCTGGCGCGCCGAGGGCGGCTGGGCCGCGCCCGCCATCGAGCGTCTGACCCGTGACGCTCCGCTCCGGATCGCGACCCGGCCGGCTCGTCAGCTAGCCCTCGGGCGCGTCGAGGTGCGCCGCGCGCCGGTCGACGGCGCCGAGACGATCGGCAGGGGCGTCTGGATGCAGACGCGGACCTTCCACGCCGAGCTCCGAGATGGCGACGGCGACGTCCTGAAGCTCGACGCGAACGACCGGTGGATCGGGGAGTGGTTCCTCGCAGCGCAGGGCGACCCGGTCCCGATCGGATACCTCGCGCTCTCGGCAGGTTCGGGCGACGACGCCTACGATGCCGAGCTGATCGGTCGGCTCGGGAGGGGCGCGCTCGTGTTCCGGGACGCTGGCGTCACGATCGACCGCGCCGACGGAGCGCTCCCGATCGAGTCGGACGATCGAGAGGTCGCGAGGCTGACGCTCGGTGCCGATGGCAACCTGCTCCTTCGACCGAGCTCCGCCGGGAACCTCATGATCGAGGTGCACGCGAGCTCCAAGCGCGGGGCGGGCGCCTGGACCGGAAGGCGCCGTGAGGACTACGTCGAGTCGGTCGAGGTCCTCCGGAAGATCGCCGAGATGCAGCTCTCGCCGCTCGGGCCGGACGCGATCGACAGGCTCGGCGGCATCCTGATCGCCGGAGAGAGCCCGATCGCCACCGAGCTGCTGGAGCTCCCGGCACGCACGGCGCTCGGAGACGGCGTCCGCGGGACGGCCCAGCGGGCGCTCGTCCTCGCCCTCCTCCAGCGCCCCGAGGACGCCGCCGTCGTCGGCGCCGTCGCCCGCCTCATCCCGGCCGAGCCGGATGCGGCGCGGCGGCGGGCCGCCGTCGAGGCGCTCGCCCGGGCGCATCTCGCCGCGCCGAGCGACGTCTCGCGGGCCGCCCTCGCCGCCGTCGAGGAGACCGACGTCGTCGAGGAGCTCCGCGAGATCGCCCGGTCGGCGCTCGCGCGGGCTCGCGAGTCGTCCGGTCGCTGAGCTCTCGCCCGTCGTCTTCTTCGTAGATCGAGTCGCCCCGGCCGGTTACGCGGCCGGGGCCGGCTGCACATCAGGAAGTCGAGAGTTTTTCGGGATGGCATTCGTATCGTCCGGGCAACCGGAGTCGAACGTCGCTGACCCCGAGGAGGTTCGACATGCCGATGTGCCTGGAGATGACCGAGCAGGAGCTGATCGCCGGCCTGAAGGCTCGCGACGAGGAGGCGGTCGCCGCGCTCCTCGATGTCTACTGGACCCGCGCCTACCACGTCGCGCGGACCCTGTGCGGCGGGGATCCCGGCGCGGCCGAGGACGTCGCCCAGGAGGCCTTCGTCGCGGCGGTGAACGCGATCGACCGCTTCGAGGAGGGACGCCCGTTCCGGCCGTGGTTCTTCCGGATCCTCGAGCGACTCGCCGCCCGCCATCGCCGCGGCGCCGGGCGGCGCGTCTTCCACGAGGGGATCGCCGTCGATCGAGAGGCGCCGCGTCGGGAGGGTGGCGCCACGTCCGCGGCGACCGATGCCGCCAGCCAGGAGGAGGCGGCCCTCGTCCGCGAGCACCTCGCTCGGGTCAAGCCGATCTATCGCCACGCGCTCGCCCTCCGCTACCTCGAGGGCATGGAGCTTCGCGAGGTCGCCGACGTGCTCGAGATCCCCGAGGGGACGGTGAGCTCCCGGATCCGCCGCGGTCTCGAGGAGCTCCAGCGCTCGCTCGAGCCGGTCGTCTCGCTCGGCTCGATCGGAGCCGTCGGAGCGGCGATCGCCGAGGCGTGGGTCGGCGTCGAGGCGCCTGCCGCCCCGTCGGTCGCGAGTGTTCTCACGGCGGCGAGCGCGACGCTCGCCTCGGAGGGGCCTGCCGGGGACGGCGGCGCTCCGGCCGGCGGCGGAGCGCGGGAGGCGTCTCGCGGGGGGACGGCGGCCGGATCGATCCTGGCGCTGGCCCTGATCGTTCCGATGGCGATCGCGGGGATGGTCGCGCTCCTCTCGGTCGGCGATCCGTCGACGACGGCGCCGACGGGACGCGGTCCGTCGCACGGGTCGACGGACCTCGTCGACCGCGCGTCGACCGGCGGCGGAGTCGAGCTCGCTGGCGATCGGGGCGAGTCGGCTGGTGGGGCCGCGGCGGCGCCGTCCGATGACGATGCCGGCGCGGCGGCCGGGGGCCCGGACCGCGCCGCGCCCGCGCGCGGCATCGAGGGCCGCGTCGTCGTGCCCGAGCCGCGCACGGCGTGGGTCAAGCCGATCATGCGGGATCTGGCGGACCGCTCCGGGTGGGCGCGTGACAACGACGCGGCCGCGGCGATCGGCCGCCTGTTCGCCGGCTGGAACGTGCCCGAGGACGCCACCCGCGTCGGCGAGGACGGGCGCTTCTCCCTGGAGCTTCCGGCCGGTGAGCACCTCATCGCGGTCGGGGCGCGCGGATGCGCCACCGAGGTGCATCGGGTGACGGCGCCGGTCAACGGACGCGCCTTCGAGCTCGCCTATCGTGAGCCGGGCCGGGCGCGGCTGCGGCTCGTCGATCACCTCGGCATGCCGTATCTCCGGACGTCCTGCCGGCTCGGCCTGGTGGCCGACGAGGGCGGTGCGCTCCTGAAGCGGCTCCATCACGCGCCGTTGCCGGCGGACGCGGACTCCGAGCGAGCGATCGCCCGCGCCTTGCTCGAGGGGCTCAAGGGCGGGGGCGGTTCTCGGCGAGCATGGGATCGGGTCGCCGCCGCATCGTCGCGGAGCGCGGGGCGCTGTTGGGGTCGGTCTCCGTCGATCTCCCCGGGAGCGGAAGCGCGGCGCCGGTCCGGATCCTCGCTCGACGCCGGTCGCTCCTCGCCGGGACGATCCGGAACCTGCCGAAGGCGAAGGCGCTCTGGAAGGTCTGGCTGATGCGCCCATCCGATGAGGAGGCGGTGCGGTCGATCGACCTCGACGAAGCCGGCGGCGAGGCCGTCCCGCTCCACCTCGGGTGGGTCTGGCCCGGCCGCTACCGCATCGAGCTTCGCGACGTCGGCGCGATCCATCGGGTCGCCGCGTCAGTCGAGGTGGAGGTGACGGCCGGCGCGGATCTGACCGACGTCGAGCTCCGCGTTCCCTAGGAGCGCGCGCTAGACCGAGAGCGGCTCCGGGATCCGGGCGGCGCTTCGGGAGAGGAGGCTCGCCTCCTCGGAGTCGTCGCCTCGGAGCTCGCGGAGCGCGCCGGCGACCCACGCCCGGACGACGCGCTTGCGCCAGTGGAGGGTGAAGTCGGTGTTGTCGAGCGGCTTCGCCGGTCCGGCCGCCTTGGCGGCGAACGCATCGATCGCCTCGTCGGAGAGTGGCCCTCCGACGAGGCCGCTCGTGTCGACGGGCAGGGGGCGGCTCGCGACCGCGCCGAGGACGACGCGGGCCGCCTCGACCGTCCCGCCGGCGTCGAGCTTCAACGCTGCCCCCACGCCGAGGATCGGGAAGTCGAACGCGCCGCGGCGGCGGAGCTTCCAGTAGGTGCTCCGCCAGCCCTCGACGGCCGCGGGGAGGCGGACGGCGGTGAGGAGCTCGTCGCGCTTCTTGGTGAGGAAGGCCATCCCGTCGTCGGCGTAGAGGTCGGTGAGCGGGATCGTCCGCTCGCCGTCGGCCGAGACGAGGGTCACCTCGGCGCCGAGCGCGATCAACGCGGGGGCCGCGTCGGTCGAGCTGACCGCCCAGCAGCGCGGGCTGCCCGGGGCGACCCAGCAGATGCCCTGCTCGACCGGCGTCTCGATCGCCGTGCCGTGGGGGCCGGGCGCCTTCTTGCAGAAGTCGATCGCCTGGCGCCACTCGGCGCTCTGGTCGTAGTAGGTGCAGCGGGTGTCGAGGCAGAGGTTGCCGCCGATCGTGCCCCTGTTGCGGATCTGGGGCGTGGCGACCTTCGACGCGGCGATGCGGGCGGCGCGGTGCGCCTCGGGGAGCGCCGCGTGGCGGGCGATCGCGTCGAGGGTCGTCGCGGCGCCGAGGGTGAGGCCGTCGTCGCTCGCGGTTCGCAGCTCGCCGATGCGGCGCAGGGCGACGAGGGTCCGCGGTGCGAACTGCTTCCGCTTGAGGTTGGGGATGACGTCGGTCCCGCCGGCGAGGACCATCGCGTCCGGTCCCTCGCCGCGGAGGATCTTCGCCGCCTCGGCCACGGTGCGGGGCGCGTGGTAGCGGAACGGTCGGCAGCGCATCATGAGCGCACCTCCTTGCTGACGCGCCCGCTCTTGCTCTGGCTGGCGCGTTGAGCGGCGGTCGCCTTCTGCCTGGCGGCGTCCGACATCATCTCCTGCCCCCGCTCCTCGGGCGCGCGGTAGTGCTTCGCCTTCGGGTCGTTCGTCGCCCGGCCGTCGCCGCCCTCCCAGGGCGGCGGCACCTCGAGCCCCTCAGGCCAGTCGATCGACGGGAACGCCTTCGGCCCGACCCGGGCGTCCTTGCCCTTGTCGCGCAGGTCGAGCGCCCGCGCGATCTTCTCGGCGGTGATCGGCGTCTCGTCGATCCGGACGCCGACCGCGTCGAAGACGGCGTTCGCGACCGCCGGCATGATCGGCAGGAGCGGCCCCTGGCCGACCTCCTTGGCGCCGAAGGGGCCCTTGGGGTCGGGGTCCTCGATCACGTAGGTGACGATCTCGGGCATGTCGAGGGACGTCGGGCTCTTGTACTCGAGCATGCTCGGGAACTTGTGGACGGCGGCGTTCGACATCTTCGCGGGGAGGCGCCGGAAGACCTGCTCCTCCATGATCGCCTCGCCGAGCCCCATGTAGACGCTGCCCTCGACCTGACCGCGGACGAGGACCGGGTTGAGCGACCGGCCGACGTCGTGGGCGATCCAGATCTTGGGGACGTGGAGCCAGCCGGTCACCGGGTCGACCTCGACCTCGACGACGGCGGCGCTGTAGGAGTAGGTCGGCGACGGGCCGACGCCGCCGCCCTTGAAGCGCGCGGGCGAGCGCGGCGGCGCGTACGAGCCGACCGTTCCGAGGGTGCCGTGCTCGGCCTCGGCGGCGCAGCAGGCGTCGCGGAAGCTCATCCCGACCTTCTCGGGGTCCTCGACGTCGAAGACGCGCCGGTCGGCGAGGGCGATGCGCGACGGCGGGATGCCGAGCTTGCGGGCCGCCGCGCCGACGAGGAGCGTCTTCGCGCGCTCGGCGGCCTCGATCGCGGCGTTGCCCATCATGAGGGTGACCCGGCTCGAGTAGGAGCCGAGGTCGATCGGCGTCGTATCGGTGGCGCCGGTGCGGATGTGGATGTCGTCGGCCGCGATCCCGAGCACCTCGGCGACACACGCCGCGAGGACGTCGTCGCTCCCCTGCCCGATCTCGGTCGCGCCGCAGAACGCGGTCACCGCGCCCATCCGGTCGAGGCGGAGCTGGACGCCCGAGTGCGGCATCGCGTTCCAGTAGATCGGCAGGCCGGCGCCGCAGAGGTAGCTCGAGCAGGCGATGCCGAGGCCGCGCCCCTCGGGCAGCTTCTGCCACCGGTCGCGGAAGCTCGAGCCGTCGACGACCGCGTCGATGCACTGCCGCAGCCCGATCGTGCCGACGGTGAGGTAGTTCGCCGTCAGGGTGTCCGGCTTGCAGAGCTGCTGAAGCCGCAGGTCGGCCGGGTTCTTGCCGACGGCGACGGCGATCTTGTCGAGCTGCACCTCCTGGCCGAACCGCGGCTGGACGGTGCCGTGGCCGCGCTTCGGCCCGCAGGGGGGCTTATTCGTGAAGGTGCGGCAGGCGCGGAAGCGGTAGCGCGGGATCTCGTAGGTGACGGTCTGGAGCGCGCCCGTGTAGAACGTCGAGGCGACCCCGTAGCTGCCGTAGGCGCCGCCGTCGAGCAGCGTCTCGAGGTCCATCGCGGTGATGTTGCCGTCGGCGTCGGTGCCGGTCCGGAACCGCATCTTCACGGGGTGACGCCCGCGGTGGCAGTAGAAGACCTCCTCGCGGGTGAGGCAGATCTTCACCGGCCGGTCGAGGACGAGCGCCGCCTTCGCGGCGACGACCTCGTGGTTGAACGGGTCGCTCTTGCCGCCGAAGCCGCCGCCGTTCGGCGTGGCGATCACGCGCACCTGGTGGGCGGGGAAGTCGAGCGCCTTCGCCAGCGCGCGGTGGAGGTAGTGCGGCGTCTGGGTCGAGCTCCAGACGACGAGCTTGCCGTCGCCGTCCCGGGCGGCGAGCGTCGCGTGCTGCTCGATCGGGAGGTGGGTGTTGCCCTCGTAGAAGAAGACGTCCTCGAAGACGTGCACCGACTTCCCGAGCGACTCCTCGACGTCGCCGAACTGGAGCGCGATCCGCTTGTGGACGTTGCCGTCGTCGCCGTACTCGTGGATCCGGGGCTCGGGCGTGCTCAGCGCCTCCTCGGCGCTGGCGACAGTGGTGAGCGGCTCCCACTCGATGGCGACGAGCGGCATCGCCGCGTCGGCGGCCTCCTCGGTCTCGGCGATCACCGCGGCGACCGGGTCGCCGACGAAGCGGGCGACGTCGGGGCAGAGCGGGTGCTCGTCCTGGCTGACCGGCAGGATCCCGTAGGGGATCGGCATGTCGGCGCCGGTGAGGACGAGGAGGACGCCGGGCGCCTGGAGGGCGGCGGTCACGTCGATGGAGCGGATCGCCGCGTGGGGATGGGGGCTGCGCACGATCTTGGCGTGGACCATCCGCGGCAGCTTCATGTCGTCGGCGAAGACGGTCTGGCCGGTGACCTTGGCGCGGCCGTCGACGCGGCGGCGTGGGCGGCCGATCACTCGGAGCTCGTCGGGGTCCTTGTCGTGATGGGTGATGACCTTCTTCGGCTCGGGCTTGCTCACGAGGTCACCTCCCCGGTCGCCGAGCTGGCGGCGCCGACGCGGGCCGCCTCCTCGACCGACTCGAAGATCTGGAGGTAGCCGGTGCAGCGGCAGAGGTTGCCCGAGAGCGCCTCGGCGATCTCGTCGCGGTCGGGGCTCGGGTTCTCGTCGAGGAGGGCCCGCGCCGTGACGAGGATGCCCGGCGTGCAGTAACCGCACTGGGCTCCGCCGAGGTCGGCGAACGCCTCCTGGATCGGGTCGAGCTGCCCGTCGCGGATGAGCCCCTCGACGGTGGTGACCTCGGCGTCGCCGCACTCGATCGCGAGCCGCAGACACGAGAGCTCCGGGCGCCCGTCGACCAGGACGGCGCAAGCGCCGCACTCGCCGAGCTCGCAGCCATGCTTCGTTCCCGGGAGGTCCATCCGCTCGCGGAGCACCTCGAGGAGGGTCTCGTGGGGGAGGAAGGCGACCTCCTGGGTCTCGCCGTTGACGTGCAGCTCCATCAGGAGCTTGCGCCCGAGCGGGGTCGGGTCCGGCGGCGATCCATCGTTCATGCGAGCAGTCCTCGAACCAGGAAGTCGGCGTACTCGTCCGCGAGGCGCGCCGCGGAGACGGCGCCGCCGGGTCGGAACCAGCGGACGGTGGAGTTCAGGGCGCCCAGGATGGCGCGGGTGACCAGGATCGGATCGCGTCCGGCGAAGGAGCCGGCATCGACCCCCGCCGCGACGAGCGCCCGGACGGCTCGCTCGTAGCGGTCACGCTTGGCGACGACCCTCCGTCGCAGCGGAGCGGGGAGGGCGTCGACCTCGAGGTGCGCGCTCGCCCCGTCGAGCTCATCGAGGACGCAGCGCAGATGCGCCCGGATCACGCGCCCGATCTGGGCGGCCGGCGGCTCGCCGCTCACCGCGGCCTCGTCGGCGGCCGCGAGGAGGCGGTCGAGCGAGTGGTCCTGGCAGTAGAAGAGGATCTCGTCCTTGCCCCCGAAGTAGTAGTAAAGGTTCGCGGGCGACAGCTCCGCCTTCTCGGCGATCTCGCGCATCCCGGCGCCGGCGTAGCCGTGCTCCCGGAAGGCGGCTGCGGCGGCCTGGAGGATGGCGCGCCGCGTCCGCTCGGCGCGGCGCGAGCCGGAAGCCTTCGAACGGCCGTTCGAAATTCGAACCATGGTTCAAAACCATACGGCCTGACCGCGAAGGGGTCAAGGACCGACCCGAAGCGCTAAAAGGCACCCACGAAAGACAATACCCAAGAAGGGGTCAGGTCCAGTATTTTTACCAATTCGGCGCCAGCGCGCCGGGGGGACGGCCACTCGGGCTAAATGTTAAAAATACTGGACCTGACCTCTTGGCTGTGGCTGCCTTGGCTGGAGAGACGCAGAGCACGTTTCGCGGCGAGAGAACGAACCGCGGATTGTTGGATTAGCTGGATTCGTTCCGGTCGGGGCGACGTCACTGCCGTATCGGCGCCACCGGTTCCTGGAACGAACAACCGAAGGGGACTGGTCTCGGATGTTCGCAATCGCGGGCCTAACGCTAACATCCGAGACCTGACCCCTTGCCTTCTCACGCGCTCACTCCGTGGATCCTCCGTGTCCTCCGTGCCTCCGTGGTGATATCCTGCTCGCCGGAGGCGAGCCGAGCTGGCCGCGGACGGCGACGAAGCCGAAGACTAGGACGAGGAGAAACGACGATGGGATTCCTGGACAAGCTGAAGTCGGTCAAGAACTTCGTCACCGGTGGCGGCGCCACCGTTACCGTCGAGGTCACCGACGCTGGTCGCGGCGCGGCGTTCCCGGTCACCGTGCGGGCGACGGTCGCCGATGCAGCGATGAAGGTCGGGCGCGTCTACGTGATCGTGAAGGCCGAGGAGGAGATCGATGTCCGCGCTCGCGTGCGCGAGAGCGACGGCGACTCCGAGCACCATCACGTCCGGCACGACGAGGACACGTTCAAGACCGAGGTCGACATCGCGGCGGGCGAGTCACTCGAGGCGGGTCAGAGCTACGAGTGGACCGGCGAGATCGAGCTTCCCGACGATGCGCTGCCGACCTACCTCGGCCGGAACTGCCGCCATCGGTGGTACGTTCAGGGCGCCCTCGACGTCACCGGCAACGACCCCGACTCCGGCTGGATCGAGTTCCACGTCTCCTGACCCGGTCGCCGGGAGTCAGCGCTTCGGGACGAACGTCCGGAAGACGCGGGAGCCGGTCCGGAGGATGAGCTTGCGGGTCGCCCGGGCGAGGCGCTGGACCGCGCGGCGGGCCGAGCTCGCGACCGTGCCGTGGAGCTCGAGGACGAGGTAGACGGCCGGCTCCGACCCGACCGCCGTGAGCCCGTGCGGCTCGCCAGCGGGATGGTAGAGGACGCCGTGCGGGCCGACGCGGCGCCCGGCCGTCTCGATCTCTCCCGAGAGGATGACCATCGCGACGTCGTAGTCGTCGGCGTGGGGCGGGTAGCCGACGCCCGGCTCGAGGGTGCTCACGTGCACCCGGAGCCGACGGAGGAGCTCGGTCGGCGCGTCGAGGACGCGCTCGAGCTTCCGTCCCGGCCGCGGCTCGCGCACGGTCGCGGGGTCGGGTCCGTCGGCGCGGAACGTCCGCGAGGCGAGCGGCGCGGCCTCCGCGCGCGGGTCGCCGAGCCACTTCCACATGACGTAGGTCGCGGGCTCGGGGCCCGGGTTGGTGATCGTGTGGCGGGCGTTCGCGGCGTGGTAGACGAACGCGCCCGGGTCGAGCGCCTCACGCCGCGTCTCGCCCGTCTCGTCGGCGAAGACGATCTCGACCCGCCCCGACAGGACGAGCAGGATCTCCTCCTCGGGATGGACGTGCGGCGGGTGGGGCGTGTGGCCGGCCTCGAGGACCGAGGCGTGGACCGAGAGGTCCCGGAACGTCGGAGTCGGGCCGCGGAAGATCGGGTGCTTGCGCCAGCCGCCGTCCGGGTCGCGGGCGAGCGGCGAGGCCAGCGGGTGGATCCAGGACGGCCAGAGATGACGGTGGCGCGGCGCTCGCGTCTCGACCGTCTCGGCGGGGGGCGGCGGCACGAGCTCGTTGACTCCGTGGTCGTCGCGGCCCCGCACGAGGATGCAGGGAGGCCGCGGATGGTCGTGGAGCTGGAACGGCCAGGCGAACCGGTCGGCGCTCGCCCGCGGGAGGCGGATCGGGGTCGCGGGCGTCGCGAACTGGAGGAGGAGGGCGACGCGGGGCCGGTCGCCGCGGTGGTGGCAGCCGTGCCAGAGGCGGCCGTCGAAAAGGATCGCGTCGCCGTCGCCCAGCGGCGGGCGGACGAGCTCGCAGCGAGGATCGCGGGCGGTCGCCCAGCCGGCGGCGGCCTCCTCGGTCGCGTCCGCGCGGCGGAGCCCGCGCGCGGCGACCTCCTCCTGGACGCTCGTGCCGATGAGGTGACTGTCCGCGATCACGGCGAGGCCCGAGGCGCGCGTCGTCCCCGAGAGGCCGATCCAGATGCTCAGGGCGCCTTCGCCGGCGGCGGCGGTCTCGACGTCGGTGTGCATCGCGTGGAGCGAGCCGGGGTCGCGCGCGGCCAGGCTGGCGCCCCAGAGGATCACGTCGGGACCGAGCCGGGCCGTCACCAGGTCGATGATCGCCGGCCGGGTCGCCAGGTCGAAGAAGCTCCTCGAGGTGGTGGCGCGGCCCTTGAGCCACGCCGGTCCCGGGCCGTGGTTCCGGAGCGTCTCGGCGAGACCCGTCGCCTCGACGGGGTCGATGAGCGCGCGGACGACCTCGAATCCGCGGCGCACCGGATCAGATCTCGAGGATCCGGTAGCCGAGCGCGTCGGCGCATCGGATCGCGAGCGGCGCGGCCTCGCGCTCGTGCTCGGGGCCCGCGTAAACGCAGAAGATCGGCTCGTCGGGGATGAGGCAGATCTCGAGGTAGGCCCACTCGGGGTCCTTCTCGTCCGAGATCCAGACGTAGAGCGAGCGGGCCGCGTGCCCCTTCACCCGGTCGAGGTCGGCGTCGGAGACCGGCACCGTCCCGCCGGGGCGGCGGAGATGCTCGAGCGCTCCGACCAGACCGTTGATCCACTCGGCTCCGCGGCTGTCGTCGGCGTAGACGGTCTGGAAGCGGTCCCAGAGGCGGTCGACGATCTCGCGGGGCGAGAGCGGACGTTGACCGGGGGTCGGGTCGAGGCGGTGAGCCATGGCAGCCTCGGGCCCGGGCGGCCCCTAGGCCTTCGCCCGGCGGCTGATGTCGATGAGCTTGTCGAGGTGAGGTCGACGCTCCTCGATCACGCGCCGGAGGATCGGGCCGGCGTCCGGGTCGCCGACGAACCGGCGGGCGATCTCGTCGAGGGCGGACTGGTCTCCGGGAATCTCCCGCGCGATCTGATCGACGATCGACGTCCACCGCACGTAGTTGTGCGAGGTGTAGTCGAACGGGAACGAGCCGGCCATCACCGAGCCGCCGCGCTCCATCACGATGTCGCCGAGGTCCATGTCGACGCTCGCGTCGGCCTCACACGTGGCGGCGACGGCCGCCGCGATCTCGCGGTCGGTGTCGTCGTCGGTCCACAGGGTGCCGACGTCGTGAGCGTACTGGATGAAGGACCGCGACAGGATCCGGATCGCGCGGTTCAGCTCTCGAAGGTCGCCGGAACGAGACATGGCGATCGTTTCTCCCGTCAGCCCGTCACGATGATGAGGTGCTGGGTGACCCGCGCGACGAGGTCGACCATGATGCCCACGAGGAGGACCGCCGCCACGAGGACGCCGGCGAACCAGCGCAGCCCCTGCGCGTCGAGGACGAACGCGGGGCTCGACGGCTCGACGGCCGGCTCGTCCAGGTACATCACCTTCATGACGCGCAGGTAGTAGTAGCAGGAGATGGCCGTGTTGATTCCACCGATCACTGCGAGCCAGAGGTACCCGCTGTTGATCGCCGCGGCGAAGAGCTGGAACTTGCCGGCGAAGCCGGCCGTCGGCGGCAGCCCGATCAGGCTGACGAGGAAGATCGTCATCGAGAACGCCAGCATCGGCGAGCGCCGCCCGAGGCCGCGGTAGCCCGACATGCTCTCGACGCCGGTGAGGTTGTAGACGGCGACGACGCAGACGAAGGCGCCGAGCGTCATGAAGAGGTAGGCGACCAGGTAGAACGCGACGACCTGGTGCCCGCCCATCGCGGCCGAGCTCGAGCCGATCGCGACCAGCCCCATCAACATGTAGCCGGCGTGGGCGATCGAGCTGTAGGCGAGGAGGCGCTTCATGTTCTCCTGCCACAGGGCCGCGAGGTTTCCGACCGTCATGGTCAGGGCGGCGAACACCGCGATCGCGTTCAGCCAGTGGAAGGCGCTCTCGCCCGCGCCGGCGACGGCGGCGTCGAGGAAGCGGATCAGCAGCGCGAAGCCGGCCGCCTTGCTCGCGACGGCCAGGAACGCCGTGATCGGGGTCGGCGCGCCCTGATAGACATCGGGCGCCCACCAGTGGAACGGGACGGCCGAGATCTTGAAGGCGAAGCCGGCGAAGGCCATGAGCGAGGCCACCGCCACGGTGAACGAGTCGAGGTTGCCGACGATGAAGCGGCTGACGTCGGCCAGGTTGGTCGACCCGGTCAGGCCGTAGAGCAGGCTGAGCCCGTAGATCATCACGCCCGAGGCGAACGAGCCGTAGAGGACGTACTTCAGGCCGGCCTCGGTCGCCGCCCGGTCCTCCTTGGTGTAGACGACCAGGATGTAGGACGGGATCGAGACGAGCTCGACGCCGATCACGAACATCAGGAGGTCGTTCGCGCTCGCCATCAGGAACATGCCGAGCAGGCTGGCGAGCATGATGGCGTAGTACTCGCCCATCCGGCGGTTCTCGAAGTCTCGATAGACGTAAGAGAGGGCGATCACGATCGCCGCGCCGAGGAGCAGCACTATGTGGAGGAAGCTCGCGAACGTGTCGATGACGATCAGCCCGTTGAACAGCGGCTGATTGATCGTCGAGCGCATGAAGAAGATCAGCGCCCCGGCGCCGACCACCGCGGCGAGCGCGACGAACATGAGGAAGCGCGACTGCCGCTTCGGCATCAGGAGATCGAGAACGATCAACAGGCAGATCGCGCCCGTGAGCACCGCCTCGGGGAGGAAGAGGGCGACGCTCTCCCGGATGCCTTCGAGGGACCGCTCGAACGCGTGCGCGAGCGATGGGTCCGTCGCGGATTCGGCGAGTGGGATCATCGTGCTAGCCACCGAACGTCTTGGAGCTCATCTCGAGGATCGAGACCATCGTCGCGTCCATGACGTCGATGATCACCTTCGGGTAGACGCCGATGACGATGCACATGATCGCCAGCGGCACGAGCGCGATCGTCTCGCGGGCCTCGAGGTCGGAGAAGCTGCGGTACTTGTCGTTGCCGAGCTCGCCGAGGAAGACCCGTCGAATCGTCCAGAGGATGTAGGCGCTGCCAAAGAGCAGGCCGAGGACGGCGGTGAAGACCATCCACTTCGGCAGGATCGAGCTCTGGAACGCGCCGAGGAAGATCAACACCTCGCCGATGAAGCCGTTCAGGCCCGGGAGGCCGAGGGAGCTGAAGAACGCGATCATCGCGACGCCGGTGTACCAGGGCATCTGGAGACCGATGCCGCCGAACGCGTTCAGGTCGCGGTGGTGGGCTCGATCGTAGATCACGCCGACCACGAAGAACATCATGGCGCTCGACACGCCGTGGTTGAACATCTGGAGGGCGGCGCCCTCGAAGGCCGCGTGGGTGTAGCTCGCGAGGCCGAGGAGGATGAAGCCCATGTGGCTGACCGAGCTGTAGGCGACAAGGCTCTTGAAGTCGGTCTGGGCCATCGCGACGAGCGCGCCGTAGATGATGTTGATCAGGCCGAGGCCGCCGACCAGCGCCGGCACTCCGAAGGGCAGGACCCAGTCGAAGAGGGGCAGGGTGATCGAGTCGGAGAGGGCCGCGTCGGGGCAGAGCGGGTAGGCCAGGCGGAAGAAGCCGTAGCCGCCCATCTTCAGCATGACGCCGGCCAGCATGACCGAGAACGCCGTCGGCGCCTGGACGTGCGCGTCCGGGAGCCAGGTGTGGAACGGGAAGACGGGCACCTTGATCGCGAAGGCGATGAAGAGGGCCGCGAACACCCAGCCCTGGAACGCGAGCGACATCGTCGGCGCATCGTGCAGGAGGGCGAGCATGTTGAAGCTCGTCGGCGTCGCGTTGAAGTAGAGCGCGAGCATCGCGAGGAGCATCAGGACCGAGCCGGCGAGGGTGTAGATGAAGAACTTGATCGCCGCGTAGGTCCGGCGCGGGCCGCCCCAGATTCCGATCAGGAAGTAGCCTGGGAGCAGCACCACCTCCCAGAAGACGTAGAACAGGAACATGTCGAGGGCGCAGAACACCCCGACGAGGCCCGTCTCCAGCACCAGGAAGAGGATGTAGTAGCCCTTCGGCGCCTTCTCGATGTGCCAGCTGTAGACGAGGCACAGGAAGACGAGGAGGGTGCTCAGGAAGATGAGCGGCAGGCTCAGGCCGTCGATCCCGACGAAGTAGTAGACGCCGAACGTCTTGATCCACGGGACGCGGGTGACGAACTTGAGCCGCTTCGCCAGGTCGAGGCTGGCGGCCTTCCGGAGCTCGCAGATCTCGACGAAGGCCTGGCGCCGGCTGATCTCGGCCTGCCTCGCGGCCGGGGTGGCCGGCAGCGACGAGAGGGACTGGTCGTTGTAGGTCCGGTCGGAGATGAGGATCGCCTCGGCGCCCTCGTCGAGCCAGACGCCCGAGGTGCGGAGGACCATCTCGGCCCGGTGGCGGAGGCGCTCGGCCTTCGCCTGATCGCCCGACTCCGCGGCCACGTCGGCTTTGGCGCGGGCGGTGGCGGCCCGGTCGGGGTCGTCCTCCTCGATCGCGGCGATCGTGGCGAGGAGCGCGTTCCGGCGAGCCTCGGCGTCCGCCGAGTCGGGGAACAGCTCGATCGCCGACCGCTCCTTGACGAGGCTCCGCACGTCCTCGGCCGTGTTCCACCGTCCGCCCGGGTCACCCTCGGCGCCGGAGCTCCGGCCGTGGAGGATGCCCGCGGCGAGGTCCACGTACCGGCGCGCCGCCGCGTCATCCAGTCGATCGAGGAGAGCGTCTTCCTGGGCCCAGAAGGTGCCCCGGAGCGTGCTCTCCTCGCTCGAGTAGTTCCACGCGAGCGGGATCGTCGCGAGGAAGACGAGGAGCGATCCGACCGTGCAGATCCCCTTCGCGCTCGCATCGTTCCTCGCGAAGAGGGCGATGGCGGCGAAGAGGAGCGGGCCGAAGATCAGAAACGAGAGGAGGAAGTCCATCGGGATGTCCTCAGAGGAGGTCGACGATCGAACAGGTCCGTCGAGTGTGGGTCAAGGAATTCGCCGGTCGACGCGCTCGCGCGGCCGCTCAGGCACCGAACGAGATCACGATCAACAGGATCACGGCCAGGACGACGACCGAACCGACGAAGTACTCCTGGAGGACGCCGGTCTGGGAGCGGCGCATCTGGGCGCCTCCCCAGCCGACGAACCGGCTGATGCCCATGACGCTCCCGTCGACGCCGCGGGCATCCGTGATGCCGGCGGCGCGCGCGAGCGCCTTGGTCAGGTCGCCGAAGAAGTTCACGGTCCGGTCGATGACGTTCCGGTCGAACCAGAAGAACCCGTGGCGAATCCACAGGACGCCGTCCACGAAGACGGCGTAGTAGAGCTTGTCGATGAAGTAGAGGTTCACGAGGACGTGGCGGAAGCCGCCCGTCAGGCCGCCCGCCTCGCCCGAGATCCGCTCGCCGCGGGGCGAGCCGCCGGCGAAGAAGGCGTAGCAGCCGAAGATCCCGAGCCCCGCCGCGAGGAGGCTGATGAGCATCGTCGGCAGGTGCGACCCGTGCTCCACGTCCGAGAAGGCCTTGAACGCGTCGGACTCGTCGCCCGCCGGGTGGATGCCGAGGATCGCGGGGGTGACGTGATGCTCGCCATCCCCTTCGGCGTGGCCGTGGCCCTCGGCGTGGGCGGGGTTGTGGCGGCCGAGCGCGTCGACGTGGTGGGCGTTGCTGCCGGCGGCCCGCTCGGTGTCGAGCCAGTCGCGGACGAGCACCTTGTTGTTGACCCGCTCGGGGAACCAGTGGCTCCCGAAGCCGAAGAAGCCGGCGCTGAAGACGCTCAGGGTCGCGAGGATCATGAGCGGCGCCGCCATCGACATCGGCGACTCGTGGGCGTGGTCGAAGCGGTGCTTGTTCCGCGGCGTCCCGACGAACGTCAGGAAGATGATGCGGAACATGTAGAACGCCGTCATGGCGGCGGCGGTCGCGCCGAGGACGAACGGCACGTAGAAGATGGGCCGCTCGGCCGCGTTCGCCACCGCGAGCGCCTGGATCAGGATCCCCTCCTTGCTGTAGAAGCCGGAGAGGAAGGGCACGCCCGAGATCGCCATCGTCGCGATGGTGAACGTGATGAAGGTGATGGGCATCTTCTTCCGGAGGCCGCCCATCTCCGTCATCTCGTTCGTGCCGACCGCGTGGATCACGCTGCCGGCCCCGAGGAAGAGGAGCGCCTTGAAGAAGGCGTGCGTCCAGAGGTGGAAGAAGCCGGCCGCGAACGAGCCGACGCCGATCCCGATCATCATGAAGCCGAGCTGGCTGATGGTCGAGTAGGCGAGGACCGCCTTGATGTCGGTCTGGACGATCGCGATCGTCGCCGCCATGAAGGCGGTGATCGCGCCGATCATCGCCACCACGAAGAGCGGCGAGACGCTCGTCAGGTAGAACGGCACGCTCGGGTCGAAGTAGGCCTCACCGGCGAAGAACGGGAAGCAGCGCCCGACCAGATAGACGCCGGCGACGACCATGGTGGCCGCGTGGATGAGGGCGCTGACCGGGGTCGGGCCCTCCATCGCGTTCGGCAGCCAGACGTGGAGCGGGAACTGGGCGCTCTTTCCGACCGCTCCGATGAAGAGCATGATCGCCGCGAGCGGCAGCATGCCGACGCCCTCGGTCGCGAGCCCGGTCTGCTTCACCAGGATCCACAGGCCGGCGAAGATCACGCCGGTGATCACGAAGCCGCGCGCCGTCCCGGCCGTCCCCGTGAACCCGAAGGCGATCACGGCGGCGAAGAGCGCCCCCGCGACCAGCGCGCCCGGGATCCAGCCCCCGATCAGGGACCAGAGGACCGCGAACAGGGCCGCGGCGATGACCAGGTTCCGGGCGAGGACGGACCGGTCGACCCCGGCGGCCAGCCCGGCGGCCGTGGTCGCCGCGACGAAGCAGGCGGCGATGAGCGCGCCGATCCCCCAGAGGAGCGCCTCGCCCGGGACGTAGGTCTGGTCGGTCCAGAGCGACCGGCCGCTCTCGTCGGGGCGGATGCTCTCGAAGAGCTTCGCGAACGAGAAGGAGTGGTAGACCTCCTCGTTGTGAGTGACGGCCTCGGTCGGCGTCTCGGGCGTCCGGTCGTCGAGGCCGAGGTCGGCGAGCGGGACCGTCGCGACGACGAGCGCGATGATCATGATCCCGATCATGAAGCCGAGGTCGCCGAGCTTGGTCGTCAGGAACGCCTTCATCGACGCGTGACACGCGCTCTGCTTCGTGAAGTAGAACCCGATCAAGAAGTAGGAGCAGACGCCGACCAGCTCCCAGAAGATGAAGAGGAAGAAGATGCTGTCCGCGAGGACGAGCCCGATCATCGAGAAGCTGAACAGGGCGAGGAACGCGAAGAAGCGGCCGTAGCGATCTTCCGGATGACCGTGGTGGTCGCGCATGTACCCGGTCGAGTAGAGATGCACGAGGAAGCTCACCGTCGTGACGACGACGAGCATGATCTTGGTCAGGTTGTCGACGTGGATCCCGAACCGGATCGAGAGGCTGCTCCCGCCCGCGCTTCCGACCGCGGCGACGAGGGCGTCGGTCACCGAGCTCGGTCCGCCGGCCACGTCCGCGGCCGGGAAGCCGATCGAGAGCCACTCCCAGCTCCGCATGATCGGCGCGCTGCCGGTGCCGCTCCCCAGAACCTCGCTCAGGAACATGAACCAGGAGGCGAAGCAGGCGATGCCCATCGCGGAGGTCGGCAGCCAGTCGCCCTGTCGGGGCAGCTTGCTGTTGAAGAATATCTGGACCACGAAGGCCGCCAGGGGCAGCACCAAGATGATCAGGGCGATCGTTGCGAGATCCATCGGCCGGTTGCTCTCTAGCTATTCGCTCGCTTCGGCGTGTGGCTCTGGGTGCTGCTGACTACTGACGCAGCTCGCTGCCGTCATCGACGTTCACCGAGCTGAAGTTGTTGAAGAAGTTGAGGACGATCGCGAGGGCGACGGCCGCCTCGGCCGCGGCGATCACGATCACGAAGAGCGCGACGATGTGGCCGTCGAGCTTTCCGTAGGTCGAGTAACGCGAGAACGCCACGAAGTTCAGGGCCGCCGCGTTCAGGATGAGCTCGATGCCCATCAGGACCGCGATCGCGTTGCGCCGTACGATGATCGCCGCCGACCCGATCCCGAAGATCAGGGCGCTGACGATCAAGTAGTGGGCGAGGCCGATATCCTCAGGCATCTCTTCGCTCTCTTCGCTCGAGCTCGGTTCAGTCCACCCGGTGCTTGCGCGCAATGAACGCCGCCCCGACTAGGGCGACGAGCAGCAGCACCGAGGCGATCTCGAACGGCAGGATGTAGTCGGTGAGGAACAGGGTGCCGATCTCCCGCGCCGTGTTCGGGAAGGGGACGACCGGCTGATAGACGCCAGGCTCGCTGACCGGCGTGATGACCGCGTGGGTGCGCGGCTCGATCGCCGCGCCGGTGCCCTCGCCGGCGGTTCTCCAGATGCGGAGCTCGCCGCGATCGCGCTCCGCGAGGAGGCGGGTCCCGTCGTACGGGATGACGACCCGGATCGTGCCGCCCTCGCGGAGCTTCGCGCCTTCGAGGGTGACCTCGAGGCCGCTTCCGAGGACGACCGTCCGGAGGGGCGCCTTCTTCTTTCCGTGGCCCTCGCCAGCGTCGTCCGGGGCGGGGGGCTGCGGCGGGCCGCTGGCGCCGGGCACCGTCTTCACGATCAGGCGGCCGGTGCCGCGGACCGCGGAGGACGAGACGGCGACGACCGCGCCGGCGAGCGTCTCGTCGGCGAAGTCGAGCGGCAGGGTGACGGCGCCGCCGAAGACGTCGTCGACGGGCGCGACGACCTGTCCGGCGTGCGTCTTCGCGGCGTGGCCCTCGACCTCGGGGCGGACGAGGTTCTCGGTCGTGAAGACGACGAAGCGGCCGTTGCCGGTCGCCTCGATGACGAGGCCCGAGCGAGCGGGCGTCGGGACGGGCGCGGCATCGTGGTCGTGGCCGTCGCCGTCCTCGCCGTCCTCGTGGCCGTCCTCATCGCCGTCGTGCTCGTCGCCGTCGTCATCGTGACCATCGTCGTGGCCCGCGTCGGAGTCGTCGCCGTGGCCGGGCGCCTCGGCCGGCGTCTCGTCGCCGTCGCCGTGCGCGTCCTTCTTCGGCGCCTTGTGGGCGACGTCGATGAGGCTCGATCCGCCCTCGCCGGCCGGGTCGAGGCCGTGGACCGCGAAGGGAAGGACGAGGAGCGCGTCGCTCCCCAGGGTCGTGCCCTCGAGGCCGATCGCGACGGCCGGTCCGATCACGGCGCCCTCGTCGCTCGACAGGTCGTGCGCCGTCGAGACGGTGACCGAGCCGGCGCCCGCCGCCGCGGCGGTCGGGACGGCGAGGACGATCCCGTCGCCGGCGATCGCGCCGCCGCGCCGCGCCGGGGCCGCCGCGGCGGTCGACGCGTCGGGCCGGATCCGCGCGGTCACGGTGTCGAAGAGATGGCGGTCGGGCAGCGCGTTGAGGACGACGAGCGCCGTCGAGCCGAGGATGATGAGACCCGAGACGAGGCCCGGGACCATCAGGTGAACGTTCCGCTGGCGCGCGACGAAGACCGGGTCGCGGGCGGTGAGCATGACGCCGAACAGGATCAGCATCATGATGCCGCCCATGTAGACGAGCACCTGGATCACGGCCAGGAAGTCGGCGCCGAGGAGGAGGTAGAAGCCGGCGAACGAGGCGAGCGAGGTCAGGAGGAGGAACGCCGCCCGGACGATGTCCTGGCTGACGACCACGCCGAGGGCGGGCACGACCGCGAAGAACGCGAGGGCGTAGAAGATGGCCGTCGACCCGGAGAAGTGGACTCCGGCCCAGAGGGCGAGCATCGGCGCGGCCATCGCCACGAGGCAGACGATGACCATCGGATTGAGGATCGCGGCGAGCACCAGCCCGGGCACGGCCCGGGGCGCGATCGCCAGCAGCTCTTTGATGTCGTGTAGGTGACGACGCATCGCTCTCTCGACTCCCCCGGAGGGCTCGGCTCACCGGGTGACGCGCGGGCCTTCCCGCGCCGCTCGGACTTCGTGACGACTCTGGTTTCGGGACTCGCTCTTGCCGGTCCGCTTGCTATCTCTATCGCGGCCGCGTGGCCGTTCGTTCGGTCGGTGCTACGTGTTTCGATGGGGTGCGATCAGTCCTTCTTCGCCGGGGTGTCCGGCGTGGAGGCCGCCTTCTTGGCCGCCGCGGCCTTCTTCGCGGCCGCGGCCGCCTTGCGCGCCGCCTGCGCCTCGGCCGCCTTGCGCTTCTTCTCCTCGGCGAGCTCTTCGATCTTGCTCTGCGCGTTCGTCGTGAAGCGCAGGTCTTCCTTCGTGAACTTCTCGTCGGTGAGGAGGTTCTTCACCAGGCTGCCCTGGTCGTAGCTCGTGAAGTCGAACTCCTTGCCCATGTGGATGCAGGTGCTCGTCTCGGGGCACGCCTCGCAGCAGAGGTTGCAGTAGATGCAGAGGCTGTAGTCGATCGTGAAGCGGGTCAGGTTGGCCCGATTGCCCTGGTAGGCGCCCTCGACCTCACCGTCGCGCGTGCCCTCGATCACGATGCAGTCGACCGGGCAGATGTTCGCGCACTGCCAGCACATGATGCACTCTTCGGTCTCCAGGTAGTGGATCCCCTTGTGCATGTCCGGCAGGTGCGGAACCTCGTGGAGCTCGCCCTCGCCGCGCCGCTCGGGGCGCTTGTACTGCACCGTCGTGATCGTCTTCGGGTTGACGAAGTACTTGAGGGTGACGCCCATCCCCGTGAGGATCGACTTGCTGACGTCGTAGATGTCGCCGAAGTATCCCATGGCTCAGCCCCTCGCTCCGGCGTCGGGTGCGGCGTGCACCTCGGAGTGTCGAAGCGGACGGAAGTCCGCCTCGATGTCGTAGGGACGCTCCTTCGCCATGAAGTTCATCATCAGGAGGCCGAAGCCGCCGATGCTGATGAGGAACTGGAAGAGCGGCCACCAGTCGCCGAAGAGGGTCCCGTCGGTCACCAGCTCCCAGAGCGTCGAGAAGACGAGGACGCCGAACGAGAACGGCAGGAGCACCTTCAGGCAGACATACATGACCTGATCGAGCCGGATCCGCGGCAGGGTCCAGCGCAGCCACATCATGACGGCGACGAGGAACCAGGCCTTGATCGTGATCGAGGTCAGGCCGACGACGTTCGCGAGGACGCGCTGGAAGCCGGCCGACTCCATCATCCAGCTGTCGATGAACGCGAACCCGGTGCACCACCCGCCGAGGAAGAGGACGGCCGCCGTCGCCGAGACGACATACATGGCCGCGTACTCGGCGAGGAAGAAGAGCGAGAACCGCATGCCCGTGTACTCGGTGTGGAAGCCGGCGACGAGCTCGCTCTCGGCCTCGGGCAGGTCGAACGGCGCCCGCTTGGTCTCGGCCAGGCTCGCGATGAAGTAGAGGAAGAAGCCGACGAACAGGAACGGGTTGCGGAAGAGATACCAGTTCCAGAACCAGCCCTGCTGATCGAGGGTGATCTCCTGCATGCTCAACGAGCCGGAGATCGCGACGACGGCGACGAAGCTCAGCCCGATCGGGATCTCGTAGCTGACGAGCTGCGTGATCATGCGCATCGTGCCGAAGAGCGCCCACTTGTTGTTGCTCGCCCAGCCGGCCATCAGGACGCCGACGACCTCGATCGAGGCGACGGCGGCGAGGAAGAGGAGGCCGACGTTCAGGTCGGCGACGATCAGGTCCGGTCCGTAGGGCAGCACCACGAACGAGAGCCACACGCCGGTGAAGACGAAGATCGGCCCGATGATGTAGAGGAGCTTGTCGGCGTCGCGCGGAATGATGTCTTCCTTCGCGAGCAGCTTCAGGCCGTCGGCGGCCGTCTGGAGGAGGCCGTAGGGGCCGACCTCCATCGGGCCGAGGCGACTCTGCATGAACGCCGAGATCTTCCGCTCGGCGTAGACCGCCAGGAGCGAGAAGACGGTGATGTAGCCGATCACCACGCCGCACCCGATGGCGAGCATGAGGAGCGGCCAGGCGATCGTCGGGTGCTCGGCGAGCATCTCGCCGACGAGCGGCAATGAGGTGAGGTCGAGGTCGATCAGACCCCGGCCCGCGCTTCCCGCCGCCAAGAGGAGACCTGTCAACACCGGTGACTCCAGGACTGGCCCCCGCTCGCGTCGCGAGGGCTCTTGCGTCGCTCGATCTTCCGCTCGTCCCGCGCCCGCGCGCGGGGAAGCCTCAGCGGTCGATCTCCCCCAAGACGATGTCGAGTGAACCGAGGATCGCGACCAGGTCGGCGACCATCGTGCCGCGGCTGATCTCGGGCAGCACGGCGACGTTGCAGAACGACGGAGCCCGCGCCTTGACCCGGTAGGGGATCGGCTCGCCGTCGCTGACGACGTAGTAGCCGAGCTCTCCGCGCGGGTTCTCGGTCGTGTGATAGACGGCTTCGCCCTTCGGCGGGCGAAGCTGCTTGTTCGCCGGGGTCGTCAGATACTTCCCGGTCGACGTCGAGTACTTCGAGATGGACTGCCGGATGATCTTGATCGACTCGCTCATCTCCTGGACGCGGACCCAGTATCGGTCCCAGCAGTCGCCCAGGGTGCCGTGGAGCCCGCGGCCGACGGGGACGTCGAACTCGACCTGGTCGTAGAACTCGTAGGGGCGGTCCTTGCGCAGGTCCCGCTTGATCCCCGAGCCCCGGAGGACCGGTCCGGTGCAGCCCCACGCGATCGCGACGTCGGCGGGGAGGACGCCAATGTCGGCGGTGCGCTTGATGAAGATGCCGTTGCCGCTCAGGAGGTCGTTGTACTCCCGGATCCGGACCTCCATCTGATCGCAGAAGTTCTCGATCTTCTTCGGCATGTCGTCCGGCCAGTCGTAGAGAACGCCGCCGGGAACGATGTAGCTGTAGTTGAGGCGCTGGCCGCTCATCTCCTCGAACAGGTCGAGGATCCGCTCCCGCTCGCGGAAGCAGTGGAGGAACGCGGTGATCGCGCCGACGTCGAGGCCGTAGGTGCCGACGGCCATCAGGTGGCTGGCGATCCGCTGGAGCTCGACCGTCGCCATCCGCATCCAGCGGGCGCGGTCGGTCACCTCGATCTTGGCGAGCTTCTCGACGGCGAGGCTGAACGACTGGTTGTTGCACATCGCCGCGAGGTAGTCCATGCGATCCGTGTAGGGGATCACGCTGGTGTACGGGTTGCCCTCCGCGCACTTCTCGAAGCAGCGGTGGAGGTACCCGATGTGGCACTCGCAGTCGAGGACGAGCTCACCGTCGGTCCGCACGACGAGTCGGAGCACCCCGTGGGTGGCGGGGTGCTGCGGGCCCATGTTGAGGAGGAACTCCTCGGTGCGAATGTCGGCGCCGGCTTCGATCATCGGTCTCTCCTAGGAGCTCGGACCGCCGCGCTTGGCGGCGTCCTCGGCCTCGAACTCCTTCAGCCAGACCTCGTGCTCGGGCGGGATGTTCGCGTACTCCGTCACGTACGGCCCGCACGGGATCCCGTGATACTCCTCGGGGAACTCGTAGTCCTTCCGGAGCGGGTGACCGACCCAGTCATCGGCGCAGAGGATGCGCTTGAGGTTGGGGTGGCCGGTGTGGATCACGCCCATCAGGTCGAACGACTCGCGCTCGTGCCAGTCGGCCGCCGGCCACAGCGGCACCATCGACTCGACCTTCGGGTCGGCCCGGTCGAGGTCGACCTTGACGGTGAAGGTGTGCTTGTGGCGGATCGAGTCGAGGTGGTAGATGACCTGGATCACGTTCCGGTCGGGGTAGTCGATGTTCGAGATGCAGTGGAGGAGGTCGAACCGGAGGTCGGGCTCGTAGCAGAGCCACTCGCAGACCTTGCGGAGCGACTCCGGCTTCGCGAGCACGAACGGGTCGATCGTCTCGGGCGCCTTCTTCTTCGTCTCGTCAGCCTCGGCGACATCGTCCTCGGTCGCGACGATGATGTCGTCGGGGAGGGCGGCGCGGACGCGCTCGACGATCTCGGATGCGGTGAGGCCCATCGTCTCGTTGCTCCCGTGGCCGGCCTAGTGGCCGTGTCCGTCGTCGTGGCCGTGGCCGTGATCGTCGCCGTGTCCCTCGAAGAGGAACTCACGGAGCCACCCGATGAAGCCCGCGCTCTTCGGGGCGTCGGCGCCCTCGACGTCGAAGCCGTTCGCCCAGTTGCCGGCGTGGCCCTCGAGGCGCGGGTTCGGGGCCGGGCGGGTCAGGCGGCGCTGGCCGTCGTAGTAGAGGGTCCGCTCGCGCCTGATCTTGTCCTGGATCCGGAAGACGCCCTCGAGGAGCGCCTCGGGGCGCGGCGGGCAGCCCGGGACGTAGACGTCGACGGGGACGATCAGGTCGACGCCCTTCACGACGTGGTAACCGAACTTGTGATACGGCCCGCCGCGGCAGACGCAGGCGCCCATCGCGATCACGTACTTCGGCTCCGGCATCTGGTCGTAGAGGCGCTTCACCCGGGGCGCCATCTTGTGGGTCACGGTTCCGGCCACGATCATCAGGTCGGCCTGGCGCGGGGTCGCGCGGAACGGGCCGCTTCCGAAGCGATCGATGTCGGTGCGGGAGGCGCCGGTCGCCATCATCTCGATGGCGCAGCACGCGAGGCCGAACGTCATTGGCCAAACGCTCGAGCGACGCGCCCAGTTGATGAGGTCGTCCGCCTTGGTGATGAAGATGTTGTGCTTCAGGAGCTCTTCGTCGCTCAGGTCCCCGCTAGGACCGAGCGGTTGGAGCCGCATCCCGCTGCTTTGCTCGCTCACCAGTACCACCGCTGCCACTGCCCTGTCCGGACTGCGACTCGGGCATCGACTTGACCCACTCCAGGTCCCCGCGGACCCAGACGTAGAGGAACCCCACGACGAGGATCGCTACGAACACCAGCATCTCGATGAAGACGAACATCCCGCCGCCCGGCGCGCCCGCGTTCTTCAGGCCCTTGAAGACGAGGGCCCACGGGTAGAGGAAGGCGACCTCGACGTCGAAGACGATGAAGATCAGCGCGACCGTGTAGAAGCGCATGTCGTAGCGCACCCACGAGGAGCCGATGACCGGCTCGCCGCACTCGTACGCCGTGTCCTTGTCCGGCTGTCGGATCGTCGGCCGCATCAGCCGGCTCAACACCGCGACGTTCAAGATGACGAACGCGATGCCGAAGAGGAGGAAGACGAGGACGTTCGCGAAATCGAAGTACATCCGCAAACTGCTCCCTCGGCTCAAGGGGACGGGAGCCGAAGCGCCGCTGATGGAGCCCGTGGGATCAGGGTTGTCCCGAGGGGCGAGGGTCGGGGCGACCCTGGTCGCTCGAGAGCGGAAGCGCCCCCGCAAAGAGGCAGGGAACCCGCGCCACCGCAGGGAGAAGGCCCATTCGCGCCTCTCCCGGACGCTCGACAGAACGGAGAAGCATAGGGATGGGGGGAGGCGGTGTCAACACGGACGGGACCGGTGCCAATGGCGAGATCTTCGGCACGCGCGCCGCGTCGTATCGGGCTCGCGACGGACGCCTCCGACCCCGACCTTTCCTTGACCGGCGTCGACCCGACGCTATCATCCCGATGTCGTTGCACCGGAGGGGTCCACGGCGTGACGCATCGTGACGTGAACCGGTCGCGCCGGGGGCTGCTGCCGAGCGCCGACATTGAAATGCTATTAGAAGTGAGGGTCCGGTCGTGACCGGCCTGCTGCGCGAGGACGCCGAGCTCGATCGCCCGATCGGGTCGATCGCCGACCTCGCCGACTACCTCCGCCCCACGGCGGCCGAGAAGCCCGAGCTCGTCGCGATCGAGATCGAGCACGCTCCCGTGCTGGCCGCGACCGGCGCGGCGGCTCCCTATCACGGTCCGAGCGGCGTCCGCGCGCTCCTGACCGGCCTCGCCGAGACGCGCGATCTCGAGATCCACCGGGACCCCAAGACGGCCGAGCCGATCGGGCTCGGGCCGAAGGAGGGCGACCCGCGCGCCGTCCCCGGCTTCCCGTTCTCGTTCACGATCGAGCCCGGCGGCCAGGTCGAGTACGCCGGCCCGCCGCGCGCGCATCTCGCCGACGCGGTCCTCGACGCCGCCTGCTGGGCGGCGGAGGCGGCGAGCGTCGCCGACGGCCTCGGGATACGGCTGCTCAACCTCGGGATGCAGCCGCTCTCCCGATGCGTCGACATCGAGATGGTGCCGAAGCATCGCTACTCCATCATGCTCCCCTACTTTCGACGCCACGCGCGCGAGAGTGACCTCGCCGAATGCATGATGAAGCGCACCGTCAGCGTGCAGGTGAACCTCGACTACCGCGACGAGGCGGACATGGTCGACAAGGTCCGCACCGCCACGCTGATCTCGCCGCTCGTCGGAGCGATCTTCGCGACGTCGCCGATCTCGGAGGGGCGCCTCAACGGCTACGCGAGCCGCCGCCTCGAGATCTGGCGTCGGACCGACGGCTACCGCTGCGGCCCGCTCACGGCCGCCCTCGAGCCGGGGTTCGACTTCGAGGCGTACGCCCGTTACGCCCTCTCGGTGCCGCGCATGTTCGAGCGCACGCCCGCGCGCGAGGTGGTCGCGGCGAACGGCGCGCCGTTCGAGATGGAGCGGTCGACCCTCGCCGACTGGCAGCTCCACCTGACGGGGATCTTCACCGACGTCCGGATCAAGCAGCACCTCGAGGTGCGCGTTCCCGATGCGCCCGGCCCCGAGCTGCTCTTCGCGGTGCCGGCGCTCTTCGTCGGGATCCTCTACGACGCGCAGGCGCGCGCGGCGGCGCAGGAGCTCCTCGGCGGTCTGATCGGCCCCGGCGAGATCGGTCCGCTCATGGGCGAGGTCGCGCGCCACGGGCTGGCGGCGAAGCTCGGTGGGCGACCGCTCGGCGACCTCGCCGCGGAGCTGGTGCGCCTCGCCGACGGCGGTCTGCGCGCGCGCGAGGCGGCCGGCAAGGAGCTCCCCGGGACGGCGTCGGTTCTCCTCGAGCCGCTCGTCGAGCGGGTCGTCGACCGCGGCGTCGGCGCGCTCGATGACGTCCTCGACGCGTGGGAGGGCCCGTGCGGCCGCGACCCGGCCGCGCTCGTCGAGCGCTTCGCCTGGACGCGCGAGCGCGAGGAGGCGCTCGCCAGCCGGTTCGGCGACCGGACGCCGACGCCGGCCGGGGCGAGCGCGTGCCGATGAACGACGCCGCCGAGCCCGACAACGTCTCCGAGGCGCGCACCGCCGAGCCCGAGACGGCCACGCCGTCCGCGCCGACCGGCGCGCCGATCGCGCCCGTCGCCCGGACGGCTCGGCCGCTCCGGGTCGGGCTCGCCGCCGCGTTCGTGACCGCGCTGGTCGGGGGCAACGTCTATCAGGGCGTCGTCACCAGTCAGCAGGGCGACCTCGCCGCGCAGCTCGACGCCAAGCTGACCGGCGCGCTCACCGATCTCCAGGATGCGCTGCGCAGCCGCGGCGAGGTCGCCGCGGAGCGGGAGCGGCTCGCGACGGAGCTCGAGTCGGCGGGCGGCCGCGTCGGCGAGCTCGACCGACGCGTGCGCGACCTCGAGGGCGACCTCGACGAGAAGGACCGCCACGCCGCGACCCTCGCGCAGCAGCGCGAGGACATGGCGACGCGCCTGCGCGAGACGGCCGAGCGCCTCGACGGGCTCGAGGAGCGCCGGCGCGCCCTCGAGCAGCGGCAGGCGGCCCTCGAGCGGGAGAAGGCCGAGGTCGAGAAGGAGCGGGTGGCCCTGTTCGACGAGCTCGGCGAGGCGAAGGAGGCGCTCGACGCCGCGCGCCGGAAGGTGGCCGACCTCGACGCGCTCATCGCGGCGATCCAGCGCAACGGCCACAACGTCGAGAAGCTCGCCGGGCGGGCCGGCCCGGCCCGTCTCGAGGGGCGCGTCCTCGTCGTGAACGACCGGGCGACGCCGAAGACCGTCATCATCTCGCTCGGCGCCGACAGCGGCGTCGACCGCGGCGACGTCTTCCACGTCTTCCACGGCGGGGCGCCGATCGCGCGCGTCGAGGTGCGGCACGTCGAGCCGACCCGCGCCGGCGCGCTGATCGTCTACCTCGAAGACGGCGCGCAGGTGCGCCCGCGCGACGAGGTCCGGACCTACCTCGAGTAGGACGAGCACCCCATGGGCATCGTCGAGTCCCTGATCCTGCTCACCGTCGCCGGGGTGACGGCCGCGATCGGCGTGAGCGTCGGTCTCGGCGCCGCGCTCAAGATCTCGACGGACCGGGCGCGTCGCGCCAAGATCGAGTCCGCGAGGCGCCTCATGGTGGCGGGCGAGTTCGCGCCCGCCCGCACGATCCTGCAGGATGAGGTCCGGATCTTCTCGCACGGCGACGCCCACGTCGAGGGGCTGCGGCTCCTCGGGCAGTGCCAGGCCGAGCTCGGCGACGTCGCGAAGGCGCGTCGCGCATGGCAGCTCTACATCGAGGCGGGGCCCGCGACCGAGGCCGACGCCGCCGACGTCGGCCGGAGGCTCCGCGAGCTCCCCGAGGCGGAGGCTCCCGCGCCGGCGCTGACGGAGGCGGTGGCGGAGGCGCCGACCGCCGAGCCGGTCGAGTCGGGGTCGCCGCTCACCCTCCGTCCCGACGCCGCGTTCCGCGAGTTCGAGCTCGGCGAGAAGCTCGGCGCCGGCGGCTTCGGCGAGGTCTACCGGGCGAGCGTCCCGGTCGCCGTGAAGGTCGCCCGCGACGCGGAGACGACGGTCGACCGAGCGAAGATGGATGCGCTCGCCGCGATCGAGAGCGCGCGGATCGTGAAGCCGCTCGCCGTGCTCGAGCGCGACGGCCGGACCCACGTCGTGCAGGAGCTGGTCGACGGGGTGGACCTGCGGAAGCTCATCAAGATGCGCGGGCGGCTCGAGCCGAAGGAGGCGCTGCGGATCACGCGCGAGGTGCTCCTCGGGCTCGACGACGCCCACGGGGGCGGCGTGCTGCACCTCGACCTCAAGCCGGAGAACGTCCTCCTCGGGAACGACGGGCGGGTGCGCCTGATCGACTTCGACCTCGGGAGGCTCGAGCAGGAGAACGCGTTCGCGCAGCTCTCGCAGTCGCTCGCGAGCGAGGACGTGACCATCAAGGGCACGCTCGCCTACATGAGCCCCGAGCAGCGCGAGGGGAAGCTCCCCGACGCGCGGAGCGACGTCTACACGGCCGGCCTGCTCCTCTTCGAGCTGCTCACCGGCGAGCTCCCCCAGCCGGGTGACCGGCCGAGCCTGTTCGTCGAGGGCCTCCCCGAGAAGATCGACGAGACGTTCGCCGCCGCGTTCACGCGCGTCGAGAGGCGCTACGCGTCCGCGGCAGCGATGGCCAACGACGTCGGCGCCGCGATGCACGAGCTCGGCCTCGAGACGGGCGAGGACGTGACGGTCCGGCAGGAGCAGAGTCAGAGTCAGAGTCAAGGGCAGCAGACCCAGACCCAGTCGCAGAGCCAGTCCCGGTCCCAGAGCCAGTCGCAGGAATCCGTGCCCGTGCCCGCGCCCGTGCCCGTGCCCGTGCCCGTGCCCGAAGAGCCGGAGCCGGAGCCGGAGCCCGAGCCCGAGCCCGAGCCGGAGCCCGAGCCCGAGCCCGAGACGCGCGACGAAGCCAGCACCGAGATCGTGCGCCCCCGTCGCGCGCCGATCGACTCGGTCGCTCCCGCGGCTCCCGCGGCGCCCGAGGCGCCCGAGCGGCGCCCGGCCGAGCTCGAGTGATGCCGATCCCGTTCGCCCCCGCGATCCTGGTCGCGATCGTCGCCGCTTCGGTCGCCTTCGGCTTCTACCGTTCACGGCGGAGTCGTCGGCGCATCGAGGAGCAGCTCGACGCGGCGAAGGAGTCGATGCGCGGGGGCGGCTGGGAGTGGGCGCTCGCTCACGCCGAGGAGGTGCTCGACCATTGTGACATCGAGCGGTACCGATGCCGGGCGACCTACTATGCTGGCGTCTGCTACCAGGAGCTCGGCGATCTCCGGGAGGCGCGGCGGCTCTTCCGCGAGTACCGACGCGTCTGGGGCGAGCGCGGTCCGCATCTCGACTACGTCCTGGAGCGCCTCGCGGCGATCGCCGACGCGCGCCGGGCCCAGGCCGATCGCGACACCGGGCAGTACGAGGAGCCGGTGTCGGAGCCCTACGAGAGCGGCGACGAGACGATCTCCGACGATGCCGTCGACGCCGACGAGGAGGCCGTCGAGGAGCCGCCGCGCCGTCGCCGCACGCGCAGGCGCAAGCGCCGGCGCTCGCGGTCTCGCCCCGCACCCGTCGACGCCGACTGGCTCGACGGCTTCACCCTCGAGGAGAAGATCGGCGAGGGCGGCTTCGGCGAGGTCTGGCGCGCGAACGTCCCGGTGGCGGTGAAGGTGCCGCGGGATCCCGAGGCGGGCGTCGATCGCGAGCGCCTGGCGGCCCTCTCCAAGATCGAGAGCCCGCGGATCGTCACCCCGCTCGGCGTGATCGAGCGGGAGGGGCGTCCGCACGTCATCCAGGAGCTCGTCGTCGGCGGCAACCTGCGCGAGCTCCTCCGCGAGCGCGGCGGAAAGCTGACGACGCACGAGGCGCTCCGGGTGACGCGCGAGGTGCTGCTCGGGCTCGCCGACGCGCACGAGTCGGGCGTGCTGCACCTCGACCTCAAGCCCGAGAACGTGCTCGTCGATGGGGACGGGCGGGTGCGCCTGATCGACTTCGACCTCGGCCGGCTCGCCGACGAGGCGGCGCTCATGCGCCTGAGTCAGTCGCTCGCGACCCAGCAGGGCGTCCTCGCCGGGACGCTCGCCTACATGAGCCCCGAGCAGCGCGCCGGCAAGATCCCGGGGGCGCCCAGCGACATCTACACCGCGGGCCTGCTGATGTTCGAGCTACTCACCGGGGAGCTGCCGCAGCCGGGCGACCTGCCGAGTCAGTTCATCGACGACCTGCCCGCAGCGGTCGACGCGGCGTTCGAGCAGGCGTTCACCCGCGTCGAGCGGCGCTGGGAGAGCGCGGCGGCGATGGCGGACGAGGTCGACGCGGCGATGGACGAGCTCGGCGATCTGGACGACGACGAGCTCGACTCCCGCGACGAGCCCGAGCCCGAGCCCGAGCCCGAGCCCGAGCCCGAGCCCGAGCCCGAGCCGGAACGAGAGCCGGAGCCGGAGCCGGAACGAGAGCCGGAGGCGGAGCGCGAGGCGGAGCCCGAGCCCGAGCCCGAGCGCGAGCGCGAGCCCGAGCGCGAGCCGGATGCGGAGCCGCCTCGGAAGCGCCGCGCGCCGATCGACGCCGAGCCACGCGTGACCGAGGCGCCGTCGGCTCCGAGGGTCGCCGAGCTCGAATGAACCGGGGGCTCAGCCCCGCCGGCGGAGCCGCTCGGCAGCGTCGAGCTCGGCGTCCGCGGCCCGGAGGTCCCCCAGGAGCGCCGTGCAGAGCGCCTTGGCCGTCCGAAGCCGCACCATCACCTCGATCTGCCCGGAGTCGTCCCTCGGGGCCCGCGGGAGCGCGGTCAAGGCGGCCTCGATGCGCTCGAGCGCGCCACGCCCGTCTCCCTTTCCGATGAGCTCCAGCGCGTCAGTGAGCGCGTCGTCGCTCGACTCGATGCCCGTCGCGATCGCGAGCGCGCGGGCGCGGTCGTCATCCGCGCCCGCGTCGTCGCCGGCGGCCCGGCGCGACCCCGCGCGCTGTACGTGCAGGAACGCCAGCTCCAGCAGACGCGCGGGGTCGGGCTCGAGCGCCGCGGCAAGGAGCTCGTTCGCCAGCGCGATCGCCTCGCCGGCGACCTCGACCGCCAGCCCGTGGCGTCGCGTCACGACGATCACCTCGACGCACGAGGACAGCTGGCGGACGCTCCTCCACAGCAGCACGTCGCGCCGGTCGGTGTCCCGCGTCCGCCGGTCGTCGCGGACGACTCGGGCGTGAAGGACCCGGCGGTCGGCGAACCCGTCGACGCGCCGGTGGGCGAGGTCGTGGCGCCCCCAGGTGGAGAGGGCCTGGGCCGCCGCGTACGGCTTGCCGGCCCGCTCCGCGAGCCCCACGATCCCGGCGAGGAGCTCGACGGGGCCAGGGACGTCGTTCTCCCTCGCGAGATCGCAGCACCGGGGCCTCCCGAGGGACACCATCCTGCGCGCGAGCGTCTCGGTCTCCTTGACGATGCTGTCGGTCGCGTCGATCGTCTCGGGAGGGTCTCCGCCCGCTTCGGTGATGGCTCGGAGTCGGCCGAAGGCCACCTCCTGGATCCGGATGGCCTCCGCCGCGAGCGCGGCAGCCTCGACGAGGGCGGGCTCGAGGCTCGGATCGGGGACGTCGGCGTCGCCGCCGGCGAGCGCATCGACGATCGCGTCGACGTAGCGCGAGGTGATGAACGGCCACCGACGCTCGAGCGGGAGCGCTCGGTCGAGATCGTAGGCGCGGCGAACCAGCGCGAGCACCTCCCCGTCGTCGCGGTCGAGCCAGTCGAAGCGCACGGCCGCCGGAGCGAGGAGCCAGCGGGCCTCGATGCCGGACGCGAGCGCCGCATCGGTCCAGCGGAGGGCGATCGGACCGTTCTGCGGCAGCTGGGACTGCGTGGAGATGAGGTCGAGGAGGCGGGCGGCGGCGACGAGCAGGGCGGGGTTCGGCGGGCGGTCCGTTCGATCGTTCTCGGCGTCCCCGAGGGCGATCAGCTCGCCCACGTCGAGCTCACGCCACACCTCGAAGACGTGGTCCTGCGAGAGCGGCGTCAGCCCCTGGAGCTCGAGGAAGGCGGCGAGGATCAGCTTGAGCGCGTGCTCGACGCCGGTCTCCACGTGGACCGCGCGGAGGACGACGCCCATTCCGCCCCGGCCGATCACACCGGTCACCCGGTAGGGGCCGAGTCGCTTGCCTTCGAATCCGGAGATCGACACGAGAGGCGCCTCCGAGGCTCGTCCGCGGGATGGTAGCAGGGGAGGGGGGGCTCGTGCCCGCCGCCGATCAGGCGGCCTCGGCTACCCAGACCCCGTCGGCGTCGAGGGTTGCGGAGCTCGGTCGACGCGTTCGAGCGTCTCGCGTTGACACGGCGCTGGAGCCCCCGTATCGTCGTCGGTCCTCAGGACTTTCGTAACTCATCACCCCTCGAAGGAGTGCCGTCGTCATGTTCCGACGCCCGCGCGCGTTTGTCGCTGCTTCCGTGCTCATCGTCCTCGCCGCGGTGGCCTGGCCCGTCCTCGCGAGTCCTTCCGAGGACGAGACCGCCGCCGATGAGGTGAGCTACCTCGGCAACCTCCGCGCGCTCACGACCGACGGTCGGAACGGCGAGGCCTACTTCTCGCCGGATGGAGAGCAGCTCATCTTCCAGTCGGTTCGCGGCGACCACCCCCACTACCAGATCTACACGATGCCCGTCGCCGGCGGCGCGCCGACGATGATCTCGACGGGCGAGGGCAAGACGACCTGCGCCTTCTGGCATCCCGACGGCAAGAAGGTGATCTGGGCGTCGACGCACCTCGCGAAGTCCGACGGAACCGACGAGCGGACCGGCGGCGGAAGCAAGCCCGAGAAGCGAGACGAGCCCAAGCACGGCGAGGGCGAGAGGCGCGGCGACGGCGGCGAGAAGCACGGCGCCGGAGAGAAGCGCGGCGACGGCGAGAAGCGCGGCGGCGAGGGCGGCGGCCAGCGTCGCGGCAAGAGCTACCGCTGGGACTTCGACGCGGGGATGGACATCTTCCGCAGCAACGCCGACGGCAGCGACCTCGAGCGGCTCACCGATGCGCCGGGCTACGATGCCGAGGGCAGCTACTCGCCGAACGGCGACAAGATCTGCTTCACGAGCAACCGCACCGGCGACCTCGAGATCTGGGTGATGGACGCCGACGGCGGCAACGCCAAGCGCCTCACCTACGCCAAGGGCTACGACGGCGGGCCGTTCTTCAGCCCCGACGGCGAGTGGATCACCTTCCGCGGCTTCCGGAAGGGCGCCGAGAACCACCGCGACGCGCAGCTCTACGTGATCCGCGCGAACGGCACCGACGAGACGCAGATCAGCGACGAGCCGGGCACCCTCAACTGGGGCCCCTTCTGGCACCCGAGCGGCAAGTGGATCGTCTACAGCAGCAACCGCGACGACCCCAAGCGGCGCAACTTCGAGCTCTACCTCGTCCGGCCCGATGGCACCGGTCGGATCCGGCTCACGAACGACCCGGGCTTCGACGCCCTGCCGACGTTCTCGGCCGACGGGACCAAGCTCACCTGGACGAGCAGCCGCGGCGGCGGCGCGCCCCAGAACTGGGTCGCCGACTTCACCGATCCCGACGTCGTCTCGCGCCGCGAGGCGAGCGCCGACCGGCGCACCGTCGCGCAGCGGACGATGGAGCACGTCCGCGTGCTGGCCTCCGATGCCTTCGCCGGCCGCAAGCCGGGCGAGGCGGGCGGCAAGGCGGCGGCCCGCTACATCGGCGCGCAGATGTTCAGCCTGGGCCTCCGCGGGCCGGACGGGAAGAAGACGGCCGGCGCCGGCGACTACCGCGCCCCGTTCGAGTTCGCGATCGGCGTCGAGGCGGGCGCCGAGAACCACCTCCGGATCCAGGTCGCCGACGGCGTCTCCCCGGGCACCCTGAAGGCGTTCTCCGACTTCACCCCGCTGACGTTCTCGAGCAACGCCGACGTGACCGCGCCGCTCGTGTTCGCGGGCTACGGAATCGTGAGCAAGGAGAACGACTACGACGACTACGCCGGGCTCGACGTGAAGGGCAAGGCGGTCGCGATCTTCCGGAACGAGCCGCAGGCGAAGAACCCGCACAGCGGCTTCGCCGGCGACCGGCTCACGCTCCACGCCGACCTTCGCTACAAGGCGAGCGTGGCGCGCGACAAGGGAGCGGTGGCGCTGATCGTCATCAACGATCCGCTCAACATCCCCGACGACGAGGACGCCCTCGTTCCGCTGAAGGGCCGTCCGAGCCTCGGCGGCACGGGGATCCCCGTCATCCAGGTCAAGCGCTCCGCGGTCGCGAAGCTCTTCGCCGGCATGGGCAAGCCGCTCGAGAAGGTGCAGGCCGGCCTCGACCACACGCTGAAGGGCGCGCCGTTCGCGATGCCCGGTGTGCGGGTGCGGGTCGCGGCCGACCTGGTCGTGAAGAAGGGCGCCACCGACAACGTGATCGGGATCCTGCCCGGGAGCGACCTCGTCCTGCGGCGGGAGACGATCGTCGTCGGCGCGCACTACGACCACCTCGGTCACGGCGGCGCGGGCTCGCTCGCCGAGAAGCCGGGCGAGATCCACAACGGCGCCGACGACAACGCGAGCGGCACCTCGGCGATGATCGAGGTCGCCCGCGCCCTCACCGCGCTGGCGCGCGAGGGTCGCGGTCCGCGGCGGACGGTCGTCTTCATCGGCTTCGGCGCCGAGGAGATGGGGCTGCTCGGCAGCGCCCACTACGTGAAACACCCGCAGCGTCCGCTCGCCGACACGATCGCCATGCTGAACATGGACATGGTCGGACGGCTGAATGGCCGCGCCCTCACCGTCGGCGGCGCCGGCACCGCGACCGAGTGGCCGGACGTCATCGAGAAGGCGCGGACGGGGATCGACGGCGAGCTGAAGACGGTCCTCAAGGAGGACGGCTACGGCCCGAGCGATCACAGCTCGTTCTACAGCAAGGACGTGCCGGTGCTGTTCCTCTTCACCGGGGCGCACACCGACTACCACAAGCCGAGCGACGACGCCGACAAGGTCGACGCCGAAGGGCTCGGCACGATCACCCTGTTCGCCGAGCAGCTCGTCCGTCAGATCGACGCGCTCGACGCGCGGCCGACGCATCTCGCGGCCAAGGACCCGGCCGCGGCCCACGGCAGCGGCGAGGGCGTGCCCCGGAGCGGGAAGGGCGCCTACCTCGGAACGATCCCCGACTACGCGCAGGACGAGAGCATCGAGGGCGTCCTGCTCTCCGGCGTCCGGCCGGGCTCGCCGTCCGAGAAGGCGGGTCTCAAGGGCGGCGACCGGCTGGTCGAGCTCGCCGACAAGAAGATCGGCAACCTCTACGACTTCACCTACGCCCTGCGGACGCTGAAGCCGGGCGACGAGGTGAAGGCGGTCGTGATGCGCGACGGGAAGAAGCTGACCCTCGACGTGACCGTCGGGAGTCGGTGACGCCGGCCTGGCTCCCGCGATCGCTGGATGAGCTGGGACGTCACCATCGAGGCGCTCCCCGCCGGCCTGGCCCGGCGGGATGAGCTGCCCGCGGCCGAGACGGTGCCCCCGCTCGGGGAGCGCGCCCGTCTCGCGCCGCGGATGCTGGTGGCGCTTCCGGGCGCGACCTTCGCCGGTCCGCGGTGGGGGCTCTTCGAAGGCGTCGGCTTCACCCTCGAGATCGACCTCGGCGCCGGCGACGAGACGGCCATGATCGGGCTGACGGTCGACGGCCACGGCACCGGCGCGGCCGACGCGATCGCCGCGCTGCTGCGCGAGCTGCCGGGCGCCCGGGCGGTCGACGTGGCGACGGGTACGATCTTCGACGCCGGACAGGTCGCCGGAGCCCTCGCGGCGTCGCGGGCGCCGAGCGGGCCGGCGGCCGCGTGGGCCGCGTTCCGCGACGGCGTCGCCGGGGACGGGCCATGACGGGCACGGCGCCGAGCGCCGAGACGGTCGCGCGCCTCGTCTTCGCGCGGCTCGACCTCCGCGATCCCGACGGACGCCCCGCCGCGACCGACGCGGCCGTCGCGCTCGTCCGGGACCACGGCGTGGGCGGGTTCGTCCTCTTCGGCGGCGACGTCGCCTCGGTGCGCGCGGCGACGGCCGCCATCCGCGAGGCCGCCGCGACCGCGGGCCGGGCGGCGCCGATCGTGACCTCGGACCTCGAGCGAGGCGCAGGCCAGCAGGTCGACGGGGCGAGCCTCCTTCCGCCGCTCCGCGCCCTCGGAGCGGCCGGCTCCCCCGAGCTCGCCCGGCGGGCCGGCGAGGCGACGGCGCGCGAGGCGAGAGCGCTCGGCATCGACGTCGTCCTCGCGCCGGTGCTCGACCTCGTCCACCCCGCCATCGCCAACCCGATCGTCGGCCTCCGCTCGCTCGGCTCCGACCCCGCCGAGGTCGCCCGGCTCGGAGCAGCGTTCATCGAGGGCGTCCAGAGCGCCGGAGCGCTCGCCTGCGCCAAGCACTTCCCCGGGCACGGAGCGACGAGCGTCGACAGCCACATCGGGCTGCCCCGCGACGAGCGCGCCCGCGAGACGCTCGACGCGGCGGACATCATCCCGTTCCGCGCCGCCGTCGAGGCGGGCGTGGCGTCGGTGATGACCGCCCACGTCGCCTTCCCCGACCTCGGCGACGAGGGACCGGCCACGTTCGCCCCGACGATCGTGAGCGGGCTGCTCCGGGGCGAGCTGCAGTTCGACGGGCTGGTGATGACCGACGCCCTCGACATGGGCGGCGCGCTCGACGGAGCCGGAGGCGACGCCACCGAGGCGGCGAAGCGAGCGCTCGCCGCCGGCGCCGACGTGCTGCTCCACCCGCCCGATCCGGCGGCGCTCATCGCCGCCCTCACCGCGGCGAGCGCCCGCGACGAAGGGCTCGCCGGAGCGATCGAACGAGCCGACGCCCGGATCGCCCGAGCCCGCGAAGCGATCGCTCCCCGGCCCGAGACCGAAACCGCAACCGAAGCCGAAGCCGCCGCGACGGCGCTCGAGGAGGCGACTCTCATCGCCCACACCGAGCTCGCCGACGAGATCGCGACCGCCGCGGTGAAGGCCCCGCCCGCCTGGGAACCGGTCCGCAAGGCGACCCTCGTCATCCTCGACGACGACGATCGACCGGGAGGCGACGCCGGCCTCGAGCTGCTCCACGAGGCTCGCCGCCGCGGAGCCGAGCTCCGCCTCTTCGAGCTCGCCGCCGCCGACGAGCCTCCCCGCCACGCCGAGATCATCGAAGCCGCGCGCGAAGCGACGGGAGCCGAGGGAACGCTGATCGTCATCGCGAGCTGCGACGTCCGCGGCTACAAGGGACGCAGCGGGCTCGCCGAGCCGCTCGCGAAGACTGCCCGGACGCTCCTCGCGAGCTCGAAGGGGCCGAGCGCCCTCGTCGCCCTCGGAGACCCCATCGTCGCCGAGCTCGCCGAAGACGCCCCGACGATCCGAGCCTGGGGCCTCGACCCCGCCTGCCAGCGAGCGGCCGCTCGCACTCTGTTCGCGAGCGGGTGACCCGCTGATGGTCGACGAACGGCTCCGAGACCTCGAGAGACGGTTCCGGGAGACCGGCGAGGTCGGCGACGAGGCGCGCTGGCTCGCGCAGCGGGTGGCGAGCGGCGGGCTCGCCCGTGAGGTGCTCGAGGGAGCGGCGTGGCTCGGGCACGAGGCGGCGGCCATCGCAGCGGGGATCGAGCCGGTACGGCCCGTTCGCGATCGCTCGGCCGTGCTCGCGAAGCTGCTCGATCCGCGGCCCGACGAGACCGACGCCGAGGCTCGGAGGCGCGAGCTCGAGGAGCGGGCCGAGCGGAACCGCGAGCGGGGGGAGCGGGGCCTCTGGCTGCCGCAGGTCGCCCGGGCGCTCGGCGACGAGGATGGCGCGACGCTCGAGGCGGCGCCGTTCATCCAGGGGGACGCGCTCCTCGCCCTGATCCGCGAGGTGAGCTTCGTCGCCGAGGACGGCCTCGGCGACACGCCGGGGTCCGCGCCGCCGGGGTGGGCGTTCCACCGCGACGTCCTCGAGCCGGCGGGCCCGACCTCGGCCGAGTGGTCGGGCGTGACGCTGCGCGAGCGTTTCGCCTCGATCGAGAGCCTGAGCTGGGAGCGCGACGACGCGGAGCGCGCGGCGCTGCTGCCGTTCAACGGCAACCCGGCCTACGTCGTGCCGTTCGGATGGGCCCGGGCGCGGCTCGAGCGGCTGTTCGAGATGCGACCGGTCTCGCTCATCCTCGAGCGCCTCGACGGGCGGGCCGGCGTGAGCGTCAGCCAGTCGAGCGAGTGGCGCTGGATGCTCGACGAGGAGAGGGGCGAGGAGGAGCGCATTCCGACCGTCGTGATCACGACCGCGACGTGGTCCGACGGGCACGCGCTCGACCAGGGCGAGAGCGCGTCGTGACCGATGAGGGCCTGCGCGCCCTCGAGCGCCGATTCCGGGAGACGGGCGAGGTCGCCGACGAGGCGCGCTGGCTCGCCCGGCGGGTCTCCGACGGACTCCTGGCGCGAGCGGATCTCGAGGGAGCGGCCTGGCTCGGTCACGAGGCGGCGGCCGTCGCGGCGGGGATCGAGCCGGTGCGGTCGATCCGCGATCGGACGGCCGCGTTCGAGGAGCTTCTCGCCATCGGGCCGGGCGAGACCGATGCCTCCGCCCGCCGCCACGAGCGAGGGGAACGCGACGAGCGAGGCGCTCGCCAACTCTGGCTCGCGAAGGTCGCGGAAGAGCTCGGCGAGAGGGACCGCGCGAGGCTCGAGGCGGCGCCGTGCATCTCCGGGCGTGCCGTCGACCTGCTCGTCGCCGAGACGAGCTTCGCGCGCGAGGAGGCCCTGGACGCGACGCCGGGCCGGGCGTTTCCCGGGTTCGACGTTCAGCGCATGCAGCTCGGGCCCCCGGGCGCGATCACGCGGGAGTGGTCGGAGGAGACCCGCGCGGAGCGCTTCGCCGAGGCCGTCGGGCACGTCCGCGGCGAGCGCTTCGATCACCTCGGCTCCCTCGACTGGGAGCGGGACGACGACGAGCCCGCCGTTCTCATGCCGTTCGACGGCAACCCGGGCTACGTCGTCCCGTTCGGCTGGGCGCTCGAACGGCTCGAGCGGCTCTTCCCGATCGAGCCGCTCACCCCGATCGTGCTCCAACGCCTCGACGGCCGGGCCGGGATCAGCGTGAGCGAGTCGCGCGAGACGCGGTCGCAGGTCGACGAGGAGACGGGCGAGGAGCTCTCGGGCCCGTCCGTCACGATCACGACGGCGACCTGGTCGGAGAGCCACGCCTAGCACCGAGCCAGGCGTGTAATGACCCCGACCTGGCAACTCGCATTCCGCGTAATCCGCGCAATCCGCGGTTCCCACTCGTTCAACGCCGAGAGACCGAACCGCGGATTTCGCGGATTACCCGGATTGATTCGGGCGTCGCCGAGCCATTGCCGACGCGTCGGGGTGCTCATCGCATTCTCTGCGTGAGATTCATCGTTCCTGGAACGGACCGCTCGCTCACGAGCGGGTCAGCCGCGGCGCCGCTTCTTGCTGCCGCCGCCGGCGCGGTCGATCACCGCCTGGAGCTCGGGGGGGAGCTTGCTCTGGAAGCTGAACCGCGCGTCGGTGCGGGGGTGGCGGAAGCGGATCTCGCGGGCGTGGAGGAAGAGGCGCTCGAGACCCCACACCCGCGCCGCCTCCTTGTTGGCCCGGATGTCGCCGTACTTCGGGTCGCCCAGCAGCGGGTGCTTCCGGTGGGCGAAGTGGGCGCGGATCTGGTGCTTGCGGCCCGTCTCGAGCTTCACGGCGACGAGGGTGGCGCGGGCGCCGAAGCGCTTCTCGACCCGGAAGCGCGTCACGGCGGGCTGACTGCCCTCGCCCTTGCCGACGACCATCAGCTCGCGCGCCCGCGGGCCGGTGCCCTTTCGCAACGGGGCATCGATGACGCCCTTGTCCTGCTTGAGGGGGCCCTTCACCAGACAGAGATACTCGCGGTCGATCTCGTCCTCGCGGAGGGCTTCCGAGAGCCGGCGCAGGGCGAGGGCGCTGCGGCCGTAGATCAGCAGGCCCGACGCGTCGCGGTCGAGGCGGTGGATGAAGCTGCCCGCCTCGCTCCCCTCGGTCGCCGCCTCGCCATCGGCGACGCGGAGGCTCGCCCGGGCCGCGTCCTGGAAGCTCCGCGAGTGGCCGGTGCCGCCGTGGGTCGGCACGCCGCCCGGCTTGTCGAAGACGGCCACGTCGCCATCACGAAACACGAGACGCGCGTCGAGGCCCTCGGAAGGGATCGCCGTCATGGGCGCGACGTCCGGCGGGATCTCGGCATCGTCGACCGAGATCCCCGCGCCGTCGTGGAGCACGATCCGCGCGCCCGCGTCGAGCCTTCGGTTCGCCTCCGCCTTGGCGCCGTCGACGGTGATCCAGCCGCGGCGCAGCGCCTTGTGGATCAGCGAGCTCGGCAGCTTCCAGGTGCGCGTGATGACGCGGTCGAGGCGCTGACCGGCATCGTCGGGGCCGACGTCGATGGAGGCGACGGGTTCTCTGGAGGGTTTCATGAATCCTCGGGATGGCGGCTCTTCAGGCCAGGACGCCAAGGTTCTAAAGGAAACGCCGAGGGGCGCCAAGGGGCGCGGCGTCTGCGAGAGGAATCTCGCGCAAAGGCGCAAAGGCGCGAAGGGGGAAACTCGGGTTCCGGTCGTGTTGGGCGTCAGACGTCGCGGGCGCGGCCGTGGACGGCGGATGGGACGACCCAGCCGTTGATGCCGCCGCGGTTGTTTCCGATCAGCAGGCGAGCGCCGTTGCGGGCCTTCACGAGGTGGAGATAGTCGCGGCCCTTCACGCGGACGAGGACGACCTCGCCGGGCTCGAGCGCGAGCGGGTCACACGGCTCGACGACGACGGATTGTCCGTCGCGGACGCGCGGGCGCATGGAGTGCCCGCGTGGCCCGCGTGGTCGGATGGTGACGGCTTCGCCGTTGCGCAGCCTGTCGATGGCGATCCTGGCCCAGCTCATGGAGGGTCCCCCTCCCCGGATGACGGGGCCGGGGGGCTGAGCTGTCAGGTTGATGATGACGAGGAACCTGCGAGTGCCCATGGGACGAGCGCTCGACGGATCGTGTTGCGGATGTCGCTCTCGGTCGGCGCGACGTCGTGGTGGCCGGTCGGGAGCCAGGCGATGGCCTCGAGAACGTCCGAGAGGGCGCTGTAGGTCTGGGTTTTTCGGATGATCCGGGTTTGGCGACCGTCGGGCGTCTCCGTGGTCGTCTCGATGACCCGGACTCGATCCGGCACGCGTGCGGTCGCGGCTCTGGCTATCGAGTGGGCGACCCGGCCAGGCCAGAGCGTGCCCGACGCGAGCTCATGTCTCCGTAGGGCCATGGCGAGAGCTTGCTGAGCCTCGTCGGCGGCGGCGAGCTGATCGCGCCCGGCGTTCTCGAGGTAGGCGATCGCCGTTCCGAGGGCCGAATCGACGAGCGGCTGAAGTCGCTCGCCCACGGGCGCAGCGAGCGGGGCGAGCGCGAAGCCCGCCCGCGCCGCAGCGGCTCTCCCCCAGGGCTCGAGTCCGCGGATCCAGTCTTCGAGCGAGGCGGGTTCGGGCTCGTCGAAATCGACGGTGATTCGTGCGGCAGGGTGGCCGAGGTACGCGGCCAGGGCGAGGCGATGCTCGTCGGGGTCTCCGACCCGCACTCGCTCGCGGAGGAGAGCGGCCTCGTCTTCGGCGGCTCCGGACGCCCGCCATGCGCGTTCGAGCTCGCGGAGCTTCTCGTCCACTCGCTTCGCCTCCACCGTCATGCTGGCGCGGGCGATGGCTTGGCACAACGGAGGCATCTCTGCGGTCACTGCGTCATCGAGAGGGGTTGCAGGTGCACGCGCCGAGGGGTCAGGTCCAGTATTTTCACCATTTCGGCGGAACGCCTTGCCGCTTCGGAGTCGTTGGCGAAATGGTAAAAATACTGGACCTGACCCCATCGTCGCTCGTCCAAGCCGCGCACGAACCGTGACTCCTTTGCGCCTTTGCGCCTTTGCGCGAGATTCCTCCCCGCAAGCGCCGCGACCTTCGCGACGACCGAGCCCCTTGGCGTCCCTTGGCGTTCTTGGCGGCTTGGCGTGAGGCGCGTCTCCGCCTCGATGGTCGCGTCCGTACAAGAACGAAGGGGTCGCGGTTGGCCGCGACCCCTTCGTACGGGGATGAGGTTGAGGTACTACCTGGCGAGGAATAGGGAGTAGACTTCGGTTTGATCTGACCTAGCGGGACCTAGCGGCGGCCTCCGGCTCCGGCGGGCTGCTTGCCGTTGCCCTTGGCTTCGACGGCGGCGACCCGGTTGCTCGGGCGGGCTCCGTTGCCCTTCGCGTCGGGCGTCGCCTCGGTCGGCTTCGTCTCCGCGCTCGGCGTGCCGGGCTTGGCCTCCGCGCCGGGCTTCGCCGCGTCGGGCTTCGCCTCGTCGGTGGCGTCGTCGCCGTCGCCGAGGGCCTGGGCAAGCACCTCCTTCTCGAGCTTGTCGCGGATGTCCTTGTTCTCGGCCAGGAACGTCATCGCGCGCTCCTTGCCCTGGCCGAGCCGGTCGTTGCCGTAGCTCATCCAGGTTCCGCTCTTGGAGATGATCCCGAGCTCGACGGCGATCTCGATCATGTCCGCGAGGTGCGAGATCCCGTAGCCGTAGCGGATCTCGAACTCCACCTGCTGGAACGGCGGGGCGACCTTGTTCTTGACCACCTTGACGCGCGTCTTCGCGCCGATCACCCGGTCGCCGTCCTTGATCGCTCCGATCCGGCGGATGTCGATCCGGACCGACGAGTAGTACTTCAGGGCGCGACCGCCGGGCGTCGTCTCGGGGCTGCCGAACATGACGCCGACCTTCTCGCGGATCTGGTTGATGAAGATCAGGAGCGTGTTCGAGCGCGAGATCACGCTGGTGAGCTTCCGCATCGCCTGCGACATCAGTCGCGCCTGGAGGCCGACGTGGGTGTCGCCCATCTCACCGTCGAGCTCGTTCTTCGGCACGAGCGCCGCGACCGAGTCGACGACGATGAGGTCGACCGCCGACGAGGCGATCAGGGTGTCGGCGATCTCGAGCGCCTGCTCGCCGTAGTCGGGCTGACTGACGAGGAGCGAATCGAGGTCGACGCCGAGGCGCTGGGCGTAGCTCGGGTCGAGCGCGTGCTCGGCGTCGATGAAGGCCGCCGTGCCGCCCGCCTTCTGCGCGTTGGCGAGGGTGTGGAGCGCGAGCGTCGTCTTGCCGGAAGCCTCCGGCCCGAAGATCTCGACGATCCGGCCGCGCGGCAGCCCTCCGACGCCGAGCGCGATGTCGAGCGAGAGGCAGCCGGTCCGGACCGCGGGGACCTTGATCTTGCCGACCTCGCCGAGCCTCATGATCGCGCCCTGACCGCAGCGCCGCTTGATCTGGGTGAGAGCCGCATCGAGCGCCTTGGCCTTCGCCTTGGGGTCGAGGGGCTTCGCATCTTTGTTGGTGTCACTGACGTTCACTACGTTCTCCGTTGCCCCGCGCTACGGGGTCGATCTCCCTGGCCGCGTCCCGGGTTTCTTCCGGGAACGCGGTCATTCTGCCATCGGCGTATGTCAGAAGCGGTCACACCCGTCCGACTTCGGCGGGTTCAGTCGTAAGCTCTTCTTGTTGATCCTGTTGTGTGTTCGAGCTCTCGTTCCTGGGCAGGAACTGCAAGCGGGCGGCGGTCACGCTGAGCTGGCTCCGTGAGTCACCGTCGGGGTCGGTCCACTTCTCGTGGTGGAGTCGACCCTCGACGAAGACGCTCCTCCCCTTGTGGAGGAACCGGTGGGAGGCGACCGCCTGCGGCCCGAAGACGGTCACCTTCACGAAGCAGACCTTCTCCACGAGCTCGTCGGAGTCCGCCCGCCGGTAGCGGTGGTTGATGGCGAGGCCGAGGTTCACGACCGCGGTCCCCGAGGCGAGGTGGCGGATCTCGGGATCGCGGGTGAGCCGGCCGAGCAGGAACACTCGATTGACGTCGGGCATGGATGTCTCACAGATACCTAACCTCCCTAGCCAAAAGAAGACGGGCGCGTCGGCCCGTCCCTCACTTTCCCTTGGTTAAAGTTCTAACCGAAGCCGAACGATGATGCAATGAAAAACCTAACCAGAGAGCGGTCGTCGAGCTTGCTTGCCGCGTGAAGCTCCAACTCAGGCTGGGTTTAGGGCTGAAATCGTCCAGCGAGGAGGCGGTGCGGGCTAGCGGCGGCGCCGACGTCCGTCGCGTCCGCCGCGGCCTCCGCGACCGCCGCGACCGCCGGAGGAAGAGGTCGCCATCTCCTCTTCCTCAACATCATCGCGGTCGTCGCGATCGTCGTCGTCGAACCCGGCCGAGGTGGGCGTGCCGTCCGGCGTCGTCCGCGGGCAGGTGTAGAAGCCGATGCGCTCGGGTGCGAAGAGCTTCTCGGCGAGCTCGACGAGGCCCTCGTCGTCCAGCCGCGTGCCGCGGACGAACAGGTTCAGGAACACCGCGCCCGTGTCGGTCTGGCTGTGAAGGGTGAAGTGACCCTGCGGGAGCACCGCGCAGATCGTGAAACCGGGCGGCTCGTGACGGAACGTCGTCGTCTCGAGGATGCGCGCTCGCGCGAAGCGGCAGAGCTCCTGCGTCGCGTTCTCGAGGAGGCTCTCGTCCTCGAGCGTGTCGGCCGAAACGCCGGCGAGGTCCATGAGCACCTCGATGCCGCGCGGCTTACCGGATCGTCTTCTCATCGGTTGCTCCATCTCGCGGGGGCCGGGAGGCCAGGAAGGACGGACCTTATCAGCGCTCGGCGACCTGCATCAAGGTGACGGGGCGGGTTCGGGGCGGTCAGCCGTCCTCGTCGGGCGGCGGGCGCCCCTCCGCGGCGAGCCGCTCGAGGTCGGCCTCGGGGTCGTCGGAGTCGCGCAGCTCGCGGAAGACGCTCACCGTTCGACGGAGGTTCTCCCCCGATGCCCGCCACACCGCCTCGAACGACTCGAGCTCGCGAACGTACGCCCGATACGCGAGCACCGACGCGTTGTTGAGCGGCCGCTTCGCGATCGCTCCGTAGGCGCCGGGGCTCATCTCCTTCTGGAGCTCGGCGAACCGCCGCTTCCCCGCGGCGAAGACCTCCTCGCGCGCGACCAGGAGCTCCTCGGACGGTCGCCCGCTCGCGTAGAGCTCCTCGAGCTCGCCGTGGAGCTCGTCGACGAACCTCGAGAACAGGACGCTGTCGCGTCGCGCCAGCTTCGCGCGCTTCACCGCGTCCGAGTCGCGCCCGTCACGCTCGGTGAAGAAGTCGATCGCGCCTCGGTAGCCGACGAACGTGGCGAGGTTCTCGTTGAACGTCACGTTGCTCGGCACGTAGACGGTCCCGTGGGTGAGCTCGTGGATGATCAGGTCGACGAGGTCCTCGTCCTGATACCGCAGCATCGACGAGAGGATCGGGTCGTCGAACCAGCCGAGCGTGCTGTAGCCGGCCACCGGCGAGACGAGCGTGTCGAACCCGTCCTCGGCCAGTCGGGCCGCCTCCGCCTTCGCCTCGCCCTCGGTGAAGTAGCCCTTGTAGGTGATGCTCCCCACGATCGGGAACCACCAGCTCACCTGCGCGAACCGGTCCTTCGCGCACGCCTGCACGTTGTAGGCGACCGGCTTGCCGCCGGTGTCGTAGAAGCTCGTGTAGCTGCCGGAACGGTCGAGCCCGATCCGCTCGAACGCGTAGCGGCGCGCCTCGCCGACCAGTCGGAGCTTCCGCGCCTCCTCCTCGGAGAGCTCGCCCGAGGCGAGCACCTCGGCGACCGGGCGGCGCGACAGGAGCACGCCCGCCTGGCCGATGCCCGCCCGCGCGAGGTAGCCGATCTGGCACCCGGGGGCGAGGACGAGGAGCGCGAGGAGCGCGGCGGCGAGGCGAGCGGGGGTCGCTCTCAGCGTCCGTGACCCGCGGCCCACCACGCCTTCCATTCGTTGGCGGTGCCGGCGCCCGGGAGCTCGTCGGTGATCTGGCGAAGCGCCTGGGTGGCCGCCTTCCGGACGTTGTCGTTCCCGGAGTCGAGGTTCTTGACGAGCGCCGGGATCGCGCGCCGGTCCTTGATCGCGGCGAGGGCGTGGCTGCTGACGAGGCGCAGGTCGTCGTCCTCGTGGCCGAGGAGGATGATCAGCCCGGGGACGGCGCGCCGGTCCTCGAGCGCGCCGAGGGCGAGGCACGTGTTGCTCGCGACCTTCTCCTCCTCGTCGGGCAACGCCTGGATCAGCCAGTCGACGATGCTCGTGATGCGGAGGTCGACCCACGCCGGGACGGGCTCCTTCGCCTGATTCAGCCGCGCGCGCATCGCGAAGAGGCTGCCGCCGATCGCGCCGAGCGACTCGGCCGCGAACTGCCGCACCATCGGGTCCTTGTCGCGCAGGAGCGCCTTGCCGACGAGGTCGACGCTCTCCTTGTCGCGGAGGTGCCCGAGCGCGCGGACCGCGTCGTAGCGGACCTGCTTCGCGGGATCCGTCAGCGCCTCGCGGATCGGCGGGAGGCCGACGTCGACGTAGCGCTTCGCGGCCGCCTCGCGCTCGGCGCCTTCGAGGTTCTTGAAGGCGAGGGAGAGGCGCGTGATCGCCTCGATCGCGCGCGCCCGCACGACGGGGCTCTCGTCCTTCACGGCCGCATCGGCGAGCATCTCGAGGCTGTCGAGCTTCCCGATGTAGCCGAGCGCCTGAAGGCAGACGTTCCGGACGAGCGGGTCGTCCGACTCGCCGTAGAGCCCTTCGATCCCGGGCCGCGACGGCGCGTCCGCGAGCGCCCCGAGCACCTCGACGAGCGCCCGCAGGCGCCGCACGCGCGTCCGGCTGCGCGCCTTCTTCTCGTGCTCGGCCGCGAACGCCCGGCGCACGGCCGGCGCCGCCGACGGGCCGATCTTGACGAGCTGCCGCATCGAGCGACGGACGACCTTGCCGTCCTCGTTCCCGAGGGCGTCGATGAGCTTGTCGACCTTTCCGCCGTCGCGGGCGAGGGCGACGCCGGGGGCCAGCGCCGCCGATCCGCCGCCGAACACGGCGACGGTCGTCAGGACGCAGGCGGCGGCCGCTAGCCGCCGAAGATACGCACCAACCACGAGCTCTTCTCCTCTTCCTCGCGCTGAGGCCCGCCGTCGGGCGCCGGGACCGTGAACAGGAGCTCGTCCACGATCCGGTCGGCGTTCATCCCCTCGGCCTCTGCGTGATACGTCGTGAGGATCCGATGCCGGAGCACCGGCCGCGCCACCGCGCGAATGTCGTCCGCCCTCGGCGAGCTTCGCCCGTCGAGCATCGCGCGCGCCTTCGCCCCGAGGACGAGGTAGTGCCCCGCCCGCGGTCCGGCGCCCCAAGAGAGCCACTCCTCGACGAAGTCGGGCGCCTCGGCCTGGCCGGGGCGCGTCGCCCGAGCGATCGCCATGGCGTAGCGGTGGACCGCCCGGTCGACCGGCAGCCGCCGCACGAGCTGGATCAGCTCCAGGATCTCGTCGCGCGAGATGAAGGCCTCGAGCTTCGCCTCGTAGCCCGACGTCGTCCGGCGGATGATGTCGATCTCGTCGTCGTAGCTCGGGTAGTCGAGGGCGATGTTGAACATGAAGCGGTCGAGCTGCGCGACCGGCAGGGGGTAGGTCCCCTCCTGCTCGATCGGGTTCTGGGTCGCCAGCACGAAGAACGGCTTCTCGAGGACGTACTTCTGCCCGCCGCAGGTGACCTGCTTCTCCTCGAGGGCCTCCATGAGGGCCGCCTGCGTCTTCGGCGGCGTCCGGTTGATCTCGTCGGCGAGGACGATGTTCGCGAAGATCGGCCCGTGGACGAACCGGAACTCGCGCTTGCCGCTCCCCTTGTCGGTCGCGATCAGCTCGGTGCCGGTGATGTCGCTCGGCATGAGATCCGGCGTGAACTGGATCCGACTGAAGCCGAGGTCGAGCGTCTCGGACAGCGACGAGATCAGGAGCGTCTTCGCGAGCCCGGGCACGCCGATGAGGAGCGCGTGCCCGCCCGAGAAGATCGAGATCAGCACCTGCTCGATCACCTTGTCGAGGCCGACGATCCGCTTGCGCAGCTCGGTGCGGATCCGGTCGGCCGTCGCGCCGAGCTTCTCGATCTTTGCGCGGTCGACGCTCGTGACGTTCGTGGTGGTGGGGACGGTCAAGGCTCTGCTCGTTTCCTAAACCTCGAACTCGGGCTGGTAGTCGGGCGGCGTCTCCGCCAGCGCCTTCTCGATCGCGGCGCGATCGTGCTTCGGACCGATGCCTTGGCCGGGACAGCTGGCCCCGACCTGCTCCCAATCGGACGGAGAAGCAACGTTCTCGGGCCAGAAGGGAAAGGTTCGGCACTGAGCCGGCCGGGCCTCGTAGACGGTGCAGCCGTCCATCTCGTCCCAGAAGACGCAGTCGTTGGTGATCGGCTGCTCGACGAGGCTGAGGCGCTCGCCGACTCGCCGTAAGTACTTGCTCCCGAAGGCGTCGAGGTCAAGCTCGAGGAACGCCGCGAGGCGCTCGATCTCGCCCTCGTCCATCCAGACCCAGCCCGGATCGGGGCCGCGGCAGCAGTTGCCGCAGCGGGTGCACCCGAACCGAAGACCGTCAGCCCACCAGGGTGGGGTCTCGGTGTCATCGTTCGGTCTCGTCCGGGCGGCCTCGCGGCTTTCGGTCGAGGTGACCGTCGGGGGCGCGTCGGCCGCGGCCTTCGGCTTCGGCTTCGGCTTCGGCTTCGACCTGGAGCGCTTCTCGGCCACGGCGCGGGCTACCTCACCTCGAGGCGCGTCGCCCCGGCCTCGACCTCGATCACCTTGTTGAAAAGCTCGGCCGGCAGGTCCGGCTGATGGGTGATCACGAAGACCTGGGTGAACCGATCGTCGTGCTCGCGGAGCATCTCGAGGCAGCTCTTCGCGCGCTCGCGATCGAACGAGGCGACCGGCTCGTCGAAGAACAAGAACTGCTTGTCGTCGTGCCCCTTCGCCGCCGCGAGGGCGTGGGCGAGGCCGAGCCGCATCGAGAGCAGGATCTGATCGGTCGTCCCGAAGGAGAGGTCGATCAGCCCGATGTACTCGTTGCGGTCGCCGCTGAAGACCTTCACGTCGAGGTCCTCGGTGATCTCGACCCGCCGGTAGCGACCCTCCGTGATCCGAGGGAGCACCCGCGCGACGTAGCGGGCGAGGTTCGGCCCGAGGTTGCGCTTCATCGCGCCGATCGTGTCGCCGAGGAGCTCGATCAGGGCGCGTCGCACGGCCACGTCGTGCTTCACCGGCGCGAGCTCGCGCTCGACCGCCTCGCACTTCTCGAGCAGGTCGGCGGTGCGCGTCACCTGACTCGCGATCGCGGCGATCTTCGCCTGAGCCTGGCTCCGCTTCGCCTCGGCGACGAACAGGGCGTCCTTCAGGTTGGCCGCCTCGTCGTCGAGCGCTCCGATCCGCGTCCAGAGGTCGCCCTCCTCGCCGAGCGCCTCGAGGAGCGAGGCCCGCTCGTTCTCGACCGCCGCGCGGAGCGCCTCGAGGCTGCCGCCGCCGCCCGCGCCGGTGCCGCCCGCGCCGGTCGTTCCGGGGAGGTGACCGTCGGCGAGGTCGCCGAGGCTGCTCGCCTCGAGGAAGCGGTGCTTGCGGCTCTCGTCGCCGAGCGCGCCGAAGAACTTGCCGAGGGTCGCGTTGATCTGCTCGGCGAGCGCCTTCGCGTCGGGGTCCGCGTCGTCCTTGCCCGTCTTGAGCGCCTCGAGCTCGAACCGCGCCTGGTTGATCACGGTGATGACCGCATCGACGCGCCGCTCGAGGCCCGCGACGTCCTCGGTGTCCTTCGCGTTCGGGCTCGCCGCGCTCGCGGCCGCCTCGTCGATCCCGCCGAGCCGCTCGAGCTCCTTGTCGGCGGTGCGCAGCAGGCGACCGAGGTCGGCGGCCCGCGGGCCGGCCTCCTCGGCCTCCTCGCGCGCGCTCGCCTCGGCCTTCTGCTCCGACTCGAGGAGCGAGCTCGCGCCCTGGTCGGCCGAGAGGAGCTCGCCGAAGCGCGACTCGATTCCCGAGAAGCGCTCGGTCAGCTCGGCGTTGCCGATCGCGCCGATCGCCGCTCCGATCCCGGAGAGGCGGTCGATCGAGAACGACCTCGCCGCCTCGTGCTTGCCCTTCGCCGCGCCGAGCTCGCGCTCGACCTCGACGAGGTTGGTCGCCGTCTCCAGCTGCATCCGGCCGAAGCGCGCGGCCTTCATGAGAAAGCTGATCGCGGAGATCAGGAACAGCGCCGCGACGACGCCGAGCAGCCCGCGGAGATGCATGATGCCGACCGCGATGTCGCGGCCCCACGCGCTCAGGTCGAGGCCGATCGCGGCGTCCGGCTCGCGGCCGAGGAGCTGCGGGAGGAACCACGCGGCCGCGCCGCTCGCGATCGCGAGCAGCAGCGCGATGATTCCGCCGAGCTTCGCCCGGCCCTTCTGCCGGCCGAACTCGTCGCGGCGGGTCTGCGCGACCGACACCATCTCGGCCTTGGTGCTCGGGAGGAACGTCCGATCGCTCTTCGCCTCGGGCGAGGCCGTCTCGCGAAGGTCGCGCTCGAGCTCCGAGCGGTAGAGGGCGACGTTGCCCTCGAGCTCGGTCAGCTTGACGGCCAGCTCGCGCAGCTTCTCGACCTTGTCGCGCGAGGCGCGGAGGCGCGCCTCGGCGTCCTCGGCCTGCGCCCGGGCCGCCCGCTCCGCCTCGACGAGGGTCACCCGCTGCTGGCTCAGGGTGCGGCGCCCGCCGCCCATCGCCTCGCGGTGACGTCGAAGCAGCACCGCCCGGTGGAGCTTGTCCCACTGGGTGAGCGCCTCGTTCCGGGCGGCGACGGCGGTGCGGACGAGCTCCGCCTCGCGGCGGCACTCCTCGAGCCGGTCGTGGCTCTCGCGGACCTTCTCCCCGGCCGTCTCGGCGTCCGCCTCGAGCGCCTTCCGCTCGCCCGGGTCGAGGTCGAGCGTCCCCTGGACGGCCTTGGCGACGGCGAGGTCGCGGTCGAGGGTGCGCTCGCGCTCGGCGAGGTCGTCGAGCTCGGTGCGGGCCGCGTCGATCGTCCGCTCGAGCGCCGTGATCCCGACCATCGAGTGGACGACGCCGCGGCTGTTGTCCGAGCGGCGATTGCGGACGAGGTCGAGCTCCTTCTGGGCGAGGTAGAACGAGTAGCGGAACTCCTCGAAGCCGAACCCGAGGATGGCCCGGATCTCCTCGTCGACCGCCGCGGGCGTCTCGGCGACGAGCGCCGGCGCGCCGCCGTTCCCGCCGGCGAGGTGGCTGAGCTTCGCCGCCTGCCGCCCCGACCGGTCGACCTCGCGCTCGACGACGTAGCTCTCGCCGCGCGCCTCGAACTGAACCGCGACGCGCGCCGTGTCCGCGTCCCAGTTGATCACCGGGGTCGGATCCTCGGCGGCGATCCGGGTCGTGCGACCGAAGAGGGCGAAGGCGATCGCCTCGCCGATCGTCGTCTTGCCGGCCTCGTTGTCGCCGCGGATGCAGATCGTGCCCGTCTTCGGGAGGTCGTCGATGTCGAGCTCCTCGTACTTCATGAAGCTCGAGGCGCGGATGCTGTGGACGATCATGGCGAATCGTCTCTCTCTTCCTGTGTGCGAGCGGGCGAGATCTCTTCGATCGATGATTCGAGGGAGCGCGGTCAGTCCGCGGGGGCGGCGTCGTCCTTGCCTTCGGGGTCGAGGAGGGTCTCGATCACGAGCTGCCGCCCGAGGTCGAGCGCGTCCATGTAGAGCTTGGCCTTGTCCTCCTCGCCGAGCCGGCTGCACGCCTCGATCCGCTGGCGGGCGTAGGCCTCGAACTCCTCGAGCGGCGGGCGCAGCTCGAGGATGGCGGTCGGGTCGGGGTGCGGCGGCAGCGGGGCGACCGCGCCCTCGCCCAGCGCGCTCGCCTTGCCGCTCGGGGCGCGGGCGATCGTGCCGCCGGTCGGCGTCGCGACCGTGCTCGCCGCGCGCGGGGCGATCTCGTCCTTCGCGGGCGCGGCCGGCGTCATTCCCTTGGCGGGGGCGGGGACCGCGGCGGGCGTGCCCTTGGCCGGCGTGGGCGTCGCGCCGGCGAGCTTCTTCGCCAGGGCGCTCGTCTTGGCCGGGTCGGGCTTGGCGGGATCGGCCGCGGATGGGTTCGGGCTTCCGTCGGTCTTCACCGGGCTTCGTGCTCCAAACAGATGGGAGAGAAGAGGTTATTGCCGTCGCGGTCGACGAAAACGAACGATTATAGCCCCCGGTCGACCGATTGGGAAGACCGGGGCGTTTCGTTCAAGGTCCTTGGACGCAGGGGCTTGCGCTTGGTCACGGGCGCGCCCACGCCGGCTCCGGCTACAATCGGGAGGATGGGCAAGATCAAGATCGTCGTCAGCGATTTCCACATTGCGGACGGCCAGCCCCGCGGCGAGCACAACCCGTTCGAGGGCTTCCTCCACGACGAGAAGTTCGCCGAGCTGCTTCACCACTACTCGACCGACTACTTCGAGGACGAGGAGGTCGAGCTCATCATCAATGGTGACTTCCTCGACCTGCTCACCACCCGCTACGAGGGCGGCTTCCCCGACCACGTCACCGCCGAGATCGCGCGGGCGAAGGTGCGGTCGTGCATGCAGGGCCACCCGATCCTCGTCGAGGCGCTCGCCGGCTTCATCCGCCGGCCGATGAAGCGGATCACCTACATCCTCGGCAACCACGACTTCGACTTCGTCTTCCCCGAGGCCCAGGAGGAGCTGGAGCGAGCGATCGGAAGCGACGGCGAACGGGCGCCGATCCACTGGGTGACCGACACCGACGTCTACGAGTTCGACGGCGTCGAGGTCCACCACGGCCAGCAGTGGGAGGCGATGAACTCGTTCGACCTCGCGCGGCCGTTCCTCGAGAGCAAGGACGGCGAGCCGATCCTCAACCAGCCGTGGGGGTCGCTCTTCGTGCTGCGGGTGCTCAACCGATTCAAGGAGAAGCGCCCCTACATCGACCGGATCCAGCCGTTTCGGCTGTATCTGTTCGGAGCGATCTTCCTCGATACGTGGTTCGCGATCACCCTCATGTGGTCGATGACGCGGGAGTTCCTGCGCGCCCGGATCCTCGAGGGGCCGCGCCACGGCGCCAAGCTCAAGAACACCCTCAAGATCATCCTCGAGTTCTCCGCGCATCCGAACCTCGAGCGGAAGGCGCGGAAGATCCTCGAGCGGCCCGGGTGCCACACCGTGATCGCCGGGCACACCCATCTGGCGAAGGTGCGCCGGTTCGGCCCCGAGAAGGTCTACATCAACACGGGGACGTGGACCGACCTGATCAGCCTCGAGATCAGCCACCTCGGACGCGAGACGAACAAGCACTACTTCGCGCTGGTCGAGTACCCCGAGGAGGAGCCGGCCGCCGCCCCCGAAGGAGCCGAGGGCGCGCCGGCCGACGGGGCCGACCCGGGGAGCGCAGGGACGACGGACGAGGGCGGGGCGACCGCCCCGCCGCCGCCGCGCATGCCGCGGCGCGTCCGACCGAAGGTCAGCCTCCAGGAGTGGCTGGGCTATCGGGAGTTGATGCGCGAGATCACCTACTGACGGCGCGCGGAGACCCTGGCGCGACAATGGAGCGTCTCATTGGGGTCACCTCGTCTTGTCCGGGCCGTTGGCCGTTGCTACATTGCGACCGACCGTGAGCCATCGAACCCTCCGGAGATCCCCCATGGTGAAGACCCTCGCCCCCGCGTCCCTCCGTCGCCTCGCCGTCCTCGTCGTCGCGGCGTTCGTCCTGGTCGCCGCCCCGCTGGTCGGCGCCCCGCGCGCCCACGCCGACGACGCCGCCGACCGCGTGAAGGAGGTCTTCGAGGACGTCCTCGACGCCGTCGAGATCGGCGACGCCGAGCGCGCCTGGGAGCTCGCCAGCGAGCTCGAGTCGCTCGGGGACGACGCGGTCGATCCGCTCATGCAGCGGCTCGACGTGAGCAAGGGGCGGGTGCGCCTCGTCGCCGCGAAGACCCTCTTCGTCCTGTCGGAGGAGGTCGAGAGCGACGAGCTCGGCGAGCGCGCCGAGGAGGCGGCGCTCCGGGCGTTCCGCGAGCTCGCCCTCGACGAGGACGGCCTCACCGACGAGCGCATCCTCGCGATCCAGCTCCTCACGAGCTACGGAACGAAGAAGGACGTCGGCAAGCTCGCCAAGCCCTACGAGGAGGAGCGCGAGCCGCTCGTGAAGGTGGCGATGGCCCGCGCCCTGCGCCTGCGCAACGACCACCGCGACGCCGAGCGGCTGCTCAAGGGCTACGTCGACAGCGACGACCGCGAGATCCGGCGCGCCGCCGCGCTCGCCCTCGCCGAGATCGGCAACATCGAAGCGGCGAAGGCGGTCCTCAACAAGATGAAGGACGAGCCGACCGAGACCGGCCGGCGCGCGAAGATGTTCCTCCGGATGGAGGAGTTCATCAAGACGGCCGAGAAGACGGCCGGCCTCACCGAGAAGGACCCGGTGATCAAGCTCCTCCAGAAGGAGAAGGAGGAGCTCGAGCGGAAGCTCGCCGCGGCCCTCAAGGGCAAGGGCGGCCCGGCGGCCGCCGGCGCGGGCAACCCGCTCCTCGACGAGCTCGTCCGCAAGATTCGCCTCTACTACGTCGACGAGGACAAGACGAAGAAGGACGACCTCATCGACGCCGCCGCCAAGGGCCTCGTCGGGTCGCTCGATCCGTTCTCGAGCTACATGACCGAGAAGGAGACCGACAAGTTCCGCGAGACGCTCGGCCAGGAGTACGCCGGGATCGGCGCGGTGGTCCAGGTCGACCCGCGGACGCGTTACCTCACGATCATCCGGCCGATCTACTCGGGGCCGGCGTATCGCGCCGGGCTGCGGTCGCTCGATCAGGTCGTCGAGGTCGAGGGCGAGAGCACCTACAACAAGACGGTCGAGGAGCTCGTCGGGAAGCTCAAGGGCCCGAAGGGCTCGCCGGTCGAGATCAAGGTCTACCGCAAGGGCTGGCGGCGGCCGCGCGAGTTCACCCTCAAGCGCGACGAGATCGTCCTGCAGAGCGTCTACACCGACATGCTGCCGGGCGACATCGGGTATCTCCGCCTGTCGCAGTTCGGCGAGAAGGCTACCCAGGAGGTCGAGGACGCCCTGAAGACGCTCGAGGACGAGGGCATGCGGGCGCTCATCTTCGACCTGCGCGGCAACCCGGGCGGGCTGCTGAGCGCGGCCGTCGAGGTGAGCGACAAGTTCCTCGGCGACGATCGCCTGATCGTCTACAGCGAGGGGCGAAACCCGCAGATCGCGCCGCGGCGCGAGTTCCGCACCCACGACGCCAACACCCACCCGCCGTATCCGATGATCGTGCTGATCGACGGCTCGAGCGCGAGCGCGAGCGAGATCGTCTCCGGCGCCCTCCAGGATCACGGCCGGGCGACCCTCGTCGGCCTGCAGACGTTCGGCAAGGGCAGCGTCCAGCAGCTCATGCCGGTCGAGACGACCAAGGGCCGGACGACGCTGCGGCTGACGATCGCCTACTACTACCTCCCGAGCGGGCGCTGCATCCACCGGGCGCTCGGCAACGGCGTGGGCGGCGTCGACCCCGACGTGGTCGTGACCCTGCCCGACGAGCATGCATGGGTGATCGAGGAGCGCGACCGCCTGATCGCGAGCCGCGAGGTCGACGCCTACATCGAGAAGCACTGGCTCGGGAACAAGGAGCTACTCAAGGAGCTTTCGGACTTCGACGGCTTCGAGACGTCCAAGTGGCCCGAGTTCCAGGAGTGGTTCGAAGGCCTCGGCACCAAGCTCGAGCCCGAGCACGTCCGCGAGGTCGTCCGGAGCTACGCGCGCCGGCTCGCCCAGGACGACGTCGGACGCGAGTTCGCGCAGGATCTCCAGAGCGACGTCGTCCTCCAGAGCGGCGTCCTCGCCGCGCTCGAGAAGCTCGGCGAGGAGCCGGCCGAGCACGACCGCTACAAGATCCTGGCCGACCGCCTCGAGCTCGCCCGGGCCGACGCCGAGAAGAAGGCCGACGCCGACAAGCCGGCGCCCCCGATCGAGGAGGGCGGCGGTGAGGGCGAGAAGGAGAAGGCGCCCGAGGGCGAGGGCGAAGGCGAAGGCGAGAAGAAGCCCGACGGCGAGGGCGACGGCGAGGGCGAGAAGAAGGACCCCGTCAAGAAGAAGGAGCCCTTCCGGCGGTAGCCTCCCGCATCACCTCACGCAGCTTCGAGACTCACGAGACGACCGGGCCCCACGCCCGGTCGTCTCTCTTTGTGAGGAACAGCCCGCGCAACGGCAATGAACCGGACGCTGGCAACTCGCTTTCCGCGCAATCCGCGTAATCCGCGGTTCTCACTGGTTCAACGCCGACAGAGACCGAACCGCGGATTTCGCGGATTGCACGGATTGGTTCGGGCGTCGCCGAGCCATTGCCGACGCGTAGCGGTGCTCCGCCCGAGACACCGGTTCTGGAACCGGAACCTCCAGGCGATCACGAGGGTCGTTCGCGCCACCCCCGTCGGCAGGGCTACCCTCCACTCATGCTCGATGCCTCCGAGCCCGGCGGTCGCACCCAGGTCGGGCGCTACGTCGTCCGCGGGGCGCTCGGTCGGGGCGGCATGGGCGTCGTCTACCGGGCCTGGGACCCGGCGCTCGAGCGGGACGTCGCGGTCAAGGTCGTCCGCTCCTCGTCGCTCGCGCGCCCGAGGGTGCGGGCTCGCTTCCTTCGCGAGGCGCGCGCCGCGGCGCGGGTGAAGCACGCGGCGATCGTCCCGGTCTTCGACGTCGGTGAGGAGGCGGACGGCGTCCCCTTCATCGTGATGGAGCTCGTCGATGGCGCCTCGCTCGACGTCGAGCTCGATCGGGCCGACGGCCGACGGCTCGCGCCCGCGCGCGTCGCGACGCTGCTCGCTCCGATCGCCTCGGCGCTCGCGGCGGCGCACGCGGGCGGCATCGTTCATCGCGACGTGAAGGCCGAGAACATCCTCCTCGCGCGCGACGGTCGCGTCCTCCTGACCGACTTCGGCCTCGCCCGTGACGATGCGGAGGCGGCGCGCCTGACCGCCACCGGCGAGATCCTGGGCTCGATCGCCACGATGGCACCCGAGCAGGTGAAGGCGCAGCCGGGCGCGGTCGGGCCGCCGGCCGACGTCTGGGCGATCGGGGCGGTCGCGTTCGAGGCGCTCTGCGGGCGGGCGCCGTTCGAGGGCGATTCGGCGGTCGAGGTGATGGCGAGGATCCTCCAGGGCCGCGTGGATGACCCGCGGACCGTCCGTCCCGATCTGCCTCCGGCGCTCGCCGACCTCGTCCGCGCCTGCCTGACGGCGGATCCGGCGAGACGCCCGACCGCGACCGAGGTCGCCGCGGCGCTCGGGAGCTTCGCCGCCGGGGACCTCGCGCGCCCCGTCGGTGGGGGTGGCCGATCCGGGCCGGCGTCGGCGCGTCCGTCGGTCCGGGTGATCGGCGTGACCGTCGCCGCCGTCCTCGGCGTCGTGGCGCTCGCCTCGCTCTTGTTGCTGGTTCACGCCGGGGACGACGCCGGGGGCGGCGCCGCCGGGCCCGCGCCGCCCGCGGTCGACGCCGCGGAGGCCGCCGCCCGGATGCGGCTCGCGAACGACCGCACGCCGCCCGAGCTCGTCGTCGTCTCGCCGGACCGCTTCGTCGGCGAGGGGCCGTTCGTCGTCCGGGCGGAGGTCCGGGACGCGCACCCGCGGGATCGGGCGCTCGTCTCCGTCGTCGACCGCTCGGGCGAGCCCGTCCTCGACGCGGACGCCGTCCGCGTCGGCGCCGACGGCGTCATCGAGACCGACCTCGGCGGCGCCCTCGCGGCGGCCCGGCTCGATGAGACCGACCCCGTCCTCCGGGTCCGCCTCGTGGCGACCGACCGCGCCGGCAACGAGGCCGCCGTCGAGCGGCGATTCGTCCGCGTTCCGTCGGGCACCTGGTGGACGCCGGCGGACGAGCAGGTCGTCGCGGCGCTGGAGATCGATGGCCCGCTCTGGTTCGAGGCGGGGTCCGGGATCCGGTTCGTCATCATCCCGCGCGGGACGTTCCTCATGGGCGCGCCGCTCGACGAGCCCGGACGACGCTCCATCGAGCAGCCCCACGAGGTGACCCTGACCCGGTCGTTCTATCTCTCGGCGACCGAGGTCACGAACGGGCAGCTCCGGGCGCTCCTCGATCCCGCCGCTCCGCCGGGAGCGGACGACGAGGCGCGCCCCGCGAGGCTCCCCTGGGCCGGCGCCTCGGACCTCGCGCTCCGGGTCGCCGCGGCGAGCGGTCGCGCCGTCCGCCTCCCGACCGAGGCCGAGTGGGAGCGTGGGGCGCGCGCGGGAACGAGCACGCCGTTCTTCTGGGGCGAGGACCTCGCCGCCGCCGCCCGATTCGCCAACCTCGGCGAGGAACGCCGCCCCGATCGAAGCCGCCTCGCGTGGAGCCGTTCCGACGGCCACGACGCGATCGCGCCGGTCGCGAGCTTCGCGCCGAGCCCGTGGGGGCTCTACGACATCATCGGCAACGCCTGGGAGTGGGTCGATGACTGGGCGAGCGACCCGCCCGACTACGACGAGGCGCCCGCGATCGATCCGGTCGGCCCCGCGACCGGAACCAGCAAGCACATGCGCGGCGGCAACTGGCAGGCCGGCCCGGCCGACGCTCGCGCCGGCGAGCGCAACCACCAGGATCCGCGTCTGCGGGTCGGCGTCCGCCTCGCCGCGGACGCGCCGAGGGACTGACGAACGGCCGACGCGAGCGACGTGACGGGCGGCGCCGGGGCGGACGTCTTGATGGGCTGGCCGAGCCATTGGCGGACTCGTCGAGCCGACCTCGACGCTCGTCCGTCCCACGGCTACCGTACCGCATGGCGATGATCGGGCCCTACGAGCTGCGTGGCGAGATCGGGCGCGGCGGGATGGGCGTCGTCTACCGCGCCTGGGATCCGCGCCTGCGGCGCGACGTGGCGATCAAGATGCTCCGGTCGGGGAGCGCGACCGCGGCGCAACTCCGCCGCTTCGCGCGCGAGGCGCGCGCGATCGCCAAGGTGCGTCACTCGGCCGTCGTCGCGATCCACGAGATCGGCCAGCACGAGGGCGAGCCCTTCATCGTGATGGACCTCGTCCGCGGCGAGACGCTCCAGCGGCGCCTCGATCGGGACGGTCCGATGCCGGTCGAGGAGGCGCTCGCCATCGTGACGCGGGTCGCCCATGCGCTCGTCGCCGCCCACGAGCAGGGCGTTCTCCATCGCGACCTCAAGCCCGAGAACATCCTGATGACCGAGGCGGGCGAGCCGCTCGTCACCGACTTCGGGCTCGCCAAGGATCTCGGCGATGACCCGCGCCTCTCGGACACCCTCGCTGGCGAGGGACGCCCGTTCCTGGGGACGCCGGGCTACGCCGCGCCCGAGCAAGCCGGTCGTGACGATCCGCCTTCCGCGGCGACCGATGTCTACGGCCTCGGAGCGACGCTCTACGCCCTCCTCACCGGCCGTCCGCCCTACGTCGCGCGCTCGGCGATGGAGGTCGTGGCCGCGATGTTCGCCGGGCCGCCGGAGCCGCCGTCGCGGCTGCGACCGGGCATTCCCCGGGCGGTCGATGCGCTGTGCCTGCGCTGCCTCGAGCGAGAGCCCTCCCGGCGGCCTGCGTCCGCAGCTGCCCTCGCCCGGAAGCTCGACCGGATCGCCGCCGTCGCCCCGGCGCCGGTGGCGGCGTCGGCCGCGGGCGCCACGAGGGCCACGCGCGCGGCGATCTTCCTGACGGTCGCCGTCGTCCTCGTCGTCGTCGCCGGCGGATTCGTCTGGCAGCTCCTCGGGCAGCGGGCCGATCTCGAGGCGCGGATCTCGCAGCTCGAGCGGGCGGCCGGCGGCGCGGGCGCCGCGCCCGCGCCCGCTGACGCGCCGAAAGTCGAGCCCGGGCCGGATCGCCCAGAGGTGGACTCGCCTCCGCGCGACGACGACGCCCAACGACCGGCCGAGCGGGCCCCGACCGATGCCCTCGGCTGGCTCGACCGGGGCGTCGCCCTGCTGGCCCTCGAACAGCTCGACGAGGCGCTCGAGGCTCTCGACGAGGCGCTGCGCCTCGATCCCGATCACCCCCGGGCGCTCACGACGCGGGGACGCGCCCGGGACCTGCTCGGCGACGTCGCGGGCGCGCTCGCCGACCACGGCCGGGCGATCGAGCTCGAGCCGACGCTCGCCGATGCCTGGGCGAATCGGGCCGAGGCGAAGCTCCGGGTCGGGCGGCTTCGCGACGCGATCCCCGACTACGACCGGGCCGTCGAGCTCGACCCGACCAACGCCTCGTCGTGGTACAACCGCGGGATCGCGCGGGGCGATCTCGGCGACCACGCCGGCGCGATCGAGGACTACGACCGGGCGATCGCGCTCGAGCCCACCCGGGTTCAGCCGATCATCAACCGGGGCCTGGCGAAGCTCAGCCTCCGTGACTTCGCGGGCGCCCTCGCCGACCTCGACGCCGCGGTAGCGATCGACCCGACCTTCGCGAAGGGGCGGGCGAACCGCGGCGCGCTCCGCGACATGGCCGGCGATCTTCGCGGCGCCCGAGAGGACTACGACGCGGCGATCGAGCACGCCCCGGAGTACGCGGCGGGCTGGATGAACCGGGGCGTGCTTCGTCGCAAGGTGGGCGACCTTCCGGGCGCCCTCGCCGACCTCGAGCGCGCCGTCGAGCTCGCGCCGGACGACGCCGCGGCGTGGAACCTCCTCGGCGACGCGCGCGTCCAGGCGGGAGACCCGCGCGGGGCGCTCACCGCCTTCGATCGAGCCGTCGCCCGCTCGAACGGCGCGCCCGTTCACCTGGCGGGCCGTGCCCTCGCCCGGCTCGAGCTCGGCGACCACGCCGGCACGATCGACGACTGCTCGACCGCGATCCGCGCCGACCCGGGCATCGCCCCGGCCTGGTACAACCGCGGCCTCGCGCGGGAGCGATCGGGCGACCTCTCCGGGGCGGTCGCCGACTACGAGCAGTTCCTCGCGCGCGCCCCCGAGCACCCGATGGCCGCGGCCCTTCCGGCCAGGATCGCCTCGTTGCGGCGCCGTCTCGAGGGCGGAGGCTGAGTCGAACCTCAGGCCGCGACGGAGCCCGCCAGTCCGAGCGCCTCCTCGAGCTCCTCGATCGATCGCGCCTGGAGCGCGGCCCGGCGGGCGGGCTCGTCGATCGGGATGCCGACGTCGAGGCGGCGGTAGATCTGCTTGAGCTGGCCGAGGACGGCGCGGGGCGTCGAGAGGGCCTCGAGCATGTCGTCGCGGTATCGCGCGTGGAACGCCTGGAGCTCGTCGCGGCCGACGGTCGGCGGGGGGCGGTTCCACGCGACGGCGGCGAGCTTCGCGAGGATCCACGGATCGCGGAGCGTCCCCCGGCCGATCATCACGCCGTCGACGCCGGTCGTGGCGAGCATCCGCTCGGCGTCGGCGACGGTGAGGACGTCGCCGTTGCCGAGGAGGGGGAGCTTCGTCATCGCGCGCACCCGCGCGAGGAGCTCCCAGCGGGCGGGGTTCACGTAGCCGTCGGCCTTGGTCCGGGCGTGGACGCTCAGCATCGCCGCGCCGGCGGAGTCGACGGCGGCGACGATCTCCTCGAGGAGGCTCTCGTCGTCGACGCCGACGCGGATCTTCGCGGTGACCGGGATGGGCACCGCTTCGGCGACGGCTCGGACGAGCGCGTGCATCCGGTCGGGGTGAGCGAGGAGCGCCGAGCCGGCGCACTTGCCGAAGACGCCCTTCGCCGGGCAGCCGAAGTTGAGGTCGAGCATCGGCGCGCCGGCCTCGACGGCGTTCACGGCCGTCGCGGCGAGGGCGTCGGGGTCGGTGCCCATGAGCTGGAGCCCCACCGGCGGGTCCCGCCGCGGGGCGCCGAGGTCGCGGACGAGGTGGCGCGTCTTGCGCGGGTGGTCGGTGACGCGCACGAACTCGGTCCAGGCGGCGCCGGGTCCGAGGGGCCTCCGATCCGGGGGGCCCGCGGGGGCGAGGTCGAGGATGACGTCGCGGAAGACCTCGTGGGTCACGCCCTCCATGGGCGCGAGGACGAACGGTGGGTCGATGCGCACGCCGGCGCCGAGCTCGATCGGGCGAGCGGCGCGGATGTGGGGGAAGGGCTCGGATGCGGCGGGCGTCACGGCGGGCGGCGGTCTCCGGCGGCCGATGATAGCGACGACGCCCGGGATGGCGAGGTGAAACCGGCGACGAGGCGGCTCAGCGCGGCCGCGAGGGCGTCGAGCAGGATGAAGGCGGCCCGGGTCCGGGCGACGTCGTCGATCGCGGGCATGGCGTCCCCGATGACCTCCCGCCGACGCGGGCCTGTCTCCGGATCCTCGCGGCCCTCTGGATCACGCGCGACGCGTTCCTTATCATCCGACGCTGCCCATGTCGTCCTCTCTCGAGCGCCGCCTCGCGGCCATCCGTGATCGCTTCGCGCGGCAGCTCCCCGAACGGGTCGAGGGCCTGGTGGCCTCCATCGAGGCTCTCCGCGCGGGGACGCTCGCGCCGGACGGCCTGGCCGAGCTGATCCGGACGGCCCACTCGCTCGCCGGCTCGGCCCCCACCATGGGTTTCGGGCCGCTCGGGACGGCCGCGCGAGCCCTCGAGCTCTTCCTCGAGCCCGTCGCCGCGCGCGCCGGCGAGGCGCCCGCGGTGATCGACGCGGCCGAGTCATCCGAGCTCGGTCGCTTCGTCGCGGCGCTCGAGATGCCGGACGCGCCGACCGATCTCGGGGTCGTTCCGGTCGCCTCGGGCGACGACGTCGTCACGCGCCTCGCGCCCGTCCGCGACACGACCCTGGCCGAGGACGGGGTGACCGAGGCCGCCGGCGGCCCCGTCCCGGTCGTGGTCATCGACGACGACCCCGACTTCGCCGAGAGCCTCAGTCTGTCGCTCGCCTCGGCCGGCTTCGACGCGAGCTTCGCCACCACCGGCGAGTCGGGCATCGCGCGGGTCGAGGAGGTCGGCGCGCGGGTCGTCCTCCTCGACCTGGTGATGCCCGGGATGGACGGCCTCGAGGTCTGCCGCCGGCTCCGGGCGTCGAAGGGGGCGCGCGACGCCGTCATCGTGTTCCTGACCTCGACGACGGACGAGGAGACGGTCCTGCGCGCCTATGATCTCGGCGCCGAGGACTACCTCGCGAAGCCTCCGTCGCTCCCGCTCCTCGCGGGGAAGCTGCGAGCCCTCCTCGCCCAGCGCCCGTCGCGACGCCCCGTCGGTTCCGAGGCGAAGCCCGGCGACATCATCGACGGCCGCCACCGCGTCGTCCGCGAGCTCGATCGAGGCGGGATGGGCGTCGTCTACCTCGTCGAGCTCATCGACGGCGGCGAGCAGCTCGCCCTCAAGATGCTCAGCCTCACCTCGGCGCCGACGGCCGCGGAGCGGTTCGAGCAGGAGGTGCGGACGCTGGCGAGCATCGATCATCCGAGCATCGTCCGCGTCCGCGAGTCGGGTCACGCCGATGGCGTCGCCTACTACACGATGGACTATCTGTCGGGCGGCTCGCTCGAGCGTCGGCTCGAGGATCTGGGGCCGCGTCCGCCCTCCGAGGTGCTCGCGACGGCCGCCAAGCTGGCCGACGGCCTCGCCGCCGCGCACGCGCTCGGGATCCTGCATCGCGACGTGAAGCCCGAGAACATCCTCTACGACGCGTCGGGGGAGCCGGTCCTGACCGACTTCGGCGTCGTCCTCGACCGTCGCGCCACTCGACGGCTCACCACGACGACGCGCCCGATCGGGACGCTCGCCTACATGAGCCCCGAGCAGCTGGGGCAGCCGGACACCGTCGATGCGCGGAGCGATGTGTACTCGCTCGGCGTCGTCCTCTGGAAGATGCTCGTGGGCCGGCTCCCGTTCCTGGGGCTCTCGGCGGCCGAGCTCGCCGTGCGCATGATGACCGACGACGTTCCGCCGGTCGCCGAGGCGGCGCCCGACGTCCCCGCCGAGCCGGCGCGGGTCGTCGACCGCGCGGTCGCCCACCGTCGCGACGACCGCTGGCCCTCCGCCGGCGCCCTGGCCGTCGCGGCGCGCGAGGCGCTCGCGCGGCTCGAGGGCGGCTCGGGCTGACCGGTTCGGATCAGACGATGCTCTCGTCGATCCGTCGGGCGCCTTCGAGGAGCAGCTGAGTGGTCGTCTGCCCGATCGCATCCTCGAGGTAGACGAGCTCGGGGTTGAACCGGAACGCGCCGCCGCGCGTCCAGCCGAGCGCGGTGAAGATCGCCTCGGCCCCCTTGATCGGAGGCCGCCCCTTGAGCTGGGCCTGGACGATCTGCCCCTCGATGAAGAACACCTGCCCTGCCCCGGCGCCGTCGGCGGCGGTCAGGTCGAGGATGCCCGTCTTGTCCTCGGCCTCGAGGAGGAGGAGGAGCGACGCGACGCCGATCTGCCCGAGGTCGCCCTCGAAGGCGGGCTCCTTGCTCGTGACGCCCGACGCGCTCGCGTGCTTCTCGATCGTTCGCTGGAGCGCCGCGCGACGGGCGAGCACCCGATCGATGCACGCGCCGATCCCTTCGACGGAGAACGGCTTGCCGAGGTGGTCGTCGGCGCCGAGCTGGAAGCCGCGCGCCCGGGCGGTGTCCGAGTCGACCGCCGAGAGATAGACGACCGGGACGAGGGCCAGGTCCGGGTCGCTCCGGAGCCGCTTGAGGACGGTCCAGCCGTCCATCCCGGGCATGAGCACGTCGAGGATGATGAGGTCGGGCGGCGACGCCTTCGCCTGCTCGAGGCCCGGCTCGCCGCCTTGGGCCGTGGACACCTCGTGACCAAAGTGCTCGCGCAGCACGATCTCGAGCGCTTCGAGGATGTCGGGATCGTCGTCGATGACGAGGATGCGGGCCATCTCGCTCGGCCTCCCGGGGGCTCCAGGACCGACGATACCAGCCGGCCCACGGAAGCGCAGCCGACCGGACGTCGGCTTCCCGGCCTCGGTCCGGTCGGCGCGAGCGCTCCCGCCCGGGGACGGGCGTCGCGGCTCGGTCAGTCCTTCGACGCGACGAGGCGACCGGCGTCGGCGGCCTCGGCCGTCGAGCCGCCGCCGTTGCCGTTGCCGTTCGCCACGACCTGGTGGACGTGGACGTCGGTCTGCGGGAACGGGATCGAGACGCCCGCCTCGTCGAACTTCTCCTTCACCGAGCGGGTGAGGTCCCAGTAGACGTCCCAGTAGTCGCCCGAGGCGCACCACGGGCGGCAGACGAAGTTCACCGAC
>JAJDCQ010000188.1:57500-109245 GCA_029260755.1 Planctomycetota bacterium | reverse complement strand
AGGCGAATTCGGCATTCACTTCCAGCGGATCGGAGCCGGGAGAAGAGACGGAAGGACGAACGGGGAGCCGCCACGTCGGCCCCCCTGAGATTCCCCTTGACGGAGGGGCCTTCCCATGGAAGACACGGAGGACACGGAGAGGCCCCGCGAAACGCGAGGTCACGGAGCAGTCACACGAGCGAGACTCTGGAGGTCCCTCAGTGGATCCTCCGTGTTCTCCGTGTCTCCGTGGTGACATCTGCTCGCCGTAGGCGAGCCGCCGTCAACGGGTGCGACGGCTACCCCCGCAGCTCCTCGACATCCTCGAAGAAGCTCAACACCTCCGGGTTCGCCAGCGCATCCCGGTTCCGGACCTCACGCCCGTGCAGCACGTTCCTCACGGCCAGCTCGGAGATCTTGTTGTTGATCGTCCGCGGCACGTCGGGGCACTGCACGATCACGGCCGGGACGTGGCGCGGGCTCGCCGCCGACCGGATCCGCTTCCGGATCGCCGCGCGGAGCTCGTCGTCGAGGATCTTCCCCTCGGGCATCTTCACGAAGAGGACCACCCGGACGTCGCCCTCCCAGTCCTGACCGACGACGACCGCATCGGCGATCTCGTCCATCTGCTCGAGCAGGCGGTAGATCTCGGCCGTGCCGATCCGGACGCCGCCGGGGTTCAGGACGGCGTCGCTGCGGCCGTAGATGATCATCCCGTCGTGCTCGGTGAGCTCGCACCAGTCGCCGTGGCGCCACACGCCGGGGAAGCGCTCGAAGTAGGCGGCCCGATACCTGGCGCCGTCCTCGTCGTTCCAGAAGTAGATCGGCGCCGACGGGAAGGGCTTGCGGCAGACGAGCTCGCCGGGCTCGCCGCGGATCGGCGCCGCGTCGTCGTCGAAGACCTCGACGTCCATCCCGAGCCCGCGGGTCTGGAGCTCGCCCCGCCAGACCGGTCCGACCGGGTTGCCCAGAGCGAAGCAGCTCACGATGTCGGTGCCGCCGGAGATCGACGCGAGCTGGAGGTCGCTCTTGAGGTCGCGGTAGACGTAGTCGAAGCTCTCGGGCGCGAGCGGGCTGCCGGTCGACATGACCGCCCGCAGCGCGGCGAGGTCGTGGCTCTCGCGCGGCTTCAGCCCCTCCTTCTCGATCGCGGCGATGTAGCGCGCGGCCGTCCCGAAGTGGGTGAGGCGCTCCTGCTCGGCCATGTCCCAGAGCACCTTGGGCTCCGGGTGGAACGGCGAGCCGTCCCAGAGGACGATCGCCGCCTCGGCGGCCAGGCCGGTGATGAGCCAGTTCCACATCATCCAGCCGCACGTCGTGAAGTAGAAGACGTGGTCGTCGCGCTTCACGTCGCTGTGGAGGCGATGCTCCTTCAGGTGCTGCAGGAGCGACCCGCCCGCCCCGTGGGTGATCGCCTTCGGCTTCCCCGTCGTGCCCGATGAGTAGAGGACGTAGAGCGGGTGATCGAACGGGAGCTGCTCGAAGGCGAGCTCCGCGCCGTCGCCGCCGGCCGCCCAGTCGTCCCAGAGCACGGGGCCGGCGAGCCCGGTGAGGTCGGGGGCGCCTTCGCCCGCGTAGGGCACGATCACCGTCCGCGCGACGCTCGGGATCGACCCGAGCACCTCGCGCACCTTCGGGAGGACGTCGAATCGCTTGCCGCCCCAGGTGTAGGCGTCGGTCGTGAGGAGCACCTTCGGCTCGATCTGACCGAACCGATCGACGACCGCGCCGGTACCGAAGTCGGGCGAGCAGCTCGACCAGACGGCGCCGATGCTGAAGGCGGCGAGCCCCGCGACCACCGTCTCGGGGAGATTCGGGAGGTAGGCGGCGACCCGATCGCCCTGGCCGACGCCTTCGCCGCGGAGCGCCTTCGCGACTCGGGCGACCTCGCGGGCGAGCTCGGCGAACGTCAGGCGCCGGCGGTCCCCCCGCTCGGTCCAGGAGATGATCGCGACCGCGTCGTCCCGCCGGCGGAGCAGGTTCTCCGCGTAGTTGAGGCGCGCCCCGCCGAACCAGGTCGCACCGGGGAAGGCGTCGTCGTTCTCGAGGACGGCGTCCCAGCGCTTCGACGCGATGACGCCGGCGTCGTCCCAGACCGCCTCCCAGAACTGATCGCGATGCTCGGTGCTCCACCGCCACAGAGCCGCCCAGTCGGGCAGCGGCACGCCGAAGCGCGCGGCCGCCGCCTCGCGGAAGGCGGTCACGTTCGCCGCGGCGACGCGGTCGGGCGACGGGGTCCAGAGCGGGGTAGCGGTCGTCATCGAGCGATCCTCCGGAGCGAACGTCGGTCGTCCCGGAGGATAGGAGGAGAAAACGGCCGAGGAAAGGGGTCGGGTCCGGGCTCGCCGCAGCGCGACGTGACCTGAGTGAGGAAGGGGAAGAGCGCGACGCGCCCGGACCCGACCCCTCGCCGTTCAACGGTTCGAGCCGAGCATCCCGCCGATCCGATCGGTCGCGCCCTCGGCCGGAGCGCGCTCGGACGCGGCGGCGGCGTCGGGGAGGCGGTCGAGGAGGCTGTCGTGGACCCAGCGCGGCTGCTCGCCCGCGAGCCGGAGCCACCGCCCGGCCCGGGCGATCACCGTGAGCTCGTCGCCGGCGCCGACGCGCCCGACGACGTTGCCGTCGGCGATCCGCGGCTCGCGACGGACGTTGCCGGCGGAGATCGAGCTCTTCACGGCGAAGCGACCCGTCTCGGGCTGCGCCTCGTCCTCGTCGCCGGCGCCGATCTCGTCATCGGCGGGCAGGACCGGGTCGGTCTTCAACACCCGCATGAACGACCAGCGGCGCGGGGCGAGGCCGTGGCGGTCGGGATGCTCGACGAGGCGGTCGGTGACGCTGCGCCCGGTGATCCGGGTGATCGGCTGCGGCACGACTCTGATCGAGCCGTCGGGCTGGGTGACCCGGTTGTAGGTGCCCCAGTAGGCAGTCTTGCCGGGATCGCCGACGACGTAGGTGTGCCAGACGGTCCGCCCGGGGTAGTTGGGCGGCGTGTCGGTCTGGTTCCAGTCCATGAGGACCATGTCGCCCCAGCGCCACTCGTCGTAGCCGATCTTGAACGTGTTGTCGGCGAGGTTCTGCGCGCCGAGGTTCACGAGCGCCCAGCGGAGATACGCCTCCTTGCTGCCGAAGCGCGCGTCGGTCGAGCGAACGGCGACGAACCGTCCGCCCTCGTAGTTCTTCAACGCGACGGGCAGCCCGTGCAGCGCCGCGTAGTCGATCATGAGCGAGTAGGAGAAGTCGGCGCAGTCGCGGGCGCGCTCACGGTCGCCGACCCATCCGTCCGCGACGCTCCGGACGTAGGCCTCGTAGCCGCCGGCGAAGGTGGTCCCGTCGGGATCGCCCGGGATCGCCTCGTCCCACTGGTGGCGAACGGACCAGGCGCCGGCCCGCGCCTCGGCGATCGCGACGGTGATGAACGCGCCGCTGACGAGCGCCGCGATCGCGGCGGTGCGGACGCTTCGAAGGATCCGGGTCGGGAGATTCGTAGACGCGAGCATGACTGCCCTCCTCGCCGCGAGTTTTCGCAAAGGAGGGCCCGAATCCGGAGCCTGGTCGATTCGTCTTTCTCGGCAACCGGTTACGACGGAACACCGATCCCCGGTCGGGACGCACGCGGAACGACGCCCCGAATCAAACGGGTCAGCCTGCCCCGGGATCCTCGGCGAGCCCGCCACCCTCGAAGAAGTGGGGGTACCCCTCGCGCCAGACGGCGATCAGGCGATCGAGCGGCAGGTCGTCGAAGCTGCCGTGATCTCTGATGTACTCCATGTGTTGTCGCCCTTCGCCATCGAAGGGGTGGAGGAGCGCGTCCTCCCGACCGTCGAACTCGAGCGGCGCGACGCCGAATCGCGCGCACAGCTCGCGGTCGAACGTGGGCGTCGCCTTCACCCAACGCCCATCGAGGAGGAGCGCCGTGTAGCCGTGGAAGTAGAAGACGTCGGTCCGCATCAGGGCGAGTAGCTTCTCGGTCGCGAGGTGGTTGCGGACATCCGCGAAGCCGACCCGGGCCGAAATTCCGAGCGCACGCGCGGCGGCCGCCATGAGGACCGCCTTCGGCGCGCAGAACGCGCGGCCGCGCTGCACGACGACGGTCGCCCGGTAGGTCTCGGGTAGGATGTTCGCGGAGTAGGGGTCGTATCGGATCTCGTCGCGGACGGCCCGGAACAGCCGGCGCGCCCGCTCGAGATCGTCGTCGGCGTCGCCGACCGCGGCCTCTGCGAACGCGATGACGCTCGGAGCATCCGACTCGATGAAGGCGGTAGGGGCGAGGTCCCGATCGAGACCCGGTTCGCTCGGCTGGCTCATCGTGCTCCCGATGGTCGCCACCCTCGGCGCGTCGTGCAACTCCCCTCCGCCCCTTCCCGCGTCGATTCCGGATCGGTTCCTCGAGCTTCGACCGCCGCGGGCGTGGGGCGCCGCCGCCGATGGCTTCCCCGACGGACCGGTCGCTATCGAGGACAGCTCGGGCTCGATGGCGAACGGCGTCGTCATCCACGCGTCCTCGCGCGGCACCTTCATCCTCACGAACGAGCACGTCGCCCGCGAGCTCGCCCTCGCGTCGATGAGCTGGCTGCGCGCCCCCGACCTCGAGGGCGGCGAGCTCACGATGATCGCGGTGGCACCGGTCGTGCCCGACGTCGAGCAGCTCCGTCTCCGGGCGGAGCTCGACCGGGCCTGGCGGGACACCGACGTCGAGCGCGCGACCGAGGACGCGCTCCGCGGGGTCGTCCTGCCGGCGATCCTGCTCGAGCTCTCCCGAACGGTCGACGGCGACCTCGCGATCCTCGAGGCCTTCCCGCGTCCGGGCGATCCGCCGCTCCGCCCCGCGTCGATCGCGCCGGCGGAGGCGCCCGACGCCCGCTACCGCATCGTCTCGCTCCACCCGCATCGCCTCCCGCGAAGCTCGACTCTCCGCGCCTCGCCCTACGAGACGATGCATCCCTCGATCCTCGAGATGCCGCTGCCGGGGATGAGCGGCAGCGGCGTGTACGACGCCGACGGGACGCTCCACGCCCTCGTCTCGTGGCGGCCGACCGGCGGACGAATCCCCGGCGATGGCCCGAGCGACGACGAGATCGTCGAGAGCCTCGGCAGGCTCGCGACCGCCCTCCGCCACGGCCTCGAGATCGGCGCGCCGCTGCCGGACCTCGCCCGGCTCGTCGGCGCCGCCTCACCGCTCCTCGACCGCGCCCGCCCCCCGCGCGGCCGCCGCGCCGTCGGCGTCGTGCGTCCCCGCCAGCTCCGGGAGTTCCTGGCCCGCCACGAGCTGGAGTGGCTCCTCGACTAGCCCGCATAGGGGCTATCAAGCTGGCTCAGGTGACCGCGGACCCACCGGCTTCGCCATCGGCGAAGAGGATGAAACCACGGAGACACGGAGGGCACGGAGGACTCACGGAGAGAGACGCGACCAGCTCAGCCCGGGTTGGTTGGCTTCGCCTCCGACGAGGGGATGAAACCACGGAGTCACCGAGGCACGGAGGAGCCTCGGAGGGGATCCGGGTCTTCGACCACTCGGCGCGTCCTCCGTGAATCCTCCGTGTTCTCTGTGCCTCCGTGGTGACATCCTGCTCGCCGAAGGCGAGCCCATCGGCACCGGAACGAGCTTGATAGCCCTCGAGCGCCTAGACTGCGAGGGTTGGATTCGACTCCTCCGTCCAGTCCAGGCGAGAGCGATGACCCAGCATCCAATCGCGAGCTCCACCCCGATCCCCGAGGGTGACCGGCCGACCGAGGAGATCCGCCGCCTGGTCGGCGCGTTCGAGATCCTCGACTTCCTCGGCCGCGGCGGGATGGGCGAGGTGTTCCGGGCGCGCCAGCGGACGCTCGGGCGCGAGGTCGCCCTGAAGGTGATGAACCCGGGCAAGTCATCGAACCCGCTCTACGTCGCCCGGTTCGTCCGCGAGGCGCGCGCGGCCGCCGCCCTCGACCATCCCAACATCGTCGGGGTCATCGACGCCGGCGTCGACGACAAGAGCGGGGTGCCCTACATCGCCTTCGCCTACGTCGACGGCGAGAACCTCCATCAGCTCGTCGGCCGCCGGGGGCGCCTCGCCGATCGCGACGCGCTCGAGATCGCGCTCGCGGTGGCCCGCGCCCTCGACTGCGCCCACGAGCGGGGCTTCATCCACCGGGACATCAAGCCCGAGAACATCCTGATCTCGCGCGAGGGCGCGGTGAAGCTGACCGACCTCGGCCTCGCCAAGCACGAGGACGAGGCGCAGAGCCTGACCCAGACCGGCTCGTTCCTCGGCACGCCCCACTACGTCTCGCCCGAGCAGGCGAACGGCGACGAGCTCGACATCCGGACCGACCTCTACTCGCTCGGGATCGTCCTCTACGAGATGGTGACCGGCCGGGCGCCCTTCGGAAACGACGGACCGATCGCGATCATCGCCCGTCGGCTGGCGCAGGACTGCCCCGACCCGCGAGACGCCGTCCCGACGGTCGGCGAGGCGGTCGCGCGCATCGTCTCGAACCTCGCCGCGCGCGACCTCGACGGTCGCTACGCGACGCCGGCCGAGGCGGTCGCCGCGATCGAGCGCGCCCTCGAGGGAAGCGAGGCCCGGGCGGCTCGCCGCCCCGCCGTCGCGGTCGCGCCCAAGGGCCGGACGGGCTCGAGCCAGGGCTCCCTCGTCGCCGCTGCCGCGGTCGCCGGCGGGCTCGCCGTCGCCGCGGTCGCCGTCCTGATCACCTCGGGGCCGAAGGACCTAGCCGGCCGGTCCGAGGGAACCGGCTCGAACCACGCGCGGGCGGGCGATCGAGTCGAGCCGCCCGAGGAGCCGCCGCCGGAGCCCGCCGAACCGGCGTGGCGGGACCAGCCGGTCGCCTTCCCGCGCGGAGCCGCGTTCGTGAGGGGCGACGGCATCGAGCTCACCGACGTCCTCGGCCACGCACCGTTCCGCGTCCCGGCGATGGGCATCAACGCCGACCTCTCGACCGACGGGACGCGAGTCTTCGCCGCGGGGCTCGACGGCACCCTCGTCGTCTGGGACGCGGCCACCGGCCGGGAGCTCTTCCACCGGATGGTCGACCTCCGCGGGGAGAGGCTCACGGCGGCCTCCGCGACGGGCGATGGCCTCTTCGCGTTCGCCGGGATGCCGGACGGGTCCGTCCTCGTGTTCGACGTCGATCGAGGCGCGACCGCGACGATCGAGGCGAGCGCCGATCCCATCACCGCGGTGGCGGCCGCGCCGAAGGCGGACCGCATCGCGATCGCGACGGGCGGCGGAGCGATCGAGGTGTCGGACCTCGTCCGCGACCCACCGAGCTTCCGACCGGTGCGGAAGTGGCGGGTGGAGAGCGAGGTGACCGAGGCGGCCCTCTCGGCCGACGGACGACGCCTCGTCACCAGCCGTCAGGACGGCGTCGCGCAGATGTGGGACGTCGCAAGCGGCGACGAGCTCTGGCGCGCCGAGATCGTCTCGAAGACGAGAGTCGCGCCGACGGTCGCGACGAACGCCGACGCGTCGATGATCCTCGCGGCGCCGATTCGCCAGCCCGGCCAGCCGCTCGACGGGAAACGGACGCGCCTCTGGGACCGCGGGAGGAGCGACGACCCGGCGAGCTTCGTCACCCTCTCGGGCGACGGCGACGCGTGCCGCGGCGTCGCCCTCGACCGGAGCGGAGCCCGCGCCCTCACCGGAAGCCAGGCCGGGCCCGTGTTCCTCTGGGACACCTCCGACCTCGGCCAGCCGCTCGCCCGCTTCGACGCGCACCAGAGCTGGGTCCAGGCGGTCTCCCTGTCGCCCGACGGGGAGCGCGGCCTGTCTCTCGGCAACGACGGCATCGTCCGGCGCTGGGACCTGCGGACGCGGGTCGAGATCCCGCTCCCGCCGGCCCGCGGCCACCTCGGACCGGTCCACACCGCGACCCGCCTCGCCGACCGCGCGCTCCTCACGGCGGGGGCGCGACAGCTCTGCCTGTGGTCGGGCACGCCCGACCCGACTCCCCTGGCGCTCGGCGCCCGCATCACCAGCCTCGCCTCGACCGCCGACCCCGCGCGGGTCGTCGTCGCGACCGGCGAGGGACGGGTGATCGCGGTCGACCTCGCCGATCGCAAGGCGATCGAGATGCACGCCGGGCACGCCGACGAGGCGACCAAGCTCGGCGGGAGCTGGGTCCGACGAGCGCACGTCGCCGCCCTCGCCACGACGCCCGACGGACGGTCGATCGCGTCCGCGTCCGATCTCGGCCGGCTCTGCTTCTGGAGGACCGGGACGCTGAACGCCTTCCCGGTCGCCCCGCCGATCGACGCGCTCGCGTTCCTCCCCGACGGACGGCTCGTCTCGCTCGCCTTCGACGGCGCCCGCCTCACCCTCCACGGGGCCGCCGACGGGGCGGCCGTCGAGAGCCACGAGCTCGGAGCGCGCGCCGGAGCGCTCGCCACCTCGCCCGCCGGCGACGTGATCGCGATCGCCCTCACCGACGGCTCGATCCAGATCGTGCCGCCGACCGACGCCGGCGCGCCGAGCGCGGTCCTCACCGGCCATCGTCCCCGCAGCGACGAGCCGCAGCGGATCGCCTTCGGCGACGCCCTCATCGCCACGTCGGCCGGCTCGGTCGTCGAGGTGTGGCTGGTCGCGACCGGCCAGCGGATCGCCCGGACGGACCTGACGCCGACCGGCTATGGCGTCACCGCCCTCACGATCCACGAGACGCCCTCCGGGCCGGCGCGCGCGGTCGTTCACGCGGGGACGAGCTCCGGGCGGGTGATCGTCCTCGAGGTCGCACGCCCCTGATCCGGCTCACCGGCGCTCACAGCCCCTCGGGCGGATCGCCCTCGGGCTCGATGTGGATCGTGACGTCGACGACCTCGGGGAGCTCGGCGCGCAGCCGATCCTCGACATGGTGCGCGATCTCGTGAGCGGTCCGGAGCGGAAGCTCGGGGTCCATGAGCACATGGAGGTCGAGGTGGGCGGCCACGCTGGTCCCGCGCGAGCGCACGCGATGACAGCCGCGCGCGCCCGGCGTGGCGAGGACCAGCTCGCGCACTCGAGCCGGGTCGACGACGGCCCGGTCGACGAGCACTCCCACGTTGCCGGCGAGGATGGACCACGCCACCTTCGCCACGACCGCGAGGACGAACAACGCCGCGGCCGGATCCGCCCAGCCGATGCCGAAGCGGCCGGCGACCAGCGCGACGAGGACCGCGGTCGTCACGACCACGTCCGAGGCAGTGTGACCGGCATCGGCGGCCAGGAGCGGGCTGTCGTAGCGCCGCGCCGCCCGCCCCTCGTAGACGGCGACGAAGATGTTGATCAGCCACGTCCCGCCGATCACGACGAAGCCGGCCGGCGGCGTCTCCAGCGAGGGACGCCCCTCGATGAGCGCCCCGACCGCGCCGGTTCCGAACTCGAAGGCGCCCGCGGAGACGAGCACTCCGATCGAGGCCGCCGCGACGATCTCGAACTTCCGGTGCCCGTAGGGGTGCTCCGCATCGGGGGGCTGGTGGGCGAGCCGAAGAGCGATGAGACCGATCACGTTCGCGCCGGCGTCGAGGAAGGAGTGGAGCGCGTCGGCCGCCACCGCGAGCGACCCCGACCAGTGGGCGTAGACGGCCTTCGCGATCGCGACGGCCAGGTTGAGCCACAGGATCGCGAAGACGACGCGCCGGACGCGACGCTCGCGGACGCAAGGATCGATCGGAGCCGGCTGGTTCACCCCGTCATGATAGCCAGAAGCGGCCTCGAAGAACCTCCCCCGAACCGTTAGGGCCCATATCTCGTGGTCCTTCCCGGTATGGTAGATCTATCGGCTCACACTCCCTCTTTCCACTAGATCTATGGGGTCATCTCGCGGGAGCCCGCTTGTTCCGCGGGCTGCGACGGATCGAGACGTAAATCGCGAGAATCTGATCGAAGATTTGGGCATCCACCCGTCGCATCATGGGCCTATGACACCCGCGAACCACGAGATATTGAACCTTATTTCCGGCGGTAGCCCGCGTGAGGCGGGCATCTCAAGTGATAGTCGGCATGTTGGACGGCCATTGAGGCAACCTTTTTGACCATTTGCGGTAATGATCCTTGACAACCTTCTCACCCCAAGTAATATATAGTTGTTCTCGTTTCATGAACCCCCACATATAGGGATCTCACGCAAGCCGGGCGCCTCACGTTAGGGCCCGACGCGTTGGGAGGTCTACCATGCCCGGTCCGGACAAGGCTCCGGCGACCGACGCCCTTCGGGACGCCGTTCGCGACAGCCTCGTGAGTGTCGACGTCAACTCCCTCGTGGACAAGGGCCTGAATCAGGTCAAGGTCGTCGATGTGGATGCTCTGAGTGAGCACGTCGAACGTATCCTCAAGGAGAAGGGCAGCTCGGCCCTAACCTCCAATGAGCGGCGGCGCCTCGAGCTGCTTCTCATTGACATCGAGCGGACGCGGAAGGCCAAGGCGAAGCTCGAGCACGAGAACGGCCTCCTCAAGGACGAGCGCTCCCGGCTCCAGAAGGAGCTCGATGAGGCTCGTCCCGGCGAGGCCGGGATCAAGGAGCTGACCCGCGGGCGAGACGAGGCGCAGAAGTCCGCCAAGGAAGCCCGCCAGACGCTCCAGAAGCTCACGATGGAGCGCGACCAGCTCATCAAGAAGAGCGAGGCGACGACCAAGGAGATCGACGAGCTCCGCGGCAAGCTCGACCGACTCGAGCGGGAGCGCCAGAACGCGCTCGCGGCGCGCGACGCGGCGATCAACGACCGCGAAGAGGTCATGACCAAGGGTCGGGCGTCCAGCGAGAAGTTCGCGGCCCTCGAGCGCCAGGTCAACGAGCAGCGGAGCGAGCACGACGCCGCGAAGTCCGCCCTCAGCAAGGCCATGTCCGAGCGGGACACCGCCCTCGGGCAGCGCGACGAGGCCCTCCTCGAGCGCGACGAGGCGATGCACAAGGCGAAGGAGTATCGCGAGCGCTCGATCGCCCTCGAGGCGGCCTCGAAGGAGCTCGAGAGCGAGCTCGAGGGGACCCGGGCTCAGGTGAGCGAGGGCGCCTCCGAGGAGCTCGAGAAGACGCGGGCGACGATCCTCCGGATGAAGGCCGAGCACGAGCAGGTGGTCGCCGAGCGCGACCGGGCACGCGCCGAACGCGACAAGCTGATCGGTGAGCGCGCCGAGGCGGATGCGAAGGCCGAGGCGGAGGAGGCCGAGGCCGAGGCGAAGGCGAAGGCCGACGCCCACGCGCAGGCCCAGGCCGCGGCGAAGGCCCAGGCCGAGGCCGAGGCGAAGGCGGCCGACGAGGCCGTGACGGCCAGCCGCATGCCGAGCCCGCTCACCGCGCGCTCGACGAGCTCGCTCGCGAGCGGCGGCGCCCTCGCGACCGCGTCGCGCACGGCCTCGAGCCGCTCGCGCGTCCAGCCCAATACCAAGACCCAGAGCCAGGCGATCCCCAAGCCCCGGACCAAGTCGAGCGGGAGCTCGTTCTTCGGCTTCGGCACCTCGGGGGGTAGTCGGTGAACGAGGTCCCGCCGGCCGAGACCACTCGCGAACGTGTTCGTGAGGCGATCTGGCGGGAGCACGACGAGGCGAGGCGCGCGGATCTACGAAGCACCCGCGCCAAGCTCGAAGAGGCCGAGAAGCGGACCGGAGAGCTCCGCGAACAGGTCGAGCGCCTCCAGCGAGGCCTCCTTCGAGCAGCCGCCGAGACGACTCCCTCCTGCGCAGTCCGGGTCATCGGTTTCGGATTCGGCGGGAACGACGAGCACCCATCGCCGCGCCTGACGACGCGGGATGAGACGAAGACGACGACGGAGCAGGAGATCGATCCGGAGCGTGACGAGGGGCCGGCTCGAAGTCGAGCCGGAACGTTCCGGAGACCGAGCGGGGAAGAGGGAGAGGAAGAAGAGACGATGACCTCCGCGACCGCCACGCCGCCGCCCTTCCGGGCCCAGGACTCCGCCCCATCGTCGGCCTCCGCCACAGCGACGCCGCCGACGATGCGGGTGCCCGACACGACCCCGAGCGGCGTCCTCCAGGCCGAGGTGCGCGCCGAGGCGGAGGCCGAGACGGCCCGCCTCGACGCCCTGATCGCGCGGGCCGAGGCGGTGACGCAGCGCCTCGAGTCGCTCGAGCGGCGGATGGAGACGGCGCTCGACCGGGCGGCCTCGCAGTCGCTGCCCGCCGCGCCCCGCGTCACCACGAGACACTCAGGACGACCGGCGATCGCGAGGCGATCGGCCGTCCAGCGTAGCAGCGACAGCCGCACCGGACCCCGGCGCGGCGGAGGGGAGAAGGCCGCCGCCCTCGCGAAGCTCGTCGCGGCCAACCTTCAGTTCCGAAAGGAGCTCGGCGGGCCCTCCTAGGCGAGGACCCGCCCCGAGCGACGGAACGCGCACGAGAGATCGAGCCGCACGAAACACGAGCGAGGTCCGCCTTCGCGGACCTCGCAAGGAGGAGGGTGCCGCCACGGCCAGGGGGCCGGACGGCCGCAGAGGATGGTAAGCCGTAGGAGGGGAGTAGTCGTGGATCACATCAACGAGCAGCAGGTCGACAGCACCGGTGGAAACGCGGAGCGCAATCGAGATCGAATCGTCTCCGGCGGCTCCGCCCAGCCCATCAACGAGGGACCCATGATGGCGCATGATGGACGGGGAATCGTTTACGTAGGCATCGACCTCGGCACCAGCCGCACGTCGATCTGCGCGAGCAACGGCGTGCGCGCCTCGTTCGAGAGCTACGTCGGGTATCCGCGCGACGTCGTCAGCCGGAAGCTCTTCAAGCGCGACGTCCTCTTCGGACGCGAGGCGCTCGAGAACCGGCTCAGCCTCGAGATGTTCCGCCCGCTCGAGCAAGGCGTGATCAAGTTCAGCGAGGACGGCACGGTCGAGACCGAGGATGCCGAGCGCAACCTCGAGGCCGCCCGCGCGCTGGTCCGCCACGCGGTCGAGCTCGCGGCGCCGCGCCCGGGCGAGCTCGTCTACGGCGTGATCGGCTGCCCGGCCCAGGCGAGCATCAAGAACAAGCAGGCTCTCGTCGAGAGCGCCCGCGAGGTGCTCGACTCGGTCGTGATCTGCAGCGAGCCGTTCAGCGTCGCCTACGGGCTCGACATGCTGACCGACACGCTCGTGATCGACATCGGAGCGGGCACCGTCGACCTCTGCCGGATGAAGGGCGCGATGCCGGACGAGACCGACCAGATCACGCTCACGACCGCCGGCGACTTCGTCGACGGCGAGCTCGAGAAACGCTTCCGCACCGCGTGCGGCGACGCCAGCTTCACCAAGAACATGATCAAGTCGGTGAAGGAGCGCTTCGCGTTCGTGACCGACGCGATCGAGCCGGTGAAGGTGACCTTCCCCGTGAACGGTCGTCCGACCGAGTTCGACGTCACCGAGGAGATCCGCGCGGGTTGCCGCGAGATCATCCCGCCGATGGTCGACGCCGTCGGAAGCCTGATCGGGACGTTCGACCCCGAGTTCCAGGCGAAGCTCCGCAACAACGTGATCGTCGCCGGCGGCGGCAGCCAGATCCACGGCCTCGGCCGCGCCCTCGAGGAGGCGCTCGGCGAGCTCGGCGGCGGCACCGTCCACACCGTCGAGGAGCCGACCTACGCCGGCGCCAACGGCGCCCTCCAGATCGCCTACGACATGCCCGTCGAGACCTGGGAGCAGCTCAAGTAGTGACCGCCGCGGGGCGGTGGCCTTCCGGCCGCCGCCCCGTCGTGGCGCTCTCGAGTGGGGACCAGGGGCGAACAAGGGGGAGATCCGATGAACACCGTCGGCTACGTGTCCGTGACGGGCAACGAAGAGACCGAGCATCCCGACGCCATCGCCGCTCAGGAGGCGCTCGTCGAGGAGTTCGCGCGGAGGGCCGGCCTCGAGCTGGTCAAGGTCTACAAGGACACCGGCCTCGGCCGGGGGGCGCGGGCCGCCGCGACGCGCGGCGGCCTGATCCAGCTTCTCGATGACTCCACCAACGGATCGTTCACGACGATCCTGGTGAGCGAGCGGCGGCGGATCCGCCGCGACGAGGAGGTGGACTTCGACGTCTGCGGCGAGCTGCGCGAGCTCGGCAAGCAGCTCATCGTGATCGCCGAGACGCCCGACCCCCGCCCGATCGCGGCCGCGGTGAAGAGGGCGGCGGTCGAGGCGGCGGCGGTCGCCGCGGCGCAGGCCGAGGCGAACGCCGGCCGCGACTGGAGCGACGAGAAGGGGACGGCATCGCAGCGGAGCTGCGGGGCGCTCGGCACCGTCGACGGGCGACGCACCGACGGGCGCGGCGAGAAGACCCGGGCGAAGCGCTCGCTCCGGGCCCAGAGCGGACCGGCGCCCTACGGCTACTACCGCGAGCCGGTCGACGGCCGACGGGGTCGAAGCCGCCTCGTCCTCGAGCCGCGCGAGGCGGAGGTGGTCCGGCTGATCTTCCGGGAGTATCTCCGGAAGCGCAGCATGAAGAAGCTCATCGAGTTCCTCGAGGGCCGCAGCATCACGACGCGTCGGGGCCGCCGCTGGAGCCGCGCCGCGATCGCCTGGATCCTCAAGAACGACACCTACCTCGGCAAGGTGCACGCGGGCGGCGACCGCTACCGCGGAACGCACGAGCCGATCATCGCGCCGATCATCTTCAACAAGGTCCAGCAGCTCCTCCGCAAGAACAACAAGCGGAAAAACGAGCCGAAGACCCCGAAGAAGGCGAAGACGCCCGCCGCGGCCGCGATCGAGAAGGCGAAGGCGCCCAAGCCGGCGACCGAGACCGAGACGGTCAGCCCGCGGACGCCGAGCGGGAGGCTGCAGCTCTCGGCGGTCTAGAGCCGGTCGCGGTCAGGCACGGAGACGCAGGCCACGGTGCGCGCGGCTGGCTAAACTCCGACCGGCCGGCGTGATACTCTGAGCTTCGTGGAGGATCCCCCGCCGACGCCCGAGACCGCGGCGCCGACCGAGGAGCCGGCGGTCCCGACGGGGCCGCCGTCGCCTCGCCCGGCGTTCGTCATTGCGGCGGCGCTGGCGGTCCTCGCCGTCGCGACCTTCCCGCCGGTCTCGGGCGCTCTCATCTCGCTCGACTGGCAGATGGGCGACCTCCGGCCGACCCTCTACGGCCTCGATGCCATCCTCCTCGTCGCGGCGGCGGTCATCGTCGCGCTCCGGACGCGGGTCAACGCTCGGTTCCACGCGGCCTTCCCGACCCGGAAGCTCGTCGTCTTCAAGGCGATCTCGATCTCGATGTCGGTCGTGATCGCCCTCGTCCTGGCCGAGGTCCTCTTCCGGATCATCTCGTTCCCGTTCAACGAGGCGCAGACGCCGTCCGAGCACGCCCTCGCGCAGTTCGACGGGGAGCTCGGGTGGAGCTACCTGCCGGGCCGCTCGGTCGTGCAGGAGTTCGGCGAGGGCGGGCTCGAGGTGCCGATGCACTTCGACGCGCACGGGGTGCGGGTCGGCTCCCTCGCGACGCGCCACGACCCCGACGCGCCCAGCGTGATCCTCGTCGGCGGCTCCTTCACGTTCGGCCACGGCCTGGCCTGGGAGGAGACCTTCGCCGGTCGCCTCGAGGCGCGGGCGGGCTCCCCGCAGGTCGTGAACCTCGGCGTCCAGGGCTACGCGACCGACCAGTCGCTGCTCCGTCTGAAGCGCCACCTCGCGCGCTTCTCCGACGTCCGCGCGGTGATCTACACGTTCATTCCGCGCCACATCTACCGGAACGAGTATGCCGACCGGCGCCTGCTCCAGCGCGAGAGCCGGATCATCGGAACGAAGCCGCTCTTCGCCGTCGACGACGCCGGCGCGCTGCGGCAGCTCGCGCGCCCCATCCGCCGCGAGGAGCTCGGCGCCTACAGCCGGGTCGTCGCGAGCATCCGCGTCGCCCTGTGCCAGCGCGGTCCGCTGCCGAGCCTCGCCCTCACCCACGCGCTCGTCGCCGAGATGCGCGTGGCCGTCGAGGCGCGCGGCGCGGCCCTGGTCGTGAACGAGTGGGACCAGTGGCAGGAGGCGCGTCAGTGGTCGAGGGACGGCCGCTCGCTCTTCGAGGGCACCGGGCTGGCGGTCGTCCGCCCCGACGTCGACGCGCCGCCCGGCTGGGAGACGTGGATGATCCCCGGCGACGGCCACCCCGACGCCCGGGCGCACGCGCGGGTGGCCGAGCTCCTCGCCGAAGAGCTCCGGCGCCTCGCCGGCGCGACGCCGCCGGACGGGGGCGATTGAGTGCGCCTCGGCCCGTACGAGATCGACGGGGAGGTCGGGCGCGGCGCCATGGGCGTCGTCTACCGCGCCCGCGACCCCGCCGGCCGGTCGGTCGCCATCAAGCTGCTGTCGCCGGCCACCTCGCGCGAGGCGCTCGCCCGGTTCGACCGCGAGCGGCGCCTCCTCGCCGAGCTCGGCGTCGCCGCCGGGTTCGTCCCGCTCATCGACGCAAGGACGAGCGAGCACGGCCCGTACCTGGTCATGCCGCTCATCGATGGCGGCACCCTGCGGCAGCGCCTCGACGCCCACGGTCCGATCCCGATCGAGCGCGTCGCCCCGCTCGGCGCTCGCCTCGCCCGGGCGGTCGCGGTCGCGCACGCCCGCGGGATCGTCCACCGCGACCTCAAGCCGGGGAACGTCCTCTTCACCCGCGACGGCGTCCCGCTGATCGCCGACCTCGGCCTCGGCAAGCACTTCGGCCTGCCGATCGACGGCAACGTCAGCCAGTCGCTCTCGCGAACCGGCGAGTTCAAGGGGACGCTCGGCTACGTCGCGCCCGAGCAGATGAACGACTCGAAGACGGTCGGGCCGACCGCGGACGTCTACTCCCTCGGCGCGCTCCTCTACGAGTGCATCATCGGCCGGACGCCCTTCGACGCGCCGAACCCGGTCGAGCTGCTCACGGCCATCCTCAACGCGCCGGTCACCCCGATCGCTCGCCTCCGCCGCGAGACGCCGCGCTGGCTCGGCCGCGCGGTCGAGCGCAGCCTCGCGCGAGACCCCGAGCGTCGCTTCGCGACGGCCGACGCGTTCGCCGACGCGCTCGAGGCGGGCGGACGAGACGAGCCGCGCGCGAGCAGACGACGGAGACGCTTCGGCGCGATCGAGGCGGTCGCCGCCGCGGCGGCCGTCGCGTTCGTCGCCGGCGTCGTCGCGGTGTTCGCGATCTTCGGCCGGCGCGAGGACGCCGACCGGACCCTCGCAGCGACGACCGCCTCATCGGAGCTGGGCTCCCGACCGAACCGAACGGCCAACGCTCAGGTCGCGGCGCCCCTCGCCCCGTCGATCCCGGCCCCCTACGACCGAGCCGTCCTCGAGGGCTGCCGCATCGAGAGCGTCTGGCGCGACCCCGACGTCTCGGACGTCCCGCACCCGGGCATCGGGGCGGTCGCCTTCCTCGGCGACGCGGCCGAGTCCGCCGTCGTCGTCGACGAGCGCGGCGCGGTGCGTCTCGTCGACCTGGCGACCGCCTCCACCCGAACCCTCCACCCCGGGGACCCCGGACGCGAACAGCCGATACTGTCGGCCATCGCCGCGGACAGCCGGGGGGATCGAGTCATCTTCGGACGCGGCGACGGTCACGTCGAGGTGCTCGACGTCGTCGGCGACCGACGCCTCCACGCCAGCGATCACGACCCGGTCGGGACCGTGGCGATCTCGGCCGACGGGACCCGCGCGGCCTGGGCACACGGCGCGAGAACGATCCGGCTCTGGACGGAGGGGCGCACCCGACCCACCCGACTGGACCAGGCGGGCGGCGACGGGGGCCTCGGTTTCCTCCCCGACGGGAAGCTCCTCGTCGGCGGCCCCTCGGGCGCTCCGCAGGTCGTCGACCCCGAGTCCGGCGCGGGCTCCCCGTTCACCCAGACGGCCGCCTTCAGCGATCCGATCCTGGCGTTCGCCGTCCCGCGCCACGGTGAGCTCGCGCTGTCGGGACACGTGATGGCCGGCGTCCTCGTGTGGGCGAAGCCCAACGTGATGAAGCCGATGAAGCCGGTCGACGACATCGGCGCGACCGCCGTCGCCCTCGACCCCGGCGGCGTCCTCGGCGCGTCGGTCGACACCGACCTCCGCGCCAGGCTCTGGGACCTCGCGGCCGCACCCGGAGAGGGCCTCCTCGGGATGGTCGACCTGAAACCCGCCGGCGACCGGGCCCGCTCGATCGCGGTCGCCGCCGACGCGCGCACGGTCGTCATCGGAACGAGGAACGGAGCGCTCGTCCGGGTCGAGCTCCGCGAGCGCTGAGATGCGGATCGGCCCCTACGAGATCGGCGAGGAGGTCGGCCGCGGCGGCATGGGCGTCGTCTACCGCGCCCGGTCCGACGACGGGCGCGAGGTCGCGATCAAGGTCCTCACGCGGACCGACAGCCGGAAGGCGCTCCTCCGGTTCGATCGCGAGCGACGGCTGCTGAAGAAGCTCGGCCCCGACGACGGCTTCGTCCCGCTCCTCGACGCGGGTCTCGACGACACGGGCGCCTACATCGTGATGCCGTTCCTCGAGGGCGGAACGCTCCGCGACCGGATCGACGCGGGCGGCGGACGGCTCCCGCCCGCCGAGGTCGCGCGGATCGGCGCGGCGCTCGCGCGCAGCCTCGCCGTCGCGCACGCCCGCGGCGTCATCCATCGCGACCTCAAGCCGGACAACGTCCTCTTCGACGGCGACGGACGGGCGCTGATCGCCGACCTCGGCCTGGCGAAGCACTTCCTGCCCGACCAGTCCTCGGTCGGCCTGTCGCGCACCGGCGAGTTCAAGGGGACGCTCGGCTACGTCGCCCCCGAGCAGGTCCGCGACGCGAAGGCGGTCGCCCCGGCGGCCGACGTCTACGGGCTCGGCGTCATCCTGTTCGAGGCCCTCACGGGCAAGATCCCGTTCACCGTCTCGACGCCCGTCGAGATGATCGTCGCGATCATCAACCACGAGATGCCGAAGGTCCGGGAGCTCCGGCCGACGGTGCCGGCCGATCTGGCACGGGCGGTCGACCGCTGCCTCGGACGCGAGCCCCGGACGCGACCGACGCCCGAGGAGCTCGCCGGCACCCTCGCCGCCCTCGCCGCGCAGGGCGGCTCGAGCGACGGACGGCGGCTGGGCGTCGGCGCCTCGCTCGCAGCGGCGGCCCTCGCCGTCGCGTTCGTCGCCGCCGCCGGCGGCGTGGCGGCGACGCTCGGCCACCGCGAGAGGGTCGGCGCGCCGACGGGATCTGGATCAGGATCAGGATCGGCCACCGGCGAGCGAGACCCCGAGAGCGCGACGGACGCGCCGCAGCCCGTCGCCCTCATCCCACCCTTCGACCGACTCGAGCCGCCCGACTGGCTCCCGCTCCGGAGCGTCTTCGGCCGCCAGGAGTGGGCGGTCGGAGAGGGCGGTGTGATCAGGATCGACGTCTCCGGCGACGGCTCCACCGCGGCCGCGTCCTCGACGGGGAGCGTCGTGCTCGTCCATGACGTCGAGTCGGGCCGGCTCCTCGCCGAGCTCGGCCCTCACGGCGGCCCGGTCCGGGCGATCGACCTCGACCACGACGGCGGACGGGTGCTGACCGGCGACGACACGGGCACGGTGCGCGTCTGGGATGTCGCGTCCGGGGCCGCCGTCTTCGAGGTCGACGGCCACGAGCGCGAGATCCGGGCGGTCGCCTTCTCGAGCGACGGGACGCGCGCGATCACCGGCGACGTCCGCGGCGCGATCCGCCTCTGGAACCTCGCCGAGGCGTCCCTCGAGGCGGAGCTCGTCCCGCCGCGCGCGCGAAGGGTGACCGACATCCTCGTCCTCCCCGACGGCCGCGTCGTCGTCTGCGTTCACGGCGAGCTGCTCCTCCTCGACCTGGCGAGCTTCGGCGCGCCCCTCCGAATCCGGCCGAGCGAGGCGCGCGGCGGCGGGCGCCTCGGCCTCTCGGCGGACGGAGCGAGCCTCGTCGTCACGCAGAGCAAGCTCGGCCTCGCCCTGGTCGATCCGGTCGCATTTCGACCGATCGGCCTCCTCGGGACTCGCCGCGGAGACGGCGGCGGCGACGACGCCGGCATCACCGACGTCGCGCCGCTCCGCGGCTCGCTCATGGCGTGCTCCACGTCCGACGGGACCATCCACGTCATCGACCTCGCCGCCCGGAGGTCGGTCGCCGGCTGGGCGAGTCACGCCAAGGGCACCCGGGCGCTCGCGGCCACGCCCGACGGACGGCGCGTCTTCTCGGGCGGGGTCGGCGGGGTGATCCGCGAGTGGAACGCGCAGCTCGGCGAGGAGCGCGACCCGCCCGTCGGCCACCGCGGGACGGTCACGACTCTGGCCGTCACGCCCGACGGCGAGCGCCTCGTCAGCGGAGGCCGCGACGGGTGGCTCCACGTGTGGGACCTCGCGACCGGAGACGAGCGACGGCTCGCGACGAAGGACAGGCGGACGTGGCTGACGGCGCTCGCGGTCGATGGCTCCTCGCAGGTGATCGCGGGCCACCTCGACGGCGCGACCCGTCTCTGGGACCTCGAAACGCTCGAGTGCACGATCGCCGACGTCCCCCACTCCGGCGCCGTGACCGACGCCATCGCGCTCCCGCCGGACGCGGGAGCGCTCGTGACGGTGGGACCGACCGCGGGCGGCCCGACCGTCATGGCCTACCAGACGCGAGCTCGCGCGCGCGCGCCGATCGGACCGGTCGAGCCGACCGCCCTCGTCGCCGCGGCGAGCCCGCTCGAGCGGGACCGCTTCCTGGTCGGGATGCAGGACGGCACGATCCGCTGGATGGACGTCGCCGGCGGCCGAGTCTCGGACCCGATCGCCGCGCCGACCGAGGAGCTCGGCGTCCCGTCCGCGCTGGCGATCTCCCCCGACAGTCGGCACGCCCTGAGCGGCCACCGCGGCGGCCGGCTGATGGAGTGGAGCCTGATCCGCCCGGAGGTCCGCGCGCTCGCCCGCTACGGGTCGCGAACGGTCCGGGCGATCGCGTTCGCGCCCGACGGACGGGCGGCGGTCGCCGCGGGCGGACGGTTCGTGATCTGGGAAGGGCTCGGAGCGGCGTCGCCGCCGACCGAGGTCCCGATCTCGCTCCAGCCCCTGCGCGACCGGGCGACCGCGGCCGTCTTCTCCATCGACGGACGCGAGCTCTTCATCGGGACGCAGCGCGGAGCGATCCTCCGGTTCGCGGTTCAGCCGCGCTGACGGAGCGCCCGCGCCGTCGTTGCGGGCTCTGGGACGGCCTGCTAACCTCTCCGCCCTCAAATGAACCCAACCTCCGGAGGAGTCCAAGGATGAAGTTCGCCGAGCGCATGAGCCGCCTCGGAACCGAGACCGCGTTCGAGGTGCTCGCCCGCGCCAAGGCGCTCGAGAAGCAGGGCAAGGACGTCGTCCACCTCGAGATCGGGGAGCCCGACTTCGACACGCCCGATCACATCGTCGACGCCGGCATCCGCGCCCTCCGGGAAGGCTTCACCCACTACGGCCCGAGCCCGGGACTGCCCGAGCTGCGCGAGGCGATCGCCGACGAGGTCGAGCGGACGCGCGGCATCCCGGTCAGCCCCGACGAGGTCGTCGTGACGCCGGGCGGCAAGCCGATCATCTTCTTCACCATCCTCGCGCTGGTGAACGAGGGGGACGAGGTCATCTACCCCGACCCCGGCTTCCCGATCTACCAGAGCATGATCGAGTACGTCGGGGCGAAGGCGGTCCCGGTCCAGCTCAAGGAGGAGCTCGAGTTCAGCCTCGACCCCGCCGAGCTGGCCTCGAAGATCACCGACAAGACGAGCCTGGTGATCATCAACTCGCCCCAGAACCCGACGGGCGGGATGCTCAGCAAGGACGACCTCGCCGCGATCGCCGCGGCGACCGCCGAGCGCAACATCCCGATCCTGTCCGACGAGATCTACAGCCGCGTCCTCTACGAGGGCGAGCATCAGAGCCTCATCGGGCTCCCCGGCCTCAAGGAGCGGACGATCCTGCTCGACGGCTTCAGCAAGACGTTCGCGATGACCGGCTGGCGGCTCGGCTACGGGGTCATGCCGAAGGAGACCGCGGCGAAGATCGCGCGCCTCCAGACGAACAGCAACAGCTGCACGGCGAGCTTCGTCCAGCGCGCCGGGATCGCGGCGCTCCGCGGCCCGCAGGGGCCGGTCGAGGCGATGGTCGCCGAGTTCAAGCAGCGCCGCGACCGGATCGTCGACGGCCTCCGCGGGCTCGGCCTGACGTGCTGCCGGCCGAACGGGGCGTTCTACGTCTTCCCCAACATCACCTCGCTCGGGAAGTCGGCCTCCGAGATCCAGACGATGCTCCTCGAGGACGCGGGCGTCGCCGCGCTGCCGGGCACCTCGTTCGGCCCCTACGGCGAGGGCTTCCTCCGCTTCTCGTATGCCGCGAGCCTCGAGACGATCGACACCGCCCTCGAGCGGTTCGGGAAGCTCATCGACAAGATCAAGAACGGATAGAGCTTACCGCCATCACGCGCCGACCGCCTGGCGCCTCGGTTCGGGAGAAAGGGATTCATTCCCGGCCCTGGGCCCTATAGAATCCATCAGGTATGGAAACAGAGCCCGAACCGACCGACGAGCGCCCCGAGACCGAGACGACGTCATCCGAGGACGACGCCTCCCCGGCCGCCGAGCGGCGCCCGAAGAAGCGCCGCAAGCGTCGCAAGAAGCCGCCGACGTTCCGCCCGCCCCGCGGGCTCGTCGTCGCGCTCGGCGTCGCGCTGCTCCTCGCCCTGCTCCTCGTGGCGGGCGCGCGCTTCACCTCGGGCCTGACCGAGCCGCTCTCGCTCAACATCTACAAGGACTACCTCGACCGGAACGAGATCGCGAAGATCACGTTCAAGGAGAACGAGGCGCGGATCACCCTCCGCCCCGGCGACCTGACCGGCCGGCCGGTGAACCTCGACCGCCGGGTGAAGTTCGTCAACAACGAGCACGCCCGGACCGAGGCGGAGCGGCTCACCGTGCTCTCGAAGCGCGAGAGCGACCCGCTCGGCGTCGCGATCCACGCCGAGCACGGCAGCCCGTTCCTCCAGCAGTTCCTCCCGAGCCTGTTGATGATGGCGATCGTCATCGGCGCGGTGTACTTCCTCCTGTTCCGCACGCCGCGCAATCCCGGCGCCCCGGGCAGCGTCTTCAACTTCGGCAAGAGCCGCGCCCGGATGCAGTCCAAGGACCGCTCGACCGGGGTGACGTTCGCCGACGTCGCCGGCGCCGAGGAGGCGAAGGAGGAGGTCAGCGAGATCGTCGAGTTCCTCAAGAACCCGGAGAAGTTCCGGCGCCTCGGCGGCCGGATCCCGAAGGGCATCATGCTCGTCGGCGCCCCCGGCGCGGGCAAGACGCTCCTGGCGAAGGCGATCTCCGGCGAGGCCGACGTCCCGTTCTTCAGCGTGTGCGGCAGCGACTTCGTCGAGATGTTCGTCGGCGTCGGCGCCGCGCGCGTCCGTGACCTGTTCAAGCAGGCGCGCGAGAACTCGCCCTGCATCATCTTCCTCGACGAGATCGACGCTGTCGGACGCCGCCGCGGCACCGGCCTCGGCGGCGGGCACGACGAGCGCGAGCAGACGCTGAACCAGATCCTGGTCGAGATGGACGGCTTCGACACCGACCAGGGCATCATCATGCTCGCGTCGACGAACCGCCCCGATATCCTCGACCCGGCGCTCCTGCGGCCGGGGCGATTCGACCGGCAGATCGTGATCGACATGCCCGACGTCCGCGGACGCGAGGCGATCCTGGGCGTCCACAGCGCCCGGGTGAAGCTCGGCCCCGACGTCGACATGGCCGTCATCGCGCGGGCGACGCCGGGGTTCACCGGCGCCGAGCTCGAGGCGCTCATCAACGAGGCGGCGATCATCGCCGCGATGAAGGACGCCGACGCGGTCGCCCTCGAGGACCTCGAGGAGGCCCGGGACAAGATCCGCTGGGGCCGGCAGAAGACATCGCGCGTGATAGACGAGGAGGATCGACGCGCGACGGCCTACCACGAGGCGGGCCACGCGCTCGTGAGCGCGCTGCTCCCCGAGTGCGAGCCGCTCCACAAGGTGACGATCGTCCCGCGCGGCGTCGCCCTCGGCGCGACGATGACGCTGCCCGAGCGCGACCGGACGAGCCTCGCCAAGAAGCGGGTCCTCGGCACGATCGCGATGTGCTTCGGCGGCCGGATCGGCGAGCAGGTGATCACCGGAGACCTCTCGACCGGCGCCAGCAACGACATCGAGAAGGCGACCGACCTCGCCCGCCGGATGGTGTGCGAGTGGGGCATGAGCGACGCGCTCGGGCCGATCCGGTTCAGCGAGAACGAGGAGACGCTCTTCCTCGGGCGCGAGGTCTCGCGCACCCAGAGCCACAGCGAGCACACCGCCCAGCTCATCGACAAGGAGATCCGCGTGATCCTCGACGCCGCGTACAAGCGCGCCGAGAAGCTCGTCGGAAAGAACCGCATCGGCCTCGACCGGATCTCCGAGGCGCTCCTGCGTTACGAGACGGTCACGGGCGAGGAGGTCGAGCGGCTGATGAACGGAACCGGCGTCGCCGAGCTCCGCGGCAACGAGGCCGAGACGAGCGAGGAGCCCGAGCCCCAGGCGAAGCGCAGCAGCGGAAGCTGGAAGAGCATCTTCGGCGGCTCCGGGTAGCGGACGGTCGGCCCCGCGATGCTGGCGCCCGGCTCGCGCGTCGACCACTACCGAATCCTCGCGCCGCTCGGCCGCGGGGGGATGGGCGAGGTCTGGCGGGCGGTCGACGAGCGCCTCGGTCGCGAGGTCGCCCTCAAGACGATCGCCGCGGGGCTCGACGAGGCCGCGTTCGAGCGCTTCTCGCGCGAGGCCGAGACGGCGGCGCGGCTCCGCCATCCGGCGATCGTGGCCGTCTACGACGTCGCCAAGCTCCCCGACGGGCGACCGGCCATCGCCTACGAGCTCGTCGAGGGCGAGTCACTCCACCAGAGGATCACCCGAGCCGGTCCGCTCCCGCCGCGCGAGGCCGCGCGGGTCGTCCGCGAGCTCGCCGAGGGCCTCGCCGTCGCCCACGCCGCCGGCGTCGTCCACCGCGACCTCAAGCCGGCGAACGTCCTCATCGAACGCGACGGACGCGCGCGCCTGACCGACTTCGGCCTCGCCCGCGACCAGGCGCACCAGCAGTCGCTCACCGCGACGGGCGAGACGGTCGGGACGCCCGCCTTCATGGCTCCCGAGCAGGCGGTGGGCGACCCCGTCGGCCCGCCGGCCGACATCTACGGCCTCGGCGCGATCCTCTACCAGCCCCTCGCGGGGCGACCGCCGTTCTCCGGCGGCTCGGTCGTCGAGATGCTTCATCGCGTCGTCGCGGTCGAGCCCGAGCCGCCGGGCGGCGGCGACGCGGCGATCGAGGCGATCTGCCGCCGGGCGATGGCGAAGCGGCCAGCCGATCGATTCCCGAGCGCCGAGGCGCTCGGCCGGGCCCTCGCGGAGGCGCTCGCGAGCGATGGCTCGACGATCAAGGTGCCCGAGCTGCGGACCGCCAGCGACGGCGCGGGCGGCGCGGAGAGCGCGGGCGGCGAGGCGACGACCATCGACGGCGGCGCGCCCGGGCGCCTTCCGGTCGTCCTCTGGGTCGTCGCCGGGATCGTGATGCTGCTCGGGATGGCGGCCGGAATCATCCTCGGAGGCGGCCTCGAGCTCCCGCCCGCGACGTCGAGCACCCCGCCGCCGAGCGGCGACGTCCCGGGCGAGCGACCAGCCCCGCCCATCGGCGATGCGGCCCGAGCGGCCGAGGCCCGCCGAGCGGCCGAGGCCGAGAGGCGCGCCGCCGAGGAGGCCGCCGCCGCCGCGCGGATCGCCGGCGGGTGGATCCGTCAGGCCCGCGAGCGCCGTCGCCGACGCGACCTGACCGGCGCGATCGAGGCGCTGTCCCGCGCGATCGACGCCGCTCCCGAGCGCGCCGAGGCCTGGTTCGAGCGGGGAAAGGCGCGGTTCGCGAACGGGGAGAACGAGGCGGCCCTCGAGGACCTCGCGCGGGCCGAGGAGCTCGACCCGAAGATCGAGCACCTCCAATGTGAGCGCGCGACGGCGCAGCTCGCCCTCCGGCGCCTCCCGGCGGCGATCGCATCGGCCACCGCGGCGATCGAGCGCGACCCGAGCTGCGCGAGCCCGTGGATGACCCGGGCGCACTCCCACTTCCGCCAGGGCGACGCCGAGCGCGCCATCGCCGACTACGACGAGGCGATCCGCCTCCGCCCGAACGTGAGCGGTACCTACTCGAACCGCGGCGTCGCGCACGCGAAGCGGGGCGACCTCGAGCGCGCGATCGCCGACTTCGACCGCGCGATCGAGCTCGCCCCCGATGACCCCAAGTCCTGGCGCGATCGCTCGGTCGCGCGGACAATGCTCGGCCAGCGCGACGAGGCGATCGCCGACCTCGAGCGCTACCTCGAGCTCGCCCCGAGCGCGCCGGACGCGGCCCAGGCCCGCCAGCGCCTCGACGAGCTCCGGCGCGAACGGGACGGCCGCTGAAGCGCGAGCGACCGACTCACCGACACCGACCAGGAGAGCCTCGACCGATGAGCCCCCACGACGCGCCGCTGCCCCCGATCCGCCTCGGCATCAACGTCGACCACATCGCGACGATCCGGCAGGCCCGCCGCTGCGCCGAGCCCGATCCGGTGACGGCCGCGGCGCTCGCCGAGCTCGCCGGCGCGGATCAGATCACGGTGCATCTGCGCGAGGACCGGCGTCACATCCAGGATCGCGACGTGCGGATCCTCCGCGACACGGTCCGCACCGCCCTCAACCTCGAGATGGCGGTCGCCGAGGAGATGGTCGCGATCGCCCTCGACGTGAAGCCCGACCAGGCGTGCCTCGTTCCTGAGAAGCGGGAGGAGGTGACGACCGAGGGCGGCCTCGACGTCCGCGGAGGCCTCGCCCGGGTGAAGGAGGTCACCGCGCGGCTGAGGGCGGCCGGAATCGCCGTCTCGCTGTTCATCGACGCCGAGCCGGACCAGATCGCCGCGAGCGCCGAGGCCGGCGCGACCAGCGTCGAGCTCCACACCGGCACCTACGCGAACGCGCGCGGCGCCGAGAAGGCCCGGGCGCTCGAGGTCCTCGTCGCGGGCGCCCGGCAAGCGGACGATGCGGGCCTCGCCGTCCACGCCGGCCACGGCCTCGACTACTGGAACGTCGGACCGGTCGTGGAGATCGAGGAGCTGCAGGAGGTGAACATCGGCCACGCCGTCATCGCGCGAGCCGTCCTGCTCGGGCTCGAGCAGGCGGTCAGCGACATGAAGGCGTTGCTCGAGCGATGAGCGAGGCACCTGAACCGGGCCACCCCGACGCGATCCGCCCCGACGCGAGGCGAGGGCCAGGTGCGAGGCGACTGGTCTCCGTCCTCGCGGTCGCCGTGCTCGTGAGCGTCCTGCCGTGGGCGCTGGTCGTCCTCTACATCTCGACCGAGGATCCAAACCCCGACCTCGCCCCGTGGTGGCAGCTCGGCGTCGTCCTCGGTCCGCCGGTCGCCTTGTACGCCGCGCTGCTCGCCTGGGCGCGGCTCCGGCCGGCGGCGACGGCCCTCTGGCCCGTCGTCGTCGTGACGGTCCTCCACGCCGGCCTCGCCGTCGCGGTGCTCTCGGGCTCGTTCATCCGCTTCGCGGACCCCCGCGAGCCCGTTCCGATCATCCCGACCTGGACGAAGGGGTTCCCCTTCGGAGCGACGACCGTGTGGAACGGCCTCCTCCTGGGCTGCGCGGCCGCGTCGATCGCGATCTCGCTCCGGGCCCGGACGATCGGCGATGCCGCGAAGGAGGACGAGGACGCCGCGAGCGAGGATGCGCCCTCCCCCACGCTGATGGGATGCGCGTTACTGGCCTGCGCGGCGGTCGCGGCCTTCGCGCTGTTCATCATGCACAACGGCATGCACCGACCGTCGACCGATGTGCTGGTGATGATCTGGCTCATCTTCTTGGGCACCGGGATCCCCGGCGGAGTGCTCCTCGAGAGGCAGCGAAGGAAGGACTGGGAGCTCTAGCCCGGAAGGTATAGGGATTCCGGGCTAGTCTTTCTTCGCCGGCTTCGCGTCGGCGGCCTTCTTCTCGGCCGGCTTCGCCGCGGCGGCCGCATCCTTCTTCTCGGCGGGCTTCGCGTCGGCCGCCTTCGCATCGTCCTTCGCGGCGGGCTTGGCCGGCGCCTTCGCCGCGTCGGCCGCCTTCGCCGCCATGGCCGCCTTCTTGGCGGCCATCTTGGCCTCCCGGGCGGCGGCCTTCTCCTCGGCGACGAGCTTCCGACCGAGCGGCGTGAACTTGTGCCAGCGGAAGTTGATCTTCTGGCCCTCGGCCCAGAGGAGCTCGTCGAGCTGCTCGATCTGCTCCTCGGTGCCGACGACCTTGATCCCGTCGCGGTCCTGCTTCGTCAGGATGTTGCGCTCGCCGGCCCACTTCCTCGCCATCTCGAGGAGGCGCTCGTCGGTCGCCTTGGGGCCGTAGTTGATGTAGGTGCGCGAGTGGTGCTTGACGGACATCGGTCGATTCCTCAGGGAGTCAGGACGATCTTCCCGAACTGCGCGCGCTCGGCCATGTGCCGGTGCGCCTCGCGCACCTGCTCGAGCGGCATCACGCGGTCGATCACCGGCCGGAGCCGGCCGGCGCCCACGTGCTTCCAGATCTCGTGCATCTCGCCCTTGCTGCCCATCGTCGAGCCCAGGATCGAGATGCTCTTGAAGAAGACGGCGCGGAGATCGACGGTGGCCTCGTGGCCGCTCGTCGCCCCGCAGGTCACCAGGCGGCCCGCCCAGGCGAGGCTCTTCATCGAGCCCGGGAACGTGGCGCTCCCCGTGTGCTCGAAGACGACCTCGACGCCGCGACGGTCGGTGAGCCGCTTCACCTCCTTGGCGAAGTCGGTCTCGGTGTAGTTGATCGTCTCGTCGGCGCCGAGCTCGCGCGCCTTCGCGAGCTTCGCGTCGCTGCCGGCGGTGGCGATGACGCGCGCGCCCCACAGCCTGGCGATCTGGATCGCGGCGCTCCCGACGCCCGACCCGGCCGCGTGGACGAGCACCGTCTCGCCCGGCCGGAGGGCGGCCCGGTCGACGAGCATGTGCCAGGCGGTCAGGAACACGAGCGGCACGCTCGCCGCGTCCTCGAAGCTCATGCCGTCGGGCATCGGCAGGAGGTTCGCCGCCGGCACGGCGACGAGCTCGGCGTAGCCGCCGTCGCGCGTCTCGCCGAGGATGCCGTACTTCCGGCAGAGCTGATCGCGCCCCGACAGACAGGCCGGGCAGCGCATGCACGAGAGGCCGGGGCTGACCGCGACGCGCGCCCCGTCGGCGACGCTGTCCGCGACGAGCTCGCCGCGCCCGACGACCTCGCCGGCCACGTCGCAGCCCGGGATCATCGGAAGCGGGTAGGCGTGGCCGGGGACGCCGCGACGCACCCACGTGTCGAGGTGGTTCATCGCGGTCGCGCGGACACGAACGAGCACCTCGTCCGGGCGCGGCTCCGGATCGGGCCGCTCCTCGAAGACGAGCTTGTCGACGTCACCGTGCTCGTGGACGACCACCGCCTTCACGGCCGGTCGAGCCTCCGTCCCGCGGACGCGCTTGCGCGCGACCTAGCTCCTGAACCATGGTGGGTTAGGCCCGGAGGCCCCCCATGAGGGCGAGGATGATAGTCGGTCGCCCGGAGGCGGTCAATCGAGCCGGACGGCGCGGAGAGCGCGCGTCGGCCGCGTCGAACCGGCTCCGGTGACCACCGCCGAAACCCGCCCCACCGGGCCGCCCGAGGCTCGTTCGACGCTGGGAGTTATCCTCGCGATCGCGATCCCCGCGGCGCTCGTCGCCGTAGCCCTCGGCGCCTCGATCTGGGCGATCCCGTTTCCCGAGGCGACCGGCGTCCACCTCGCCCACGCCGCGATCGCTCTCTGGCTCGGGATCCTGAGCCGACGGAGGCTCGGGGGCCTCTCGCTCTGGCATCTCTGGGTGACCGTCGCGCTGATCGGCTGCGTCGCCTTGGCCTGGCAGACCTACGCGAGCGACCTGCAAGCGCGAGGCGAGGCGCTCGTTGCCCGCGCCCGGACGATCGTGACGACCCTCGGCGAGACAGGGAACTACGAGCTCGCCAAGGCGCTCGATCCGAGCTCGACCGAGCCGATCGACCCGCTCGTCGGCCACCGCGCCCGGGTCTTCCTCGGCGATCGGATCGCGTTCGAGGAGCTCATCGATCGGTTCCGCCGTCGCGAGCCCGGACTCGTCGGCGATGCGGGCGTGCTCTACCGCCTCGGCGCCGTCGACGCGGATGGCCCGAGCTCCGCGTCCTGGCCCCAATACGGTCCCGTTCGGAGGACGGCGACCGGGTCGATCGTCACGAGCCCGATCGACCGAGCCGGAACGAACGAGCTGCGGGAGCTCGAGGAGGCCGTCGCCGACTTCGAGACACGGCTCGGGCGCTGGCACGAGGCGGTCGTCGGCGAGGTCGATCGCTTCCTCGCCGGCCCACGACCGCGACGTGACCCGACCGCCGAGGAGGGGTTCATTACCCAGGCGTTCCTCGTGCCGTCCGACGACCCGCTGCGCTTTCCGTGGGGCGCCGTCCGGGTGTTTCCGACCGACGACGGCGGGGCCGCGCTCGACGCCTGGCTCGAGCGACTGCCGCGGCGCCCGTCCGAAGAGCGCGCCCTCGTCCTGATCGAGGCCGGTCATCACGACGAAGCGCTCGCGGTCCTCCAGGCGGTCGCCACCCGAGCGCGGGCCGGCGGGACGGCGAGCGACCGCGAGAGCGAGGCGTGGGCTCGACTGCTCGCGGCGATCGTCCGAGCCCAGGCCGACGGTCTCGCTCGCGTCGACCTCGCCGAGCTGGCGGCGGTCCGGGAGATCGAGCCCGACCAATCCGCGGGCGCGCTCGCCGACGCCCTCACGATCCTCTCTCCAGGCCCAGGCGACGGAGAAAGCGGAAGAACGTCCCTGGCGTCCTCGGGTTCCCAGACGAGCCGGCGCGCGAGGTTCGAGGCGCGAGAGCTCGCGCCCGATCACCCGCGCGTGCTGCTTCTTCGCGAGATCAACGTGCGTCTCCTGTGGCGTCTCGACGAGGCGTCCTCGGGCGGACTCGCCTTGCACGGGTCCGACCTTGCCGCCGGGCGCCCGGCGCTCTTCGAGCGGATCAACGACGAGGAGTCCGAGATCCGAGACGGAACGAGACCCGCCACGAACGTCCCCCTCTGGGGCCGGCACCGAGCACGAGCGGAGCCGACTTCGCGAGCGCGCTGATCCTCCCGTCCCCGGCGAGGGACGGGACCCGGGGGCGAGCATCGAGCCGTCCGTCCGTCTAGACTCGAGCCGTGGTCCGCTCCTCCTTCATCATCGCCCTCGTCGTCGTGATCGCCGCACGGACGAGCATCGGCGTCTTCCCGACGGTCGAGGCTCGCTGGATCCACGTGGCCGTCGCGGCCGTCGTCCTCGCGGCCGGGCTCTTCGTTCGCACGCGTCCGAAGCGGCTCGGGCTGGCTCATCTCTGGCTCGGCGTCGCCCTGATCGGGTTCGTCGGCTTCGCGGTGCAGGGCTACCTCTCGGGGCTGGGCGCGCGGCGTCGCGGCGTCGCGGGCGAGGCGACCGCGATCCTCCGGGCCATCGACGGCCCCGGCACCTTCCCGATCGACTCGATCTTCCTGCGCATCGAGGCCGGCGATCGCCTCGCGCTGCGCGAAGCGACCGAGCGCGTCCGCGCGGGCGACCCCGAGCTCTCCCTCGCCTGGTTCGGCTGGGCCATCCACGACGGCCAGCCGATCCACGTCCCGCGCCGCGCCGCCATCGAGCCGCTCGCCGACCGGACCCGCGGGGCCGGCCCGCTCTCGACCGATCTCCTCCGGCGGGACGAGGAGGCGCTCACCGAGCACCGGCACGCGATCGCCGAGCTCCGGGAGAATCTCGTCGCCGAGGCCGAGGTCCGCCTCGCCCGCTGGCCCTCGCCGCCCTCGTTCCCCTGGGACGCGGTCGAGCACTTCCCGAGCGCCGAGGCGAACGAGATCCTCGACGCGTGGTCCGAGCTCCTCGCCGAGGCCGACGCCCCACCCCTCGAGCGCGCCCTCGTCCTCCTCGAGGCCGGGCGACGCGAGGAGGCGCGCCCGCTCCTCGAGGCGGCGGTCGCCGAGGGCGAGGCCTTCCGCCGCCCGCGCGCCGAGGCCTGGGCGAGGCTCTGGCTCGCCGTCTTCGACGCGCAGGAGGGCATGCTCCGCGCCGTCCCGACGCCGGGGATCGACCCCGCCGCCCTCGAGCGCGTCTGGAGCCTCGGCCCGAAGCGAACGCCGGCCACGATCGCCGGCCTCCTCGCGCCGCCGAACCCGGCCCGCGAGACCCTCCGCGCCAACCCGGCGCCGCACGAGACCATCAAGGCGCTGTGGGTGGAGGTCGGTACGGGGCATCCGAGCTACCTCCTCCTCGCGGATGCCCTCGCGCGCCACGGCAGCGTCGTGACGGCGCAACCGACCAGCCGCGATCGACTCATGCTCGCCGTCGCCGGCGAGCTCAAGGGCACTCCGGGGCTCCGCATCCCGCTCTGGGGCCGCCACGTCCCCGAGCGAGCGCCACCGCGATGAGCGCCCCCGATCCCGATCAGCGCCCGCGCTGGCGCCTCTCGCTCCTCCATCTCTGGCTCCTCGTCGCCGCGATCGGGCTCATCGCGCTCGTCTGGACGGACCGGATCTACGACCTCGAGCGCCGGCGCGCGGCGGTCGAGGTCCGGGCGAACGAGATCCGGGAGGCGCTGTCGGGCCGCGAAGAGGCGCGCGCCGAGATCATCGACGCGGTCGGCGCGGTGAGCGAGCCGCCCCCGACCGATCCCGGCTCCGCGACCCGCGTGCGCGCCGTCCTCGGCGACTGGCTCGCGCTCGAGGAGCTGCTCGCCCGGATCCAGGACGGAGCCCCGAGCTTCACCCGCGACGTGGAGGCCTTCCGGTTCCGAACCGCCGCGATCCTCTCCGACGAACAGATTCCCCCCGAGGACATCGTCGTCCCGCCGAACCTCGGCGCCGGCGAGGTCGGTCCGTTCGACCTGTCGAGCGACTGGATCGCCCGCGACGAGGCACGCCTCTTCGAGATCGAGACGGCCTGGAGCGAATGGAAGAACCCGCTCATCCGGGAGATCCAGCGCGAGTTTCACGGGCTGTGGCAGTTTCGCGGGCCGCTCGCGTTCCCCTGGTGGGCCGTCCGGGCCTTCCCGCCCGCCGAGCGCGACGCGATCCTCGCGCGGTGGATCGCGCGTCTCGAGGCGGAGCCGACGACGCGCCCCGACGAGCTCGCCCTGGTCCACCTCGAGGCCGGGCAGCCGTCGGAGGCCCACACCCTCCTCGTGACGGCGTCCGAACGCCTCGAGGCGAAGGCCCCGCCGGCGGCCCACGCCCGCCTCATCCTCTGGCTCGCGGTCGCCCGCGGCGCGGCGACCGGGGAGCCGATCAGGTCGGAGGCGCTCGACCTCGTGATCGGCGAGGCGCCTCGCTCGCGCGCCGGGGCGACGGCCAGCCTGCTCGCCCTCGCCACCGATCCGACGGCCGTCGATGCCGCGGAGCTCCACCGCCGCATCGAGGGCGGCCTGTCCCGGGCGACGGCGGCCTCCGCCGCGCATCCCGACACGCTCCTGCTCCTCGAGGCGATCGAGCGGCTCCGCCCGATCGCCCTCCGCGCTGCCGCGCCCGGCGCGATCCCCGCCGGCGCGACGACCGGCGGCCCGTCGCTCTACCACGTCCGCCCCGACCTCGCCGCGCGCCTCGATGAGCCGGCGCCCGCGTTCGGCCGCCCGCGCAATTGACTCGCCCCCAGGGCGCCAGTAGGATGACGCCCTTCGTTTCGCCGCAAGGCCCGAAATCTCAAGGCTTACAGAGGAAGCGCCCATGTCGTCCCTCGACGGCCTCTCCGCTCATTCCCTCTTCGGCTCGTCCAGTCACGGCCTGACCTACGACGACTTCATCGTCCTGCCCGGCCACATCGACTTCACCAAGGACGACGTCGACCTCCGGACCCGCTTCTCCCGCCGGATCGAGCTCAAGCTGCCGCTCGTCTCCTCGCCGATGGACACCGTCTCCGAGCACCGGATGGCGATCGGCCTGGCGCTCCAGGGCGGGATCGGGGTGATCCACTACAACAACACGATCGAGGCGCAGGCCGAGATGGTCGGGAAGGTGAAGCGCTTCGAGAGCGGCTTCATCACCGACCCGAAGGTGCTCTCGCCCGAGGCCACGATCGCCGACGTCGACCGCCTCCGCCAGCGCTACGGCTTCTCGGGCTTCCCGATCACCGAGGACGGCAGCCTCGGCGGGCGCCTCGTCGGGATCGTCACCAACCGCGACATCGACTTCGAGCCCGACCGCAGCCGCAAGCTCCGCGACGTGATGACGACCGAGCTCATCACCGCGAAGAGCCCGATCGAGCTCCCCGAGGCGAACCGGGTGCTCCGCGAGAGCAAGCGGGGCAAGCTGCCGATCGTCGACGGCGACGGCCGGCTGGTCAGCCTGATCTCGCGGACCGACCTCCAGAAGAACCGCGACTACCCCGAGGCGGCCAAGGACGAGCACAAGCGCCTCTACTCGGCCGCCGCGGTGAGCACGCGCGACGAGGACCGCGAGCGGGCCGCCGCGCTCGTCGAGGCGGGCGTCGACGTGATCGTCGTCGACTCCGCCCAGGGCGACTCGATCTTCGAGATCGGGATGATCGAGCACCTGAAAGAGAGCTACCCCGACGTCGACGTCGTCGGCGGCAACATCGTCACGATGGACCAGGCGAAGCGCCTGATCGACGCCGGCGCCGACGGGCTCCGCGTCGGCATGGGCCCCGGGTCGATCTGCATCACCCAGGAGACGATGGCCGTCGGCCGCCCGCAGGCGACCGCGGTCTACAACGTCGCCCGCCACGCGCGCGAAAAGGGCGTCCCCGTGATCGCCGATGGCGGGATCGCGAACCCGGGCCACATCGCAAAGGCGCTCGCCCTCGGCGCGACGACCGTGATGATGGGATCGATGTTCGCCGGCACCGAGGAGGCGCCCGGCGAGTACTTCTACCAGGACGGCGTCCGCCTCAAGCGCTACCGCGGGATGGCCTCCATCGAGGCGATGGAGCTCGGCGGCGAGAAGCGCTACGTCCAGGGCGCGGTGAAGGGCGACGGCCCGGGCAGCTCGGGACGGCGCCCGAAGGTCGCCCAGGGCGTCTCGGGCGCGGTCGTCGACAAGGGGCCGCTCGCGGAGTACATGCCGTACCTCGCCGAGGCGCTCCGCCTGTCGCTCCAGGACATGGGCCAGCGCTCGCTCGCGGCCGCGCACGCGGCCCTCGACGCCGAGGAGCTGCGGTTCGAGCGCCGCAGCCCGTCGGCGCAGACCGAGGGCGGCGTCCACAACATGCACAGCTACCGCGAGCCGCCGTTCGGGTTCAAGGCCCAGAAGTAGTCGCCGAGAAGCACCCCGCCACTCCGCGAGAGGGGGCACCGTGGATCGCGAGACCATCCTCGTCCTCGACTTCGGCTCGCAGTACGGGCAGCTCATCGCGCGGCGCCTCCGCGAGATGGACATCCACAGCGAGATCGTCGGGCACGACATCTCCGCCGAGGACATCCGCGCCCGGAAGGCGCGCGCCCTCATCCTGTCGGGCGGCCCGGCGAGCGTCTACGAGGACGATGCGCCGCAGCTCAGCGCGGGCGTGATCGACCTCGAGCTCCCGGTCCTCGGCATCTGCTACGGCCTCCACGCCCTCGCCGATGCCCTGGGCGGCAAGATCGATGCCAGCCCGGCCCGCGAGTTCGGCCGGACCGAGCTCACCGTCACCGATGAGGCGTGCCCGCTCTTCGCCGGCCTGCCGCACACCCAGACGGTGTGGATGAGCCACGGCGACCGCATTGAGGACATCCACGGGGCCGGCCTCCACGTCGCGGCGAAGTGCCCGGCCTCGCCCGTCGCCGCCTTCGCCCACGAGAGCCGACCGCTCTTCGGCGTGCAGTTCCACCCCGAGGTCCACCACTCCGAGCACGGCGGCGACGTCCTCCGGAACTTCGCCTATCGGGTCGCCGGCTGCCGCGGCACCTGGAAGATGGCGTCCTTCATCGACGAGTCGGTCGAGAAGATCCGGGCGCAGGTCGGCGATGCCGACATCGTCTGCGGGCTGTCGGGCGGCGTCGACAGCTCCGTCGCCGCGGCCCTGATCGCGAAGGCGGTCCCCGACCAGCTCCACTGCATCTTCGTCGACAACGGGCTGCTCCGGCAGGGCGAGGTCGACGAGGTGGCGAGCGCGTTCCGGGCGGCGTTCCCGGCGCTCGATCTGCGCGTCATCGACGCGGGCGAGCTCTTCCTGAAGAACCTCGCCGGCGTCACCGACCCCGAGACGAAGCGCAAGCGGATCGGCCACGACTTCATCGAGGTGTTCCGCGAGGCGGCCGCGGAGATCCGGGACGCCAAGTTCCTCGCCCAGGGGACGCTCTACCCCGACGTGATCGAGTCGCGCAGCCCGCGCGGCGGGCCGTCGGCCACGATCAAGACCCACCACAACGTCGGCGGGCTGCCCGAGGAGCTCGGCTTCGAGCTGGTCGAGCCGCTCCGCGAGCTCTTCAAGGACGAGGTGCGCCGGGTCGGCGCCGAGCTCGGCCTGCCGGACAACCTGACCCAGCGCCAGCCGTTCCCCGGCCCCGGGTTGGCGGTTCGATGCCTCGGCGAGGTCACCGCCGAGCGGCTCGCGATCCTGCGTCAGGCGGACGCGATCGTGACCGAGGAGATCCGTCACGCCGACCTCTATCACAAGATCTGGCAGAGCCTGGCCGTCCTCCTGCCGGTGGCGACCGTCGGGGTGATGGGCGACCAGCGCACCTACGAGAGCGCGTGCGCGATCCGGGCGGTCGAGAGCACCGACGGGATGACGGCCGACTGGTTCCGGATGCCCTACGACGTCCTCGAGCGGATGGCGAACCGGATCGTCAACGAGGTGCGCGGGATCAACCGGGTCGCCTACGACATCTCGAGCAAGCCGCCCGCCACGATCGAGTGGGAGTGACCCCGGCGTGACGACGGGACCGACGAGCGACGATCTCCAGGCACGGGTCGCGGAGCTCGAGGCCGAGGTCGAGCGTCTCCGCGACGTCGAGCGCCGCCTCCAGACGGCGAACGGTCGCCTCGAGATCCTCTTCGAGGATGCGCCCGACGCGATCATCATCCACGACCTGAAGGGAGTGTTCATCGACGGCAACCGCGCCAGCGAGGAGATGGTGGGATACGACCGCGCGGAGCTGATCGGCAAGAGCTTCCTGACGATCGGCGTCGGGCTCGTCCCGATGTCCCAGCTCCCGAAGCTGACCAAGATCCTCGCCCTCCAGGCGCTCGGCCGCACGACCGGCCCCGACGAGCTGATCCTCAACCGCAAGGACGGCACACGCATCTGGATCGAGGTGCGGGGCTACCCGACCATGATCGACGGCCGGCGCGTCGTCCTCGGCGTCGCCCGCGACGTCTCGCGGCGGCGCACGGCGGAGGAGAAGGCCCGACACCTCGAGCTGCGAACCCGGGACTCGGAACGCCGCGAGGCGGCCGCGAGCGTCACAGCCGGCCTCGCCCACAGCTTCAACAACCTCCTCACTCCGATCGGTGGCTTCGCCCAGCTCATCGAGATGCGTGCCGGCGAGGAGAATCGGATCGCGAAACCGGCGCGGAGGATCCAGATGGCGGCCGCCGAGGCGGCGGAGCTGGTTCAGAAGCTCGTCGACTACGCCCGCCACGAGGCGGTCGAGGCCCCGACCGAGGTCGACCTGGTCGAGGTCGTCGGGAACGCGAGAGCCATCGCGCTCGAGACGACGGGCACCGAGACCGAAATCGTCTTCGAGCCGGCCGCGGACATGCCGAGCGTTCACGGCCACGGCAAGCAGCTCGAGAGAGCCGTCGTTTCGCTGATCATCAACGCGATCGAAGCGTCGCCGGCCGGAGGCCGCATCGTCGTGCGGGCCCACTCGTTCGAGGTCGCCGACTCGAGTGACGACTCGACCTCGTCTTCGCTGTCGTCGTTCTCCGATGTCGCCGAGACCGTTCCTCCCGGAACCTGGCTCGCGGTCGAGGTCTCCGACGAGGGCCCCGGCATCCCGGTCGAGCTCCACCGACGCGTGTTCGAGCCGTTCTTCACGACGAAGGACGCCGCGCACGGGGCGGGGATGGGCCTCGCGGTCACGCAGGGGATCCTCGCGACGCACGGCGGCCACATCACGCTCGAGACCGACCCGTCGACGGTCCAGCTCCTCTTGCCGCCCGCGGATGGGACGCCCGGCGACGCCGCTACGGCCCCATGAGCTCGGAAGCCGCCTCGAGGAGCTCGTCCGGAGACGCCGGCTTCTTGATGAAGCGGACGCCGGGTTCGCGGAGGAGCTCGCCGAGGTCGACGTCGCCGGAGTAGCCCGAGGTGACGATGATCGGAAGGGACGGCCGCGCCTCACGGAGGCGGTGCGCGAGCTCGGGTCCCTTGATCCCGGGCATGAGAACATCGGTGACGAGGAGGATGAGCTCGTCCCCCAGGCCCGCGGCGACCTCCAGGGCCGCCTCGCCCGAGTCGGCCTCGACGACGGCGTAGCCCCCCTCGCGCATCACCTCGACCGCGAACATTCGCGCGGTGAGGGAGTCATCGACGACGAGTACCATCTTCTCGGACATCGTGGGCTCCTCGACGCGTCTGAGGCGGGTCGTTATCGCACGCCACGCCTCGGGAGCGCAACGTCTTTCTTTCGATCGCCTAGCCCCAAGCCATGGCTCGTGTTACCCTCCCGCCATGACGGTCTCGAGGCCCCAGTTCGGCTCGCTCCGCCTCCGGGCCGAGGGGCGCCGGCTCCGCGACGCGCTCGGCCGCGAGGTGATCCTCCGCGGCGTCAACGCCGGCGGCCGCGCCAAGCTCCCCCCGTTCATCCCGTTCGCCTTCCGCGAAGGGGGAGCGCCCGACGCACCTCCATTCGACGAGGCGGTCGGCCGCTACGCCGGTCGGATCGCCTCGTGGGGGTGCAACCTGGTCCGGCTCCCCTTCCCGTGGGAGGCGGTCGAGCCGCAGCGCGGCCTCTACTCCGAGAGCTGGCTCCACCTCTACGAGCGGATCGCCCGGGAGCTCGGGCTGCGCGGGATCCGGGTGATCGTCGACTGCCACCAGGACATCTTCGCGCGCGCGTACGGCGGGAGCGGCTTCCCGTCGTGGGCGCTGCCCGCGGACGACGACCCGGCCGCGCAAGGCGAGGTCTCCCTCTCGCACTGGTTCGAGGCCTACCTCCGTCACCCCGGCGTACGGCGCGCGTTCGACCGCTTCTGGGCCGACGAGGACGGGCTGCTCGAACGCTACGTCACGATGTGGCGCAAGGTCGCGCGACAGCTCGGCGCCGTCGACGCGGTGATCGGCTTCGAGCCGATCAACGAGCCCGGCTGGGGAACCGCCGACTGGAGACGCTGGGCCGGAGAGGTGCTCGTCCCGTTCTACGGACGGATCGCGCGCGAGCTTCGGGAGGAGGCGCCCGACGCGCTCGTCTTCTTCGACGCGACCGGCGCGGACGCCCTCGCTGGCGAGACGGCGCTGACCCGACCGGAGGGAGACGGCCTCGTCTTCGCGCCCCACAGCTACGACGGGTCGGTCGCGCTGAGCAAGCGCTACGACGGCGCGCGCGACTACGCCGACGCCCTCGCGGCGTGGGAGGCGCGCGGCGAGGCGTGGAACGTCCCCGTCCTCCTCGGCGAGTTCGGCGTCCCGGCCGACACCGCCGGCGGCGCCGCCTACCTCCGAAGCCACTACGACGCCCTCGACCGGTTCGCGATGCACGGCACCGTCTGGGAGTACTCCGAAGACCCGACCTACGCGTGGAACGACGAGGCGATGAGCATCGTCGCGCCCGACGGCGAGGAGACGCCGCTCGTCGACGCGGTCGTCCGCCCCTACCCGCGGGCGGTGGCGGGCGAGCTCGGCAGCTTCCACTGGGACCCCGACGCCCACGCCGCGCGGCTCGAATGGACCGCGATCGAGAACGGAACGACGGAGGTCGCCGCCCCCGAGCGCCTCTTCCCCGACGGCGCCCGGGTGCAGCTCGAAGGCGTCGCCGGCGAGGCGGCCCACGACCGGGAGGGCGGCGTCGTCGTCGTGTGGACGAAGGCGGCGGGCGCGGCGCGCCTGACCGTCTCGCGCGCCTGACCCCGCGAGCCAGATCCACAGATTGCACAGATTCCACAGATTGGGAGCTGCCGAAGGCGGTCATCCCTCGCCACAAGGGCGGACCGTTCTCGGCATCGGCAACGACTCGGACCCGCCCGCGGCAATCTGTGTAATCTGTGAAATCTGTGGATCGTTTCCCCGCGACGACAAACACGTGCGCGCGTTCCAGAAACACGAGGGATGATCGGCTTCGCCGATCGATTGCTCACGCAGAGCCCGCGTGTTCCAACGTCCGCCAGCCGCTACGCTGCTGGCATGACCGGCCGTTCGCCGAGAGCCTCCCGCCCCCTCGCCCTCGCGCTGCTCCTGATCCTCGCGTTCACCTCCCCGACGCTCCTCGTCGGGTGCGCGACCCGCGGCCTGTGGAGCTGGGCCCGCGGGCGCCAGGATCCGCCGCGGGTACGCGACGCCACTGGCATCCAGGGCGCGTCGATCGACCGCGCCGGGAACGTCCGGCTCGAGGTCGACGCGGGCGACCGGCTCGTCGAGCTCACCTGGCCGTCCGGCGTCGCCGGACTCGACGGTCTCCGTGCGCTCCCGACGCGGCAGCGAGAGATCGACCCCGGCCCGCGCCTCCCCGAGACTGCCGAGGATCCCGCGAGCGCTGCGATGACCGAGATCGATTCGCTCCCGCTGCCAGCGGCGTGGCCCGAACGGACGGGCGCCGTCGCCCTCGTGTTGCTGATCCTCGCGCCGCCGCCCGAGGTCGGGGGTCGCCCGCGGGTCGTCCCCGTCATCGTCCTCCGCGACCCGCGCGACGGCTCGCTTGCGAAGACGTTCCTCGAGGCCTGGTGGCGGACCGAGCCAAGCCCGGGACGCCTGGCCGTCGCGGCGCTCGCGACCGTCATCACCGTTCCGATCGACGTCGCCCTCGTCGTGACCGCACCGATCTGGATCATCCCGGCGGTAGGTATCTACTTCGAGAGCCACGGGAAGTGACGACGGAGACGACAATCTCGAAAACCCCCCTTGACGCTCCTCTCCCCGACTGATTAACTGTGCTGGCACACTAGAACACTCGAGCGCCCGACCGGAGCGGGTCCGACGGATCGGACCGAACGGCGGGAACCAGGCTCGAGGGTTCCGCGGGGAGACGCGTCGTGACCGAGCCGACCGTCGGACTGACCGAGCCCGTCGACTTCGAGAGCGACGTCCCCGTCTACGAGCAGATCGGCAACCGCCTCAAGTTCGCGGTCGCCCGCGGCGCCTACGCGCCGGGCGACCGGCTGCCGAGCGTCCGGGCGCTCGCGCGGAGCCTGCTCGTCAATCCGAACACCATCGTCCGGGTCTACCGCGAGCTCGAAGGCGCGGGGCTGATCGAGAGCCAGCGTGGGCGCGGCGTCTTCGTGACGCGCGCCGCCGCGCGGCGCTGCCAGCGGGAACGGACGACGATCGTCGAGGAGCGGCTGCGCGAGGCGATCGCGCTGGCGCGGCGGGCCGCCCTCGACGACGACGAGATCGAGGCGCTCCTGGCGAGGCTGCTCGCCGAGGACGCCACCCGCCCGGACGGGGGGCGGGATGCGGGGTCGGGGGATCACGAAGCGAGGAGGGTGGCATCCGATGTCTGATGCCGTGATCGACATGCGCGGAGTGACGCGCTGGTTCGGACGGGAAGAGGTCCTGGCGGGCGCGGACCTGACGGTCGAGCGCGGGAGCGTGACCGCGCTCCTGGGCCGCAACGGCTGCGGGAAGTCGACGCTTCTCCGCATCGCGGTCGGCCTGCTCGGTCGCCACGGGGGCGAGGCGCGCGTCCTGGGGGTCGACCCCGAGGCGCTCGGCGTCGGCGAGCGCCTGCGCATGGCCTACGTCAACGACGTCACCGCGACGCCGGGCCGGACGCGCATCCGCGACGAGATCGAGCTCCACGCGCGGCTCCGGGGTGATCGCTGGGACGATGGTCACGCCAAGGAGCTGCTCGAACGGTTCGAGGTTCCCCTCGACAAGCGGATCGGCGCGCTGAGCAAGGGACAGCAGGCGCGGCTGCGCCTCGTCCTCGCCCTGGCGAGCCGACCCGAGCTGCTCGTCCTCGACGAGCCGGCCCTCGGGCTCGATCTGTTCGCGCGGCACGAGCTGATGGAGCTGCTGATCGACCTCGTTCAGGAGGAGGGGAGGACGGTCGTGATCGCGAGCCATCTCATCGACGACGTCGAGCGGATCGCCGACCGGCTCGCCTTCATCCGAGAGGGTCGCGTGACCCACGCCGGCACCCTCGACGAGCTTCGCGACCGCTTCCGACGGGTCCGGGTCTCGGTCGAGGCCGGCGGCAGCGCCGCGCTCGACCGGGCGCCGAGCGAGCTGATCGGCGTCCGGCAGGTCAAGACCGACCGCGCCGCGCCGCCCGACGAGCGCGTCGCGATCCTCGACGACGCGACCGACGAGCTCATCGCTCGACTCGTCGACCTGCCCGGGGTCACCCGGAAGATCGAGGTGCGCCGGATGACGATCCGCGAGATCTACCTCGAGGTGCTCGCCGGCAAGGAAGAGGAGGTGACGTCGTGAAGGCGTTCTACGGAACAGGAGCGCTGATCGCTCAGAAGCGCCGCATCGTCACCGCCATGACGCTGGCCGGCGCCGGCCTCGGGCTGGTGCTCGGCCTCGGCACACTCGGCGTGCGGATCCTCGAGAAGGACCCCGACCTGACGGCGCCGATCATCGTCGCGCTGCCCCTGATGGCGCTCGTGGCCCCCCTGCTCGCCGGCGGCGTCGAGACGTTCTCGGGTCAGCAAGCGGGCTCGCGGCCTCGGCGTGAGGAGCTCCTCGGCCTCCCGATCGGCGGGCTCGCCCTCCCGGCCGCGATCTACGCCGTCTCGGCCGCGATCCTCCTGGGCTGCGTCGGGAGCCTCTTCGGCGTCTACCTGGCCGTCACCGGCGGGTTCCCGACGCTCGAGTCGACGGCGCGCGCGTTCGACCTGCTCACCGACGCGCCGTGGCTGATCCTGGTCGCCAGCGCGTTCGGGTGGGCGATGACGACCGCGATCGTGGCGATCGGCGACCACCCGTCGAACGGCGGGTTCCTCCTGGTGCTCGCCCCGATGACCGTCCTGCCTTCGATCCAGTTCATGGGCTACGGCATGAGCGAGATCGCGATCTACGCCGCCATCTGGACGGTCCCGGTCACCCTCGTCTCGCTCGCGCTGCCCTTCATCCTCTACGCTCGCGGCGCGCACCACTGGGGCAAGGAGAAGGGCGAGAGCGGCGGCCCTGACCTCGCCGCCGCCACGGCGCTCATGGTCGCGGTCATCGCGCTCGGCCTCGTCGGGGCGGGCGTCGTCCTCGCCGCGACGCTGATCCTCGGGGCCGGGATCGTCTGGATCTGCGGGCGCGGTCGGCCGCCGATTCGACGCCGGAGCATCCCTTCGCTGCGGATCGCGACGGGGGCGATCGCCCTGGCCTTCGTCCCGCCGATCGCCTACGGGCTCGTGGCGGACGGGGAGATGATCGCGACCGCCCGCACGCCGAGCGCCGAACGGCTGGCGACGCTCGCCGTGTCGCCGACGGGCGAGCACGTGGCGGTCCTGGTCACGTCCCGACGGCTGGGCAGCGGAGAGCGCGGTCACCTGTTCAACATCCGGCACGTGGCGCGACAGCTCATCGTCGCCGACGTCGCCTCGGGGACGTTCCGGCCAATCCCGACGACGAATCGCTTCGTCACCGAGATCCGGTGGTCGGCCGACGGCCGGTTTCTCGCGGCGGCCGACCAGACCTGGGGCCGCTACGCACTCCCGCAGAGCACGGCCTACCCGTCGTTCGAGGTGACGCGCTCCTGGTTCCGGACGGCGATCCTCGACACCCGGACGGGCACGCTCGAGACGCTCGACGGCTGGCGCGCCCTCCGGCCGGGCTGGCGGCGCCCCGAGGAGCTGGCGTGGGTGAGCTCGTCGCTGCTGGGCGAGATCACCGTCCGCGACGGGCTCGGCCGCGAGCTCGCCCTCGTCGAGACGAACCGAGCGCGGATCGTTCGCTACGAGGATGGCTCCGCCGTGATCGGCGTCCGCCACGAGAGGCATCGCTGGGACGACGCCGGACAGGCGACCGACGCCGGGATCGAAGGGACCTGGGGGCCGGGGACGCTGGCGCAGGAGGCGAAGGCCGGCCTCGTCGAGGGCGAGCGACTCTTCGTCCGCGGCCAGGCCGACGAGCGGGCGAAGATCAGCCTCGGCGACGAGGTCGAGCCTTTCTACCTCGACGACGGTCTGCTCGCCTCCACCGCCGAGGGTGTGACGTTCTGGGAGCTGCCGTCGGGTCGACGCACCGAGCTCATCCCCGGCGGCGCGATCCTCTCGGGGAGCTTCCAGCGGACCCACGGGGCGCGGGCCATCGCGATCGACCAGGCGGATCGCCACTTCGTGATCGACCCGTCCACCCGGGAGGTGACGCCGCTCACGATCGACGAGGGCGACCACGACGTCCGCCCGCTCCTCGCCGTCCGTGATCGGGTATTCGGCCGACGGAACGACGGGATGATCGTCGTGAAGGACGGCGTCGAGAGCGACGGTCGATTCCGTCCGGTCATCCGGATCGCCGGAACGGCGGCTCGCGCACCCGCACCGTCGACGAATCCGGCAAGGAAGCAGGCCTATTAGAAAGACCGGCACGCCCCTCGTCCGGCGGACCATCCGCCGGACGAGGAGCGCGCGGCGCGCTTCGAAGAAAGTCTCGATTGACGGAAGGAGCGGTCGCTCGGGTCGAGCGGGCTCGCTCGCTAGGGAACGTCGACGTAGACGCCGCCGGTGGCGCTCGCGACGTCGACGAGGAACTGCCGGAACTGCCCGTCCGCCGCGATCCCGAAGCAGTGGATCCGGGCGTTCTGGGTGTTCGCGCCCAGGATCATCGCCTGGTGACCGGGGATCCCGTTCGCGCCGCAGTTGGGCGCGCCGTCGCTCAGCAGCACGACGGTCGTGTTCTCCTTGTCGCCCAGCCCGAGGGCGGTCGCCGGGCCGGTGCCGGTCGCGCCGGACGCCCGCTGGGCGCTGATCCACGAGACGGCGCTCCCCTTGTTCGCGCCGTCGGCGGGGCGGAGGTCGGGGAACGCGGTCCGCAGGCTGCAGTCGTAGGCGACCACGTTGAAGCGGAAGCGCTCGGTCAACGCGCTGACGCTTCGGATGAGCTCGACCTTCGCGCGGTCGAGCTTCGTCCCGCTCGTGACCTGACCATCGAGGCCGATGTAGCTCTGACGGTCCCAGTTCATCGAGCCCGAGCAGTCGATCACGTAGACGATCGTATCGTCGGCGGGAAGCTCCTCGCCGTAGATGATCGGCGGCTCCTCGTCCGGCCCGCCGTCACCGTCTCCGTCGCCATCCCCATCGCCATCTCCGTCGCCGGCGGCGCGGCCGGGAACAGGCGGCTCGATGGGGAGGTCGATCGGCGAGACCGGCGATGGCGCGACCACCGGCGGCGTCGGAGCCGTCGTCGGGGGCAGAGGCGCGGGAGCGGGGGTGGTCGACTGTGCGAGGGCCGGCGAGCCGGCGGCGAGGAGCGCGGTGATGATGATCGTGAGCATCATCATCCTTCGAACGATGGACATGGGGTCCTCCTAACCCTTCTGACCTACGACTCCTTTCGTTCGAAGCGCGCCCTTCGAGAGTCACCCCAATGACGGGCCGGGGCGGGCGCGCCTTGTGCGCGTTTTCCGGGGAGGGCCGGGGGCTCGGAGGGCGAGAGGTCCAGCCGGACAGGCGCGAGGGCCTCGTCGAGAGATCGTCGGAGAGGGCGAGGCGCGAGCCGGAAGCGACCCGGGGGAGTCGCTGGAGGCGAGCAACGAAGCCATCCGCGAGATCCGGCGAGTGCCCGCGAGTGCCCGCGAACGATCGGGCGCTCGAGGAGCCTGCGAGGCGATCGCCCGATCGTGGCGCTTCCGGCCGGGCCTGTAGCAGGCTGCTCTAGTTGCCGATGGCGGCGCCGGCGGCGGCGCCTTCGCTCACGGCGTGGTCGATCGCGCCCTCGATGACCCCGCGCGTCCCCTCCTCGGTGAGCTCGCGACCGGTCGTCTCGATGACGGCCGCGCTCGTCTCGTCGAGGAGCTCGGCGAAGGCGTCGGTGATGCCGCTCGCAGGATCGTGGGCGCCGGAGCCGAGGTGCGAGCCGCCCCAGTGGGTGCCGCCGGTCGTGCCGATCGCACCGCCGGTGCGGACGCGAGAGACGGCGTGGTGCGGGAGCCTCGACGCGGCCGACGAAGGATCGGGTTGACCGCCGAACGCGGCGACGATCCGGTCGTTGAGGCGCAGCGCGAGGGCGCCCGCCGAGCGCCGGAAGCCCGGCGCCGACCGATCGACGAAGCGCTGGAGCGCCCCGTGGGCCCGGCCGAGGACCGGCGCGAGGACGAAGCGACCGATGCCGAAGGTGACCAGGCCGGTGGCGCCGCGCCAGGCGGCGGTCTCGAGGACCTCCTCACCGAGCGGTCGCCCCTCGAGGGCGTTCTCGGTGAGCTGGCCGGTGGCGCCGCCCGACGCCCCGCCAAGGGCGAACGCGGTCGCGCCGCGGGCGACGGAGACGGCGGCCGGGGCGCCCGCACCGAACGTCGCCGTCGTGACGGCGCCGGCGACCAGCCCGCCGGCCGCGCTCGCGAGGACGCTCTTCCAGGTGACGGGCTCCCCCATCACCTTCGAGATGATCACCGAGCTCGCGGCGGCGAGCAGCGCGCCGGACGCTGCTCCGATCAGGACGTGGATCATGCTTCTCTCGCGCTGGGCCCGCCGGACGCGGCGAGCGTTCACGTGAGAGGGAACGCGAACCCGGTGCCAGAACGCAAAGTCCTGTTCTCAGGCCGGATGGCCGCTTTCGACCCATCCCGAATCCGGGAATCGTCTCGAATCTGCCTCAGGCCGTGGCCCGGCGGCGGAGGAGGCCGGCGGCTCCCAGCGGCCAGACGCGGCACCACACGAGCCCGACGATGCGGTCGGCCGGAAGCGGCCCCCACCGCGCGCTGTCGACGACGCCGAGGGCGCGCCGGTCGCGATTGTCCGCGCCCAGCCACACATCATCGGAGTCGAGCGGGAGTCCGGCGACGGGGTCGGGGTCGCCGGCAAGGCCGACGACGCGCTTGATGACGAGGGCGTCGGCGAGGTCCGGCACGCGCGCCGCGACGACCTGGCCGCGACGCAGCCCACGGACGGTGAGGAGGTCGGCGCTGACGAGGACGCGGTCGCCGTCGCGAAGGGTCGGCTCCATGCTCCGGCCGGCGACGCCGACGACCCGTGAGCCGAGGAGCAGCCCGCCGAGGGCGGCGAGCGCGAGGCCGAGGCCGAGCCCGGCGAGGAGGGAGAGGGGAAGGAAGGCGGGCGACATGGCTCGGGCGGAGGGCTCGGGACAATGCAACACGGCGCGCGAAGGCCGCGCGCCGTGTCCACGTGAACGGAGAGTCGGGCTGGCCCTAGCTGGCGCGCACCCAGGCCACCTCGCGGCCCTTGGTCTTCCAGAAGATGTTGTGGATGTTCTCGATCGCGTCCATGAGCTGCTGGCACGCGTCCGAGTTGACCTCCTGCTTGACCTGGCTGCAGAGCTTGAGAGCCTTCCAGAAGGTCTCGTGCAGGTCGGGAACGGCCTCGAGGTGGTTCGGCTTGAAGTAGTCGCTCCAGAGGATGGAGAGCTCGCGCTTGGTGAGCTCGGCCTGCTCCTCCTTGATCGACGTGTAGCGCGAGATCGTGTTGCGGGCGGCGGCGTCGGCCGGGTTGCCAGCGTCGACGATCTTCTTCGTCAGCGACTGGACAGCCTCGGCCGCGATGCGGGCCGAAGCGGGATCGTAGACGCCGCAGGGGCCATCGCAGTGGGCGCTGGCGACGGCCGAAGGGGCGAGCAGTCGATCGATGAGGTTCATGGAGTGAAGCTCCTTGTTCTCGGCTGATGGTAGACGCAACGGTCCGGAGCAAGAAGGTTCGAGACCGCAACCGGACCGACTACGACTGGAGACGACCGGGATCGAACCGGCAACCTCCGGCTTGCAAAGCCGGCGCTCTCCCAATTGAGCTACGTCCCCGGATCACGACCGCCGTCGCGGATCGACGGCCGGATGGTTCCAGCGGTATGGGCCCAGCTAGATTCGAACTAGCGACCTCATCCTTATCAGGGATGCGCTCTAACCAACTGAGCTATGAGCCCGGAGCGGCTGCTATTATAGGGACGGCCTACCGGGCATCAAGTGTCGCCGGCTCGGTCGGAGGCGCGACGAACATCGACCCAAGCATCGACCCGACAAAGCCTTGAGCCCACCCTCCGACACGCCCTCGAGCCCGCGCCCGCTTCCCGGCCGCGACGCGTTCCCGGTGACCGCGCGACACGTCTACCTGAACCACTCGCTTCGTGGCCCGCTGCCCACCCGGACGGCCGCCCGCCTCGAGGAGCTCGTCGCCGACCTGCGCGACGACGGGGCCGCGGCGCTCGCGCGATGGCGACCCGAAGCCGAGCGCGCCCGGGAGAACGTCGCGCGACTGCTCGGCACCTCCGTCGACTCGGTCGCGTTCCTGCGGAACGCGTCCGAGGCGATCAGCGCGGTGGCGAACGGGATCGCCTGGGCGCCGGGCGACCGGGTGATCGTGAGCGACCTCGAGTATCCGGCCAACGTCTATCCCTGGATGAACCTGGCGGGCGCAGGCGTGGAGGTCGTCGTCGTGCCGAGCCGCGACGGACGGGTCGAGCTCGACGACCTCGACGTCGAGCTCCGACGCGGCGCGCGAGTCCTCGCGACGAGCGCGGTCACCTTCACGACCGGGTTCCGGATCGACCTCGACACCCTCGGCGCACGCTGCGCAGACACCGGCACCGTCCTCGTCGTCGACGCGGTGCAGGCGCTCGGCTCGGTCGCGATGGACGTCACGCGCTCTCGCGTCCCCGTCGTCGTGGGCGACGGCCGCAAGTGGCTGCTCGGGACCGACGGAGTCGGCATCCTGGCGATCGACCCGGCGACGGCGGGGGAGCTCCGGGTGCCCACCGTCGGCGCGCTCTCGGTGCAGAACGCGAGCGACTACCTCGACTACGATCTGACGCTCCGCTCCGACGCGCGTCGCTACGAGAGCGGGGCGCTCAACACGCCGGGGACGGTGGCGCTCGCCGAGTCGACGGCGCTGCTCCTCGAGGCAGGTGCCGATCGCATCGAGGCCCGCATCCTCGAGCTCACCGACCACCTCGTCGGGCGGCTCCAGGAGGCGGGGGCGACCCTCCGGAGTCCACGTGAACGACCCGGGGAACGCTCGGGAATCGTCGCCTGCGCGATCGCCCCCGAGGACGTCCCCGCGCTCCGCCACCGACTCGCGGCCGACCGGATCCAGTGCCGGCTCGACGACACCGGCCTCCTGTGCGCCTCGCCCCACTTCTACAACGTCGAGGCGGAGCTCGACCGGCTCGTCGCCGCCATCGGCGCGGCATCCTGCCCCCCCGAAAGCTGAAGACGGGCGTCGCGCCGGCGATCGGCCGCCGGCCCCGTCGGCGGCAACGCCAACGCGAAAGGTGAGTTAATACTCACATTGCTAATCGGCCCGGCGCGTGCTCTGACGCCGCGACGCATCGTCGCGCGAACGCAGCAGGGGTCACCATGTCGAAGCTCTCCCGCCGCCAGCTCGACGCGCTCGTCGCGTCGTCGTGTCTCGTCGTCTTCGTCGTCTCGGTCGGCGGCTCGGCCGGCTGCTCGGCGGGCTCGAGCGCATCACCCGCCAGGACGAGCCCGCCGACGCGCGCCCCCGCCTCGTCCTCGTCCTCGTCCTCGGCCTCGAGCTCGAGCTCGAGCTCGCCGAGTGGACCGGCAGGCGCGGCGGGCGCCCCGGCGACGTCCCCCCAACCGGCGGCGGGGCTCACCCGATGGCCGATCGTCCTCGCCCACGGCGCGAACGGCCTGAACGGGCCCGGGCGAACGACCTACTTCGACGCGACCGCCGATCACCTCCGCGCCCTCGGCGCCGACGTCCTCGTGACCGACGTCCCGTCGATCCACACCATCGAGCACCGCGCCGGACTCCTCGACGACCAGATCCGCGCTGCCTGGCCCGATCCCGCCGTGAAGGTGAACTTGATCGCCCACAGCACCGGCGGGCTCGACGCCCGCTGGGCGATCAGCCACCTCGGCCTCGGAGACCGGGTCGCCAGTCTGTCGTGCGTGTCGACACCCCACCGAGGCACCGCGCTCGCCGACATCGTCGTCGGAGTCGTCCCGGGGTTCGTGCAGGACGCGATCGACGTCCTCATGAACCAGGTCGGATGGGACTGGAACATGGTCACGGACCTGACGACCGTTCACATGAACGGAACGTTCAACCCCGCGACCCCCGACGATCCGCGTATCCTCTATCAGAGCTGGGCCGGCATCGCCGAACCCGGGCGCCGCACCGGCCACGGGCGCATCAGCCCGGTCCTCGCACCCGGCTGGGCCATCCTTCTCGCGATCCAGGGCCCGAACGACGGCGTCATCGCGGAGAGCTCGGCCCGATGGGGCCTCTGGCGCGGAACCATCCCCGCCGATCACATGGAGGAGGTCGGCCAGGTCGCTGGGAGCGCGTTCGACGACGAGCGCTTCTACGAGTCCATCGTGCGGGAGCTCGCCGCGCGCGGTCATTGAGGTGAGGGACAGCTCGCCGGCGAGCGGTCCCTACCCGTCTGTCGATCGAGCGGGCTCCCCGGTCGCGCCGTGGCGTCGCAGGCCCGTCCCGGCGCGCGCCCGGGGCGGTCGGTCGGTCGGTCGTGTGCACGTGAACGACGCGCCCCCCGAGCGCGCGCTCCAGAGCGACAAGCGTACAAAAACAAAGCGCCCGGAGCCTCTCGGCTCCGGGCGCTTCTTTGAAATAACCGGGCGACGACCTACTCTCCCAGCGGTGACCAGTACCATCGGCGTACAAGGCTTAACTACCGTGTTCGGGAAGGGAACGGGTGTGGCCCTTGCACTATGATCACCCGGAATTTCTCTGTCGCGGTCGGCTTTCGCTCGACCGCTGTGTATCAACGATCCGGATGCTTCTGACGCATCGAGGAATCTAGAGAGCGTCCTGGCTGCACCTTCGAGTATAAGTCCAAAAAGGTGGCCAAGCCGAACGGCAGATTAGTAACGGTCAGCTCAACGTGTCGCCACGCTTACACACCCGTCCTATCAACCTCGTAGTCTCCGAGGTGCCTTCAGGGAGACCTCGTCTTGGGGGAGGCTTCGCGCTTAGATGCTTTCAGCGCTTATCCTTTCCGCACATAGCTACCCAGCGAATGCCCCTGGCGGGACAGCTGGAACACCAGAGGTGCGTCCAACCGAGTCCTCTCGTACTAGGGTCAAAACCCCTCAAGTCTCCTACGCCCACAGAAGATAGGGACCGACCTGGCTCACGCCGGTCTAAACCCAGCTCGCGTACCGCTTTAATGGGCGAACAGCCCAACCCTTGGGACCGCCTACAGCCCCAGGATGCGATGAGCCGACATCGAGGTGCCAAACCCTGCCGTCGATGTGAACTCTTGGGCAGGATAAGCCTGTTATCCCCGGAGTACCTTTTATCCGTTGAGCGACGGCCCTTCCACTCGGGACCGCCGGATCACTAAGGCCGCCTTTCAGCTCTGCTCGGCTTGTGGGCCTCGCAGTCAAGCACGCTTATGCCTTTGCACTCTACGCCTGATTGCCAACCAGGCTGAGCGTGCCTTTGCACTCCTCCGTTACACTTTGGGAGGAGACCGCCCCAGTCAAACTGCCCACATATCACTGTTCCACGCCCGGCTTCACGGCACGTGGTTAGACACTCAATATATTAAGAGTGGTATCTCACCAATGACTCCAGGAGGACTAACGTCCCCCCTTCAACGTCTCCCACCTATCCTGCACAGAATATAGCAAGTGCCAATAATATGCTG
>JAJDCQ010000188.1:0-52500 GCA_029260755.1 Planctomycetota bacterium | reverse complement strand
GATCGGGGACAAGGCCGAGCTCGTCGCGATGTTGCATGAAGGGCGGCGAGCCGACGGTCATCACGACGCCGTCCGCGCCCTCCTCGAGGAACCTCGGAAACCGACATCCGCTCCCGAAGAGGTTCGCGACGAACCCGCCCTCCTCGACCGGCTTCCCCCAGCAGCATCCGTTCATGTAACAGCCGAGGCGCCCGATCGCCTGCCCGAGCGGGATTGGCGCGGCGCACGCATCGGCGTAGGCGAGCCCCGGGAGCTTGTTTCGCCGGATGTACCAGCCGACGGCCAGACCGGCGAAGATCACGCCGCCGATCACCGTCATGCCGCCCTGATCGATCCGGAGAAACGCCGTCCACGGCTCATCCGCGAAGCGCTTCTCGTAGTTGTAGACGTAGTAGAACAGCCTCGAGCCGAAGATCGCGCTCACGATCGCGAGCAGGCCCATGTCGATCACCGGGCTCCAGTCGAGCCCGCGGCGCCGCACCAGGACGACCCCCAGGGCGATCGCGAGGCCGAACCCGACCATGAGGCACGTGCCGTAGGAGTAGATCTTGAACTGGTCCATCCAGCCGCCGAACACCGCGACCGAGAAGAAGACGAGCTGCGCCACGCCGAAGACGCTCACCTGCCACGCGCCCGCGACATCGGGATCCTCCCCCGCGGCGCGCGACTTCGAGACGCCGCGCCACCCCGAGATCACGCACCAGAGCGCGAAGATGGAGGACAGGACGAGGAGGGCCCAGGTCGGGAGAACGACGAGAATCGGTCGCATGGTCGCCTCGTCGGGCGCTCACGGCAGCGCGCGACGCGAAGGAGTCGTGGGTCCCCGCGCGAAGGTCCCGGAGGGAACGGACGGGGTCGAGCTCGCGATTGTATCGCCCCCTAAACCGCGTGCAAGCGCCGGGATCCGCGACCGGCGGGCGCCGCGGCGCCTCGCCCCATCGGACCTCGGTCGCGGACCCGGTATTCGACGCGGCTAGGGCGGGCCAGCCTCGCGCGACGGCGCGCCGTAGGCCTTCGCGTCGATCCCGAGGCGCTTGAGCATCCGGTGGAGCTGCCCGCGGTCGACGGCGAGGAGCTCCGAGGCCGCCTTGATGTTCCCGCCGGTCGCCTGGAGCGCCTGCTCGAGGATCGCGTGCTCGAAGCGCGCCCGCGCGTCCGCGAGCGATGCGGCCCCGAGGAGCGCGGGGACGCTCTCGAGCTCCCGCTCGACTGCGCGCGCGCCGAGGCGCGCGGAGACCATCGACCCTTCGATCGTCTCGGGATGCCCCAGAAGGAGCTCGCGGAGGACGTTCTCGAGCTCGCGCACGTTCCCCGCCCAGCGCGCGCGCACCAGCAGATCGATCGCGTCCGGCGCGACCTTCGGGAACGGGGGCCCATGGCGCGCCAGGAGGTGCTCGACGAGCAACGGAATGTCCTCGCGCCGCTCCTCGAGCGCGGGCACGCGCACCCTCAGCACCCCGAGGCGCTGGATCAGCTCGTCGCGGACCAGTCCGCTCCGCGACAGCTCCACCGGGTCCATCGCCGAGACCACGACGAAGCGGAGATCGGCGCTCCGCTCGCGCTCACCGCCGAGCGGGCGCCAGCGCCCCGACTCGACGACGCGCAGGAGCGCTCCCTGGAGCGGCGGAGGCAGGTCGTCGATCCCGTCGAGGACGATCGTCCCGCCGTCCGCGTCGCCGAGCAGCCCCTCGCTCGCCCGGATCGCCCCGGTGAACGCCCCCTTCACGTGTCCGAAGAGCTCCGCCTCGGCGAGCCCCGCCGCGAGCGTTCCGACCGCGACCTCGACGTACGGCCCGTCGCGGCGCGGACCGCGCGCGTGGAGCGCGTGCGCGACCAGCCCCTTGCCCGAGCCGACCGGCCCCGAGACCCACGCCGGGGCGTCGCTGCCCGCCGCCTTCTCGATCCAGTCGCCGACCGTACGGATCGCCTCGCTCCGCCCGACGAGCCCGACGGCGGCGCGGAGGTGATCGAGCTCGGCGCGGGCCGCCGCGAGCGACCGCCGCGTCTCGCGCGCCTTCCGCTCGTTCTCGTCGAGACGCCGCGCCAGCCGGAGCGGGCGCCCCAGGAGGCCGCCGAGCGCGTCGAAGAACGGCGCCCGGGCGGGGTCGAAGCCGCGCCCCTGGCCCTCCTCGGGCGCGTCGACATACGCGACGCCGACGACGCGCCCCTCGTCCCGCAGCGGGATCGCCGCCGCCGCCCGGATCTTGTACAGGGCGACGCTCGGACGCCCGGCGAACCGCCGATCGGCGCTCGCGTCGCCGACGATCACCGTCGTGCCGTCGCGGGCCGCCTCCTCCACGATTCCGCGGCTCACCGCGAACGCCTCGCTCGCCACCGTCGCCCGGTCGAGATTGCGCATCGCGACCGGACGCGTCGTCCCGTCGCGCTCGATCGCGAGGGCGAGCCCGTGCACCGCGGAGAAGGTCTCGATCAGCTCGTCGAGGACGACCTCGAGGACGCGCTCGGGCGAGAGCCCCGCGTCGAGGACGGCCCGAGCGAGGCGCACGACGGTCCCCGCAGCATCGGCGTCCTGCTCGAGCCCGTCGGGGCCGCCGAGGGTCACCGCGGTCGCGGCGCCGCCCGGCGCGACCGCGAGCGCCGCGAGCGCCCGCGCCGCGTCGTCGGGCGGGCCGCCGATCGACGTGACCGGCCGGAGCACGATCGTCGCCTCGGACGCGCCGATCTCGATGACCTCGTCGGGACGAAGCACGATCTCGCGGCGGCCGAGCGGGGTTCCGCCGAGGCGCGTCCCGTTGCGGCTCCCGAGGTCGGCGACGGTGATCCGGCCGTCGCCGTCGACGCGGATCTGGCAGTGCGCCGACGAGGCGCTCGCCGCCGCGACGACGACGTCCGCCGACCCGCTCCGACCGACGGTGAGCTCGCACGGTCCCGCCGGGAGGAGCAGCACCCGCTCGCCGTCCCGATCGCGGACCGACAGGCCGATGAGCTCGCCCGCGGGGGAGCTCATCGGCCGCCGGGTCCGACCCCGGCGTCGAGGTCCTTCGGATCGCTGCCGTCAGCGCCGGGCGCCCGCTCATCGGGAGGCGGGCCGTCGGGCGCGTCGGCGGGCGCGTCGCCCTCGGGGACGTCGCGCGCGACCCGGAACCCGATCGTGCGGTGCCGATCGAGCGGCCCGCGTAGCTCGCGGCGCGCCGCGCGAAGGTCGTCGGCCGGGCTGAGCCAGGACCCACCCCGGACGGCGACGCGCGCCGGAACGGCCGGCGCGGCCGCACCATCACCGCCCTCACCGCCGGCGCCCTCGCCCGTCGCCGTCGCCGTCGCCGCCGCCGCCCCCGCCGAGCTCGCCGGAGCGGCCCACTCCCAGACGTTGCCGGCGAGGTCGAGAACGCCCTCGGGCGTCGCGCCCGAGATCCGCGACCCGACCGGCGCCACGCCCGCGCGGTGACGCCCGAAGATCGCGCGCGACCCGTCCGGCGGCTCCTCACCCCACGGATGCCGTCGCCCCGCGGCGCCGCGCGCGGCGGCTTCCCACTCGAGGTCGGTCGGCAGACGTCCGCCGGCCCAGGCCGCGAACGCGAACGCGTCGAACCAGTCGACGTTCGTCACCGGCAACGGCGCCGCATCGCCCTCGCCGTCGCCCTCGGCCCAGCCGTCGGGGACGTGGCTCTTGCCCTTCGGCTCGCCGGGATGGCAACGCCGGTGCGGCTCGCGGTCCGCCCGCAGCGCCGCGAGGAAGCTCGCGTAACGCGCGCGGCTCACCTCGCGCCGGTCGATCAGGAACGCGCCGACGGCCTCGGTTCGCCGCGGCCGCTCGGCCGCGAACCCTGCGTCGTCGCCGACCGGGTGCTCGCCTCCCCCGACCTTCGCGAAGATGGCGCCGTCGCGCGCGCGAAACGTGCCGGGGTCCGGACCCGGCTGGAGGCGCGTCGACCCCGCGCCCGGCCGGCGAGGACGGCCCGGCCGACCGATCCCGGGGACGCCGCGCCGCGGCCGCTCGGGCACGTCGGCCCTCTTCTTCCGGCCGTCTTCGTCGTCGTCGTCGTCGGCGGCGCTCGCCCCTGCCTCGGCCTCGGCCTCGTCGCCGGCGCCGTCATTCTTCTCGTCGTCCGACGATGTCGCCGGCGGAGCGGGAGACGGGCGCCCATCGCCATCGTCGGCGCGCACCGCGACCGGCGCCGCGACGGCGGCGAGCAGCGCGAGGGCGACCGCGAAGAGGAGCGGGACTACGAACGCCGACCCGGCACGCGCCGCGTGGCGCTCTCGTCGGCCTTCTTCGCGCACCCTTCGCAGAGCCCGTAGATCTTGTGCGTATGCCACAGGATCCGGAACTTGTGCTCGTCTCCGACCTGCTCCTGGAGCTGCTCGATCTCCTCGTCGAGGAACTCGATCACGCAGCGACAGTCGACGCAGATCAGGTGATCGTGGTGGCTCCGCCCGAGGCACCGCTCGTACAGCCGGTAGCCCTGGTCGAAGTCGATCGTGTCGAGGAGGTCGGCCTCCACGAGCAGATCGAGGGTTCGATACACCGTCGACTTGGAGATCGGCTTCCGCTCGCGCCGGAACGAGTCCACGATGTCCTCGGCGGAGAAGTGGCCCGTCGTGCGGAAGATCCGCTTCGCGATGATGTTTCGCTGCGTGGTCAGCTTGAGACCACGGCGACGCAAAAACTCCTGGAAAGCCTGGACTTCCTGTTCCAAGGCGTTCCCCCGCGGCGGATGGTTCGTGTCGAGATGGGACGGGCGGCGGAGCGCGGCCGGCAAGGCGAGCAACGGCGGCCCCGAGGCGCGAGAGGTTACCACCAGGCCGCGAGGCCGCGCAAGCCGGGCCGGCCTCGGGGCCGCCCGGCGTCCGGGCCTCCCCGATAGGGGCGCCCCGATTGCGCGGCCCGGACGGGGCTGCTATCATCCGCCTATTCCTTTGTATCAGAGCGTCTTCAGCGATCAGGTCGGCCTCCGGGTCGACCCTACCGAACGCCGACGAAGAGCCCACGAGCGAGCGATCGTCATGACCACGCAGAGTGGCCCCAGCGAAGCGGAGCGCACCCGCTTCCACGGCCTCGTCGCCGAGGTCGCCGGCAAGCTCGGAAGCGAGCTCACCGAGAGCCCCGACGGCGACGCCTTCGTCGTGAAGGCGCACCTCGCCGGCGGGCGCAGCCAGATGGTGTTCCTGAACCTGGACGGCGACACGGTTCGATTCTCCACGCGATGCACGTCGGTGAACAGTGGCATCGAGAGCGCGAACCTCTACAAGATCCTCCTCCAGAAGAACTACCGCCTTCGATACGGCTACTTCGCCCTGAATCCCGACGGCGGCGTCGAGCTCGTCGCCACCCAGCTCATGAGCACCTGCGACGCCGAGGAGCTGACGGTCGCCCTCCTAAACCTCGCCACCGTAGGGGATTTCATGGAGCGCGAGCTCGGCCAGTCGGACGAGGACGTCTTCTGAGCCGTCCCCCCGTCGGCGACCGCCGCGGGCGGGCGCAATGTATTGGTGGTACACTCCCCTCCTAGACGGAACTCTCCGTCCCTCCGACGCGTGTGGATGAGCGGGTCGGGTTCGCCGAAGCGGCGGGCCACGGGGTTGGTTGGGTGAGCGGCGCGACCGGGGGCGGAGCGCGCGGCCAGGAACGAGGGAGCTCGACCATCGGCATGGTCATCCGTCGTCAGGACTATCAGGAGCTGACCGACGATCAGCTCATGCTCTCACTGGGCTCCGGCGACGCCGACAGCCTGAGCGAGCTCGTGAAGCGCTACGAGAGCACCGTCACGCGCTACATCAACCGGATCGTCGGCGACTACGAGCGTAGCCGCGATCTCTGCCAGGAGACGTTCCTGCGCGTCTTCCGGGCCGCCGGGAAGTATCGATCGGCCTCGGAGTCGCGCGAGAGCGGCAACGTCGCCGAGTTCGGCACCTGGCTCTTCCGGATCGCGCGCAACCTGGCGCGCGACGAGCTCCGGGCGCGTCGCCGCCGCCCGCCGCCGGTGACGCTGCAGATCACCGTCGACGAAGGCCCGATGCAGGGCGAGCTCGATCCTCGTCTCGATCACCGGGCCGCCGCGCGCGACGGCGCTCCGCTCGAGGCCGGCGACGAAGGGCCGCTCGTCGAGGCGGGTCGGCGCGAGCTCCGGGAGATGGTCCTGACCGCGATCGGCGGATTGCCGCGCAACGACAGGATCATGCTCCTGCTGAAGGACATTCGCGGTCTCGCCTACGAACAGATCGCCGCGATGCTGACCCTTCCACTCGGGACGGTGAAGTCCCGGGTGAGTCGGGCGAGACACAAGTTCAAGGAACGCTACGCGACCCTGTTCGAGGGTCAATCGTCGTAAGAAGGCAGAGAGCGACGTCGGGGCGTCGAGCCCGGATTGCGGGCCGACGTCAGACCGAGAAGAGACGGAGTCGAAGTCCGACGTCGCGAACGAGCAAGGTAGAGACGAGCGAAACGCTCGAGTGACAAGGCCTCCGAGGTCGGGGGCGACAGGAGAGAGACGTGCACTGCTACACCGCACGCCAGGCATTCAGCGAGTACTACGACGGAGGGCTCGAGCCGAAGCTCCTCCGCCGCCTCGAGGTCCACCTCTGCGCGTGCGATGACTGCCGCGCGGGCTACGGCCAGTTCGAGCGGGCGCTTGGAGCGCTCGGAGAGCTCGAGCCCGAGGACGTGCTCCTCATCGAAGCCGAGACCGACGTCGACGAGGTGATCGGCGAGGGCGGCGTGCCGCCGTTCGAGCTCGCCTCGAAGACGCCGCGACGACTGCCGGCGACGACCGCCGCGGGGGGCGACGGCGTCGCTCGCTCGTTCGCATCGGGTCGCCAGCCGCTCGTCTCGCGGATCGCCGACGGCCTCCGCTCCCTCGAGGAGCGGCGCCCGTACGCCGGCGTCGTCGCCGCCGCCGCCGCGGCGTTCTTCGCCCTCGGCCTCGGGCTCGGCCTCGGCGTCGGGATCGGCAACTCCACCCGCGAGCTCGCCGAGGCGCCCACGCCGAAGGCATCGGCGGATCGCTCCGAGACGCGTCCCGGCGAGAGCACCTCCACCCCGATCGACCTCGCCCACGACGACGGCGCGAGCGACGCGGCCGAGCCGATCGAGCCCGACGGCAGCGCTCCGGACGCGAGCGAGCAGCCGAGCCCGTCCGCCGCCGCGCCCGACGAGGCGAACGACGGCGCGACCCAGCCGACGCCGACCCACGAGCCGACCGGCACGACGATCGCGAAGGCGACCGACGACGCGACGCGCGAGGACATCGAGGACGTCGACACCCCGAAGCGGTCGCACGACGGCATCACGGCCAACGCCGCGCCACCGCCCGCGCCGCTCGTCCCGGGCAAGGGCCCCGAAGGCTTCGTCTCGCCGATGAACGACGGCTCCGACGCCGAGGCGAGCCCGGCGGTCGAGGCGATCGCGCCCGCGCCGCAGGACGGCCAGGCGAGCACGCCGGCCGACCCGACCCTCTCGAGCGAGGTCGACCGGTTCCTCGGCGCCCTCGCGCCGATGCCCGGCTGGCGCTTCGACGGGATCGAGATCACGCCGATCGCGTTCACCGGCGACGTCGCCGCGACGCCCGCGAAGAGCAGCTTCGCCGGCTTCAACACCTGGATCCAGACGCGCGAGCACACCGTCCCGCAGCACTCGCGGCTGCTCCTCGCCGGACGCGGCGGCAACCGCGTCCTGGTGCTGGGCGGCGAGATCATCATGCGCGGCCTGCCGAGCGTCGTGAGCGTCGACGGCCTCGCCCGCAAGGCGAGCTCGGCCGAGCTTCTCGTCCTCCCGCTCTCGGGCCTCTCCTCGACCGGAGAGGTCAGCCGCCGCCGCGGTCCGGCGCCCGCCGGCGTCATGATCCCGTCGCGAGCTCGCGCGCTGCTCCTCGCGGGCGCGCCGATCCACGTGGTCGAGGACGCCGTCCGCAACGCGCTCAGCTCCTCGGGCACGACCGAGAACGTCGTCGAGCTCAACGGCCTGAGCTACGGCCGGGCGCGCCGGTTCATCGAGCGCTTCGAGAGGCACGTCCAGGGCCTCCCGCAGGCCCGCGGCGTCGCCATCACGATCGACGGTCAGCTCCGCGCGATCGACCTCTTCGGCAGCCACGACGACCTCTGCGGCGCGCTGCGGGTGATCGTCAAGAGCGCCGTCGTCGAGCGCGCCCTCGAGACGCGTCCCGACCGCACGAGCGCGGCGGTCGAGGAGAACGACGTGGAGGACGGCTTCGCCGCGATCCGCGACGTCCTCGAGCAGGCGCAGGAGCTCGACGCCCGCGCCCTGCCGCGGCGGACGGCCGGCGCCCAGCGGACGGCGCGCCTCGGCGCGATCCCGACCGCGAGCGGCTTCGTCCTCCTCGATCAGGAGAGCGCCGAGCACCCGCGCCGGGTCGTCCACGCGACCCTCTTCCCGCGTCTCGACTGAGCGAAGCCGACGACGGCCGACCGACGTGCGACGCCCCGGCTCCGCCGGGGCGTTCGCCATTGCTGCGAGACGAGTCCCGAAAATGAGTTGCGTCGAGACGGGCGGCTTGCGAAGCTCGCGCCGAGCAAGGTGAGCTCCCGTCCCGACGCATGCCCCCCCCCGACGCACGCACCCCCCCCGCTCAGCCCGCGAGCCGCCCATGAGTCCCTCCGGTCCGCTCGTCACGATCGTCGTCGTCCCTCGAGAGCGGTTCAGCCACACGCGCATCTCGTTGCGCAGCATCCTCGCGACGACGACCGAGCCCCACGAGCTCGTCTACGTCGATGGCGGCAGCCCGAGCCGGACGGCCGACTGGCTCCGGCGCGCCTCCGAGACGCACGGCTTCGAGCTCATCCGCTCGGATCGCTACCTCTCGCCGAACCAGGCCCGGAACATCGGGCTCGCCCGGGTGCGCACCCGATACGCCTGCTTCATCGACAACGACGTCATCGTCTCTCCCCGCTGGCTCGAGCATCTCGTCCGCTGCGCCGAGGAGACCGACGCCTGGATCGTCGGCCCGCTCTACGTCGCCGGGCTCGGGCGCCGGGGTGAGCGGAGCCAGCACATCCACATGGCGGGAGGCACCGCCGAGCTACGAACCGAGACCGGCGTCCGCATCCTCGCGACCAACCACGGCGCGCGGAACCGCCCGATCGCGGAGGTCGACCGCTACGCGCGACAGTCGTGCGACTACGTCGAGTTCCACGCGATGCTCGTCCGCACCGACGCCTTCGAGCGCACCGGACCACTCGACGAGGAGCTGCTCAGCCGACACGAATACGTCGACTTCGGCCTCCGCGTGAAGGCCGCCGGCGGCACCTGCTACAACGAGCCCGCGAGCCGGGTGACGTATATCTCGGGGCCGCCGTTCCGTCTCGATGACCTCCCGTTCTACTTCCTCCGCTGGTCGCCCGAGTGGAACCGGCGGAGCATGGCCCGGCTCGCGGAGACCTGGCCGACCGACGGCCACCTCACCCCGCGGGAGACCTCGAACCTGAGATCGCGCCGAAGGCGACCGCTCGAGCCGCTCAAGACTGGCCTCCGGGCCGTCGGGGGTCGCGCCGGCGAAGCGCTCTGGCGCGGCGTCGGCCGGTGCGTCGAGGAGATCCTGATCCCGATCGGCCGCCGGAGGTGGTCGGAGCCGCGACGCCAGCCGCCGCCGCCGCTCGCGAACGCCGCCGCCGGGCCCGCGTGACCCGCCCGCCCGATCGCCCGCCGCCGCCGCCGTCGCCGCCACCGCCGGGCGGAACGCCCGGCCCCTCCCCCGACGATCGATTCGCGCGCCCACCGCCGCGCCCATCGCCGCGCCCGCCGCTGCCGCCGACGCGACGCGAGGCGCCGAGCGGCCCCTGGCCGACCGCGGCCGGCGGCGGGACCGCGCCGGCCTCGGGCGAGCTCTTCGGTCAGTATCGGATCGTCGGTCACCTCGGCGAGGGCGGCTGGGGCGCGGTCCTCCGCGCGGTCCACCCGGTCACCCAGAAGGAGGTCGCCCTCAAGATCCTCAAGCTCGACGCGGCCGCGGGCGGCGGGACGGAGGCGGACCGCGACGCGGCCGTCCGACGCTTCCTCGGCGAGGCGCAGATCCTCGGCCAGCTCGACCACCCCGGAATCGTCTCGGTCCACGACGCCGGAGTCCACGACGGCCGCGCCTACATCGTGATGGACCTCGTGCCGGGGCTGCCCCTCGCCGAGGTCATCCGCAAGCGCGCCCGCCCGCAGCCCGACCTCCTCGCCGCCGTCGCCGAGGCGGCCCGCGCGCTCCACCACGCCCATGGGCACGAGATCGTCCACCGCGACGTGAAGCCCGCGAACCTGATGGTGCAGCCCGACGGGCGCGTCCGCGTCCTCGACTTCGGGATCGCCCGTGACCTCGAGGGCGAGCGCCACACCCGCACCGGTCAGATGCTCGGCTCGGTCCCCTACATGGCGCCCGAGCAGGTGCAGGCCGGCGAGCGCGGGGTCGATCAGCGGACCGACGTCTACGGCCTCGGCGCGACCCTCTACGAGGTGCTCACCGGCCGCCCCCCGTTCGAGGGCGCCGGCCAGGTCGAGATCATCATGGCCGTGATGCGCCAGGAGCCCGTCACCCCATCGACGGTCCGGCCCGGCCGCGTCCACCGCGACCTCGACACGATCTGCCTCACCGCGCTCGAGAAGGACCCGGCCCGACGCTACGAGACGGCGGCCGCGTTCGCCGACGACATCGAGCGGTTCCTCTCCGGCGAACCGATCGCCGCCCGCCCGCCCGGCCTGGCCCTGCGCGCCGCCCGGCTGGCGCGCCGGGTGAAGCTGCCGCTCGCGATCGCGACCGCGGCGCTCCTGACCGCCGGCGGCCTCCTCCTCGGGCCGCGCGTCGTCGAGGCGCGTCGCGCGGCGGCCCACGAGGGCGCGCGGGCGCAGCTCACGCGCCTCGTCGACGAGCGGGCCGCCGCCGCCCGAGCCGCCCTGGCCGTCGATCCCAGCGATGATCCCGGCGACGAGCCCGGCGCCAGCGCCGAGTCGTTCGCGATCCGCTTCGCGACGAGCGCCGTCCGGGCCGACCTCGAGGCGCGCGCCGGGCAGCTCGGCGCGCTCCTCGGCGATGCCGCCTCCCGCGAAGCGGCGATCGCCGAGGCGCTCGCCCGCTACCCCGGGGCGCCGTTCGCCGCCGCCGTCCACCGCCGCGACGCCGCCCGGTCGGCAGCGACCGGAGACGCCGCCGCCGCGCGCCGCGCGCTCGTCCTCGCCTACCGGACCGACCCGCGCGGCCCGGACGGGCTCGGAGCGCTCCTCGAGGCGGCCCGCGGGCTGCTGCACACGGCCGCGCCCGAGCGCGCCCTCGGAATCGCCCGAAGCGTCCGCGACGCCGCCGACGCGGGCGTCGGCCTCGAGCCCGCCGACGCGGCGCAGCTCGGAGCCGCCGCCCGCGCGCTCCTCGGCGAAGCGCTCCTCCGGACCGGGCGGCCGGGCGCGGCCGCGATCGCCCTCGACGAGGCGCTCGCGCGGACGAGGTCGCCCGATCCGCGCGCCGAGCGCGCGCGCGAGGTGGCGCGCTGGCTCGGACCGATCCGCCTCGCGCCGCTGCCGCCCGGCCGGCTCGTCGTGGCCGACCCCGACGGCGACGGCCGCGACGCGCTCCTCGCGATCGACCCCGACACGCGTCGCCACGAGGCGATCGTCATCCACGAGCTCGAGCTCGACGCGACGGTCGGCTCGCTCCGACCTGCCCGCACCAACGTCATCGAGCTCGATCAACTCCGCCTCGAGAGCATGCCCCCCTCGTTCCAGGTGTGGGTGGTCGACCTCGAGGCCGACGGACGCGACGAGCTCATCGTGAGCGCGGGCGACGGCGACGAGCGGCCCGGCAAGGAGGTCATCGCCGTCATCGCGTTCGAGGGCGGGGCGCCGCGCGTGACCGCCACCGGCGTTCTCCCCGGGTCGCTCGGCTGGCCGGCGGTCGGCGACATCGACGGCGACGGCCGGACCGACCTCGTCGCGGCCATGGCTGGCGCCCGGATCGTCTGCTGGCCCGACGCCGCGACCCGCGGCCTCCGGGGACGCGCGATCGACGTCGGCTCGGCCGACGGGAGCTGGATCCACGCCCTCGCGATCGCGGACGTCGACGGCGACGGCCAGTCCGAGGTCGTCGTCGGGATCGGCGCCTGGAAGGTCTACGCGGTCGACATCTACGAGACGCGCCCGAGCGCCGTTCCCGGCGAGCCGCGGTTCGCGCGCCGATCGCGGACGCGGGTCGGCTGGCCCCAGAGCCTCCTCGCCGTCCCCCGGGGCGGCGATGCCGGCGCCGAGATCTGGCTGGCGAACCGCCTGCCCCAGGACGGACGGATCGAGCTCGCGCCCGGCGCGGCGGCCGGCCTCCTCGCGCTCGACGCGTCCCGCGAAACGCCGACGGTGCGCCCGCTCCTGCGCGACGGGGCGGGCGCGAGCGTCGGCGCGGTCCTCGGCCCCATCCGCGGCGCGCCAGGCGATGACCCGAACGGCGTGCTCGTCCTCGAGACGGTCGGCGCGAGCCGGACCCGCATCTCACTCGTCAGCGGAGCCGCGATCGAGGACCGCGTCGTCTTCGAGCCGCACGACCCCGAGAGCGCCGGCGTCCTCATCGCCGACCTCGACGGCGACGGGGCCGACGAGCTCGTCCTCACCGCGTCGCGCGACGGCCGCCCGGTCGCCGCGGTCCTCGGCCTGGGAGCGAGTCTGCCCGAGGCGCCCGACGACGGGAGCGAGACGCGCCCGACGGCAGCCGCGACCGCCGAGGGCGACGCCGCGGCGACGGGGACCGGCCTCGACGACCTCCTCGACGTCGTCCGGCACCTGGCCGCCCTCGACGAGCTCGACGCCGCCGACGCGCTCGGACGGCAGATCGAGACCGCGGCTCCGCGCGGGTCGCGCGCCCGCGCGCAGGCGCTGCTCGTCCTGGCGGAGGTCGCATCGGCGGCGACGCGTCCCGAGGAGGCGGCCCGGCTCTGCCGCGAAGCCGCCGCGACCCACGAGCAGCTCGCGCGGGTCGCCCTGATCGCCGCCTCTCGACACGCCGAGCGCGCCTGGAACATGCCGGCCGCCCTCGAGGCGACCGACCGGCTGCTCGAGCGCCTCGACCTCTCCGCCGACGACCGCCGCCGCGCCGAGCGGCGCCGCGCCCGCCTCCGACGCCTCACCGCGCTCGCGCCGCGGGTCACCCTCGAGCAGATCCTCGAGGCCGGCGGCGAGGCGGGCGTCGAGCTCGCCGCCCCGTGGGCGATCCGGCGCGCGGGCGCGGGGGGCGGGCTCCAGATCGACCTCCGGAGCGAGCGCGGGGCGCTCCTCCGCGTGCCGATCGAGCACGACGGCGGCGCGATCGGCCTGCTCCTCGAGGTCGACGTGGAGCGCCTCGCGTTCACGACCCGGATCGGCGCCGCCCTCCGCGGCGCGACCGGCGACGCGCTCCGGCTCGACCTGAGCGTGAGCGGCGGCGGGCGAGGCGTCGACGACGCGTTCGGCATCACGGTCGCGGCGAGCAAGGCGCGGCTCGTCGGAGGCGTCGCCGACGCGAACGCACGGCATCCGCGCCGCCTCCGCCGGCAGCGCGTCCGGGTCGAGGCGCTCGTCTTGCCGAGCCTGGGACGCCTCCTCGCGCGGGCGACCGACATCGACAGCGGCGAGACGCTCCTGCGCGCCGACCGCGACCTGCCGTTCGCGCTCGACGGCGGCCGCTACTGGCTCGAGCTCGGCGACGGACCCCGCGAGGCGACCCGCTACGACAACGACGCGCGGGTGACCGTCCGGCGCCTCGAGGTGCTCGCGCCATCGGCGCGGACGCACCGCGCAGGCGCCGTCGGGCCCGACGAGGACGCCGCGACGCTCCGCGCTCGTGCGGCCGCCGCGCGGCTCCTCGGCCGGCCGGGCGAGGATTCGGTGCTCGCCGCCTGCCGAGCCGCCCGGACCGCCGACCCGACCGACCCGGGAGCCGCGCTGCTCCTCGCCGCGGCGACCGCCGACGCGGGACGGGCCGAGGAGGCGGCGGCGATTCTCGAGCAGATCCGTCGCGCGGCCGAGCCCGCGCTCACCGCCGAGCTCCGCCGGACCTGGGCCCACCTGAAGCCGTCGGAGCGCGGGCTCTTCGCCCGGACGCTCGCCGGCAACAAGCTGCCGAGCGCGGACGAGCACCTCGAGATCGCGCTCCAGGTGACCGCCGGCCTGATCGACGCGCCTCCACCCAGCCCGCGCGGAGGCCAGCTCGCCCAGGCGCTGCTCCGCCTGCGCGCGCGCGACGAGGCCTACGCGGCGCTCTCGGCCTACGCGAACGGCGGCGACCTCGAACCCGACAACGTCCCCCTCGCCCTCGACGCCGTGAGCGCCCTGGCCATGCGCTGCGCCCGGTGGGAGGACGCCGTCACGATCTGCGAGCGGCTGCTGGCCGACTCGAAGTTCGCGTCGAGCCGCGCGGCGGCGGACGTGAGGCGGCGGCTCGAGGACGCGAGGACGCTCCTCGCCGCGGAGGATGGAAGACGGTGAGTCGGTCGTTCGTGTTCGCCTTCGGCGAAGAGGATCAGCGGGCGACGCGGGTCAGGACCGAGGTCGTCAGCGGTCCCAGGCTCACGCCCTGGCCCTGCGCCTTGATCACGATCTCGTCGTCGGTCTCCTCGATGATGACCGCGATGAGGTGGGCGTCGAACGGACCGACCGCGTTCACGGCGACGAGCGGCGTCTCGTAGGAGTCGTTCGACTCGAAGAAGCCGGCGCGGGTGATCACGAGCGGGCCGATCGAGATCGTCGTCGTCCGCGCTTCCTCGTCGAGGGCGAGGTCGACGTAGAAGTCGCTCTTGACGACGAACTCCTGATCGGGGTCTCCGCCGTCGCCAGCGACGACGACCCGGACGACGTCCTCGCCAAGCTCGGGGTTGGTGACCGAGAAGTGAATCCGGCCCTTCCCGTCGCTGCGGATCGCCTGGATCTTGTCGGCGACTGGGAGGAGGCGAGTCCGCATCGACTCGTCCTCGATCGTCGACCTGAAGATCTCGCGCAGGCCGTCGCCGGTGAGGCTCGCCTTGCCGAGGTTCCGGATGAGCCCGATCACCCGCTCGATCACCGCCCCGTCGCCGCTGCTCCGCTGCACCAGCCCGCGAAGCTCGGCGATCCGCTGCTGGAGCTCGCCGGGGCGCAGCTCCTGACTGTCGCGGGTCAGCTCGTAGTAGGCGGCGAGGTGCTCGGAGCTGGCCGTCTGGACCGCCTCCTGGAACTCCTCGCGCATGATCTCGCGCGGCGCGAAGGCGCTGCCGCCGGCGAACGCGGCGAGCAGCAGAATCGCGAGGACGCGGGCCATCGTCGCCGCCCCGGTGAGCGCCGTCAGGCAGAGCAGCCCGCCGGCCGCGGCGCCGAGCACCCAGATCGGGAGCTCGAGGGCGACGAAGAGGACGTTGGACGCGACGAACGCGCCGAGGAGCGCCCCGCCGAGCGGGAACATGACGAGGGAGGGGCGGACCTTCGAGGAGATCGTCCCGACGATCGGCCCCGACTTCGAGTCGCGCTTCGCCAGCTCCTTCGCCTTCTTCGCGTTGGCCTCCTTGGCCTCGTCCTTCTCCTTGTCGTCGTCGGGCTTCGGCGGCGCGCCGGGCAGGGCACACGCGTGGATCGCGATCGGCACCGACATGGCGACCGGGAGGCCCGCGATCACGAGCAGGGAGACGATCCCGGTGAGCGCGTCGTAGTCGCCGAGCGAGGCCTGACCGAGGATGAGGCGGTGGACGTCGGTCCCCGCGTAGGTGACGCCGAGGATCAGCCCGCCCGACAGGCAGACGAGCAGGTCGAGATACTGTCCCGGCCGGGAGATGCGGGCGAGGCGCTCCCCGAGGAACAGCCCCGGCACCATGACGACGAGGCCGCCGAAGAGGACGTTACCCCAGACGTGGAGGCCGCCGCCGAAGAACGGCGTCGAGACGAGGCCGACGAACATCACGAAGCTCGCGAGCGCGACTCCGATGATGAACAGCACGACCCGCGGCCGCATCCAGCGGCCCGCCTTGATCGCGGAGGTCTTGATCTGCTCGGTGACCATGGGCGAACGCTCTCTCGCGAGGACCCCGTCCCGGGCGAGCATGACAGAGGCGACCGAGGGGCGCCAGAGCAGACGCGCGCCCTCCCGAGGCCGGCTTGACGCGTCCGGCGGATCGATCCATCCTCGTCGCCCTCGACCCGACCCGGACCCGACAGCGAGGGCAACACGACTCATGAAGATGCGCGCCGCGGTGCTCGAGGAGTTCGGCAAGCCGCTCGTCATCCAGGACGTGGACCTGGCCCCGCCGAAGAGCGGCGAGGTACTCGTGAGGCTGAAGGCCTGCGGTGTCTGCCACACAGACCTCTACAGCGCGAGCGGGGCCGACCCGAGCGGCTACCTCCCGACCGTCCTCGGCCACGAGGGCGCGGGCATCGTCGAGGAGGTCGGCGCCGACGTCTCGCTCGTGAAGAAGGGCGACCGCGTCGTCACTCTCTTCTCGCCCGAGTGCGGGCGGTGCGCTCACTGCAAGAGCGGCAAGACCAACATCTGCACGGCGATCCGCGCCCAGCAGGGCAAGGGCTACCTGCCCGACGGGACCGCCCGTCTCTCGCGGGACGGCGAGCCGATGCGGCACTTCATGGGGACGAGCACCTTCGCCGAGTACACCGTCATGCCCGAGATCGCGCTGGCGAAGGTGCGCGCCGACGCGCCGCTGCAGGGCGCGTGTCTGTTCGCCTGCGGGCTGTCGACCGGCCTCGGCGCCGCCCTCTACAAGGCCGAGGTCGAGGCCGGCAGCACCTGCGCCGTCTTCGGCGCCGGGATGGTCGGGCTCGGCGCCGTCGTCGGCTGCCGGCTGCGCGACGCGGGGCGAATCATCATCGTCGACCCGTCCGAGGGGCGCCGCGCGCAGGCGAAGCGGCACGGCGCGACCGAAGAGGTCGTCGGCGGACCGGACGCCGTCGATCGGATCCTCGAGATGACCGACGGCCAGGGCGCCGACTACACCTTCGAGGCGACCGGCCTCGTCTCGGTGATGGGACAGGCGGTCGAGGCCGCCCGCGTCGGCTGGGGGCTCTGCACCGTCCTCGGCGTGGCGGGCAAGGGCGAGAAGCTCGAGATCATCCCGCGATTCCTGATCACCGGCCGCCGCGTCCAGGGCGGCAGCTTCGGCGGCGTGCGCGGACGGACGAACGTCCCGCAGCTGATCGACCTCTGGATGGAGGGCAAGATCGACGTCGACGACTTCCTGAGCCACCGGCTGAAGCTCGACGAGGTCAACCGCGGATTCGAGCTGATGGAAGCGCAGGACGGCATCCGCTCGGTCATCGAGCTCTAGCCCCGAACGAACGCAACGCGAAGAGGCGACCCATGATCATCGAGAAGACGATGGCCGACGGCTGGCTCAGCAACTCCTGGCTCGTCGCCGACGAGCCGGGCGGGAAGGCCGTCGTGATCGACACGGGCGGGCCGGCCGAGCCGCTCCTCGCCAAGGTCGAGGAGCACTCGCTCGCCGTCACCCACATCCTGTGCACCCACCATCACCACGATCACATCGCGAACAATGCCGTCTGGAAGGAGCGCTTCGGGGCGCCCGTCTGCGGCCACGGCTCCGAGCTCGAGCTGTTCGGATCACTCGACCGGCAGCTCGAGGATGGCGAGGCGATCACCACGGGGAAGCTCTCCGTGAAGGCGCTCCACATCCCCGGGCACACGGTCGGCCAGCTCGCGTTCTCGGTGAACGACGAGCGCGTCTTCACTGGCGACACGCTCTTCCGGCGCAGCATCGGCGGGACGCGCGGTCCGGGCCACACGACCTACGCCGACATCAAGCGCTCCATCATGGACGTGCTGATGAAGCTGCCGAAGGAGTGGCCGGTCCACCCCGGGCACACCGATCCGACGACGATCGGCGAGGAGTGGGACGAGAACCCGTTCGTCCGCATCTGGCGAGGCGCGGACGCGCCCGGCGAGGGCCGCTGCACCGCGTTCGGCAAGCCGGCGATCCTGCGCCTGCGCGCCGACGACTACGACGGCGGCCACAAGTGCTGGGTCACCTTCGACGACGAGGGCGACGACATCGTCCCCGGCTCGGTCGTGAAGGACGCCTGACGCACTTCGCCGGGCTAGGCGCCGGCGCTCTGCAGCCGCTCGAGCGACTCCTTCACCGTCGGGCTCTTCCCGGCCTCGACGTCCTCACGGCGAAGGGCGTGGAACGTGCCGAGCATCGCGTTCGTCGTCGCGAACGCGCCGATCGCCTCGGCATACTCGGCCAGCTTCGACCCGGGGAGCGCCCACAGGGCGACGTCGTCGGTGAGCGCGTCGAGATACGCCCGCGCCCCGCAGCAGCCGAGGCTCATCGCGGCGCGGCCCGAGTTCGCGGCCGCGGGCACGACGGCGCAGGCCGGACGCCCCATCGCCGGCGGCGCGCCCTGACCCTCGACCCGCTCGACGGCCTCGGTGATGACGAGGCTCTGCGCGGCGTGCGCGAAGAGCAAGACCACCTCGGGCGTCGACGGAGCGTCGGCGAGCGGCGCGTAGACGACGTGGCGCGCCTCCTTCGCGAGAACCGGGATGCCCGGGATGTCCTCCTCGCGGACGTAGCCGAGCTGCGCGCACGCGCCGAGGACGTCGCCGAGCTCGCCCTGCGCCTTCTCCGACATCGGGATGTGATGGGTATGCATGCCGATCGCGCACGAGGCGTGATCGTCGGGCGAGGTAACGAACGCGCCCGCGGCCGCCTTCTCCCAGAACGCGCAGCCGGCGGCGACCGCCCCCGCGAACGCCGCGACGCCCGACGGCGGCGCATCGACAACACAGACGGCGATCGGCGGGAGGCGAAGCTCGAGGGCCTCCTGGAGCTGCTTGGCGAGGCTGGCGTGATCGGACATCGGAACTCCAGACGTGAGTGGTGACGGGTGAACGAGCGGACCCGCGGATTCTACGGCGGGCGACGCTGCGTCGGAAGCGCGGAAGCGAGAGCCTGATTCCAGGGGTCATGATTCCAGGGGTCAGGTCCGGTCAGGTCCAGGATTCACACCAATGGGGCCAGGTCACACCAGCGATGCGTCAGATTCGCTCGTGTGATTCCTGGACCTGATCCCTCGGATGTGACTAGTGTGATTCCAGGGGTCAGGTCCAGGATTCACACCAAAGGGGCCAGGTCACACCAGCGATGCGTCAGATTCGCTCGTGTGATTCCTGGACCTGACCCCAAGGATGTGCCTAGAGCCCCTCGCGCGGGCGCGACGCGCCGGATGACTAGCCCAGCCTGCTAGAGCCCCTCGAGCTCGGGATCGAGCGCGACGAACGCCGCGACGAACCGATCCCGGCGCGCGGACCGGAGGAGCCGACGCGCCTCATCGGCGTCGCCGCGGAGGGCGGCGAGGCGAGCCCGGACCAGGTCGCCGCCCGGGCCGGCCCCGGGCTCGGCGTCCGGCGGCGGAACCCCGCCGGCCCGGAGGATCGCGTAGAGCGCGAAGTCCGCCTCGACCCCGACCGCGCCGGCGTTCAGCATCCGCTCGGCGTGATCGATGACCTCATCCCGACCGACCCCGGAGACGGTCCGCGCGAGGAGGAGGACGACGTCGCCGCGCCCGAGGAGTCGCGCCTGATGAAGATCCGCGCCGAGGCGTTCGAGCTGCGACGCCATCTGACGAGGCGCCAGGCCGAACGCGGTCAGCGCCTCGAGGCAGGCCTCCTCGGGCTGCTCCAGCGCACCGAGGGAGTGGGCGAGCTGCGAGTGGAGATACCACTCGGGCCGAGGGGAGTGCTCGATCGCGCTCCGGAGCGCGTCGCGCGCGTTCGCCCACCGCCCGAGCGTGACGAGGACCTCGCCGCGACATCGAGCGACGCGGTACTCCGATGTCTCCCACGGCGTCGCCCGGGCCGCCTCGGCGAGGAGCGCGAGGGCGCGCTCGCCGTGGTCGACGACCGCGCGCGGCGGGGCGCCGGTGATCGGACCCGACGTCACGTTGCGAGCGCGGACGTGGGCCACCTCCGCGCGCTGGTACAGGATCTTCCCGACGAGCTGTGGCTCGACGAGGCCCGCGGCGACGCGAAGCCCGGCATCCGCGATCTCGACCTCCAGCGCGGCGACGCCCGAGCCCCGGCTGAACGACTCGACCCATCCGTCCACGGGGCGCCCCGGCTCCAGCCGATCGAGGCGTTCGCGGGCGACCTCGCGGCTCGGACAGGCGCGGAGCAACCCGCGGAGGAGGGCCTCGGCCGCGTCCGGCTGGCCGGCGACCACCGCGGCGACGCAGGCGCGGGCGAGCACATCCGAACGCGCGACCGGGTCGTCGAGCCGCTCGGCAGCCTCCTCGAGGAGGGCGAGCGCCTCGCGCGCGAGGACGCCGCGCCGGCGTGTCCGCCGCCGTCGCTCGGTGTGGTCGGGCGGGTCGCCCGAGGGACCGACGAGAGCCGGCGGGACCCGCTCCGGATCGGTCACCCGCGCGAGCCGCTCCGCGCCGAGACGCCAGCACCGACGACCGCGCCGGCCGGGATCGTCGACGATCGCGTCCGGGTCGAGGATCGCGGCGATCTCGTCGAGCGACGCCCCGCGCGCGATCGCGGCGTCGGCCGAGGAGCGGTCGTCATCGCCTCCGCCCACGTCGACGGCCACCGCGTCGAAGCGAACCCGGGGCGCGGTCGATCCCCACGCCGCGGCCGCCTCGTGAACGGCCACCGGCCAGGGAAGCGCGACCTCGACGACCCCCGTCTCGTCATCGCCGTCGGCGGCCCGCACCGTCGCCTCGGCCCTCAGGATGTCGTCCCGACGCTCGAGGACGAGGACGCCCGACGGGCGCCGCGTCGAGGCGGCGACCTCGGCCGCGCCGAGCTCGACATCGCCGAGGCGAACGACGAGGCGCGTCCCGTCGAGCTCGGCGACGAGTCGCTCGCCGGCCGGCGTGCCGATCTCGACGAACGGGCCGCCGCTCCCCTCGCCGTCGACCTCGAACGCGACCGCGACTCGAGCGGTCGTCGACAACGCCGGACCGCGGACCGTCGCCCGGGCCGGTCGATCGGCCCGGGCGAGGCGACCGGTGATTTCGATCGATGCGATCCGCCAGGCCGCCTCGCTCAGCCCGACCAGCACCGGCGTCGGCTCGAGCGTGTGGAGCGACGCCAGGGAGCGATCGAGCGCGTCGAGATGCCGGCCGTCCAGCGTGATGCGACCGCCATCGCCCGTGTCGATCTCGAGGGTGAGGTCGTGATTCACGACGAGGTCGAAGGGAACGGCCTGCTCACCGCCGCCGAAGCGGGCGATCCCCGAGCGTCCGTCGAGGACGAACGACTCGCGGCGCGCCGGCCAGGCTCGGAGGAAGACCGAGTCGTGATCGACCTCGCGGGCGGCCGTGAGTCGGACCCGCACCCGAGGCTCGATCCACCGGCCGCGACCGACCGTGAAGACGACCGCCCCGGCGTCGTTCGGCGCCGTGATCGTGGGAGACGCGCCGGCGCCGTCGTGGGTGATGATCGGGAGCGCCCCGCCGCGGGCGAACAGGATCGGCTGAAGGAACCGGGGGCGCCCGAGACCGGAGGTGTCGTAGCGCGCGCGGACCCGGCCGTCGTCGAGGAGCTCGACGTCGACGGCATCCCCGAGCGCCGCGACGAGATCCTCGGAGCCGGCGCCGTCCCGGACGACGCCGAGCGGGTCGACCGAGCGGCCCTCGTCATTCCAGGAGATGGCCGGCTCGAGCGCGGGCGGAGCCCCCTCGCCGAGCGACCAGCGCCGCTCCCAGCCCTCGCCGGGAGGAGGCAGCGGTCCGTGGTCGACGGGTGCCGTCGTCGCCTCGCTGCCCGAGCGACCGGCGACGGGGTCGGGCGTCGAGCCCCGACGGCCCGCGAGCGCGATGACGAGCACGGCGAGCGCCAGACCCGCGACGACCACGGCGACGAGCCCGCCGATCGTCCGTCGACGCGAGGCGCCGACGAGCGAAAGGCGCTGACGGCGCCGCTGCTCTCGGTCGGTCTCGAGCGCCTCGGGAGGGCGCCCCTGAAGAAACCGGTCGAGGTCGGCGGCGAGCGCCGAGGCGGTCGCGTAGCGGTCGGCGGGATCCTTCTCGAGGCACCGCCGGAGGATCGCCTCGACGCCGGCCGGCACATCCGGCGCGAGCTCGCGGGGCGGCGTCGGTTCGTCGGAGAGGATCATGGTCATGAGCGTGAGCATCGAAGCGTGCTCGATGAAGGGAGGGCGGCCGGTCACCGCGCGGTAGAGGGTCGCGCCGAGGCCGTAGACGTCCGTCGGAGGCCCCTGCGGCGCGACGCCGCGATCGACCTGCTCGGGCGCCATGTAGGCGGGCGTCCCGAGCACCTCGCCGGTGCGGGTGAGCTGCTCGCGGGCCGACGACCAGCGGGCGAGGCCGAAGTCGGAGAGGACCGTCCGTCCGCCATGACCGAGGAGAACGTTCGCCGGCTTCAGGTCGCGGTGCAGGATTCCGTGGGCGTGCGCGTGGGCGAGGCCGAGGGCGACGTCGCGGACGATCGCGACGATCGCGGGGACATCGAGCCGGCCGACCCGGAGCGCCTCCTCGAACGACTCGCCCTCGACCAGCTCCATCGCGAAGTAGGGGACGCCATCGTCCTCCCCCGCGTCGTGGACGGTGACGACGTTCCGGTGGCGGAGGCGCGCGATGACGGTCGCCTCGCGGACGAAGCGGGCCCGATCGTCGGGGTCGTCGAGCGGGGCGCGGAGCACCTTGAGGGCGACGTGACGGGCGGTCTGGGGATCCCAGGCCCGCCAGACGGTGCCGAAACCGCCGCGGCCGAGGCGACTCAGCAGCGTGTAGCGACCGAAGAGACGCGGCACCTCGCCCGACGAGGAGGCCGACGTCTCGTGGTGCGGAGGAGTGGCGCGGGGGGTGTCCATGCTGCCCTCGAGGTCAGGTTAGCGCGGCCGCCAACGCCTTACAAATCAGGCGTTACCGACCCGTTACGCTCCTGTCACCGTCGAGCGCGTATCTTCTCTGTGAAGGCCCGAACGAGAGCACGTCCTCAGCCCCTGTCCCCATCTTGGAGGACCCACGCGATGAGACTTTCGAAAGCCGCGATCCTGACGATCGCGATCGCCGCCACGACGACGGCCGGAGCGCCAGCGGTCGCCCAGCAGGCCGCACCAAGCCACCGTGAGGGTCGAGCGCTCCGACCGGAGACGAACCTCGTCGCCCCGCAGGCCTGGTCGAGCGCCCGGAGCGTGCGCCCGAACGCTCAGCCGATCGTGGTGACCGCCGTCGAGGCGAAGATCACGATCACGGAGCAGGTGGCGACCACCCGGCTCTTGATCCGGCTGCGCAACCCGGCGGCGCGGGCGCAGGAAGCGGTGCTGCTCCTGCCCGTCCCGACGGGAGCGGCCGTGCGCGGCTTCGACTTCGAGGGCGGAGCGGCCGAGCCGACGGCGAAGCTCCTCTCCGCGGACGAGGCGAGGGCGACCTACGGGGCGATCGTCGGCGAGCTTCGCGACCCCGCGCTCCTCGAGTTCGCCGGCACGGCGGCGATCCGGTCGAGCGTCTTCCCCGTTCCGGCGGGCGGCGAGCAGGCCGTGTCGGTGACGTGGGAGCATCTCTGCCCGCGCGACGGAGCCCGGATCGACTACGTCCTGCCGAGGACGCAGCTCATCGCGTCGGCGGCCGGCATCCCATGGACGATCACCGCGAAGGTGCAGAGCAAGGGTGCCATCTCGACGACCTGGTCGCCGAGCCACCCGGTCAGCTTCGCGCGCCACGATGAGCACGGCGGCGATGTCGGCATCGTCGGCGGCGCGACGACCGACCCCGGGAGCTTCCTTCTGAGCTGGCTGATCGCGGGCGACGCGGTCACCGCGAGTCTCCTCGCCTATCCCGACCCGAGGATCGGCGGCGGCTACTTCCTGCTCCTCGCGGGGCTGCCGGCGGACCTCGGCGAGAAGGCCGAGCACACCGTCGACCGCGAGGTGAGCCTGGTGATCGATCGCTCGGGCAGCATGCGCGGCGAGAAGATGGAGCAGGCCAAGGCGGCGGCCCTCCAGGTGCTCGAGGGGCTACGCGAGGGCGAGGCGTTCAACGTGATCGCCTACAGCAACGCGGTCGAGCGCTTCGCACCCGAGCCGGTCCGCAAGACGGCGGAGTCGCTCGAGGCGGCGCGGGCCTACGTCCGCTCGCTCACGGCCGGCGGCGGGACGAACCTCCACGACGCGATCGTCGAGGCGGTCCGGCAGGATCGCTGTGAAGGGGTGCTCCCGCTCGTGCTCCTGCTCTCGGACGGTCTTCCGACGATCGGAGTCACCGGCGAGGTCGCGATCCGCGCCAGCGCCAAGAAGGCGAACGTCCACCAGCGGCGGATCTTCGCGGTCGGCGTCGGCCACGACGTCAACGCGCCGCTCCTCGACAACCTCAGTCAGCACACCCGCGGAACGATGGTGACCGTCCTGCCGCGCGAGGACGTCGAGGTGAAGGTCAGCTCGCTCTTCGAGAAGCTCTCGGGACCGATCCTGGCGGCTCCGGAGATCGGCACCGTGACGGCCGACGGCAAGCCGATCACCCGCCGGGTCCACGACCTTCACCCGACGCTCCTGCCCGACCTCTTCCGGGGGGACCAGCTCGTCCTGGTCGGACGCTACCGCGGCGAGGATCCGCTCCGGTTCCGTCTCTCGGGCGACTTCCTCGGCGAGGCGAAGACGTTCGCGCTCGACTTCGAGCTCGACCGGGCGAGCGTAAAGAACGTCTTCGTCGCAAGGCTGTGGGCGAACCGAAGGATCGCGTTCCTGGTCGACCAGCTCCGCCAGCTCGGCGCGGAGTCGGCGAGCCGGATCAACGTCCGGAGCCAGCGCGCCATGCCCCAGGAGGCCCGGCCCGACCCACGCCGGAGGGAGCTGATCGACGAGATCGTCGCGCTCTCGACCGAGTTCGGAATCCTGACCGAGTACACGAGCTTCCTGGCGCTCGAGGGGACCGACCTCGCCGACGCAGGCGGCAACAGCCAACGCGCCGGCGACAACGTCGAGCGGGCGGCCGTCCGCACCCGCAGCGGCAAGCACGCGACCAGCCAGCAGGGCAACATCCAGGGGCAGCGCGGGCAGACGTGGGCGAACCCGGCCATGAACGCCTGGAACGACGAGAGCATGAACCGCGTCGCGATCGCGACGGTGCAGCAGGTCGGCAACCGCGCGTTCTACCGCCGCGGGAGTCGATGGATCGACGGCGACGTCCTCAAGATGAAGGAGATGCCGAAGGTGACGCCGCTCCTGGTCGGAAGCGCCGAGTTCGAAGACGTGCTCGCGGCGCTCGACCGCGACGGCAACGCCGGCGTCCTGGCGCTCGGGGCGGACAGCGTCGTCATCGTCGGCGGAGAGGCCTACCGCCTCGAGTTCCCCGAGGTCGAGCCTCCAGCGGATGAGAAGGAGCCGGAGCAGGAGCCGGAACAGGAGGAGGAGCCGAACGAGGGCGGCGGTTAGGATGGAGACGCAATGAAACGCCCCACCGTCCTGGTCGTCGAAGACGAGCCCGCGATCCGTCGCGGGCTCGTCGATGCGTTGCGGTTCGCCCACTACGAGGTCATCGAGGCCGAGGACGGACGCGTCGGACTCGACCGGGCGGTCGGAGCCGAGGTGGACCTCATCCTCCTCGACCTGATGCTGCCCGAGATCGACGGGCTGACGATCCTCGCCGAGACGAGGAAGGCGCGGCCGACGCTGCCCATCATCATCCTCACCGCCAAGGGCTCCGAGGACGACCGGGTGGCCGGGCTCCAGGGCGGCGCCGACGACTACGTCGTGAAGCCGTTCAGCGCCCGCGAGCTCCTCGCCAGGGTGGACGCGGTCCTGCGCCGGAGCGCGGAGCGGCCGAGGGCGGTCGAGCAGATCGAAGCGGACGACGGTCGCGCCGTCTCGATCGAGCGGCGCGAGGTGAGCCTCGCAGACGGAGAGCGCCGATCGCTCACCGACCGAGAGGCGCAGATCCTCGAGTTCCTCGCCGTCAACGCCGGGCGCGCCGTGAGCCGCCGCGAGCTCCTCGAGCGCGTCTGGGGACTCGACGCGCGCCGCCTCGAGACGCGGACGATCGACATGCACGTGGCGAGACTCCGAGACAAGCTCGGCGAGGACAAGACCGCCCCGAAGTTCGTCGTGACCGTCCGGGGAAAGGGATACATGCTCGGCGAGGTGGAGGTGAAGTGACGAGCCGCGCTCCGTTCCTCATCTTCGCCATCGGCGCCCTCGCGATCGTCGGAGCGCTCGTCTGGGGCAGCGGAGCGCTCATCTCACTCGAGGCCGAGCGACAGGCGATCGCCGCGGACGCGCTCCGGAACGAGCGAGTGAGCCTCGCGGTCTGGAGGGCGGAGTCCCTGATCGCCCCCGTCGTGGCCGGCGAGGCCGCCCGACCGCACTTCCACTACCGCGCGTTCTACAGCCCGCGCCTCGCCTACACGCGCTTCTGGGAGGAGATCGACGACGACGAGATCTTCGTGCCCTCCCCGATCCTGACCGCGCCGGTCCCCTGGATTCGCCTCCACTTCCAGCTCTCGCCCGAAGGGGCGTGGAGCTCACCGCAGGTCCCGACCGGAAACATGGCCGACCTCGCCGAGTCGGCCGGGTTGACGACCGAGGCGACCGCCAGGGCCCGCGCCGCCCTCGAGACGCTCATCGCCTGCGAGGCGGAGGCGAAGCTCGTCGCGTCGCTCGAGCGCGAGTCCGAGGAGCGGGGCGCCGGGTTCATGGTGGCGTTGCTCGACGCGGTCGGTGTGGAGGGCGAGCCGCCGCCCGAGCTCGCCGCTGCGAGCCAGATCGGCGAGTCGCGCGGACAGCAGGAATGGTCGGCGCGCCGCCGAGGGTTCAACCGGCAGGTCGCCGGCCAGAACGTGATGATGAACAACGCGCAGGCGAACCCGATCGTGATCGACCCACGCGGAAACCGAAGGACACCGATCGCCCTCCGGCAGAGCTCGCTCGTCCCGGTCTGGCTCGAAGCGCCCGCCGAAGGCGAGGGAGCCGACGGAGGTCCGCAGCTCGTCCTGGTGCGTCGGGTGGCCGCCGGCGACCAGCTCCTGACTCAGGGCGTCTGGGTGGACTGGGACGTGCTCGAGCGGCTCGTTCGCGACGAGGTCGCCGACATCTTCCCCGACGCGCGCCTCCTCCCCCGTCACGGAGCCGACCCGATCGACCTCGACGCGGCGTTCTCGACCGTCCCGGCCGACCTCCTCGCCGGAGAGCTCGCACCCGAAGCTGGCCCGATCCAGGCCACGACCGGAGGACCCGCGCCGGTCCTGGTCGGGATCGGCCTGTCCTGGGGACTGCTCGCGATCGCCCTCATCGCGGTCGGGCTCGCCCTCGCGGGGCTCGCGAGGCTCTCGCGACGCCGACTCGAGTTCGTGAGCGCGGTGACCCACGAGCTGAGAACGCCCCTCACGACGTTTCAGATGTACACCGACATGCTGGCCGAAGGGATGGTCCGCGACGAGGAGCAACGCCAGGAGTACTACACGACGCTCCGGGCCGAGAGCGAGCGCCTCGGCCACCTCGTCCAGAACGTGCTCGAGTACTCGCGCCTCGAAGCGAAGCGCTTCCAGCCGGCGATCGAGAGGACCACGATCGACGCCCTCCTCGACCGTTGTCGTCGTGCGCTCGAAGAACGCTGCTCACGCGCCGACCTCGAGCTCGAGGTCACGATCGAGACCGGCGGAGACGCGGCCGTCGAGACCGACCCCGCCGCGCTCGAGCGCATCCTCTTCAACCTCGTCGACAACGCGTGCAAGTACGCCGCGGAAGCCGAGGAGCGCCACGTCCGACTCTCCGTCGCCACGGCCGGCCCCGGCCGGATCGGCATCGCGGTCGACGACGGCGGGCCAGGCCTCGACGAAGCCTCGCTTCGATCGGTCTTCGAACCCTTCGTCCGAGGCGCAGCCCGTCCGAACCAGCCTGGAATCGGCCTCGGCCTCGCGCTCGCCCGTCGCTGGGCGCGGGAGCTCGGCGGCGACCTCGAGGCGAGGGTCGGCCCCGGTGGCCACTTTCGCCTCTTCCTCCGGCAGCCAAGCCCCGCGTAACGCTCCCCCGACTCGTGGGACATCCCCTTGGGTGACCAGGAAGTGTTCGGCCGACGCTGGGCGCGCCGGCCCGAAGGGGATGACCTCGCCCAGAAGCGGCGTTGACACGGATCCATTGGAGCGATAGGACCCTACGTCCTGGAGCGCCGATGCCGGTCGACCCCGATCAACGTGACGTAGACCTCATCGACGGCCTCCGTCGTCGCGACGAGGCTGCGTTCACGACGCTCGTCGAGCGCTATCACGCGGCTCTGGTGCGGCTCGCGCGCGTCTTCGTGCGTGACCACGCGATCGCCGAGGAGGTGGCGCAAGAGACCTGGCTCGCGGTCCTCCAGGGGATCGACCGCTACGAGGCACGCGGGACCCTCAAGTCGTGGCTCTTCCGCATCCTGAGCAATCGCGCGAAGAGCCGAGGAGTGCGCGAGGGACGAAACGTGAACTTCTCCGCGATCGTCGGCGAGGAAGGGCCGGTCATGGATCCGGCGCAGTTCCTGGACGACGGCCACTGGCGCGACGCGCCCCGTCGTTGGTCGGGGCAGCTCGCGCAGCGCACGCCCGAGAAGCTCGTCCTCGAGGCAGAGCTCGGCGCCAGGATTCGCGCCGCGATCGACGAGCTCCCCGAGCGACAGCGGGCAGTCGTCCTGCTTCGCGACGTCGATGGACTCGATAGCGAAGAGGCCTGCGCGATCCTGGAGGTCTCCGAGGCCAACCAGCGAGTTCTCCTCCACCGCGGACGCGTCGCGGTCCGCGACGCGCTCGAGGCGTATCTGAGCCCGGAATCGCCCAGCGATCCGGGGGCGGACGACCGATGATGACCTGTCGCGAGATCGCCGAACGCACGACCGACTACCTCGAGGGACAGCTCGGCTTCGTGGCCCGCCTCGGCTTCAGGCTCCACGTCGGTCTCTGCGCAGGCTGCCGTGCCTGGCTGGAGCAGATCCGGACGACCGTCGCCTCGCTCGGCGAGCTCCCGGACGAGCCCGCACCGGCACCGGACGTCATGCGTGAGCTCCAGAGCCGGTTCCAGATCTGGAGGGAAACGGAGCCTCCCCGAACGGAATCACCTGATTGAGCCCGCCCATTGGCGCCTTACGGTTTTCTCACACAACCACAAGGCGCTACACGGCAACAGCTAACGACGAACACCCAGCGACACTCCGGATCCGTCCGGAACCTCGGCTCACCGTCTCGGTCTAACGATCGAGAGCGGGGGGAAAGCCGCGTCGACCCATCCGGGCGACAGGCTCCGCGAATCGAACCCAACACCTGTCGAATTGCCGCGTCGAGCGAAGGCGCCCGCTGGAGCTGTTCCATGACCCACCAGATCACCTTCCGTACCGCCACTGCCACAGCCGCCGTCGCGTTCGCCGCGCTCGCGGCTGGCCCGACCGCCGCTCTCAGCCATGAGCTCGAGGGCGAGCCCGTGAGCACGAGCACCAAGCTCATGAGCTGGGATGCCGACGCGGGGATCGGCGTCTTCAAGCACAAGGAACACGGGTTCATCGTCATCCGCGTCGGCGCCGAGTCGAAGATCCGGGTCGACAAGCCCGTGCCCGCCGGAAAGTGGCGCTTCCTCTCGCAGTACGGCGAGGGCGAGGTCTGGTGCTTCGCGGAGAAGGACTACTACCAGGACGCGTCCCGAACCGTGGGCGTTCTGAAGCCCCGCGTCATCGTCGCCACGGGCTACGCCATCGACCCGCTCCCCGACGGCGAACGTCGTGTCCAGGGCGCGCTCCATGGCGTCCTGGGGTGGCACCACGGAACCGACGTCGACTGGAAGGGACCCGGCACCGCACAGATCGAGGGCGGCGGCCTCTTCGATCTCGGCCTCAACCCGCGAGAGCTCGTCCTCGTCGGCGTCCCTGGCGACCGCGACGATGTGAAGAAGAGCAAGGGAATCCACATCCTCGGCACCCTCACCGAAGAGACCATGCCGCTCACCAAGGGCGGCCGCCTGCTCGAGGGCAAGCGTCTCGAGACTCACGTCGGCACGAAGATCGATGCGCCCGTTCTCGACGTCGAGCGCCTCGTCGTCCTCAACAAGGCGTTCAAGGACGTGTATCAGTTCTGCTTCGAGGAGACCTTCCTCGAAGGCGTCTCCGAGTAGCTCCGCCCGGACGGGCCTGCCCCCCTCACCGAAGCCGACGAACGTAGCGCCCGCCGAAGGAGATCGATGGCGGGCGCGTCGCTGCTCAGATCTCCCGCCGCCGCCAGCGCCTTCACGCGAGCGTCCCCCGACTCCACCCCGAGGCCCACGAGCGCGCGGATGGTCTCGAGGACCGCGGAACGCGAGGCGCCCGACTCCGGCCGACCGTCAGCCTCGCGCTCTGGATCTGGTTTGCGTTCACGTGGTCTGCGCGGCCGCTCCTGAACGACGGTCCCGTCGGCCAGGGCGAAGACGAAGCTCGGATCCTGGCCGGAGACGACGATCTCCCCGCGATGCCGCGCACCGTGGTGAGCGCGGCAGAGGAGAACGCCGTCGCTCCGATCCTGGACGACCTCGACTCGTCCCTCGTCGCGCCGCTCGAGCCACGCTTGGTTCCCGCAGGTCGGGAACCGACATCGGCCACCCCCGATCCGCAGGCTCGGCGCATCGGAGTCGAGGACCATCGAGTCGATGCTCCGGGCGAGGGCCCCGACCGGGCGGCTCGCCCCCTCGCGCGTCTCCTCACCGCGGTCGTCTCCTGGTGAAGCCTCGACCGGATGCGGATGAACGACTCGACCCTCCGCGCGATGCGACCGCGAGCGCTCGAGGATGCGAAGGACCGCCGCCGACCGCGTCCGGACGTCCTCGGAGCGCTTCATCTCGGCGACGATCGCGTCCTCGACGGTTGCCCGCTGCTCGGGCGTCACGTCGAGAACGAACGTCATTCTCTCGAGTCGAGGCTCGCCCGTGCCCTGCGACTTCACCTCGGCCTCGAGCTCCCGAGAGCTCAGCGACTTGGCGAGATCGGTCCACTCCTCATCCAGGCCGTCGAGCTCGGCGGCCGTCGCCGCGGTCCGCGCCTTCGTCCAGTTGATCTGCCCCGAGACGAAGGCCTCTCGCATCCTCGGGAGAAGCCTCAGTCGACGCGCCGTCGCGAGGAGCTGGCGTGTCTTCCCCGACCCGTCGCCCGTCACGGCGTACGAGTAGGCGAAGATGCTCTCGAATCCCAGGCTCGTGTACAGCTTCCCTTCATCCATCTCGAGAAGGGTGAATGCGAGCTCGGCGTGGTGCTCGTTACGGCTCTTGGCCGCCGCGCGGATTCTCTGATCGAGAGCTCGAGCCTGGGTGAGCCTTCGATCCGCGTCCGGAATCGTCATGAATCGACCTCCTCTGGTTTCGTCCGTTAGATAGACGTTCGGGAGGCTCGAATGTTTGCAGAAAAAAGTAAGGTATTTACCCGGGCATTTTTCCAGATCAGCGGGCGTTGACGGAGACGCTCGGACACGGACGCCGTGGTTCGGTTCGGATGAGTGACGTAACGAGCGCAGGGAGGGTCTCCGTGCGTCGAACGGCGCGGATCTCGACTCGTGACGAGACGAGTCGATGCACCGATCGTCTCGGCGCCGAGTTCACGTGTTCCGAGCATCGGGCGGCGCGAGCCTCAGCTTCCCGACGACCGGATCCTCTCGGCGATCGCCTTCGCGCAGTCGCCGATCCGAAGGACGCGATGACTGAAGATCTCGGCTTCGTAGAACGCGACCGCCCTCGTCAGCCGCTCGTCGTCCTTCGCCCTCTCGAGCATCGGCAGCGCCGTCGTCCCGAGGTCGACGAGCCGGTTCGCCGCGCCGTCAGCGTCGGCGAAGATGTCGAAGTCACCTCGTCCCGTCGGCTTCCCGCCTTGATCGCGCAGCCGTTCGATCAGCTCGCTGACGAGCGCGTCGCCAGCGAGGGACCCGAGCGCCTTCGGCGCCCTGGCTCGCTCCTCGTCCTCCTTCACCATGGTCTCGAGGCTCTCGATGAGTCCTTCGCCGACGTAGCCGAAGATGTCCTTGGGGTAGCGCTTTGCGTGACGACGAAGCCGCTCCAGGAGATCCACTCGAGCGATCGACCGATCGCCGAAGGCGATCACGAGTCGCCACAGGGAGGCGTAGGCGAAGTCCACGTGAACGGCCGTCAGGAAGTCACGAGGAACCCCGCCTCCGGTCGGGCACGCGCCTCCGCGGCAGATCACGTTGCGCAGTCGGCGGGCGGCCGCGAGGAGCTCGCCCGCGACCGCCTCCTCACCCCGCGCCCGGCACGCCCAGGCGAGGAGCGTGGCCTCGCCTCTCGGCCCGAGCCTTCGAACGGGATCGACATCGAGCCTCGGATAGGTCGACGCATCGAGCGGATCGGCGTCGGCCGTCTCGGCCGCGAACGCCCGGGCGGTCGCGCCGAGGCTCTTCGGCTCGAAGCTGGCCGCCGGGACCGACGTGATCCTCGCGTCGTGGGTGAAGAGGATCAGCCGGACGCCTGCCTCGTCTTCGCGGATGACGAATCCGTGAACCACGCCCGTCGCGTCGCGCGCCTTGCCGAAGCGTGCGCCTTCGAGGTCCGGGAAGCCGAGCGAGCCGACCCAGTCGAGGACGGCGTCGTCGTCATCGTCGGCGGCGGCCCGGAGGGGCGCCCCGATGAGCAGGCCGGTCGTGGCGAGCACCGCGCCGATGACCGCCGGGAGTCGTGCGCCCATGAGACGGTCTCCTTCCTACGCGATGATACGCGGAGACGCGGCCCTCCGCATCCGCTACAATCCCGCGCATCATGGGCCGTATCCTCGTCAACGACCGCTACGAGATCGTCCGCGAACTCGGCCACGGCGTGGCAGGCACCGTGTATCTGGCCCGCGACGTCGAGGCGAGCGGCACGAGCGACGGGAGCAAGGTCGCCCTCCGCGTCCTGCATCCTTCGATCGCGAGCGCCGACGCCCTCGCCCTCCTTGAGGCCTTCGTCGCCCGCTGCCTCCGAACGACCCCGCTCGCGGGGCTCGCGACCCCGCGGGCCGCGTTCCGGATCGCGACCGTCTCGGGCGCCGAGGAGAGCGCGGGCTCCTCCGCCGCCGCTTCCGAGCTCGCGCCTCCACCGCCGTCGGGCTTCCTGACCAAGCCGTTCCAGAACGAGGGGGTCGCCGCGGACCCATCTCCGGTCGAGCAGTCGACCTTCGCGATGATACCCGACGCACACCCGTCGCCCGAGACCGACCGGGCGCGCCAGCTCTGGAGTGCCGCGGCGGGCCTCAACGCCGTGTGTGAGGACTTCGTCACCGGCGTCGACCTGGCCCGGCTCGCTCCCGTGATGGCTGTCGAGGCCCTCGTCGCGAGCGCCCTCGACGCCCTCGCCGCCCTCGAGGCGCTCCACCGCGCCGGGCTCCTCCACGGGCACGTCCGCCCCTCGAACGTGATCATCCCCGACGCCGACGCCGAGACCTCTCCGGGCGAGCCGCGCGGCGTGCTGGTCGCCGCAGGACCGATGCTCGACCTCGCCCGGGCCGCGGACGTGACCCGCGCCCGGACGAACGACGAGACGGTCGCCCCCGAGGCGCGCGAGCCCTTCCGCGCCGACCCGCGAAGCGATCTCTACTCGCTCGGCGCGTCCTTCTACCGCGTCCTGACCGGCCGCCCCGCGCAGCCCGTCGGCGCAGCTCCCGGCCTCGGCCCCGACCCGACCGCCGAGGTCGTCGGCCCCCTCGGCCCCTGGCTCGCGCGCGTCCTCGCGGCCGATCCTCGCCAGCGCTACGATTCGGCCGCCGCGGCGGCCGTCGACCTCGCTCGCCTCGCCGACGTCGCTCCCGATGCGCTTCGGGCCCCGGCGCGCCCCCCCGCGGTCGGCCTCGCTCCGCACGGCCGACGCGCGCTCACGACCGAGCTCTGCGGTCGGAACGAGGCGCTCGATGGTCTGCTGACCGCCACCGGGCTCGAGGATGCCGACCCGCTCTCCGGGCGGCACGCCGTCGAGGCGGACACCGTCCTCGTCCTCGGCGCCCCTGGCTCGGGCAAGGACCGCCTCCTCGATGAGCTCCGGACTCGTCTCGATGACGCCGGCCGGGCCGTGGTCGACGTCCGCTGCTTCGGACCGCGGATCGGGCCCGACGGGGCGCGGCGGCCCGCCCCCCTGGCTCCGCTGGGCCCACTCGCCCGCGCGCTCCATCGAATCGCCGCAGCTCGCGGCGACGACCGCGCGGCGTCGCTCCAGCGGATCTCCGGGACGACCGCCGCGCTTGACGCCGACGCCTTCGCCGCGCTTCTCTCGCGCGCGCCGAGGTCGGCGTCCGACTCCGACGACGCCGCGGAGGTCCTCGCCGAGCTCCTCACCTGGGTCATCGCCGGCCGCCTCCCGGCCTCCACGCCCGCGTCGCGACTCGCGCCCGGCCTCGCTCCTCGCGACGCCTCGAGCCACGTCCCGATCGGACACCCCGGCGAGCGGGGCAATCGGCTCGCGATCAGGCTCGCCACCCTCGCCGTGGAGCTCGGCCGGGATGCCCCGCTGACCGTCATCATCCGCGACGCCGACCACCTGTCCGCCGCCGGCATCACGTTCGCTCGACGCCTCGTCGCCGCTCGCAAGCACCTCCGCTCGCTGAGATCCCATGCGCGCTCGGCCGATGCTGCTCCTCTGCTCATCCTCGCGGCCGACGCACCTCGCGCCCGTGAACCCCACGTCGACGAGCCGGACCCTCTCTACGCGCACCTCTCCGCCGAGGGCGAGGTCGCCCCGCTCACGCTCGCCCCCCTCGACGGCAGCGAGCGCCAGCGGCTTCGCCGTTCTCTGGAGATCGATCTCTCGCCGCGTCCTCACGACCCCGCCGAGAACGACCGCCTCACCCCAGGGCGCCTGCGTCGCAGCACCCGCGAGCGCGAGGCGGCGACGCCCCCTCCTTCCGAGGAGCGTCTCCCCGGCGCTCCTCTCGCCGAGGTCGTGCGCGAACGGATCATCGCCGAGGCGCGCAGCCTCGATGGGGGCGACACCGACTCGGCCGAGGTCCGCGTCACCGAGGCGACCAACGCTCTCGCCGAAGGAGGCGTGGCCGCCGCCGTCGCCGTCCGGATCTCGCGGATCCTCCATGGCGCGAGCGCGGAGGACGACCCCGACGGCGCGCTGGCGAGCGAGCGGACGGTGCTCGTCACGCTCGCCCGCGCCGGCGGCGATGCCACGGTCGCACGCCTCGTCGATGCGACCGACCTCGCGCCGGCCTCGGTCGCGCGCGCCCTGGCCGACCTCGAGACGCGCCGCCTCGTCCGGCTTCGCCACGAGGACGGCGAGACGAGCGCATCCCTCGAGCAGGCGACGCTCGGGGTCGCGATCCTCCGGGGCGGACCTCCCGACGACTCCGCCGCCTCCGCCGCCTCCGACGCGCAGCCTCTCCTGCGCGACGCGCTCGTCCGCCTGCGCGCCGGCGAGCTCGACCTCGCGACCGCCGGCCTCGCCGCCGTCACCGACGCGGCCTCCGCGAGCGCCGGTGCACCCGATGATCGCGGCGTCGATGCCCGAGTCCTCGGCCGATTCGCCCGGGCGCTCGGTGGCGCGCTCGCCCTCACCGGCGACGGCGCTCCCGACGTCTCCGACGACGAGCCGGACGGCACCGACGCCGATCCGAGCCGCCTCGCCGTCCGCCTCGTCGACTCCGTCGCGCGCGCGGTCCGCGGCGATGCCGACGCCGCCCGGACCCGCGCCGCGGAGGTCCATCGCCTCGCCCTCTCGGCCGACCATCGCGCCCTCGCCGCGACCGCGCTGGCCACCCTCGCCGCGCTCTCGCGGACGGGCAACGAGGCGCGCGAGTCCGCCCGCCGGGCCGCTCGCGAGCTCGCCTCGATCGGTCTCGGTGAACCGGCCGCCCGCATCCTCCGCGCGGTCGCCACCCGCCTCCTCGCCGAGCCGGACTCGCACGCGGCGGCGAGCAGCCTCCTCGAGGAGGCTCGCGAGGTCGCCGCGACCGCTCACGCGCCGCTCGAGGAGGCAGCGGCGCTGCGCGCCCTCGCTCGCCTGGTCCGCTTCGCCGGCGGGCGTTCGGGCGCGGTCGAGCGGGCTCGCGAGGCCGCCGCTCGAGCCCGTGCCGCGGGATCTCCCTCGCTCGCGATCGCGGCCGACACCGACGCCGCCTGCGCCCTCGCCGAGACGGCGATCGGCCGCGCGGAGGCGATGGTCGAGCTCGGCCGGACCGCCGACGAGGCGGTCGCCCTCGGCCGACCCGACCTGGCCGCCCGGGCCGACCTCGCGGGCGCCGAGCTCTTCTGCTTCGACGGCTGGCTCGACGAGGCCCGCGAGCTCGCCCACTGCGCCCAGGAGCGCGCCCGCGCGGGCCAACGCCCGGCGCTCGAGGTCGAAGCTCTCGCCCTCTCGGCCATCGCGATGATGGAGCACGGCGAGATCACCGAGGCTCGCGAGTGCATCGACCGCGCGAACGAGACGCTCGCCGACCTCCCCGAGGATCAGGGACGCCGCCTGGCCACCGCCCGGGTCGCCCTCGCCACCGCCGAGCTCGAACGCCTCCGGGCGAGCGCCGCCGGCTCCACCTCGCCCTCCGAGGGCTCGTCGCCCGGCCAGCGCGCCGCCGACGCGTACCGCACGGGGCTGGCCGCGTTCGGCCTCGAGCTCGACGCCCACCCCGCCTCCGCGACGAGCGACGACGCCGCCGCCCTCGACCCCGATGCCGGCGCTCGCTGGGCGGCCCTCCCTGAGGCGCGCGCCCTCGCCATCCTGATCGCCGTCCGCCTCGGTGAGATCGAGGCGCGCGCGGGACGGGTCGAGGCGGCTTCGGCGGCCGCCGCCGTCCTCCGGCAGCTCGGCGCCGGACCCTGCGGCGAGCTCGCGACCGCGTTCGCCGAGCGAGTCACCGGCCTCGTCGAGCTCGCTCGCGGCGAGCTCGCCCGCGCTCAGGCGACCCTCGCCCGGAGCACCGGCTCGCTCGAGCGATGCGAGGCGCGCGACGAGCGTGAGGTCGCCCGCGGCCATCGTTTCACCGGCGAGGTGCTGCTCCTCCGCAACGAGCGGCAGGCGGCCCGTGAGGCGCTCCGCCGCGCGTCGAGCTTCTACGCCGAACGGGCCCGCCTCGGCGCCCGGAGCCGCGAGCTCGACGAGGTCAACGCTCTTCGCGACTCCGCCCGCGGCGACGACGCCCCGAGCTCGGACGACTCGCGCGCCGTCGCCAGCGCCGACGTCGCCGCCGCGACCGCCGCCGCGGCCGACGCCGACGCCGACGCCGACGGCGACGCCGACGCCAGCGCGCCGTCTTCCCCTCCGCCCTCGACGCAGCCCTCCCCTCCGGCGGCCGACGCCCCGGACGACGACGCTCCGATCGAACGCGCCCCGCGGACGACGGCCCTCCGCCTCATGGAGGAGAACCGCCGCCTGCGCGAGGCCGTCGAGATCGCCGCCGCCCTCCTCGGGCCGACCGACCCGAGCATCCTCTGGGAGCGCCTCCTCGACGCCGCCGTCGCCGAGACCGAGGCCGAGCGCGGCTTCCTCATCCTCCGCGGCGAGGACGGCCGCCTCGTCTTCGAGGCCACGCGCAACTTCGAGCACGACGAGATCCTCCGACCGGAACGAAAGGTCTCGACCTCGATCGCGAAGCAGGTCATCGAGACCGGCGTTCCGGTCCTCTCGACCGACGCCCTGAAGGACGACCGCTTCCGCGACGCCCAGAGCATCGTCGACCTCGACCTCCGGAGCGTCCTCGCCGTCCCGCTCGCCGCCCGCGGCGAGGTCCTGGGCTGCATCTACGTCGACCATCGCGCGCGCCTCTCCCGCTTCGACGACGCCGACCGCGTCGCCCTCGAGACCCTCGCCCGCGTCGCCGCCCTCTCCCTCTCGACCCTTCGCCTGCAGGCCGAGGCCCGGCGAGGCGCCGAGGAGCGCGAGCGCCTCCGCGAAGAGCTCGATCGGGCGAGGTCGCAGATCGTCGCGTCCGGCTCGAGCGCGGCCAGCTCGGCCGACGGCATGAGCGCGAGCAGCGTGATCTCCGCCCCCGGCCAGGGCGTCACCGGCTTCGCCGCCGGCCCGGTGCGCCTCGTCGGAAGCAGCCGGGGCATGCGGAAGGTCTACTCGCTCATCGAGCGGGTCGGCCCCAGCGACCTCCCCGTCCTCATCCAGGGCGAGAGCGGCACCGGCAAGGAGCTCGTCGCCCGCGCGATCCACCAGGCGAGCGACCGCCGCCTCGCGCCCTTCGTCAGCGAGAACGTGGCCGCCCTCCCCGACAGCCTCCTCGAGAGCGAGCTCTTCGGCTACGTCCGCGGCGCGTTCACCGGCGCGCAGAAGGACAAGCCCGGCCTCTTCCAGCTCGCCAGCAGCGGCACGCTCTTCCTCGACGAGGTTGGCGACATGAGCCCCGCCATGCAGACGAAGATCCTGCGCGCCCTCCAGGAGCACGAGATCCGTCCGATCGGCGCGAAGGGCACGGTGAAGGTCGACGCCCGGGTGATCACCGCGACCAACCGCGACCTGCGCGAGATGGTCCGGACGGGCGAGTTCCGCGAGGACCTCTTCTTCCGCCTGAACGTGGTCGAGATCCGCATCCCGCCGCTCCGCGACCGGGCCGGCGACCTCGGCGCCCTCGCCGACGCGATCGTCCGACGGATCGGTGAGGAGATGGGCAAGAGCTTCCATCTCCGTGACGACGCCCTCGCCGAGCTCGCCCGCCACGAATGGCCCGGCAACGTCCGCGAGCTCGAGAACGCTCTCCGCCAGGCGTGCCTCTTCTGCCAGGACCAGGTGATCGGCGTGCGGACGGTCCGCTCGATTCGCCGCGCCAGCGAGGCGGGCAGCGGCCGCCCGACCGGGAGCAGCGCGGCGCCCCCGCCCGCCGCGTCCGCCGACCCGTCAGCGCCCGAGAGCTACGAGGAGTTCAAGGCGGTCGCCGACGACCGCGAGCGCGCGTTCGTGAGCGCCGCCCTCGCGAGCGCGGGCGGCAACAAGATGAAGGCGGCCCGCGCCCTCGGGCTGACCCGCTACGCGTTCTACCGGCTGCTCAAGCGCCTCGGCATCGACGGCAAGGACGACGCCTGAGCGCCCGCCCTCGACCCCGCTTCGCTCCGCCGGTAGCCTGTCGCCCCGCTGGCGACTCCGCCCGCGCCACCCCTCCGGAGAGGCCCGACGCCATGACCGCCCCGACCAAGAGCTACCCCACCCACGACGACTGGAAGGCGCGCGCCGACCAGGCCGAGCCGCGCGGGCAGGCCTTCATCGGCGGCCGCTACGTCGATGCCGCGAGCGGCGAGACCTTCCCCTGCGTCAACCCCGCCACCGGTCGGTCGGTCGGCGACGTCGCCGCCTGCGACGCCGCCGACGTCGACGCGGCCGTCGCCGCCGCGCGCGCCGCGTTCGACGACCGCCGCTGGCGCGGGATGCCGCCGGCCACGCGCAAGAAGGTGCTCCTTCGCCTCGCCGACGGCATCCGGGCGCACCGCGACGAGCTCGCCGTTCTCGAGACGATCGACATGGGCAAGCCCATCTCGGACAGCCATCGGATCGACATCCCCCTCGTCGCCGACTGCATCGCCTGGTTCGCCGAGGCGATCGACAAGGTCTACGACGAGGTCGCCCCGGTCGGCGACGATGCCCTCGCCCTGATCACCCGCGAGCCGATGGGCGTCGTCGGCGCCGTGATCCCCTGGAACTTCCCCCTCCTGATGGCGGCCTGGAAGCTCGGCCCCGCCCTCGCGACCGGCAACTCGGTCGTCCTCAAGCCGGCCGAGCAGAGCCCCCTCACCGCGATCCGCCTCGCGGAGATCGCCGCCGAGGCGGGGTTGCCCGACGGCGTCCTCAACGTCGTCCCCGGCTTCGGCGAGACGGCCGGCAAGGCGATCGGCCTCCACGCGGACGTCGACGCGGTCGCCTTCACCGGCTCGGCCGAGGTCGGCAAGCTCTTCCTCCAGTACTCGGGCCAGTCGAACATGAAGCGCATCTCGCTCGAGTGCGGCGGCAAGTCCCCCCACATCGTCATGGCCGACTGCCCCGACCTCGACGAGGCCGCGAAGGCGGCCGCGTTCGGGATCTTCTTCAACCAGGGCGAGGTCTGTAACGCGGGCAGCCGCCTCCTCGTCGACGCCTCCATCAAGGACGAGCTCCTCGACAAGGTGATCTCCTGGGGCGAGAAGCTCGCGCCCGCCGACCCCCTCCACCCCAAGACGAAGATGGGCGCGATCGTCGACGGCGCCCAGTGCGACCGGGTGATGGGTTACATCGAGAAGGGCAAGGCCGACGGCGCCCAGCTCCGCCTCGGCGGCGAACGCGTCCGCCGGGAGACCGGCGGCTGGTTCATCGAGCCGACGGTCTTCGACGGCGTGAAGAACGACATGACGATCGCGCAGGAGGAGATCTTCGGCCCCGTCCTCTCGACCATCACGTTCGAGTCCGTCGACGAGGCCATCGCGATCGGCAACGACACGATCTTCGGCCTCGCGGCCGCCATCTGGACCCGCGACATCACCGTCGCCCACCGCACCGCCCGCGCGCTCCGGGCCGGCGTCGTCTGGGTGAACTGCTTCGACCACGGCTCGATCAGCACCCCGTTCGGCGGCTACAAGCAGAGCGGCTTCGGCCGGGACAAGTCGCTCCACGCGATCGAGAAGTACACCGAGCTCAAGACGACCTGGGTGAACCTCGCCTAGGAGACTGTTGCAGAATGAGCGTGAAGTGACGACTCGTCGCAAGCTCCTCGCCGCCGCTTCACTCGCGGCGTCTCGCCGGACATCGCCGCGCAGGCCTTCGTTCCGCGGCCTCGAGAACGCCAGACGGGTTCCCTCGGCCGCGCGCCTCGGCCTGCACGACGCTGTCTCGACGAGCCGCTCGCGTCACTCTGCAACAGCCTCCTAGCCGGCGAGCCGTTGGCCGCGCCCGGCCGTGCCGATAGCATCGAGAGCGTGACCGGGCCACCCGACCTCGCATCCCCCCGCGCTCCGACGCCGTCGTCCCGCCGGCGCCGGCGGCCGGTCGGCCTCGCCCTCGCTGGCATCGCCGTCCTCGTGGCCCTCACGGCCGGCTGGTGGGTCGTCCCGGCGACCTGGCACGCCGTGCAGGGTCGGAGACGGCTCGCCGCGGGCGACCTCGACGCCGCCGTCGCCCACGCCATCCGCTACACCACCCTCCGCGGCGGCGTCGAGCCGATCCTCCTCGAGGAGATCGCCGCCGCGTTCGTGATCCGCGACCTCGGCGATCCCGACTACGTCGCGAGCGACGTGCTCGCGGCGGCGGCCAGCTCTCGCCGTCCCGACGTTCGCCAGGCGATCCGTGCGGTCGCCACCCGCCCACTCGAGGGCGTCTCCCGCGGCGCGGCCGAGCTCGCGGTCGACGCCTCGAGCGCCCTCGCCCGCGTCGGCGACGACGCCGCCCGCGAGCGCCTCGAGGAGGTCCTCGTCGATCCGCCGGCCCGCTGGGTCTCCCACGATGCGGCGCGGGGACTCCTCGACGCGGGCGCCGACGCGGACGGCGAGATGCTGCGGTGGGCCCAGCGAGTGATCGCCTACGCGATCGCGAAGAACGACGGCCGGCCCGACGACCAGCACCTGGTCGGCGACCTGATCGACGACGAGGTGGCCGTCGACGTCCTCGCCGAGCTCGGCGAACCGCCCTGGGACCTCGAGAGCCTCCTCGCCTGGGCATCGGTCAACGACGACCTCGGACGCTGGCTCGAGGTCGTCGACATGGCCGCGGCGTTCGGCGCCCGCTCCGAGGACCACCGGGCCGCCTCCATCGCCGCCCTGACGCCGCTCCGAGACCACGCGGCGCCGCGGGTGGCCCTCGGGACTCGCTGCGCCCTCTTCCTCCTGGGCGAGGAGTCCGCCGGCGACGAGCTCCGCCGGTTCCTCCGCGAGCCGCCGGCCGCCGGCATCGACCCGGGCGACCACGAGCGGCTCGCCTTCCTGGCCGCGACCGCGCTCGATGAGGCGGACGACCCGACCGGGCTCGCCGTCCTCGAGCGGATGCTCGAGCGCGATCCATCCGAGCGCCTCCTCGAGTACCTCGCCGTGAAACGGCGGCCCCGTCGTCCCGACCTCGTCCTGCCGATCCTGCGGGCGGAGCTGGCGGTGCCGGGCCACGGGCGCGCCAGCTTCGAGGCCTCGCTCCGCTGGGACTTCGACGCGCCGACCTGGATCGCGCTCGCGGGCGAGGTCGGCGAGGAGGCCGACCTCGCGCTGCTCCTCCCGCTCCTCGCGGCCGGTTCGGACACCCGCAGCGAGGCCGCCGCCGCGATCCTTCGACTGATCGAGCGCCGCCGCTCGCCCGAGCCGCCGCCCCCCGGACGCGGACGCTGGGGCATTCGCTGGCGCTGATCGGGCGTCCCGGCCCATGGCGCATCCCCCCTCCGCCAGCCACAATCCGGTGCGTCGGCGGGACGACCCCGCCGACCGCCGAACCCTCGCTCGAACGAGCCCGCCACCCCGATGGATCCCGGTCGCAAGCGCCCCCAGGACCACGCCGCGCGCCAGACCCGCCCGGCGCGTCCCGCGCTCGGGGGGGCCCCCGGCGGCCGCCCGCGGCCGCCCGGCTCTCCGCCGCCGCCGCCGCCGCCGTCGTCGGGCCGCCAGCCCGCGCACCCCGGGCCGCCCCCGCCGATGGCGAAGGCGCCTCCCTCCTCGGGGCGCCACACCACCCCCGCGCGGCCCGCCGGCCCGCCTCCCTCCTCCGGACGGCATCGCCCGATGGGCGGCCCCGCCCTCGGCGGCCCGTCCCATCTCGGCCCGTCCGACACCGTCCCGCCCTCGAGCCATCAGCTCCTCGGCGACGCGCCGACCAACCCCGCGATGCCCTCGCCTCCGGGCGGCTTCCAGGGCCTCCCCGGCGCGTCCCCCGCCGCCGGCTTCGCGCCGCTCCCGCGCGGTCCGCTGCCGCCGATGATGGCGAGCGGGCCGGGGGCCACGCCCCGCCCGGGCGGCGGCTCCGGGGCCGCCGGCCCGAACCGCGGCCCCGCGAGCAGCCGCAACCACTTCACCCAGGTCGTCGACGCCCCGAAGCGGAAGCCGGAGCTCGACCCCGATCTCCCCGAAGAGGTCCGCGAGGCCGCCGCCGACCCGGCGCGCAAGATCGGCCGTCACATCCTCCTCGATGAGGTCGGCCGCGGCGGGATGGGGCTCGTCCTCCGCGCCTACGACCTCGGCCTGCACCGCGAGGTGGCGATCAAGAAGCTCCTCCCCGAGAAGGTCGACGACGACTCCCTCCGCCGGCGCTTCACCAAGGAGGCGCAGAGCGCCGCCCGCCTCAAGCACCACGGGATCGTCGCGATCCACGAGGTCGGCGAGCACGAGGGCGAGCCCTTCATCGTCATGGACCTCGTCCCGGGCGAGTCGCTCGCCCACCGCCTCATGAGAGGCGCCCTGCCGAGCTCGGAGGCGGCCCACATCGTCTCCGAGATGGCGCAGGCGCTCGCCCACGCCCACGACCAGGGCGTGATCCACCGCGACATCAAGCCGAGCAACGTGATCCTCGACCGCGAGGGCCGACCGGCGATCACCGACTTCGGCCTCGCCCGGCAGAACGCCGACCCGGCCGGGCTCACCAAGACCGGCACCTTCCTCGGGACCGCCGGCTACGTGCCGCCCGAGCAGATCTCGGGCCGGCTCGGCGAGGTCGGGCCCGCCTCCGACGTCTACGCCCTCGGCGCCGTCCTCTACCACTGCCTCTCGGGGAAGCTCCCGTTCCCCGGCGAGTCGGCCGTCAACATGCTCGTCGCGACCGTCCGGGAGGCGCCGACGCCGCTCGACGAGTACGACAGCCAGATCCCCGACGACCTCGTCCGCGTGACGATGCGCTGCCTCGAGAAGGAGCCGACGCAGCGCTACGCCGCCGCCGCCGATCTCGCCGACGACCTTCGCCGCTTCCTCGAGGGTTACCCGGTCGAGGGGCGCGCGACGGGGGCGGCCGCCGCGCGAGGCCGCGGGACGTCGCTGCCGACCGTCGCCGGCGCGGTCCTCGTCGGCATCGCCGTCGGCTTCCTCGGCGCGACCCTCCGGGGAGGTGGCGGCGACGCAGGCTCGCCGCCGACGTCGATCGCGTCGGGGAGCGGCGGCGAGGGGAGCCCGACGACGGCGGCCGGCGCGGCCGTCCTCCGCGCCTCGCCGCAGACGCTCGCGGCGGCTCGAGCGGCCGCGAACGATGCGCTCGCCGCGGTCGGACCCGACCTCGTCGAGGGCGCCATCGAGCTCGGAGCCGGCGCCGACATCGCGAGCGCCGACGCCCACCTCGCCCCCGCCCTCGACGCGGTCACCGCCGCCGATCGCTGGCTCCGCGCCGCCGAGGCGTCGAACGACACGGCGGAGATCGCCGCCGCCCGGCGGGCCGGACGACGGGCCGCGGCCACCCTCCGCGAGATCGCGGTCGCGGTGCAGGCCTGGGGCACGGCGAGCCGCGCGATCGACTTCGAGGAGAGCTTCGGCGCGAACGCCGCCGAGATCGAGAAGGCGCGCTCCGACGTCGAGACGGCCACCCGGACGGCCACCCGCGCGCGTGAGGCCGAGGTGCGCGCGATCCTCACCGAGCTTCGCAGCGCGGCCCTCTACGAGGAGCTCGGCGGGCCCGACGAGCTCGTTCACCGGCTGGTCTCGCTCCGGAGCCCGCAGACGGTCGCCCTCCTCGCGGTCGCCCTCGACGAGGTGACCGAGGCGCTCTCTCGCGTCCACCACCGCCTCCTCGCCGAGACGGCGATCCCGACCCAGGCCGAGGTCGCCTCCGGCGAAGGGACGATCGAGGGGCTCACCGCCGCGCTCGATCGCTGCCGCGAGAAGGGGCCGGGCCACCTCCACGAGGGGACCGACCTCGTCGTCTTCCTCGAGGCGATTCACCGCCTCGACCGGCGCGCCGCCCGACGCGGGACCCTCGAGGACGGCTCCGTCGTGACCGGTCGACACCTCGTGGCGGTCGAGCAGAGCAACGCCGTCGACGAGAACAAGCTCGCGACCGCGCACGTGATCTGCCGCGCCCTCGGCGGGATGGGCGCCCATCGCGGCGCCGTCGAGGCGCTCGGCCGCTACCTCCAGGTCGAGGCCCTCCCGCTCCGGGCGATCACCGCCGCGCGCGCCCTCCTCACCCTCGGCACCCCCGAGGCGACGCTGCTCGTCGAGCAGGCCCGGGGTCGGTTCGGCGCCGACGCCCGGTTCGCGGCGAGCCTCGACGCGTTCGCGGCGCGCCTCGAGGAGCGACGCAAGGGATCGACCGGCGGCCGCTGAGCAGATCTCGCCGTTCCCTGGATGGCTGACGGAGGGTGATCGGCGGCTTCGCCTTCGGCGAAGAGGATGTCACCACGGAGACACGAAGACACGGAGGACACGGAGGACACGGAGGATTCACGGAGAAGCGCGGCAGCGCGAACGGGGTTGGCTCAGCCGCCGCCGCCGAGCAGCGCGCGCAGCTTCCCCCGCAGCTCCTCGACGCCGAGCGACCCGGCGCCGGCGAGCGCGGTGACTTCCCGATGGACCGCGGCGTCGCCCGCCGCGAGCCGGCCGCGGAGGGTCTCGAGCTCCGCGCTCAGCGCCTCGGCCGCCTCCGGCGGCTCGACGATCAGTCGATACCGGCGCCCTCCCACGTTCGCGATCACCGCGGTCGCATCGTCCCCCGACGCACCGCGGACGAGCGTCGCCGGGTCGATGCCGACCTCGAGGAGGCTCCCGCCCGTCGTCGCGACGAGGAGGCTCCCGTCGGCGAGCGCCGTCGCCGCGCCCGCGGGCCGCGACGCCAGCGGCAGCCGCCCCAGCAGCTCTCCGTCGCGCGCCGCGAGGAGCGCGAGGGCACCGTCGTCGGTCGGGACGACGATCAGCCCGTCGCTGCCGGGAACGGCGGTCGCGGCGTATCGAACCGCCCCCCCGACCTTGCGGCGCCAGCGCTCCTCGCCGCCCTCGTCGATCCCGACGACGACCCCCGAGGTGCTCCCGACCACGACGACGCCGGCGCTCGTCGCCAGCGGACGCGCGAGGACCGGCCCGCCGGTCTCGACCACGGCGATCGTTCGCCCGCGCCCTCGGTCGACGACGCGGACCTTCCCGTCGTCGGCGCCGACGAACACGTTCGGACCGACGACGAGCGGCTCCGCGCGAATCGGCGCTCCCGCGGACACCTGCCAGGTGGCGACGAGGGCGCGGCGCCCGCCCGCCTCCGAGCGCACCTCGAGCCGGTAGAGCGTCCCGTCGTCGCATCCCACGAAGAACGCGATCGTGCCCTCGAGTGGATCGCGGGCGGGCGGCGCGAGGAACGGCTTGCCCCGGAAGAGCTTGAACTCCTGCGCGACCGGCGCGCCATCGCGGAGCGAGAAGACGTGCACGTCGCCGCCGGTCGAGGAGACCACCGCGAGGGGCTCCTCCCCTTCGGGCGCGAAGACGAGCGGCCGCGCCGCGACGACCCCGCGGAGCAGCACCGCGCCGCTCCGCCCCCAGCTCGGCCGCCGCCAGCCGGTGACCGCGTCGCGAAGCTCGACCGCGCTTCCGAAGGGGCGCCCGTCGACCGCGACCTGCCCGACGAGGAGCCACGGCCCTTCGGGGTCGCCGCCGCCGGAGGCGGCGGGGATCGCGACCGGCGCCGGCACGGCCAGCTCGCGCGGCGCCGTCGTGCCTGCCGTGAGTAGTCGGCAGAGGCGATCGCGCCCGGGGTGATGCTCGGCGAGCGCGCCATCGCGCCGTCGCTGCACGACGCGCCCATCGGCGAGCAGCAGCGGCGCGCCGGCGGCCGGCACCGCGACGCGCACGCTCCCGATCGTCTCGAGGGTGAGCAGATCGATCGCCATGACCCGGTCGGCGTCGGCGTGTGGCTCGCGGACGGCGAGGAGGATCCGGTCGCCGCGGATGACGGGGCCGGCCGACAGGAGCCCGGGCAGGCGGATGCCGGCTCGCTCGACGATCCGGTCGTGGACGCTCTCGGCGAACGGCTCGACCCCGTAGACGCGAAGCTCTCCGTGGCTCCCTCCGAGGCTCGCGCTCGGCGGGTCGGACTCCTCGCGGAGGATCGCGCCGCGCGCGTCATCGGCGACGTCGCCCGCGACGACGACGGCCTCGCCGCCCTCGACCGGCGCGACGGCGATCGCGCCCTCGTAGGGCGTGGGGTGGCTCGCCTGATCGCCGAGCAAGGTCGTCACCTCGCCGGCGAGCGGATTCACCCGATAGGCGCCGAGCTCGCCCTCGTCGGTCGCGAACCAGATCCAGCCGCCCGCCGCCGCGGGCGGCGACTCGAGCCGCCCGCCGATCCCGTGCGAGGCGACCTCGGTGAGCGGCGGCGCGCCGACCGAGGCGGCGTCGAGCTTCGCCACCTTCTTCTCGTCGACGCGCAGCACGACGAGCCGGGTCCGCCGGCCTCCGGTCGTGCTCGCGGTGCTGACCATCACGAACGGCCCGACGACCACCGGCGCCGCGAGCGGCACGCCGGGAAGATCGACCGTCCCGAGATACTCGCCCGGCGGCAGCGCGTCGGGCGCCGCCGGCGGGCCGGCGGGATCGATCGGGAGTCGCCAGACCGCGAGGCGGGCCGAGTCGAGCGCGACGAAGACGAGACCCGAGCGCGGCGCGACCGCCGGCGCGCTCGTGACGAGCCCGCCGGCCGGCCAGTGCCCCCAGGGGCGCCCGGTCCCGGCGTCGAGGACGAGGACGCGATCGCGCGCGGGGACGAGGGCGGCGCCGCCGACGACGACCGCCCGACCGGTCGGCGCCGGATGAACACGCCGATCGTAGAGCCGGGTGAGCGCCCCATCCGATCCGGACCGGGCGAACGCGGCGACGCGGCCGAGGGCCGGGAACACGGTGACGATCGGCGGGTCGGCCAGCGCATCGGGCGCCGCGGGGCCGAGGTCCGCGGCAGCCGCGAGGTCGCTCCCCGGCGCCTGGGTCGGCTCGAACGGCGTCGGCGGGTAGCGCCCTCCGGGGATCGACGCCTCGACGGCGAGCGAGCGAGGCTCGACGAGGTACACGCTCCGGCGCGTCGACACGGTGAACGCCCGGGTCGCGATCCGCCCCTCGATCCCGAAGCCGCCGCCGGCCGTGACCGGCTCCGCCCCACCGGTGGGCGGCGGCGCCGCGACCGGGACGCGCCGCGCGATCGCGATGCCGGGCGGCCCCACCTCGTCGACGACGCCGAGCCCGTCCCGCCGCGGATCCCACGGGACGAACGCGTGGAGCGATCGCCGCGCCTCGATCGCGATCGCGTCGGCGCGCGCGCCCTCCTCGCCGCGGAAGCCTCCCCTGCGAGCGATCGAGGCGCGCAGGCCGTCGACCACCGCGACCGCCTCGGCCGCGCGTCCGGCGCGGATCGCCTCCTCGGCGCGAGCGATCCCGCTCCGGACCAGGCCCGCCCGCTCGGCCTCGGTGACGGCGGCGGACGCCTTCGCGAGGAGATCGGGGACGTCGCCCACGCGCGCGATGACGTCGGGATCGGCGCCGTCCCCGAGGGCGTCGGTGAGCGTCTTCGCCTCGGTGAGCGCGGCGAGGGCGTCTTCGGGACGCCCCTGTTTCGCGTCGATGCTCGCCTTGGTGACCAGGATCTTGCGCAGCTCGCGGCGTGCGTCCCACGAGGTCCGGTGATCGGGGAACTGGTCGAGGAAGGCGCGGAGGGCCGCCGCCGCGCCGATCTCGTCCCGCTGGGCGCGGGCGACCTCGAACTCGCGGTAGGCGGCGCCCGCGCGGCGCTCGCGGAGGAAGTAGCCGCCGAACAGCCAGAGGAAGCCGACGCCGAGGATGGCGACGCCGACGAGGACGCTCCGGCTCGGAACGAGCGAGCCCGACGAGCGACGCGGAACGGCGAGGAGGTCCTCCTCCTCGTCCCCGGGCGCGGCGGGCGTGGTCGAGCCCGCGGCCGCGCGCGGCGGCGGCGCGTCGTCGCCGCCGAGTCGCGCCGGCGGAGCACCGTCGTCGCTCCCGGCGGCGACGGGGACCTTCGGCGCCGTGGCGCGCTTCTTCGTGTGCTTGGCCTTCGGTTTCGGCTTCGGCTTCGGGCTCGCCTTCGCCGTCGCGTCGGGCGCGGGCGCGGGGGCTGCCTTCGCCTCGGGCCGCGCGAGCGCGGGCGGCGTCGGATCGTCGGAGGCCGGCGCGCCTCGCTCCTCGGGCGAGGCGCTCGCCACGTCGGGCTCGACGTCAGGCTTGGCGTCGGGCGCCGCGAACCGAGACGAGGGCGGGGCATCGTCGTCGCTCGCGCCCGCGTCGGCGGACGCCTCGGCGTCCACGTCGGTCGTCGCGTCGGTCTCCGCCTCGTCGGGCGCGTCGCTCGCCGCCTCGTCGGGCGCGTCGCTCGCCGCCGCCTCGTCCTTCCCGGCCGCCTTCGCGTCGACCCGGGCCGCGATGAGCGCCGCCGCCTCGGCGGGGGTCAGGATCTCCGACTCGGGCTCGGAGTCCGAGCCCGGCTCGTCCCCGTCGGCTTCGGGCGCCTTCTCCGCGGTCGGATCGCTCTCGACGTCGGGCGTGCTCTCGACCGGGTCGGGCTCGACGTCGAGCTCGGAGTCGGGCTCGGAGTCCGACTCGACCGCGCTCTCGGGCTCGCTCTCGGTCGACTCCGACTCCGACTCCGGCTCGGGCCCCGCCTCGACCTCGTCGCCCGTCGCCGCCTCGAGCCGCGACGGCGGCGGCGCGTCGTCGTCGCCCTCGACCGGGGCAGCCTCGGCGGTCTCCCTCTTCTTCCGCTTCCTCGCGCTCGCTCGCGATCTCTTCTTCGCCTTCCCCGACCGCTTCTCCGCGGCCTCCGAGCCCTCGCGCTCCTCGGGCCCGAAGATCCCCGAGGGATCCCCCGTCGCGCCCTCTTCGGAGGGCTCGAGCTTCGGAAGGAGCGCCGGCCCCTCGGATGCCGCCTCGGCCGAGGCCACATCCGCGCGCCCCGACGACGACGCCTCCGCCTTCGCCCGCTTCGCCTTCGCCGCTCGCTCGCGGGCGCTCGCCCCGGAGCGCGCGACGGACTTTCGCCGCGGCCCCGGCGTGTCGACCGCGACGACGCTGATCGTCTCGCCGTCCTCGACGCTGATCTCGACGGGGATCGGGCGCGGCTCGGCGCCGCTCTCGCGCGCCGAGTCCGCCTCGTAGATGAAGGAGAGCTCGCCGGCGACGACCCGATCGCCCGGCCTCAGCTTGTGGGTCTTGGCCTTCTCACCGTTGACGGTGACCGTGCCGAGGGGGTAATCGAGGTCGACGAGGAGGTGGCCGCTGCCAGCGCGCGCGAGCTGGCAGTGGACGCTGGCGAGGCCGGCGCCGCGGACGCGGATCTCGTTACCGCGCGCGGAGCCGATCGCCAGCTTGTCGCGATCAATGAGGACGCGATGACCCGCGCCCAGGTCGAGGACCGCCAACCCGGCTCCCCAGGAACCAGGGCGCGGCGATGAGCCCGCCGCGCCGCCCCCGACGATGCTAGCAGGCCGCCGCGGCTGGGAAAAGGGCGCGGCGCGCGAGCCGCCCCCTCGCTTGACTCCGCGCGACTCCAGGCGTTAGGCTCGAAGCTCTCATCGAGGCGCGCGAGGCCCCGGAAACGCCGTGCCGGTCACCTTCGACGATCTCCTCATCGCCAAGCTACTCAACGAGTACCGACTCGTCGGCGCCGGTATGCTCCGGGCGGCTCTCCGCTCGCTCGACCGCGCCCCCGACGATTCGAACCTCGTCGAGGAGCTTCGTCGCAGCGGCGTGCACATCGCCGACAATCGACTCGAGCAGGTCGAACGTCGGATGCTGCACTACAAGTTCATGATGAGCGAGACCCTCTGCGCCGACGTGATCGGCAAGGGCGGCTTCTCGACGCCGGACCACCTCAAGCTCGCCCGCCAGGCGCAGCGCGAGGAGGGCTACCGACGCCGCCTCGTCGACATCCTCGTCGCCGGCGGCGGCCTCGACCCCGCGAACGTCGCCCCGATCGACACGCAGCTCAACCAGCGGGTGACGACCCACCTGACCGGGCTGATCGACCAGTACCGGAAGACCGACTTCGAGGGCGTGTCGCGGCCGCTCACGAAGAGCTCGCCGAAGGAGACGTCGCCGAAGCTCGGCGCCGTCGGCGCGTCGATCCCGAAGCTCCAGGTGCGGAACGTCCCGGTGCAGCCGACGCCGACGCCGAGCGCCCCCCCCTCGCCGACGACGACGCCGGTCGTCCCGCTGACGGTCCCGCCCTCGCCGGTGACCACGCCGCCGCCGGCCCCGACGCCGACGCCGACGACGGCCGAGACGAACGCGACCGAGGTCTTCACGACGCCGCTCCCCCTCCCGACGGCGCCGCCGCCGTCGAGCTCCGCGCCACCGCCAGCGGCTTCCGCGCCGACTCCGGCGGCTCCCGCGGACATGTTCGACGGCCTCCCGCCCGCCGCGCCGGCCGGCTCGATCACGCCGACCGGCGCCATCCCGGTGAAGCACGACATCACACGCACCGCGCGCATCCGCTTGCCCGCCCCATCGGCCGAGGAGCTGCTGAACGCCGAGGACCCCAAGGGCCTCGTGATCGGCGGGCGCTTCCGCGTCGACGGCAAGCTCGGAGAGGGCGGGATGGGAGTCGTCTTCCTCGCCCACGACGAGGACGACCGAGCGTGCGCGGTGAAGGTCATCCGCAACGCCAAGCAGCACTACGAGGCGGTCGAGCGGTTCAAGCGCGAGATCCTCGCGACGAGCTTCTTCGACCACGAGAACGTCGTCGAGATCTACGACGCGGGCGAGTTCGGCGACGTCGGCTACTTCATGGCGATGGAGTTCATCGAGGGCGCCGAGCTCCGCGACCTCATCCGCGAGCACAAGCGCATCGAGCTCCGCCGCGCGATCGTCATCTCGAAGCAGCTCCTCTCGTGCCTCCAGGCGGCGCACGACGCGCGGATCGTCCACCGCGACCTCAAGCCCGAGAACGTGATGATCGCCCAGCGCAACGGCGGCGACTTCGTCAAGCTGATGGACTTCGGGATCGCCCGGGTGATGGACAACGAGGACTTCCAGGACCAGATCTTCGTGACGATGGCCGGCGGCGTCTCCGGCACCCCGGCCTACATGGCGCCCGAGTCGGTCAGCGGCGAGCAGCCGACCGAGCGGACCGACGTCTACGCGTGCGGCCTGATCCTGTTCGAGATGCTCGCCGGAAAGCTGCCCTTCGAGGCGAAGACGGCGCGGGCCTACCTCGCCGCGCACCTGGCGAAGCCGCCGATGACGCTCGCCCAGGTCGCCCCGGATCTCCAGACGCCGCCGGCGCTCCAGCAGATCCTCGACCGGATGTTCGTGAAGAAGCCGGCCGAGAGGATCGCGAGCTGCCAGGAGGTGATCGACTGGCTGGAGCAGCAGGTGGAGCCGGCTCTGGTTTGAGGGGCGCGGACCGTGCCCGTGCCCGCGGACCGTGACCGTGCCCGCTGACCGTGCCCGTGACCGTGACCGTTCCCGCTGACCGTTCCCGCTGGCCGTTCCCGCTGGCCGTTCCCGCTGGCCGTTCCCGCGAACCGTGTCCGTTGACCGCGCCCGCTGACCGTGCCCGTGCCCGTGCCCGCGGACCCTGCACGTTGACCGTGCCCGCTGACCGGTGCCCCCGCCCGCTGTCCGCAGACGGGTGCGCACGGAGCTTCGGCCACTGACCCTTGGTTGGTCCGTCGACCGGGACCGCTCGCCGCCGTTCGTTCTCCTCCGCTCCGGACCGGGCGACGCCAGCTCTCGCGTCACGCCTCGTGCTCGTTTCGCCGCAGCTTCGGAGGACCGCCCCACGCGGCCCGTTTCACCCTTTTGGCGAGACCGCCGCGCCGAACGGCGCGACGCGGGTGGGGGTTGCCCG
>JAJDCQ010000187.1 GCA_029260755.1 Planctomycetota bacterium | reverse complement strand
TGCGCTCGAGGACCTCGGCGTCGGGGCGGCCGGCGACGACTAGAACGGCGCCCGGCCCGCCGCTTCGCCTTCGGCGAAGAGGATGTCACCACGGAGACACGGAGAACACGGAGGACTCTCGGAGGGCGCGCCGAGCGGTCGAAGGCTCGGATCCCCCTCAGGGGCTCCTCCGTGTTCTCCGTGTCTCCGTGGTGACATCCTGCCGCCGAAGGCGGCATCGCGACCAACTCACCGCGACCAGCCGAGGTCCCGGCCGAGCATCGCGTAGAGCTCGGCGTTCGCGGGCGCGTAGAAGCGCTCGAGCCGGGCGCGGATCGCGTCGTCCATCACGGCAGCGGGCGTGGCGTTGTGCGCCTCGTAGTGCGGCAGCGCGAACGGCGGGAGGCCGAGGAAGTCGGTCGCCTCGCGGACGACGGCCTCGGGATCGACGCCGAGGTCCTCGTGGCGCAGGACGAGGATTCGCTCGCGCGAGAACAGCCGGGCGAGCCGGCGCAGCTGCGGGGCGTAGAGCCCGCGGGTCAGGTTCGACATCCCCTGCCCGCGTCGCCACGTCCTCGGGTCGTCGCCCGCGCCGCCGGACCGCGCGAGGGCGGCGAGCGCCCGATCGGTGTGCTCCTCGAAGCCGAGCGACGCGCCCCGAGCGTGGCGCTGCCGCCGCCTCCAGTCCGAGAACGCGCGCTCGACGGGGTCGCGCAGGATCGCCAGCAGCCGAGCGTCCGGCACGTGCTCGCGGAGCCGCTCCGCGGCGGCCTCGTGAAACATGTAGGCCGGCGTCGCCTCGCCGGTGACGATCTTCCAGCGACCCGCTCCCGCGGCGCGCCGCAGCGATCCCTCGAGGGGGAAGTGGCCGAGGTACCAGTCGAGCCCGCGCTCCCAGCACTCCTGCCGGTCGAAGAAGTGGACCTCCTTGACGATCGAGGGCATCACGTTCGGATGGGCCGCGAGGTAGTGGAAGAGCGAGGTCGTCCCGGCGCGCTGCGCGCCGACGATGACGAAGTCGGGCCGCCGCCGCCATCGCGCCGTCGGGACGCCGACGGACAGGAGGACGGCCCGTCGCAGCGCGACCCAGGCGCCGGCGAGGGTCCTCGGTGGCGCCCAGGCGGTCGGCCGGCGCTCCCGGCCCATCAGACGTCGAGCCCGCGCGGAGGAGCCTCCGCGCCCTCGTCGATGGCGACCGGGCAGATCCGCGCCTGGAAGTAGCCGCAGTGCCCGCACGTCATTCGCCGCGTCCCGCCGGGCTCGACCTCCTTCAGCTCGAAGTCGTCGAGCTGCGCGCCGCGGGGCGGGAGGCTCCGCACGATCGCGGTCAGCTCGTCGATCGCCCTTCGCTCGGCGAGCGCGTCCATCGGCGGGTAGAACGGGGACGCGCTCGGGTTCGCCGTCGTGTAGAGGCCGAGCTCGACCTCGGCCTCGCCGAGCGCCCTCCGCGCCGCGACGCCGTAGATGAGCATCGGCAGCCGGTAGCGCTCGAGGATGCCCGAGAGGCGCCGGTCGGTCTTGTGGTCGAGGATCCGCAGGGTGCCGTCCTCGCGCCGGTGCATGGCGTCGATGCTCCCCTCGATCCACGCGCCGGCGACCTGGAGCCGGATCGGCACCTCGAGCCGCCGCTCGGACGCCCGGCAGAGCTCGGCGCCGACCGGATCCTCGGGGAGCGCATCGATGACCGCGATGGCCCGGGCGAGATCGTCCGGGCTGGCCGCCGGGTACTCCGCGGCGAGGCTCCGGCGGAGCGGCGCGCCGAAGAGCGGCCCGAGCGGCAGCGGGTAACGCCGCCCCAGGGCCAGCTCGATCGCGCGGTGCACGAGCGTCCCGAACGCGAAGGGCGATGGCGCGAGGGCGCCCGCCGCCATGGGGTCGGCGAGGGCGTCCTCCTCCTCGTCGCCCTCGACGATCGCCTCGGCCGGACGGGCCGACGGCCCGGCGTACTCCTCGAGCCCGATCAGGTAGCGGTAGGCGTAGCGGCGCGGACAGTCGGCGAGCACCTTGAGCCTCGTCGGGCTGAGGCGCACCTCGCCCGGCGGCGCGGGGAGCGGCGCGATCTCCGCCTGGAGCGTCTCGATCTGCGCGGGGAGCGGCGTCTGGATGTCCTCGGCGAGCCCGCGCGCCGACGCGGGGAGCGGCGGCGGCAGCTCTTCGGGGAGGACGAGCACGCCGCCGGCCGCGTCGAGCTCCTCGTGGTCGTCGGCGCCGATCGTGTCGCGCGTCACGCCGAGATCGCGGGCCAGCCAGTCCTCCCAGCTCTCGTCGAGCGGGATCCGCGAGACGTCCTCGGTCGGCAGGAGGGAGAGGCAGAGATGATCGCGGGCGCGGGTGGCGGCGACATAGAGGATCCGCTTCTCCTCGGCCGCTCCGGCCGCCCTCTGACGGACCCGGATCAGCCGCTGACGAACGCTCGGCGCCGGGGCGAAGGCGTGGCCGGGATGCGGGGCGCGCACGCCGAGACCGAGCTCGCCGTGGACGGCGAAGTCCTCGAAGTCGGCCTGGAACCGGCGGTGGAGCTCGGGGACGATCACGATCGGGAACTCGAGCCCCTTCGCGGCGTGGATCGTCAGGATCCGCACTGCGTCCGGCCCCTCGTCGTCGCCGCCCTCCTCGGGCGACCGCTCCCACTCGATCGAGGGCGCCTCGCTCTCGGCGACGCCCTCGCCGACGAGCAGGCCGAGCCGCGCCGCGAACCGGCGCGCGTCCCACAGCCCGCGGCGATCCTCCTCGCGCGCGATCCCGATCGCCTTCTCGACGTTTCCGACCGCGCGCACGCCCCACGGCCCCGCCGCGAAGCTCGCCCAGGCGCCGCTCTCGTCGCAGAACGACCGGATCGCCTCGGCGAGCGGCCCGAGCTCGAGCCGCCGCCGCCAGGCGTCGAGGTCGGGGAGGGCGGCGAGCGCCGCGTGGTCCGCGGAGGAGAGCGGCGCCGGCAGCGGCTCCGCCTCGAGCGCCTCGGCCACGAACGCGACGCTCCGCGCGCGGAGCTCCTCGACCCGGGCGCGCAGGCTCGAGCCGGGCAGGCGACTCGCGACGACGAGGGCGGCATCGGAGAGCCCGACGAACGGGCCGCGGTAGAGGCCGAGGTGGGCGTAGTCGTCGCGCGGATCGAGGAGCGCCATCAGGAGCGAGGTCAGGTCGCGCACCTCGGGGCTCTGGTAGAGGGCGATGCCGCCCATCACGACGTAGGGGACGCCGTGATCGTGGAGCGCCTCCTCGAACGAAGCGAGGGCGGTGCGGCCGCGCAGCAGGATCGCGACGTCGCGGTAGCGGGCTCGCCGGAGCTGCTCGACGGGCGCGGCGCCTGGCGCGACGGGGGCAGGCTCGGTCACCCGGCCGCGGAGGGGATGCTCGTCGGGCAGGCCGAGCCGCTCGGGCTCGACGAGGGCGACGATCCGGCGCGCGATCAGCTCGGCCTCGACGGCGCGCGACTCGTCGGCCGTGAGACGCGTGGGCGCGTCGGGTGGCGGGCAGGCCGCGAGCACCTCGACGCGCCCGTCGAACGGCGCGGCGTCGGCGTCGGCGTCGCCCGGGGCGGGCGCGACCGGCGCGCGCATCGCGACGAGCGGCTCGTAGTCGGGCTCGTCGGACGTCACCCGGCGCTCGGGAACGAGGAGCCTCTCGAACCAGGCGTTCACGAAGCGAACGAGGCGCGGGAGCGACCGGTAGCTCTCGCGAAGGCGGTCGCCCTCCCCGCCGCGCAGCCGCAAGGCGGCGCTCGCCTCGCCGAAGACGGCCACCTCGGCGTCGCGGAACGCGTAGATCGACTGGACCGGGTCGCCGACGATGAAGATGCCGCGGTCGGCGAGCTCGGGGCCGTCGACCGGCGCGAGGTGGCGGATGATGCCCCACTGGACGCGGTTGGTGTCCTGGAACTCATCGACGAGGACGTGCCGGTAGCGGTCGATCACCGGCCCGGTCCGGAGGAGGCGCAGGGCGAGGCGCTCGAGGTCGTCGAAGTCGAGGACGCCGTCCTGGCTCTTGAGCGCGTCGTAGCGGTCGAGGACCGCGCGGACGAGCCGGGCGATCGCGCGCCCCCGCCCGAGGGCGAGCTCCTCGTGACGGTCGTGGAAGCCGTCGAGGACGGGACGGACGCACCCGATCACGCCGCGGGCGATCGCGACGAGGGCCTCGTTGCACGGGTCGACGTCGACGCCCGCCGTCTTCAGCAGCCGCTTGAACCCGCTCTTCGCCGCGCCGCTCTTGCTCGCCAGGCTCGACAGGATGCCCTGACCGATCGACCGGACGGCGTCGCGGTCCGCCTCGTCGGAGGCGGCGAGGTCGAGCAGCCCGCGGCAGAGCGAGCGGAACGGCGCGCCGTTGTCGTCCTGCGTGGCGGAGGCGAGCGACTCCTGGAGGAGCGGCGCCCAGGTCGCGAGCGCGCGGAGCTTCGGGACGCGCGACCAGCAGGTCCGCTCGAGCTCGGCGAGGAGCGCGCGCTCCTCGCCGAGGAGAACGCGCGGGTCGCCCCGGAGGAGCCGGTCGGCGTGCGGGGCGACCCGCTCGCGATGACCGAGCAGCCGCTCGAGCCAGCCGAGCATCCGGAAGCGGCCGGCCTCCGACGACAGGAGCGCGACCGCCTCGGCCAGGTCGCCCGCCCGCTCGCGGGCGACCGGTCCGGCCGGCTGCTCGGCGAGGACGCGGTCGACGGCGTCCCGGAACAGCAGCGTCCGGTCGATGCCGCTCGCGATCTCGAACTGCGGGTCGAGGCCGCAGGCGTCGGCGTTCTCGCGAAGCAGCCGGGCGCAGGTGCCGTGGAGCGTCCCGATCCGCGCGGCGCGGAGCTCGGCGGTGAGCGCGGTCCAGCGCTCGGGGTCGCCGGCGTCCTCGGGCGCGTCGCGAGCCGCCGCCGCGCGGCGGGCGAGCTCGGCCCGGAGTCGCTCGAGCATCTCGGCGGCCGCCTTCTCGGTGAAGGTCACGCAGAGGATGCTCGAGACGGGCGCGCCCGACTCGAGGGCGGCGACGTAGCGCGCGACGAGGACGCGCGTCTTCCCGGAGCCCGCGCCGGCCACGAGCGCGACGTTGCGGTCGAGGTCGGTCGCGGCGCGCTGCTCCGGGGAGAGCCTCATTCGGGGGGTGTCTCGACCGGCTCGCGGGCGACGACGGCGCGCAGCGCCTCCTCGTCATCGAAGCGGACGATCTCGTCGGGGCGCGGCAGCTTGCGCGGGACCGGCGTCACCACGACGAGGACGACCGGCCTCTCCCGGTCGCGCCCCACCGCCGGCGCGGCCGTCGCGAGGAGCAGACTCGCGCCGACCGGCACCGAGACCCGCGTCCGCACCTCGAGAGCACGGGCATCGACCAGGTGAATCGGGCCGTTCTCGGTCGTCGCCGAGAGGGGGATCGACCCGGGCGACCCGCGCAGGGCGAGGGTGACGTCGAGATCCCACGGGTGGTAGACGAGGCGGCCGTCGGCGTGCTGGCTGCTCCGCATCGAGTACGGGACCGCGACGGCGTCGACCGTCACGGCGACCGACGACTCCGCCTTCGCGACGACCGGATCGACGAGGCCGCCGGCGGCGCTCGCGTAGCCGGCGATGATCGCGCGCTGCTCGGTCCGCTCCCAGTGCGGCGCCTCGCCGCCGTCGCCCGCCACGACCGTCTCGCCGATCAAGGTCGCGAGGTGGACATCGCGCGCCTCGAGGAGCATCGCGTGGAGCTCGCTCGTGTGGACGATCGCGTGGGCGAGCGACGGCCCCTCGCCCGCGACCGGCTCGAGCCCCCGGATCCGCGCCAGGACCGCCGGCGTCGCGCGCAGGGCGGTGATCCGCGCCTCGAACGAGCCCGAGGACAAAGGCGCGCTCGGGTCGGGCGGCGGGACGAGGTCGCCGACGTGGACGGCGGTCGGCCCCGGCCGGGACGCGGCCGAGACCTCGGGGAGGACGTCCGGTCCGCCGGCGCAGCCGGATCCGACGAGCGCGACGGTGATGGCGGTGACGATGGCGTGGATGACGATGCTCTTGGAACCCATTCTCTTCTCCTCTCGAGACCTGGCCTCGAGAGGAACGATCGGGGGTCGGGGTCGCGACGGGGTCATTCCCGGGTCACCGGGTAGTCACGCATGATGCCGCGCGCAGGCCGCCACGCACAACCCTCGAACCGGAGACTCGCCCCCGACGGTCCACGCATCGTTCATCGTTCACCCCCGGAGAGATCGGGAGCCACCACGAGATGCTCCGTGTCTCCGTGCCTCCGTGGCGAGCACCGCGGCGTGACTACACGCGGAGCGGGGTCGTCTCGCGCGGCGCCTTCGCCCGGGTCGCGACCGAGGCGACGACGGCGTCCTTGTGGTCGAGGAGGCGACGCTGGGCGGGGTCGCGCACCGCCACGACCCGGGCCGGATCGGTCCGGCAGGCGTTGCGGGCCGGGCAGTAGGCGCAGCCGACGCGGTCGGGCTTCGCGATCGAGGTCGTCGGGAAGAAGCCCGCCCGCATCGCGGCGACGTCGGCCCGGACGTGGTCCTCGACCGTCTCGAGGAGATGCGGGTCGCGCTCCGTCCCGACCTTGCCGGCGAGCTTCACGTCGACCGGGTCCTTCGCCTGGAGGAACGCCGCGAGCAGCCCCCGGACCGTCCGCCCCGCGTGGCGGAGCAGGCGCTCGGTCGCGAGGAGGTAGAGCGGACGCTGATACGACAGGCCGGAGAGGACGTCCTTGCGCGTCTCCTTCGGCGACCCGGTCTTGTAGTCGAGGATGCGCGCGTCGATGACCTCGTCGAGGCTCTCGTCGATCCGGAGGTCGATCCGGTCGATCTGCCCGCGCAGCAGGATCGCCCCGTCCGGCCCCGCCGGATCCGCGATCCGGAGCGCCCCGGCGACGCTGGCCACGTCGGCCTCGCGAGTGCGGCGCGCCCGGGCCGGGTCGGCGGACACCTCGCCGCGACCGAACTCCCACTCGAAGTAGGTCGGGATCCAGGACTCCTTCTTCGCCTCGTCGATCTCGCGGTCGAGGATCGCGAGGAGCAGCCCGGGAGCATCGGGCTCGCCGCAGACGTCGGGCCGTCCCGCCGACGCCGTCGGCAGTCCGCGGAGGAGCCGCTCGCGGAAGCCCGCCCACAGCGGCCCGCGCAGGTGGCCGAACCGATCGTCGGCGAGGGCGCGGTTCGCCTCGTCGAGGAGCAGCGCGCTCGCCTCGTCGCGGTCCTCGGGTGCGACGGCCGCCGCGCCGCCGCGGCGCTCCTTCCAGCGGGTGTAGAAGCGGAACATCACGGCGTGGACGAGGTCGCCGCGCTCGATCGCGGTGATCTCGTCGCTCACCACCTCGGGCTCGCGGAGCGAGAGGACCTTGTTCGCGAAGAAGCGGAACGGGCAGAGGGCGTAGGTCTCGAGGCTGCTCGCCGAGAACGGCCGCTCCGCGCTCCCCGGCAGCGAGGCCGTCGCGAGCGCCCGCACCTCACCGCCCCGCAGGACGCCGTCGTAATCCGACAGCGCGCGGCGGTCGTTCCGGGTCACCGCGATCGCGGCGGCGGCGCGGGCGGCCGGACGGACGGCCGCGACCTCCGCGAGGCTCGCGGTCGCCATGCCCGGGCGCGCCGCGGCGACGATCGGGGCACGCCCGCGCGCCGGCAGCGCGATCGAGCTGCCGAGCGCCCCGCGGGCGGCCGCGGCGCCGTTCCGGCCGGCGAGGTCGGCGGCCGCGCGCCCGATCCGCCGGTCGAGCTCGTAGGGGGCGAGCGGCTCGGGCGAGCTCTTCGCGACGGCGGGCGCCGAGGTCGCGGTGACGGCCGTGAAGACGGCCGCGGGCAGGAGCGTCGCGTCGCCGTCGGTGACCGGACGGCTCACGACGATGCTGCGACGCGCGGCGCGCAGGAGCGCGGCGAAGAGGAGCGCGTCCTCCTCCTCGGTCCGGCGGGGATGGTCGAGGAAGCGCGCGCGCTCGCGGTCGCTCGGCTCGAAGAGCGGGTCGGGGCCGCGCCGCCGCGGGAACGCCTCGTCGGTCAGCCCGCCGATCACGACGTGGTCGAACCGCTGCCCGCGCGTCTCGAGCAGTCCCATCACCTGGACCGGCGCCTGAGCGCCCGCGCCGTCGCCCGGCAGGCGCTGCTCGACCCAGAGGGCGCGGAGCAGCCCGCGGAGGTGCTCGAGCGGTCTCGGCTCGGGCGCGTGGCGCGCGAGGGCGGCGGCGAGCTCGGCGACGGTGTCGAGGGCGCGCTGCTGGCTCCGCGCCTCGCGCGCGAGCACCTCGATCGCGAGCGTTCCTCGATCGCGCCGCGCCGACTGCGCCAGCGCGCGGCGCATGCCGAGGCGGTCGACGAGCTCGGCGATCCCCTCGACGAGGCCGGCGGGCGAGACCGCGCCCGGGTCGGGGATCGCACCGGCGAGCTCGCCGACGAAGTCGCGGAGCGGACCGGCGACCGCCCGCAGGAACCGCGGCGCGCCCGGGTCGCCGGCGAGCTCGCCGAGGCCGCGCTCCCAGTCGGCGATCCCCCGCCCGGGTCCGCCGATCACGCGCGCCCGGGCGGTCACCTCGGCGACGAGGGCGGCGTCGAGGCGACGCGCCGAGGCGGCGCCCAGCTCGCTCGCCTCGTGGTCGACGACCTTCACCCACACCGAGACGAGCGGCGAGCCGAGGAGCGCGACCACGTCGGCGGCGCGCCACTGCCCGCGGATCACGTCGAGGGTCAGGGCGAGCGTCCGGACGAAGCCGCTCTCGCCGATCGAGGGCCCGACCGAGACGTGGAACGGCAGGCCGAAGCGCGGGAAGACCTCGCGCACGAGCGCGGCGTACTCGTCGAGCTTCGGGAAGACGACCGCGACCGTCTCGCTGGCCCGGCCGGAGCCGCGCGCCGCGTCGAGCAGTCGTCGCTTGACGTCGCGGGCGATCGCCTCGACCTCGCTCAGTCGGTCGGCCGCCTCGAGCGGAACGGGACTCACCGGGCGCGGCGCCGGGAACGACCCCGACGGCGCGCGCCGGGCGGGCTCGCCCCCCGTCTCGGGGCTCCCGCAGGACGCGCCGCCGCGCCGCGGGGTCGGCGCGGGGCCGATCGGCCCGCTCGGGGCATCGATGTCATCTATGATGAGCTCGCCGCCGAACCGCTCGCCGAGTCGGGCCACCATCGCCGCCGCCGGCCGGACGCCCGGAGCGAGCTCGGGCACCTCGTCCGCGGCGGTCGGGCGATCGGCGAGGACGAGGGCCGCG
>JAJDCQ010000186.1 GCA_029260755.1 Planctomycetota bacterium | reverse complement strand
GCCAGGTTTTGTGGGGCGCGGACAACATCTTGATGGAGTCCCGGGGCTTGCGGGGCGCCGCGGCCGCGCCCTTCGCCGGGGCCGCGACCGACGACGACGTCCTCGTCGTCGCGGCGACCTACGGCACCGGCGCCCAGGAGCAGCTCTACATCGAGCCGCAGGGGATCGTCGCGAAGGCGAGCGCCGAGGAGGGCGTCACGATCTGGGGGTCGCTGCAATGCCCCTACTACATCCACGGCGGGCTCCAGCCGCTGTTCGGCCTCCCCGCGGAGCGGATCCGGATCGTCCAGGCGGCGACCGGCGGCGGCTTCGGCGGCAAGGAGGAGTACCCGACGATCATCGCCGGCCACGCGGCGCTCCTGTCGTGGAAGGCCGGCGGGCGTCCGGTGAAGATCGTCTACGACCGCGAGGAGGACGTCGAGGCGACGACCAAGCGCCACCCGTCCCGGACGATCCACCGGACGGCCGTCCGGCGCGACGGGACGCTCGTCGCGATGGACATCGACTTCGTCATCGATGGGGGCGCCTACGTCACCCTCTCGCCGGTCGTGTTGAGCCGGGGAACGATCCACGCGGCCGGCCCGTATCGCTGCGAGAACGTGACGGTGCGGTCTCGGGCGGTCGCGACGAACTCGCCGCCGCACGGGGCGTTCCGGGGGTTCGGCGCGCCCCAGAGCATCTTCGCCCTCGAGCGGCAGCTCGACCGCGTCGCGCGGGCGATCGGGATGGACCCGGTCGCGCTCCGCCGGAAGAACTTCATCGAGCGGGGCGACCGCCTCGCCGTCGACCAGGAGATCAAGGAGGACGTCCCGCTGAACGCCCTCCTCGATCGGGCGCTCGCCGAGAGCGGCTGGGAGAAGAAGCGCAAGGCGTTCGCGCATCACAACGCCAAGCCCGGCCAGCGGGTGAAGCGCGGCCTCGGGATCGCGAGCTTCCTCCACGGCTCGGGCTTCACCGGCGCCGGCGAGGTCCACCTCGCCTCGGTCGCCAAGGTCGAGGTGACCGCCGAGGGGCAGGTCCGCGTCCTCGCGGCGAGCACCGAGATCGGCCAGGGCTCGAGCACGATCTTCGCCCAGATCGCGGCCGACGCGCTCGGCGTCGACTTCGCCCGGGTGAACGTGATCCAGCCCGACACCGACGAGGTGCCCGACACCGGGCCGACCGTCGCGAGCCGGACGACGATGGTCGCCGGTCGCCTCGTCGAGCGGGCGTGCGGCGACGCGCGCCGGCAGCTCGCCGAGGCCGGCCTCCTCCCCGCCGATGGCGAGGTCGAGGACCGCTTCGCCGAGGCGGCGCGCGCCTGGGCGGAGAAGAACGACGGCCCGCTCGTGGCGAGCGCGACCTACGAGCAGCCGCCCGACATCGAGTGGGACGAGGAGCGCTTCCGGGGCGACGCCTACGGCGCCTACTCGTGGGCCGTCTACGTCGCGGCCGTCTCGGTCGACACGCGAACCTACGAGGTCCGGGTCGACGACTTCGTCGCGGTTCAGGAGGTCGGGAGGGTCGTCCACCCGACCTTCGCCGCCGGCCAGATCGAGGGCGGCGTCGCCCAGAGCATCGGCTGGGCCCTCTACGAGAACGTCGTCTACGAGCACGGCCGGGTCGTCAACGGCCAGATGACCAACTACATCATGCCGACCGCGCTCGACGCGCCGCCGATCCGGGTGTTCTTCCTCGAGCATCCCTACCCCTACGGCCCGGGCGGCGCGAAGGGGATCGGCGAGCTCCCGGCCGACGGGCCGGCGCCGGCGATCGCGGGCGCGATCGAGGACGCGATCGGGGTGCCGCTCGACGTCGTGCCGATCCTTCCCGAGGACGTCCTCGAGGCGCTCGAGTCCGGCGGCCCGCCGGGCGAGTCGGGCGTCCGGAAGGCGGTCCTCCCATGAGCGGCCCGGTCGAGATCGCCTTCACCGTCAACGGCGAGGCGAAGACGGTGCGCGCCGTCGCGATGGCGCGTCTGCTCGACGTCCTGCGCGAGGACCTCGGCCTCACCGGGACGAAGGAGGGGTGCGGCGAGGGCGAGTGCGGCGCGTGCAGCGTCTTCGTCGACGGGACGCTGGTGAACAGCTGCCTCATCCCGGCCCTCCAGGCGGTCGGGACGAGCATCGAGACGATCGAGGGGCTGGCCAAGGGCGACGCCCTCCACCCGGTCCAGGAGGCCTTCATCGCGGCCGGCGGCGCCCAGTGCGGGATCTGCACGCCGGGGATGATCCTGGCGGCCGTCAGCTACCTCCGCGACGGCGGCGACGCGAAGGAGGCCTCGATCCGCGAGGCGCTCGCCGGCAACCTCTGCCGCTGCACCGGCTACATGAAGATCGTCGAGAGCGTCGCCCGCGCCGCCGCCGCGATCGCGCGCGAGGAGCGGACGTCCTGATGCTCCGAGCCGCCGCCAACGAGTACGAGCTCGTCGCCCCCGGCACCCTCGGCGGCGTCCTCGACCTCCTCGCCGACGACCCCGAGGGCTGGACCCCGCTCGCGGGAGGAACCGACGTGATGGTGCTGCTCGGCGCCGGCAAGCTCCCGCCGGGGCGGTTCGTGAGCATCTGGGGGCTCCCCGAGCTCCGGGGGATCGCCGTCGACGACGACGCGGTCACGATCGGCGCGCTGACGACCTACGCCGAGGTGCAGGCGGATGCGACGTGCCGGGCCGAGCTGCCGATGCTCTGCCAGGCCGCGCGCGAGAGCGGCGCCGCCGCGATCCAGAACCGCGGCACCCTCGGCGGCAACATCGTCAACGCGTCGCCCGCCGCCGACAGCCCGCCGCCGCTGCTCTGCCACGACGCGGAGCTGCTCCTCGTCAGCCGCGACGGCGGCGAGCGGCGCGTCCCCTACGACGGCTTCCACACCGGCTACAAGCGGATGAGCATGCGGCCGGACGAGCTGCTCCGGGCGATCCGGATCCCGCGGCGGCCGCGGCCCGACCCGGCGCTGCATCTCTTCCGGAAGGTCGGCACCCGGGCCGCGCAGGCGATCTCGAAGATCTGCTTCGCCGCGCTCGCCGAGGTGCGCGAGGGAAAGGTCGCCCACGTTCGGCTCGCGATGGGGTCGGTCGCCCCGACGGTGGTCCGCTGCAAGGCGGTCGAGGGGGAGATCGCCGGCCGGGCGATCGACGACGCCCGGATCGCGGCGGCCGTGGCCGCCCTCGACGACGACATCCAGCCGATCGACGACGTCCGCTCGACGCGCCACTACCGCGAGCGGGTCGCCCGCAACCTCCTAGAGGACTTCCTCGTAGCCCTCGCGGAGCGCTGACCCGCCCCCGGCTGGCATCGGCCCTCGACCTCGGTTGAAAGCAGCCTGTCCGAACGTTAAGGTGGCGCGGCAGAGCCTCGACCATCGTCGGTCGAGATGCGCCTGAGGGGTCGCGCCATGGTCGATTCGGACGCCGCATCCAGCGCGCCGCCCGGAAGGTCGGGCTTCATCGCCGGACCGCCCACCGACTCGGTTCTCCTCCGCCGAGGCTTCTCCGGGCAGCTCGAGATGCTCCGGGGAATCCTCGAGGACGCCGGGATCCCGGCCGTCCTCGAGCTCGAGACCGGCCGGTCGCTCGACGCGCGAGCCCTCGGCCCGGGCGGCGCCGACGCGAGCCTGCACGTTCCGCGAGAGCGGTTCGACGACGCTCGGAAGGCGATCGAGGAGGCCCACGACTCCGGCGCGAAGGTCGGCGAGATCGCCGAGGAGGCGAGCCGCGGGAGCGGGCGCTTCGCCAAGCCCGCGCCCGAGCCCTCGGAGGTCGAGGGCCCCTGGACCGAGTCGCTCCGGCTGGAGGCGCGCGCGCGCCTCGTCTACTTCCTCGGGATCTCGTCGATCGCGTTCGCCTACCTCTTCATTGCTCCGTTCGCCCTCGCCGGCGTCGCGATGCTGAACGCCCGGATCCGCGAGGCGGAGAAGCGCGGCGTTCCCGTCTCGAGCCAGACGCGCAGCTACGCGCGGTCGGCCTTCATCATGGCGCTCGTGGCCGTCGCGGTCCTTCCCGTCCTCGTCACCGTGATCCTGGCCTTCGGGTTCGGCGAGCGCTGAGCGGCGCGGGGCCGCACGAACCATGCCGAGCCACGCCGACGTCACGTTCGGTCGGATCGCGCTGAAGAACCGCCTCGTCACGTGCGAGGCGCTCTGGCAGGCGCTCGTCGACGTGGCCGCCGCCTACCGCCAGGGACGCGAGATGGGCGTCGCCGACGCCCTCTGCCGGCGCGGCGCGCTCGAGCAGAAGACGGTCGCTCGGATCCGGCGCGCCGAGGCGCTGACGATGCTCATCCGCGCCGAGAAGCTGCTCGGCCGGCTCGTCGTGGAGCGGAACCTGGCGCCCTACGAGGTCGTCCACCAGGAGCACGAGACGCTCAAGGCCGAGGGCTTCCGGAACGGCGGTCTCGGTCAGAAGCTCGTCGAGCGCGGCGTGCTCACCGACGCGCAGGTGGACGAGCTGTTCGACGAGCAGATGATGAGCCTCGTCGAGCGGCGCGAGCGGATGGAGGTGGAGCTCAAGACTCTCCTCCTCGGTCTGGGCCCGGCCTTCGGCCCCGAGCAGGAGGTGCGGATCCGGGAGACCTTCGGGCTCGGGAGCGGCACGGACGCGTCCGCCTCGTTCCCCAACGTCACGCCGCCGAGCGATCAGGTGCCGGTTCAAGGGCGAGTCCCCGGCGTCGCCGGCGCCTCTCCCTCGCCCTCGACGATCCTTCCGCCGCCCTCGCCGACGCCGGGAGGGTCGGGAACGACCGCCGACCCCGACCGCTGGGCGAACGTGACGTCCGAGGACGTCGCGACCGTCGACGCGGACTCGGCGACCGCGTCGTCGGAGGACGCGAGCCCGATCTACGGCTACACCCTCCTCGAGGAGCTCGGAAAGGGGTCGATGGGCGTCGTCTACAAGGCGCGCCACCTCTCGAGCGGTCGCACCGTCGCCCTCAAGATCCTCCCGCTGGCGCTCGCGAAGGACGTCGCCTACATCGAGCGATTCAAGCGCGAGGCGATCGCGGCGATGCGTCTCCACCATCCGAACATCGTTCGCGCCTACGATTTCGGCGGGTCCGAGGACTACTACTACCTCGCCCTCGAGCTGATCGAGGGCGAGCCGCTCGACATCCGCCTGAACCGCGAGGGCCGCATCGCCGAGCGCGACGCGCTGCGCTTCATCCTCCAGGTCGCGCGCGCCCTCGACCACGCCCACGCGACCGGCATCATCCACCGCGACATCAAGCCCGAGAACGTCATCATCACGCAGGACGGCATCGCGAAGCTCTCGGACTTCGGCATCGTCAAGCTCCTCGACATGGAGGAGGACAGCAGCCTGACGATGCCCGGGACGACGGTCGGCACGCCCTACTACATCTCGCCCGAACAGGCTCGCGGCGACGACCTCGACATCCGGAGCGACATCTACTCGCTCGGGATCACCCTCTTCCACGTGGTGACCGGCCAGCTCCCTTTCACGGGCAAGTCGCAGGGCGCGGTCCTCCTCAAGCACATCACCGAGCCGCTCCCCGACCCTCGCACTCTCTGCCCGAACCTCTCGGTCGCCACCGTGCAGATCATCCAGCGGATGGCGAAGAAGCTGCCCGACGAGCGTTACCAGAGCCCGAAGGAGATCGTCGGCGCTCTGGAGACGGTCCTCCGCTGACCGCGGCCCGCCCCGTGCGTCGACTGCTCGCGCTCACCGCCGCGACCGCGCTGCTCGCCGGAGCGAGCAGCGGCTGCGCCGGGAGCGCCGCCGGTCGCTTCGACGACAGCTTCGGCCTCCGCCTCGTCCGAGGGCTCGCCGGCCCGCTCCTCGTCGAGGAGGGGACCATCGGCGAGCGCGGCGAGGTGAAGACCGTCCCGCTCCTCTTCCACTCCGGAAGCCATCGGCGCGGCCCGCTCGAGGCGGGCCTCACCGTGGTCCCGCCGCTCCTCTCGTCGATCCGGAGCGAGCGCATCGAGATCGAGGGAGGCGAGCCGCAGAGCAGCTGGCAGGCCGACCTCCTCTGGCCACTCCTCCACCTCGAGGGCGAGACGGCGGGGCGCCTGCCCCCCTCCGAGGGCGACGCGGGCGCGGCGGGCCAGCCGCTCGGCGTCGACGGCTTCGCGTTCTCGCTCTTCGCCGTCCTCTCGATGAAGAGCGGCGCGAACCACTTCAGCTGGCACGTCCTGTGGCCGCTCGGTCCAGGCTACGAGAGCGACCGCGACGGGCAGTGGCTCCGGTTCCTCGGCGGCCTTCGGGTCAAGCTGAGCGGACCGATCGACGAGTTCAAGCGGCCGCCGTCGGCCTGGTTCCACGATCACCGGCGGCGCTCGCGCCTGATCTCGAAGGCGCAGCGCGCGGTCACCCGGCGCGAGGAGCTCCGCGAGCGTCTCCGGCGTGAGCACGCCGAAGGCGGCGACGGCGAACGCGATGGCGACGACGAGAGCGGCGCGACGCCCGACGCGCCCGACGACGGCTCGCCGCCGCGCCGGGCCGACGGCGGCGCCGGGCTGCACCGCCGCGGCCGCGCGGCCGACCCGGCCGAGCCCGCGCCGGACCGCGGCGTCGACGAGGACGGGCGACGGTGAAGGTGACCCTGCTGTGCGGCGACGGGGCCGTCGAGGCGACCCTGCCCGACCGGGTCCGTCGGATCGAGCCGAACGCGCCGCTCCCCGCCCTGTCGGACCCGCGCCTGGCGGTCCGTCGCGCGATCGAGGAGCCGTTCGGATCGCCGCCGCTCCGCGAGCTCGCTCGCGGCGCGAAGAAGGTCGTCATCGCGTTCGACGACGGCGCGGTGCCGGCGTTCCCGGTGGTGACGCCCGACATCCGGGAGGTCGCCCTCGGCGTCGTCCTCGAGGAGCTGACCGGCGCGGGCGTCGACGTCGCGAACGTGACGCTGCTCTGCGCCAACGCGCTCCATCGCAAGTGGACGCGCCGCGAGCTGGCGCGGATCGTCGGCGAGACGACCGCCCGCCTGTGGCCGCCGCAGCGCCTCATCTGCCACGACGCGTGCGAGCCGGGGAACGTCGTCGCGGTCGGCGAGAGCAAGCGCGGGTTCGAGGTGCGCTGTAACCGCCGCGTCCTCGAGGCGGACCTGACCGTCTACCTCAACATCACCGCGACGCCTTTCAACGGCGGCTGGAAGTCCTACGTCGTCGGGCTGAGCGACTTCACCTCGATCCGCCACCACCACCGCCCGTGGCCCTACGCCCAGGGGCACTCGGTGATGGACCCGAAGCGATCGAGCTTCCCCCGGCTCCTCGCCGAGATGGGGCGCGTCCTGACGGCGCGCCTCGCCGAGGAGGGCAAGCACCTCTTCAGCATCGAGACCGCCTACGACAACTCCGTCCCGGCGAGCCCGATCGCGGTCCACGCCGGCGCGCCCGACGAGGTCCACCCGGTCACCCTCTCGATCGTCGAGGCGCAGCAGGTCGTCGAGGTCGCCGACGGCCCGTTCGACGCGGCGATCCTCGGCCTGCCCGACCGCGACCCCTACAGTCAGGGTGACGGCGCGTTCGGCAACCCGATCCTCACGACGAACCTCGGCCTGGCCTACGGCTACGGGCTCTACCAGGGGCAGCCGCTCATCCGACCGGGCGGCGCCCTCATCCTCGTGAACCCACTCCCTTGGCGGTTCGACGAGATCCACCACCCGAGCTACCGGCCGTTCTGCGACGAGGTGCTCCGCCGCACCCTCGACCCCGAGGAGGCGTGGGACCTCTTCGTCGACGACTTCGCCCACCGACCCGAGCTCGTCCACCGGTATCGCCACGGCTTCGGGTTCCACGGGAGCCACCCGTTCTTCATGTGGAACCAGACCCTCATCCCGCGGCGGCACCTCGGGCGGATCATCTTCGCCGGGGTGACCGAGCCCGGCGTCGCCGAGCGGCTCGGGTTCGAGGGCTTCGCGACGGTCGAGGAGGCGGTCGGCAGCGTCGAGGCGGAGCTCGGCCCGGACTGCTCGATCGCGTTACCCTGCAACATGGGGATGCCCATGATCACGCGGATCGAGCAGGGAGGCGGGGCGTGAGGGGAGTCGACGGAGTCTCGCTCGGGCTGCTCCTCGGGGTGGCGCTCCTGGGCGGCGGATGCCCGACTCCGGATCCGGATCCGGGCTCTCCCTCCTCCGGGAGCGGGGGCACGAGCCGGATCCCCATCCCGGAGCGGGTCGTCGACGCCGAGTGGTGGAGGGCGATGATGGACTACGCGGGAATGCGTCAGGCGCTCGTCGCGATGGAGGCGAACGACCCCGACGCCGCCCTCGACGCGCTGGGGGTCGACGACTCCCCGACCCCGCTCGACCTCGCGGTCACGATGCTCTACGAGATCCGCGAGAAGGAGGACGCGCTCCGGCAGCTCGCGATCCTCACCGCGATCCCGGAGCCCGCGAGCAGTGACGCCGAACGCCCCCTCTCGGCGCAGACGAGGCTGGCCGCCGCCCTGATCGCCGCGGAGGAGGGGCGCTTCGCCTTCGCGAAGGATCTCCACGTCGACGCCCGTCGCCACCTCCGTCGATCGATCGACCTGATCGAGCTGCCCTGGGCGCATCGCTGGCGGTCGCTCATCGACGTGGAGGAGGGCGACGAGCTCTCCGGCGAGCGCTGGGCGCTCCACAGCCAGGCGTTGCTGCGGCCCGCCTGGGACGCCAAGGCGGCGGGAAATCACGAGGAGGCGGCCTTCGTCCTTCGCGTCGTGCTGCTCTTCGACCCCGAAGACCACATCACCCGCGCCGAGCTCGGCGAGCTCTACCGCCACTACGTCCGGGACCGCGCCCGCTCGAAGGAGTGCTTCACGAAGGTGCTCGAGCACGACGACGCGCCCGACTACGCCCGCGCCCTCGCGCTGCGCGGGCTCGGCTACGAGGCGGAGGTCGACGGCGACGTCGAAGGGGCGAAGCGGCTCTACGAGGCGAGCCTGGAGACGTTCCCCCTCGCCTGGACCCACCGGAGCCTGGCGGCCCTCGCCGTCGTCGGCCACCGCGACTACGCGACGGCCGAGAAGCACGCGCGCCTCGCCCTCGAGATCGACCCCGACGACCCGATCGCGCGGCTCCACCTCGCCTCCTACCTCGCCCACGAAGGGAAACGCGCCGAGGCGCTGAAAGTCCTCGGCGAGCTCGGCGGCGACGGCGCCTCCTGCCACGCCCCGCAGGACGGGAGCGGAAGCACCGACTGCCTCGACTACAACCTGGCGTGCGTCCGGGCGAACCTCGGCGAGACCGACGTCGCGGTCGCGCTCCTGAAGCGCTACTTCGAGATCCACGCCAGCTCCGAGGCGTTCCGGGCCGAGATGAGCGCCCGAGCGCGAGCGGACCCCGACTTCGACGGGATCCGCTCGGACCCGAGGTTCCGCGAGCTCGTCGGCGGCGACTGACCCCCCGATCGACCCTCCGCGGCGGAGTCCACGTCCCCGACCGATGCGACGACCCTGACCCGTCGCCGCGTTCCGGCCACGCATCTAGCCTCTGGTGTGAATCGAGGGGTCAGGTCCAGGAATCACACGAGCGAATCTGTCGCAGTCGCTGGTGTGACCTGGCCCCTTTGGTGTGAATCCTGGACCTGACCCCTGGAATCACAATAGGCGGGGCAAGAGTACGAACGAGTCTCACCCGCGGGCGTGGCGACCGGAATGCTATCCACTCGCGATCGCCGCGGCCCGCGCCGTCTCCGTTGCGCGGCGCAACGGCGCGTGCCGAGCGTCGAAGCCGCGCGAGCCCAGCCTCTCGCACCGTGCGAGAGTTGCGCGCAACCGCCTCGTCTCGAAGCCGGCGTCGCACGGACGGTACGCTTCGCACCGAGCCTCTGGTGTGAATCCTGGACCTGACCCCTGGAATCACAGTAGGCGGGAGGAAGGTGGGATCCGCGGTCGGCCTCACGACCGAGGGGATGGGGCATCGAGCATCGCTGGTTCGGCAGCGATCGTCTCGGTGCCGACGTGGACGTCGGTACGCGGATGGCTCTCGCTTACCCTCGGGGGGGCGATCGTCGCCGTCGGTACGAACCCGGGCCCGGTGGCCAGGTCGGGCTCGCCGCAGCGACGCAGCACCTCGGCGCGGGCCGCGTCGCGTAGGCGGGCCGCGCCGTCCCATCCCTCGCCGTCGGGCGCGATCGGCGGGGCGACGACGATCCTCACCCGCGCGCGGCGGGGGAAGAGGCTCTCGTCGCGCAGCACCGTCCGCGAGCCTCGGATCACGATCGGGACGACGGGGGCGCCGGCCCGCGCGGCCACGAGGAACGCTCCCATCCGGAACGGGAGCAGGCCGGGGGCGCGGGCGAAGCCTCCCTCGGCGAAGAACACGGGCGAGCGTCGGGCGCGCGCGTCGGCGGTGAGCCCGTCGAGGTCGGCCGCGCCGCTCGACGCCGACTGCCGGTCGACGAACCGGTAGCCGAGCCGTCGCACGATCTTCGCGAAGAGCCAGCTCTCCCGCAGCTCGCCCTTGGCGGAGAACAGGTGCTCCCCGGGCAGGAAGGGGAGGAGGAACAGGGGATCGAGGTAGCTCTGGTGGTTCGCCACGAACACGCATGGCGAGGCCGCGCGCAGATGCTCGGCGCCGTGGACGCGCACGTCGATTCCGGTGAGGCCGCACGCGAGGCGCACGATCGTCCGGAGCGCCGCGCGCCGACGATCGACGCCCGGCAGGAGCAGGATCGACCCGATCGCGAACGGTGAGAACGCCGCCACCACGACGAAGGCCCAGGCGGCCCACATCCACGCGAACGCCTCGTCGTGCAGGCGACGCAGTCGCGGCACCGCGCCGGTGAGCGCGAGGCGCGCGAGCTGCCACCTCACCGACGCGCGGCCGAGGAGGTCGCCGCGCTCGTAGAGCTGCCGGCAGCCGCCGCGGCGGACCTTGCCGCTCGATGTCTTGAGGACGGTGCCGGGCGGCGCGATCACGACCTCATCCGCCGGCAGGCCGAGGACGCGGACGACCTCCGCCGCGATCCGGGCACGGAGCTCCGCGCAACCGGCGTCCGCCTCGATCCGGCTCTCGGCGAGGACGACGAGGCGCTCGCCGCCGCGTCCCGGCGGCGCTCCGATCGCGGTCGCGGCCGTCCCGAAGACGGCGACGCAGCCCTTCCGAACGCCGGGGAGCTCGCCGACGGCCGCCTCGATCTCGTGGGGGTAGATGTTGCGGCCGCCCTTGATGATGAGGTCCTTCGCCCGGCCGGTGATGAAGACCTCGCCTCCGGCGAGGTAGGCCCGGTCGCCGCTCTCCCGCCATCCATCGCCACCCGGAACGATGAGCGCGGCGGTCGCCTCGGGATTCTCGAAGTAGCCGCGGGTCGCGCTCGGCCCGCGGAACTGGAGTCGCCCCTCGACCCTCTCGGGCACCGGCTCGCCCGCCTCGTCGACGATCCTCACTTCGTGATTGGGGATCGGCTGCCCGGCCCCGACGAACGCCAGGGCCGCGGCGTCGTCGGCCGGCGCCGGCTCGGCGAGTCGCTCGGCGACGAGCGCCTCGCGCCGCACCCGGTCGATCCGGGGCCCGCGCCCGAGCGGCGGGAAGGTGACGGCGAGGCCGTTCTCGGCCAGCCCGTAGACCGGGAACATCGCCTCGGGCGGGAAGCCGTTGCCCGCGAACCGCGCGGCGAACCGCTCGACCGTCTCGGGGAGGACGGGCTCGGCGCCGTTGAGGGCCAGCCGCCACGACGAGAGGTCGAGCCCGGCGATCTCCGCATCGGTGAGCTTCGACGCGCAGATCTCGTACGCGAAGTTCGGCGCGGCCGTGATCGAGCCCCGGTGACGCGCGATCGCGGCGAGCCACCGGCGCGGTCGGACGAGGAAGCTGATCGGCGACATCAGAACGAGCGGCATCCCGAGGTAGAACGTGCCGAAGCACGCGCCGATCAGCCCCATGTCGTGGTAGAGCGGCAGCCAGCTCACGAACACGTCGTCCGGTCGGACCTGCGCGGCGTGCGCCATGGCACGGATGTTCGCGAGGAGGTTGGCGTGCGTCATCACGACGCCCTTGGGCTGACCGGTGCTGCCCGAGGTGTACTGGATGAACGCGATGGCGTCCTCGTCGAGCTGGACCCGGACGCGGCCGGCGGGGTTGGTCGACGCCACCCCACGCTCGCGAACCTCCGCCACCGTCGTCACCGCTCGCAGCCCGGGCGCGTTCGCGAGGAGGATCGGCGCGATCCGGCTCGCCTCGGGGACGGTCACGAGCAACCTCACCCGCGCGTTCTCGATGATCCCGAGCTGCCGACGGAGGTGGTCCTCGATCTGGTTCATCCGGGCCGGCGGGTAGAGCGGCACCGGGACGCCGCCGGCCGCCAGGATGCCGAAGAAGGCGTGGAAGAAGTCGAGCCCGGTCGGCAGCATCAGCGCGACCGCCTCGCCCGGGACGAGGTCGAACGCCCGGAGCCCCGCCGCGATGACGCCCGACCCCTCGAGGAGCTCGGCGTGGGTCAGCGGCGTCGGCTCGTCCCGCTCGAGGTCGGCATCCTCGCCGTAGAGCCGGACGAACGGATGATCGGGGAGACGCCGGGCCCAGTGCTCGAGGACGTGGAGGAGCGTCGGAGCGTCGTCGGGGACGCCGACCCCGGCGCCGGTCGGCGCCGGCTCGTCGAGTGGTGAGCCCGCGGGATCGGCGCGCGCGACCAGGCCGCCCGACTCGACCGCGGCGAGGAGGTCGCGGACCGTCTCCGCGTCGGTGACGACCCGGTCGGAGAGACGGACGTCGAATCGCGCCTCGACCCGACGCACGATCTCGAGCCGGGCGAGGCTCCCCACGCCGAGCTCCGCCTCGAGCCGCGCGTCCAGCCTCACCGCGGCCGCGTGCTCCGGCGTCGTCTCGCGCACGAACGCGGCGAGCAGCTCGAGGAGCGAGTCGGCGGCCCCAGGCTCCTCGTCGAGGACGACGCCGGGAGGCGCCGAGGCGATCGTGGTCGGGCTCGTCATCCGGGCCGTCCTTCCGCCACGCCCTGTGAAAGCTGTGGCCTTCCGGTCGGTCAGTTGCCGCCGGCGCCGCCGCCCGCGCCGCCGCCCGCGCCCTCGCCGTCGGCCTTGGCGTTCTCCTTCGCCTTCTCCTCCGCCTTCGCCTTCGCCTCGACCTCGAGCTGCATCGGGTTCGGCTTCTTCTCGCGCTTCTCCAGGCGGAAGGTCTCCTCGACGGGGAGGCGGGGGAACCGGTTGTCGGTCAGGTCGGTGTCGGCCGTCTCGAGGTGCGGGTCGAGGACGATGCTCGCGATCGTCTTCTCCGAGATGATCAGCTTGCCGACCCGCTCGGGGTTCCGGCGCCAGATCTCGGCCGCGATCCGCAGCTCTTCCTTGCTGCCGTCCTCGTAGGTGATCTCGAGGATCACCGGCATGACGAGGCCGCCCTCGTTGACGAGGTCGACGATGTAGAACTTCTGGCCGTGAAGCTCGAGCAGCCCCTTCTCCCAGTCCTCGAGCCCCTCGAGCATCCCCTCGAACTTCTCGCGATCCTGGGGCGTCACGTCGAGCTCGTCGAACTCGTTGTAGAAGTCGAGAAGCTCGGGGAAGCGGTCCGACCGCTTCGGCAGCGCCTCGTTGCGCTTCTTCGAGAGCGTGAGCGGCTCGGCGTCGCGCTTCGCCTTCTCGCGCGCCCTGTCGACCTCGGGGTCGCCCGTCTCCATCGTGAACAGGCGGACCTTCTCGATCGCGATGTCGCAGTGGTCGGTCGAGTAGAACCATCCGCGCCAGAACCAGTCGAGGTCGACGCCGCTCGCGTCCTCCATCGTCCGGAAGAGGTCCGACGGCTGCGGCCGGCGGAACTTCCAGCGCCGGGCGTACTCCTTGAACGCGAAGTCGAAGAGCTCGCGCCCGAGGACCGTCTCGCGGAGGACGTTGAGGGCGGTCGCGGGCTTGGCGTAGGCGTTGCTGCCGAAGTGCAGGATCGACTCGCTGTTCGTCATGATCGGCACCTGGTCGGGCCGACGCATGAAGTCGACGATGTTCTTCGCCTCGCCCCGACGGCTCGGGTAGTCGGGCTCCCACTCCTGCTCGGCGAGGTACTGACAGAACGTGTTCAGGCCCTCGTCCATCCACGTCCACTGCCGCTCGTCGGAGTTCACGATCATCGGGAAGAAGTTGTGGCCGACCTCGTGGATGATCACCGAGATCAGGCCGTACTTGGTCCGCTCGCTGTAGGTGTCGTCCTCCTCGGGGCGCGGGCCGTTGAAGCAGATCATGGGATACTCCATGCCGCCGATCGGCCCGTTGACGCTGATCGCCACCGGGTAGGGGTACTCGAACGTGTAGCGCCCGTAGACCTCGAGGGTGTGGATGATCGCGTGGGTGGAGTAGCGGCTCCAGAGCGGCTCGCCCTCCTTCGGCCAGAACGACATCGCCATCACCGTCTTGCCGGCGACGTCGGCGCCCTGGGCGTCCCAGATGAACTTCCGCGAACTGGCGAACGCGAAGTCGCGGACGTCGTCGGCGTGGAAGACCCACGTCTTCTTCCCGCTCGGCTTGCTCTTCTCGTTCGCCTCGGCCTCCTCGGGCGTCACGACGAACATCGGCTTCTCGGCGCTCTTCGCCTTCTCGAGGCGCTCGCGCTGCGTCGCGGTGAGCACGTCCGCCTCGTTCTGGAGGACGCCGGTCGCGGTGACGATGTGATCGTCGGGCGCGGTGATCGCGACGCGGTAGTCGCCGAACTCGAGGGTGAACTCGCCGCGGCCGAGGAACTGCTTGTGCTGCCAGCCGTTCACGTCGGTGTAGGCGGCCATCCGCGGGAACCAGTGGGCGATCTCGTAGATGGAGTTGCCGTCGTCGGGGAAGTGCTCGTAACCGGTGCGGCTGCGGATCACCTTCGCGTCGTTGATGTTGTAGGACCAGTCGATCGAGAAGACGACGCTCTCGCCCGACGCGAGCGGCTTCGGCAGGTCGACCCGCATCATCGTCCGGACGATCGTGTGGGGCAGCGCCTCGCCCTTCGCGTTCTTGACGGCGTGGACGGCGTAGCCACCCTGGAAGGTCTCCATTGCGACCGAGCGCCGGAGCGAACCGTAGGAGTAGCCCTCCATGTCCGCCGTCGCGGCCGTCGAGTCGGAGTGACTGTCGGGGGCGAAGACGTTCTGCTCGAGCTGCACCCAGAGGTAGCGGAGCGTGTCGGGCGACTCATTGTGGTAGTTGATCGTCTCACTACCGATGATGCGCTGCTTCTCGTCGTCGAGCTCGACCCGGATGTCGTAGTCCGCCCGCTGCTGCCAGTAGCGGTGGCCCGGCGCGCCGGACGCGGTCCGGTAGTCGTTCGGCGTCGGGAGGATCTCCTCGAGCTGCCGGAACTGGTCGGGCGGCGGGGGCTCCTTGCTCTCGACGCTCTGGACCCAGGACGAGGCCAGGGCGGCGGACAGGGCGAGGACGAACGCGGCGAGGACGTGGCGCGGGCGAATCATGACGCGGGCTCCTGCTGGGACCACTACCGGGACGACCGCTGGGACTTCTGAGCGGTTGGCGCGACACTGTAAGGGGCACGCGGGGCCGGGGCAACGGTCGCGGCCGACCGGACGGAGCTTGCGGCCGACGGCCGGAGCAGGCCCACTGAGTCGAAGCCCATTTCGGAAAAGGAGATCCGATCGTTGAGCTTCCCCGAGATCGAGCCCCGCCCCAACATCCCCCACGCCTCCGCCGAGCTCCCCGTCGAGGACTACGTCACCGGCGCCCGCTTCGGCGACCGGACGATCCCGCTCGGCGCACACGGCGGCGGGACCAAGCTCGGCTTCCACGTCGTCGAGCTCCCGCCGGGCCGGCAGAGCTGCCCCTTCCACTACCACAGCCTCGAGGAGGAGCACTTCTTCATCCTCGAAGGCCGGTGCATCCTCCGCAGCGGCGATGACCGCCACGAGATGAAGGCCGGCGACTACGTCTGCTTCCCGGGCGGCACCGGCGTCGCCCACGCGACCCTGAACCCGTTCGACGAGCCGTGCCGGATGATCGTCGTCGGGACGAAGGAGCCGAACGACGTGATGGTCTACCCGGACAGCGGCAAGGCGATGGTGAAGCTGCTGAAGCAGGTGATCCGGTGGCCGCAGGAGAAGCTCGACTTCAACGAGGGCGAGCAGGCCGACGTGCCCCTGCCGCGGGAGTGATCGACGGATGCTCCCGAGGCCCGGCGAGCGGTTAGGCCCCTACGTCGTCATCGACGTGCTCGGACGCGGCGGGATGGGCGCGGTCCTGCGAGCGCGCCACGCGGCGACCGGCGCCATCCACGCGGTCAAGCTGATCCTGCCGGAGCGGGCCGGCTCCGAGACGAGCCTGGCGCGCTTCCGCCGGGAGGCCGAGATCCTCGGATCGCTCCCGCCCCACCCGGGGATCGTGCGCGTCCACGCGAGCGGGGTCGACGCGGGTCGGCTCTGGTGCGCCGCCGAGCTGATCGAGGGCCGCCCCCTCGCCGGCGTGATCGACGAGACGGGCCCGCTCGATCCGCGCGAGGCGGCGCGCCTCGCCGCCGCGATCGGACGGGCGCTCGACCACGCCCACGCCCACGGGGTCATCCACCGCGACGTCAAGCCCGAGAACATCATCATCGCCGCGGGCGATCGCGCCCCCCGCCTGATCGACTTCGGCCTCGCCCGCGACCTCGAGACGACCCGGCTCACGAGGACCGGCGACGTCCTCGGAACGCCGGCGTTCATGGCGCCGGAGCAGGCCGATGCCGGCGAGACGCCGACGACGGAGGCGGCCGACGTGTGGGGCCTGGGCGCCGTCCTCTACGCGATGCTCACCGGCGAGCCGCCGTTCGGGCGCGGCGAGGCGCACGCGCTGATCGTCGCCGTCCTCCTCCACGACGCGAGGCCGCCGAGCCACCGCCGCTCCGGGATCGCGCCCGAGCTCGACGCGATCTGCGGCAAGGCGCTCGAGAAGGAGCCGGGCGACCGCTACGGATCGGCCGGCGCCCTCGCCGACGACCTCGAGCGATGGCGCGCGGGCGAGCCGACCGAGGCGCGCCCGCCGGGAGCGATCGGTCGCCTCTGGATTCGGCTCCGCCCGAGGACACGTCGGCTCCGGCGAGTGACGGCGCTCGCCGCCATCGCCCTCGCCGTCGCGGCGCTCGCGGCTGTCAGCCTCGCCGTTCCGACGCTCCTCGGCCCGGACCCGATCGCCGCCCTCGAGGCGATCGAGGCGCGGACCGACGCGACGGGCTCCATCTCGGACGAGGACGCGATCCTCGCGCGCGGCCTCGCCGCCGATCCCGCGATCGCCGACGCCGGTGACCGGGGCGGCGGGCCGCTCCGCCGGCGCGCCGAGCTCCTCGCCGCGCTCCACGGCGCGGGGACGCCGAGGCTCGACGCCGCCGAGGTGGCGAGGCTCGTCCGGTCCGAGGACGCCGTCAACGGGCCGCTCCTCGGGCGGGCCCTCCGGGTCCTCGTCGCGGCGAACGACCCGACCGGCGTGCGCGAGGTCCTCTACGGAGTCGAACCGACGGCCCGCAACGAGCACCTGGAGGACGCTGCCGCCCTCGACTTCCTCGTCGCGCGGATCGTCGCGGGGCAGCTCGCGCCGCCGCTCGGGCCGGAGCTCGACGAGCTGCTCGAGGGCCGTTCGGACGAGGTCGCCGGCGCGCTGCTCCTGCGCCACGCCGAGACGCTCTACCGCGGCCCGAACGGCGAGGAGGTGACCGACGCGGTCGCCCTCGACCGAGCGCTCCGATCGCTTCGCGAGGCGATCCTCGATCGCGGCGTCCCCTCGGAGCGCTCGCGACTCACCGTCGCGGTCGTCGACCGATGCCGGACCCGGTTCCACGCGGCCGGCTCCGAGGGCTCGGTCGATCAGACCCGCGCCGAGCTCGACCTCCTCGTCCGGATCGAGGACGCCGAGGACGCGCGGGAGCCCTCCGAGCTGCTCGGCCACGTCGCCTACCGCTCGAACCTCCTGATCGGGGTCATCGGGCGGGGACGCCGCGAGCGAGACGAGACGACCGAGAGGATGCTGCTCCTCTCCGCGTGGCTGCTCACCCAGCGGGTCGACCGGATCGGCTCGCTTCGGAGCAAGGACTTCGAGGCGCTCCTCGGCGAGACCGAGTCTCTCTTCGACGATGACCTCCTCGCGCGGCGCGGCCGCGCCGAGCTCGCCCGACCGGCGCGCGAGCGAAACCCAGCCGTCCTCCTCGCGATCGCGTCCCTACGGATGCCCACGTCGAGGGAGGCCTACACCGAGGAGCGGCGCGAGGGGATCCTCCCCCTGATCGAGGGAGCCCTCGAGACCGAGCTCCGCCGCGCCTGGCTCTACACCCGCGCCGCGCGGCACTACGTCGACCACGAGGACCCCTTCCTCTGGCCCCGGCCGTTCGAGGTCGCGACGCGGGCGGTCGAGATCGACGAGGCCGATGCCGCCCTCGACGACCGGCGCCGGCTGCCGTTCGCCCACGAGGCGCTCGCGCGCGTCGTCCTCCGCGCCCGCGGCGCCCTGATCCGTCCGGACGACCCGGACGTGACGCCGCCGCCGGTGACGCTCGATGATCCGCGCCTCGACCTCGGCGACGCGATCGCCCGCGTGCGCGTCGCCGTCGCCCTTCAGTCGGCGCTCGACGCGTGGTGGCCCCCCCGCGAGGAGCTCGATGTCCGACCGTGGCCGCGGATTCGAAGCGCCGAGGAGATGGCGGGGCGCCTCTCGAACGAGATGGCCCGCCTCATCGACCTCGGCCCCCCGGACTGCTGCAAGGCGTCGGGGGAGGACGGCCCGCTGATCGACCGGATCGTCGAGGCGTGCGCCGAGCTTCCGCTCGAGGAGGACCAGCCTCACGCCGGCTATCCCCTCAAGGGGCGCGCCCTCCATCTCGAGGCGCACGGAGACCACGCCGGCGCCCTCGAGGCGATCGACGCCGCGATCGTCGTCTTCGAGCGCAGCCTGCGCGCGGGGTGGGCCGGCTCGCACCGCCGCTGCGCCGATGCGAAGGCGAAGCGCGCCGATCTGCTCGAGGCGCTCGGTCGGGCCGAGGAAGCGGGCCGGGCGCGGACCGCGGCCGACGCGCATCGCGACGCGTCCGAGAGCGCCCGGCCGCGATGAGCCCGACGACGACACGGCTGCCCGAGGCTGGACAACGGATCGGCCCGTACCTGATCGAGACCGCGCTCGGCCGCGGCGGGATGGGCGCGGTCTATCGCGTCCGGCAAACCGGTCGGATGCAACACTGAACCCCCGGGATACGTCTTGCGTATATCCCCCGTAGGTCGCGCTCATCCGAGCACCCTCCGGGGTTGGGGACGCCATTCATGTCGATGACGCTCCGCGCGCCGCGCTCCGGCGGCTGCGCCCGCTACCGGCTCGCCCTGACGTTGACCCACGCCTGCCCGCTGCGCTGCGGTTACTGCTACGCCGGGCGCGCCCAGGCGATCGCCATGCCGGTCGAGATCGCCCGGGCGGCCGTCGAGCGGGGAGTCGCCTCGGTCGCTTCCGGCGGCCGGCTCGACCTCGTCCTCCTCGGCGGCGAGCCGCTCGTCGCGCTCGACGTGGCGCGCGAAGCGGTCGCTCACGCGCGACGCTCCGCCGGCGACCGGATCGACGTCGTCGTCCACCTCACCACGAGCGGGGCCGTCCCGCTCCGCGGCCCGGTCCTCCGGTTCCTCCGCGACGAGGAGGTCCAGCTCGGCCTCAGCATCGACGGGCTCCCCGAGGTGCACGACGCCCAGCGCCCGCGCGCCGACGGCGGCGGCTCCTCGACCGGCGCCCTCGCGGCGCTCGACGCCGCGCTCGAGGCGGGGCTGTCGCTCCGGATCGTGAGCGTCGTGCGTCCCGAGACGGTCGATCGCCTCGTCGAGGGCCTCCGCTTCCTCGCCGACCGCGGCGCTCGCGCGTTCGACCCGTCGATCGACTGGAGCGCGCCCTGGGACGCCCCGAGCGCCCGCGACCTCATCGGCGCCGTCACCGACGCCGGGACGCTCTTCGCCGACCGCTTCCCGGAGCTGCAGATCGGCTGGATCGACACGCCGCTGGCTCTGCGCCAGGGCGCCATCTCGGCGGAGGCGCTCGCCTGCGGCTACGGCCGCGGCGAGATGGCGGTCGCCCCTTCGGGGCGGCTCTACCCGTGCGAGCGGCTCGTCGGCGAGGACCGCCCCGGGCGCGAGGCGCGCCGGAGCATCGGCCGCCTCGACGACGCCGACGGACCGTTCGGGGCGCCGGCGGACGCCGGCCCTCGTCGGCCCGCCGGCGACGATCACGGCTGCTCGAGCTGCTCGCTCCTCGACGGCTGCTCCCGGAGCTGCGCCTGCGCGAACCTCGCCCGGACCGGCGACGCGGACGAGCCGGACGGGCTGATCTGCGCCTTCGAGGAGGCGCGCCTTCGCGCCGCTGCCGCCGTGGCCATCCGACTCCGACGCCAGTCGGCGGCGACCGCCGTCTAGACGGGAGAACCGACGTGGAGAAGAGACCGCCGCTCACCGAGAGGCGCGTGAAGGAGGCGCCGCCCCTGCCCCTCGCCCCGGTCGGCGCGGCGAAGATGGGCGCGTTCGCACGGGAGATCGCGAAGGGCTCCGCCCTCTTCGGGCTCGGCGTCGGCGCGCTCGTCGTGCCCGCCCTCTTCCTCGCGACGACGACGCGCTGCGCGGGCGCGACGACGAGCGTCCGTCGCAGTCGAGCGGCGTTCCAGGCGGAGCTCGACGCCGCCGCGGCCGAGGTCGAGGCGGCGAGCGCCGAGGCGGACGCGGAGACGACGGAGCGATGACCAGGATCGCGGCGACCGACGCCGCCTGCGCGGCCTGCACGGCCTGCGCGGCGCGCCGACGATGGCCGCGCCGGCTCGGCCGCTTCGTCGGCCGGACCCTCGCCCTCGTCGGCCTCCTCTACCTCGTTCTCGCCCCGAACGTCACCTGGGCCCGGATGGTGAGCGACTCGATGGCGCCGACCCTCGACGGCGACGCCACCTCGGGCGACTGGGTGCTCATCGAGCGGATGAGCTACCGCCTCCGATCGCCGCGCCGCTGGGAGTGCCTCTCCTACTTCGGCGAGGAGGGCGCCCTGATCACGAAGCGCGTCGTCGGCCTCCCCGGCGAGGAGCTCGCCCTCGACGACGCGGGTCGCCCGATCGACCGCCGCGGCGGCGCGCCCATCCCCGCGCCGGAGGAGACGACGGTGGCCGCGATCCGCTACCTGCCCGCCGGGAAGCTCTCCCGCGACGCGACCCTCCCGGTCGGCCCGGCCGAGGTCGCCGTCCTCGGCGACAACACCCGCGTCTCGTTCGACAGCCGCTTCCGCGGCGCGATCCCCCTCGCCGAGGTCGAGGGTCGGGCCGTCGCCATCTTCTGGCCCCCTTCCCGGATGAGGTGGTTGCCGTGACGGCTCCCGAGACGCCGACCGAGCGCCGCCCCGTGGTCGCGCCGCGCCCCCGGCCTCGTCGCGCGCCTCCCTGCCCCGTCCCCGCGCGCCGGGCGGACGGCCTGCTCGATCGCGTCACCGATCCCTTCGCGGCAGCCCATTCGCTCGCCGTCGGCGGCACGCTCGGCGCCATCGCCTCCCTCGTCGGAACCGGGACGGGCCTCTCGCGGATGTTCATCGCTCCCGCCGGCGAGATCCTCGATCCGCTCGTCCCGCCGGGCGTGCTCGGCGCCGTCGCGACCCTCACCCCGATCGTCCTGGTCACGCTCCTGACCCACGGCTTCCTGGTCTCCCGCGACGCCCCACGAGCGACCGCGATCCGAGGGACGGGCTGCCTCTTCTTCCTCGCGGGCCTCATCCTTCCGATCGCCCTCATCGCCGGTCTCACGATCTGAGCGTCCCCCGCCCCCTTGATTCTCGCCCGCCGCCGACGAACATCGGTGATGTGAAGAGCCGCCGCGCGGTCCGCCGCCCCTCCCTCGCGATCGCCGCGTGCCTCGCCGCTCTGGTCGGCGGGCTCGGGTCGGCACGATCCGAGGACGCCGGCGGCCCTGGGCCCAGGACGAAGCCGAACGTCCTCTTCATCGTCGTCGACGACCTCGCGCCCCAGCTCGGCTGCTACGGCGTCGAGGCCGCGCTCACCCCGTCGATCGACGCCCTCGCCGCCCGCGGCGTCGTCTTCGAGCAGGCCCACTGCCAGTACCCCCTCTGCGCTCCGTCACGCGCCTCGTTTCTGACAGGTCGCTACCCGGCCTCGCTCGGAGTCACGACCCAGGCCCCCCTGGAGTTCTTCCGCGACCTGGCGCCGGACGCCGTCACCCTCCCGCAGCTCTTCCGCCGCGCCGGCTGGATCACCGCGCGGGCTGGCAAGGTCTTCCACAACAAGGACGAAGACCCAGCGTCCTGGAGCATCGGCGGAAGGGCGCCGAACCCCACCGGCCGCTCGCCAGAAGCGATGCGGAAGCACTTCGAGCGGTCGGACGACTGGGGTCCCGTCGACCCGAGCCGCCCCGAGGTCAGGAGGGACGTCGACACGGCCGACCGCGCGATCGAGCTCCTCGAAGAGCACGCGGGGACGAGCTTCTTTCTCGGCGTCGGGTTCTTTCGTCCGCACGCGCCGCTCCTCGCCCCGAGACGGTTCTTCGAACGGGGAGGGACGGCGCCTCGTCTGCCGTCTGACTTCATGCCGAAGCCGACCCCGCCCGAGGGGGCGGGCCCATGGGCGTTTGGGCCGAACACCGACATCTTCCGAGACCGGAGCGCGACCCGGGCCGAAGCTCGAGACGCGCTTCTCGCGTACCACGCCTGCGTCGCGTTCATCGACGAGCAGATCGGTCGGATCCTCGCGGCGCTCGATCGACTGGCCTTGCGCGAGCGAACGATCGTGACCCTTCTCGGCGACCACGGCTTCCACCTCGGAGAACGAGGAAAGTGGGGCAAGTACGGATCGCTCTATGATTCGGCGACGCGAGTCCCGCTGATCCTCGACGTCCCCGGTCGCGACCCCGCCCGCTGCGCCCGGCTCGTCGAGCTCGTCGACGTGTTCCCCACGCTCGCCGAGCTGGCCGGACTGGCCTCACCTCCCGAGGTCGACGGGAACAGCCTCATCCCCCTCCTCGATGAGCCGACGCGCCCCTGGCCGCACCCCGCCCTCACCTTCTCGCGGTCGGGCGCCTTCGTCGGAACGGCGGTGAGGACGGAGCGCCACCGGTACATCGCGTGGGAGGGGCCGAGACGTCACGAGGAGCTCTACGACCTCGAGGCCGACCCGCGACAGTCGCGAAGCGTGGTCGGAGACCCCGACCAGGCCGCAGCCCTCGAGGAGCTCCGAGACCTGCTCGCCGGGGTGCCCCGCCCGGCGCCCCTGGCGCCTCCGGGCTCCGGACGATCGATCCAGCGGTGGGCGCTCTTCGGGTGCGCGGCGCTCCTTGCCGCCGCCCTCCTCATTCGCATGAGGCGCCGCGGCCCCCGGGCCAGCAGCGAAGACGACCTCGGCTGAGTCCGCGGCGCGCCCCGGGGATCGAGGCGTGACCCGAGCGCGCTCGCCCCCTTGATTCTCGCCCGCCGACGACGAACATCGGTGTGTGAAGAGCCGCCGCGCGGTCCGCCGCCCCCACCTCCTGATCGCCGCGTGCCTACTCGCTCTGATCGGCGCGACCGTGCCGGCCCGACCCGAGGACGCCGACGGAACCGGGACGGGGGCGAGGCCGAACGTCCTCTTCATCGTGATCGACGACCTCGCCCCGCGCCTCGGATGCTACGGCGACGAGGTCGCCTTCACTCCGTCGATCGACGCCCTCGCCGCCCGCGGCGTCGTCTTCGAGCAGGCGCACTGCCAGTACCCGCTGTGCGTCCCGTCGCGGGCGTCATTCCTCACCGGGCGCTACCCGTCGACGATCGGGGTCATGACCCACTTCGACTTCCTCCGCCAGCGCGCTCCGGACGTGGTCACCCTGCCGCAGCTCTTCAGACGGGCCGGCTGGTTCACGGCGCGCGCCGGGAAGATCTTCCATCACGACGACGACGACCCGATCTCGTGGGACGTCGGCGGGACGCCGCCGCGGCTCGACAACCGGACGACCGCCAGGTTCCGCGACTACCAGAGCGGCTCGGATCGCTGGGGCCCCATCGAGGAGGCGAGCGACCGGGGCGGGCGTGGCGCCGACCGCGACGACGTGACGACGAGGCGCGCGGTGGAGCTGCTCGAGGAGCACGGCCGGGGCGACCGGCCGTTCTTCCTCGGGATCGGCTACCGCCGCCCCCACGCCCCCTTCCTCGCCCCGAAGCGCTTCTTCGAGCGCTTCGAGGACGGCGAGCTGCCGCCCCTCCCGCCCGACTTCGCGCCGAAGCCGACGCCTCCGGCGGGCGCCGTGCCCTGGGCGCTGCCCCCGAACGTCGATGTCTTCGTCCGCCGCGAGGCGACCGAGGAGGACGCGCGATCCGCCCTCGCCGCCTACCACGCATGCGTCTCCTACATCGATGAGCAGGTCGGGACCCTCCTCGCCACGGTCGACCGCCTCGGCCTGCGTGACGACACGATCGTCGTCGTCTTCGGTGATCAAGGCTACCACCTCGGCGAGCGCGGCAAATGGGCGAAGCACGGCTCCCTCTACGAGCCGGCGACCCGGGTGCCGCTCGTGATCGCCGCGCCCGGACGCGCTCCGGCCCGGTGCGCCCGGGTCGTCGAGCTGGTCGACCTCCTCCCGACCCTCGCCGAGCTCGTCGGAATCGAGGCGCCGCCGGAGGTCGACGGCGACAGCCTCGTCCCGCTCCTCGACGATCCGACCCGGGCGTGGGACCGACCCGCCGTCACCTTCTTCCAGGATCGATCCGGCGTCGGCATCACGCTGCGCGACGAGCGCCGGCGCCTGATCGCGTGGGAGGGCCGCCGGCGCGGCGAGGAGCTCTACGACCACGCGACCGATCCCCGCGAGTCGCGCAACGCCGCCGGCGATCCGGCCCAGGCGACGGCCCTCGCCGCGCTCCGACGCCGGCTCGCGTCGGTGCCGCGCCCGGCCCCGGACGTGCCGCCGCCGCCCATCGGGACCTGGGCGCTCGCCGGGCTCGCCGTCCTCCTCGGCGCGGGCCTCCTCGCCCGCGTCGTCGGACGCCGACGGCGGAGCGACATCGAGGACGACGGCGATGGGTGAGGTCTACCGCGAGTTCGAGGACGAGCTCCGCGCCTACGCCGAGCGGTTCGCGGGGCGCCCCGATCAGGAGCTGCTCGCCTTCCTCCTGATGGGGCTCGAGCGCGAGCAGATCGTCGCGACCGGCTACCGCGGAGGGATCATCCGCGAGAAGCTCGACGCGATGCCGATCCCCGAGGAGGTCCGCGAGGTGCTCCGCCACGCCCTCATCTGGGTGTGGAAGGACGAGGAGATGCACGCGGTCTTCCTCCGCGGCCTGCTCCTCCGGAACGGATCGCTCGCCACCCGCGCCCGCGCCCTCGCGGCGCAGATCTCGGGCGCGGTCGGCGGCTGGAGCGCCTCCACCCTCCACCACCGGCGCTTTGCCGAGGCGCCGCTCCTCGTGTCGGCCGCGTCCGCCCTCACCCGCGTCGGCGCGCTCGCCGGCAAGGTGCCCGAGGAGGTCGCCGAGGCGCTCGACTTCCGCGGCTTCCGCCACTACTGCCTCTTCAACCTCGACGCCGAGCTCACCGCCGCGCGTTGCTTCGATCGGATGGTCGAGATCGCGCGGGCGAGCGACGCCGACCCCGAGCTCATCGAAGAGCTGGCGGGCATGGCGCGCGACGAGGACGAGCACGCGAAGGTCTTCGCGGCGTTCATCGCGTCGATCGACGACGACGACCGGATCGTTCCCGGGGTGACGGCCGACGCCCTCGCCGAGCGGCTCCGCGCCGTCAACGAGGTCTACGTGGCGCGCGAGCGGCGGTCGGTCAGCGAGGTGGCGAGCCCGCTCGGCACCGGCGGCGAGGTCCACGCCCTCGCCGGCGCCGCCGGCGACGACAAGCGCGTCGCCCTCGAGACGATCCTCGATCGGGCCGAGCTCGACGCTCGGCTTCGCGCGCGAGCGGCCGAGCTCGATCGCCCACTCCACCGGATGCGAATCGCGATCAAGCCGAGCTTCATGATGGGCTACCGGCGCGAGGACCGGGCGACCCACACCGACCCCGACCTCGTCGACGCCCTCGCCCGTCGCCTCCGCGCCCTCGGCGTCGCCGACGTCGCCGCGGTCGAGGGGCCCAACCTCTACGACGTCTTCTTCGACCGGCGCGACGTCCGGAGCGTCGCCCGCTACCTCGGCTACGGCGGAACGGGCTACCGGGTGATCGACGCCTCGACCGAGCAGATCCCGCACCGGTTCGCCCGCGGGATGGCCCACGACACGGTCTCCCGGACGTGGGCCGAGGCCGACTTCCGGATCGCCTTCGGCAAGCTGCGCGGCCACCCGACCGAGCATCTCTGGTCGACCCTCGCGACGGTCGAGGGCCTGGGGCCACGCCACGACCGCTACATGTTCGCCGAGCGCCAGGCGCAGCGGCACTCGGCGACGATGACGCTGCTGGCCGACTTCCCCTTCCACTTCGCGATCCTCGAGGGCTGGGACGTGGCGGCCGACGGCCTCTTCGGGATGTACGGGGCGGCCCGGCCGCGCCATCCGCGCCGCCTGTGGGCGGGCGCCGACGCGATCGCCGTCGACATCGCCGCCGCCCGCGCGGCCGGCGTGCCCGAGCCGACCGCGACGCGGGTGACCGCGGCCGCGTGTCACTGGTTCGGCGACCCGAGCGGCCGGATGCGGGTCGTCGGCGCGACCGACCCGATCCCGCGCTGGCGCCACCCCCGCTCGGACCCGCTGTCGACGGCGCTGAGCCTGATGGCCGATCCGATGTACGTCCTCGCGAGCGGCCGCGGGTCGCTCTTCCTCGCCGCGATGGACGAGGAGGCGTTCCCGCCCCTCCGCGGCCATGGCCCGCCGATGCGCATGGCCCGGTGGGCGTTGCGCCGCTTCTTCAACATGCGTCGTTGACCGCCCCCGTTCGCCATCGCAAGATGTGAGCGAGAACTCACGTTCGAGGAGAGGCGATGGCGCGCGCGACGCGAAAGAAGAAGGCCGGCGCGAAGCCCGCCCGCTCGGCGAGATCCGCCGCCCGAACGACCGCGCCCGACGACGGCCGCCGCCGGCCGGTCCAGAAGCGCAGCCTCGATCGGGTCGACGCGATCCTCGACGCGACCGCCGAGGTGCTCCACGACGAGGGCCTCGCCGCGTTCAACACCAACCGCGTCGCGGAGCGGGCCGGCGTCGCCGTCGGGTCGATCTACCAGTACTTCCCGAACAAGGAGGCGCTCGTCGACGCCCTCGCGATGCGGAGCCTCCAGCGCCTCGACCGGGTCCTCGAGGAGGCCGGTTTCCGCGACGACGTCGACCCGGGCGAGTTCGCGGGCAAATGGGAGGAGATCCTCGACCGTATCATCGACGCGGTCGCCGACTTCTACCGGAACGAGCTCGGCTTCCGCGTCGTCTGGCTCCAGGGACCGAGCGCCGAGCTCCAGGACAAGGACTGGGAGCACGACCAGGTCCTCGCGGAGCGGCTCGAGCGCCTCTTCGCCGAGCCGCTCGGCCATCTCGGGCCGGCCCGACGGAGGACGGTCGCGACCATCGTCGTCGTGGTGGCGGGGCCGCTCTTCGGAATGATGGTCCGGGTCGGGCCGCGACGATCGAAGACGATCGTGGAGGAGACCCGGCGGCTCCTCAGGGGATACCTGAGGAGCCACCTCGAGGAAGGACGGGGCACGTTGGGCCCATCCCCGTCGTGATTTACGAACAGGTGACGGCGGACATCCCGGATTCGGGAAGCTCGCCGCCAGCCCGTTGCCGGATGGACACGGTAGCGAGGTAACTTGCCCCGAGGGGACCCCGCGGTATCATTCGCAGGCCACCCGCTTTGAGGGTAAGTGCGGGACCCAAGCTCTTTCGGCACGGCGATCGCCCTGTGATTCGTACGCGAAGGTACCCAAGCGCTTCCAACGCATCGCGTTAGCCAGAGGGGACGTCCTGGTTCGCCCCACACCGAACCACGACGACTGGCGCCCGATGCACCGACCGAGGATCGATGCTGATGCACGCCAACCCGTGCGGGCGGCCGCGTTGTAGAACGCTGACCGCCGTCATTCTTTCGCTGCTGCTGGTAGCGGTAGCGCCGATCGCCTTCCCATGCTTGACCGGATGCAACATCGGGTCGAACAGCCGCAACGGGAACAAGGGCGGCGGCACCGCCGGCCCGCCGGCGGTCACCGGACCCACGCAGCCTGCCATCATCATTGACACGCCCGTGCCGGGCTCCTGGCACACGGCTCCGGACGCGCTCGTCCAGGGCCACACCACCGCCGTCGCCGGCGACGTGGTGAGCGTGACGGTGAACGGGCAGCCGGCGATCATGGAGGCCGACGGCCGCTTCGCCGGTCCGATCGCCATGACCGAGGGGATGAACCACATCTCCGTCCGCGCGGAGAACCGCGCCGGCGATCGGTTCTTCAGTCATTGCTCCTACATGTACTCGGGGAGCTACGGCGACCCGGCCGCCGTCGTTCCCGACGCGGCGATCGTCCGGCTGAACGCGCAGGCGCTCCCGTTCCTGATCGACATGCTGAACCGGGACTTCCTCGCGACGATCGACCTCGCGCCGATCGTCATGGGGCTCAACCCGATCTTCGCGACGTCGTTCCTGTTCGGCGTCGTCACGGTCCAGATCGACGTCACCGACCTCCAGAGCCAGGGCCTCACCGCCGGCATGGACCTCGTCCAGGACGGCGTCGCGATCCACGCCGAGATGGATCAGGTGGTGATCGACCTCGTCGCCCAGGACCAGGGCGGATTCACGATCCCGTTCAACGTCGGCGGCCAGATCACGGCCGACAAGATCATCATCGACACGGTCGCGCGCCTCACGATCCAGCCCGACGGCACGGTCACGAGCGCGCTGGACCCGAACTCGGTCACGCTCCAGGGCTTCGGCATCACCCTGAACGGCGTGCCCCAGTTCGTCGTCGACCTCGTCAAGAACACGGTCCGCGACCTCGTCCAGGACAAGCTCGTCGACGCCCTGAACCAGCAGATCCCCGCGTTCCTCGACCAGGAGCTCAACTCGCTCATGGGTCCGAGCACGGTGACCCTGAACGCCGTCGACCTGACCTACCAGATCGTCCCCAGCACCATCGCGATCGACTCGACGGGCCTCGAGGTCGGCCTCGGCGTCCGCCTCGACGCGCCGCTCGCCCCCGGCGTCACCGCGCCGCCGGGCTACATGGCGACGCCCGGCAGCCCGCCGGTCCTCACGACCAACAAGGCGATCGCCGCGACGATCGATGACGACCTGATCAACATGGCGATGACGGTCGCCTGGCAGTCGGGCCTGATCCAGTTCGAGCTCGACGACTCGATGCTCGCCGGCGGCGGGTTCGGCGGGATCAGCTCGCTCGAGTTCGGCGCCCTCGGCGCGCAGCTCTTCCCCGAGCTCGACGGTCACATCGACCCGACGACGCCGATGATCCTGCGCCTCTCGGCCGGCCTGCCGCCGTACGTGCGGCTCGGCGGGGCGGGCTTCGTCGACATGCAGATCGGCGAGCTCTACCTCGAGGTGCTCGTCGACCAGAACGGCGTCCTCGAGCCGATCGTCGGTCTGACCGTCCACGCCGACGTCGCCGTCGACGTCACGATCGACTCGGCGACCAACGTCCTGACGATCGCGATCCCGCAGCGGCCGACCTTCCTGTTCGACGTGCGCGACCAGCCGATGACGGCGCTCGACCCGCTCCGTCTCCAGACGTTGCTCACCCTCGCGCTCGACGCGATGCTGCCGTCGCTCATGACGAACGCGCAGCTCCAGATCCCGGCGTTCTTCGGGATCGAGCTGATCAACCTCGACTTCGCGGTCGAGGGGCCGGCCGCCGATCACCTCACGATCGGCGCCGACGTCCAGCTCGCGCCGCCTGCGCCGCCCGCGCCGGCGCCGACGCCATCGACGCCGTAGGTAGTCAGCCCACACCCACTCCCGCGCCGCAAACCGCCGCCGCGGTCTCCGTCCCCGAGGACGAGGCCGCGGCGCGCGCGCCGGTACGTGGCCGCGGCCTCCGGATCGTCGCGCTCGTCCTCCTCCTCGTCGGCCTGATCGGCGGCGGCAAGCTCGCCGGCGCCGACGAGCTGCTCAACGTCGAGAACCTCCGCGAGTGGGTCGACGCCGCCGGCCTCTGGGGCATCCCGCTCTTCGTCGGCATCACGACGATCGGCGTCCTCGTCCAGGTGCCCGGCCTCGTCTTCGTCTTCGGCGGCGTCGCCGCGTTCGGCCGGGTCCAGGGCGCCATCGTCGTGTTCGTCTCGGCGGTCGTGGCCGTCACGGCGAGCTTCCTGATCGTCCGGACGGTCGGCGGGCGGGCGCTCGGCGAGGTCGACAAGCCGTGGATGAGGCGGATGCTCGCGCGCCTCGACCGGCACCCGATCATCACGATCGCGGTGCTGCGCCTGTTCATGATCATGAGCCCGCCGCTCAACTACGCCCTCGCCCTGACCAACGTCCGCCTCCGCGACTACGTGATCGGCTCGGCGCTCGGGCTCATCCCTCCCGTGATCGTCTACAGCTTCCTCTTCGACTGGCTCGTCACGGTCGAGCTCTCGGAGGCGGAGCGATGGCTCACGCCGCTCGGGATCGTCGCGCTCCTCGCCGTCATCGGCTACGTCGTGTTCCGGAGGCGCCGCGCCGCGCCGTGCGAACGGAGCCCGGGCGCCGACGACGCCGCGACCGGAACGACGGGCGATGCTTCGGGCGCAGCTCCTGCGACAGACCCGGCTTGACGCGTCGCGCGACCCTCTCTATCCTCGGGCCCCCGTAGCCGAAGGGAGGCCCGCGTGGCCCAGCAAGAGCAGTCGCAGAAGCCGCAGCCCCAGAAGCAGCAAGGCGACAAGCAGAAGCCGCAGAAGCAGCAGCAGCCGATCGCCGAGCTCCGTCGTGTTCGCATCGAGAAGATGGAGCGCCTCCGCGACGAGGGAGTGCCCGTCTGGCCCGAGCGCTTCGAGCGCACCCACACCCTCGAGAAGGCCGCCGACCTCGCCGAGGGGACCGAAGGCGTCCGCATCGGGGGACGCGTCATCGCCAAGCGCGACATGGGCAAGCTGATCTTCGCGAAGCTCCGCGACTTCAAGGGCGGGCTCCAGATCTCGCTCCGCAAGGACGGCCTCGACCCCGAGCTCTTCAAGCGCTTCAAGAAGCGGATCGACATCGGCGACCACGTCGGCTGCGCCGGCCGGATCTACCGCACCGAGAAGGGCGAGCTCACCCTCGAGGTCGAGAGCTTCGAGTTCATGGGCAAGGCGCTCCGGCCGCTGCCCGAGAAGTGGGCGGGCGTGAAGGACGTCGAGACGCGGCTGCGGCAGCGCTACCTCGACCTGATCGTGAACGAGGAGGCGCGCGACCGGTTCCGGCTCCGCACGAGCGTCGTCCGGACGATGCGCCGCTACCTCGACGACCACGACTTCGAGGAGGTCGAGACGCCGATCCTCGCGACGAAGGCGTCGGGCGCGATGGCGCGACCGTTCACGAGCCACCACAACGCCCTCGACATCGAGGTGACCCTGCGGATCGCGCCCGAGACCTACCTCAAGCGCCTCGTCGTCGGCGGCTACGACAAGGTCTACGAGTTCGCGCGCTGCTTCCGGAACGAGGGGATGGACCCGAGCCATCTCCAGGACTTCACCATGCTCGAGTACTACTGCGCATGGTGGAACTACGAGGACAACATGCGCTTCACCGAGGAGCTGGTGAAGCACACCATCAAGGAGGCCACCGGCGGGTTCACCGTCGAGCGCAAGGACGAGGACGGCAACGTCACCCGGACCCTCGACTTCGGCGGCGAGTCCTGGCCGCGCGTCACGATGCGCGAGCTGATCCAGCGGGACTGCGGGATCGACATCACCGCCCAGGAGGACGCCGCCTCCCTCCGCGCCGCGATGATCGAGCAGGACATCCGGGTCGACAAGATGGACGTCCTCGGGCGCGGCGCCCTCGTCGATCAGCTCTACAAGAAGGTCAGCCGGCCGAAGCTGATCGACCCGGTCTTCCTGATCCAGCACCCGACCGACCTGAGCCCGCTCGCGCGGCGCAACGACGACGACCCGAGCGTCGTCGACCGCTTCCAGCTCGTCGTGAACGGCTGGGAGGTCGTGAACGCCTACAGCGAGCTCGTCGACCCGCTCGACCAGCGGGCGCGCCTCGAGGAGCAGGCCGGGCTGCGCGCCGCCGGCGACGACGAGGCGATGGACCTCGACGAGGACTACCTCCTCGCGATGGAGCACGGCATGCCGCCGATCAGCGGCTGGGGGATGGGGATCGACCGCTTCGTCGCCCTCATCACCGGCCAGGACTCGCTCCGCGAGACGGTCCTCTTCCCGCTGATGCGCCCCGAGTAGCCCGGCCGGTCCGGTCAGCCCGCCGCCGCGTCCGTCGGAGCGGCGCCGCCCGAGCGGCGATCGCCCCGTCCCCCTCCCCGTCCCAGCGCCATCCCGACCGCGGCCGCCCCGATGTCCACCACCGTCTGCACGATCCGCGCGAGGATCGCGATGAGGGCGGCCTCGGCTCCCAGGCTCGGCCCGAGGGCCGCGAGGTACACGCCCTCGCGAACACCGAGGCCGGCCGGCGCGAACACCGCGACCGTGGCGGCGACGGTGCTGAGCGCCGCCGCGCCGACGAAGGCCGGCAGCGCCTCGAGGTCACCGCGGCCGATCGCCACGCCGATGAGCCAGATCGAGATGCCCGCGGCCACGTGCTGGAAGACGTTCGCGACGACCGCCGCCGCGTATGCCCGCGGGAGGAGGTTGGTCTCGAGCGGCTCCCGGCCGAGTCGGCGAAGGACGACGCTCGCCGGACGGAGCGCCCACGACGGGCGCACGACCAACAGGATCGAGAGGAGGGCGGACGCTCCCGCGAGAGCGCGGATCTCGCTCGGCATCCCCGCCGCAGGAGCCAGGACGACCGCGGCCGAGACGATCCCTCCGGTCGCGATCATGAGGACCGAGTTCCAGCCGAGCAGGGCGAGGGCGAGTGACGTCCGGACGCCCGACCGGGCGAGGAGGACGGCGGCCCACCCGATCCCGAAGACCTTCCCCGGCAGGTAGCGCCCCAGGCCCGAGGCCCAGAGAGCGGCGAGGGTGCGCCCGAACCCCACCTCCACGCCCCGCGAGCGCAGCAGGGCGTGCGCCCCCGCGGCGACGAGCACCCGCGCGACGACGAGGGCGGCGACCGACGCGGCGAGAGCCGGCGCCCCGACCTCGACATCGTCCCAGCGGACGCGTCCGAGCGCATCGACGAGCGAGCGACCGACGAGCCCGAGGACGCCGAGGAAGAAGAGCGTCTTGATCGCGGGCGAGAGGATCCTCCGGCCGACGGAGCGAGCCCGCTCCGGAGGCGGGTCGGTCATCGAGCGTCGTCGCGCGCGACGGCGGTCCCGGCGGTGAGCTCGTGGAGGTCCGCCGCGTTGCCCCCGACGACCGAGAGGAGGAAGCCGCCGAAGACGTTCTGCAGACCGATCGCCATGAGCGAGGTTCCGATCGCCATCTCCCGGATCCGGCGGAACGACTCGAAGTCGCCCGACCGCCAGATGGCCGTCACCCACGCCAGCACCGCGATGCCGGCCGCGAGGAGGAGCAGCCCCAGGATGATCATCACCTCGAGCTGAGCAAGGCGGTAGAGGAACCGCAGCGCGCGACCGGTCCCCCGGTAACCCTGCCGGACGCCGTAGAGGGTCGCCGTCATCCCGAGGAGGAACGTCTGATGCCCCATCGAGAGGGCCGTCCCGGCGATCACCGACCAGTGATCGCCGAAGCGGAAGGAGCCGACCCGCACCATCTCGCCGCCCGTCCCCGACAGGAGGATGCCGAAGAGGCTAACGCCGAGGGTCACCATCAGGAACGACGGGATGAAGTAGAGCCAGAGTGGGCTCAGCATCACGAGGTAGCGCAGGTGGCGCCAGCCGTCGCGCCACGGACGGAGGTGCGGAGGCCGGTCGCGCCCGTCGGGGTGAAGGGTGATCGGCACCTCGGTCCGCTCGAGGTCGAGGAGCGCCGCCTTGATCACGATCTCGCTCGCGAACTCCATCCCGTCCGAGGTCGGGTTGATCCGCTCGAACCCCTCGCGGGTGAACGCGCGCAGGCCGCAATGCGCATCGCTCAGACCCGAGCGAAAGAGAAGGTTGAGGATGCCGGTGAGGACCGGGTTGCCGATCCAGCGGTTCTTCCACGGCATGGCGCCGGGCATGATCGTCCCGCGGAGGCGCGTCCCCATGCAGACCTCGTGCCCCTCGGCGAGCTTGCGGATCATGCCGACCGCCTCGCGAAAGTCGTACGAGGCGTCCGAGTCGCCCATCACGACGTACCGTCCGCGCGCGCGGCGCACGCCGTAGCGGATCGCGTTTCCGTAGCCGCGGGTGGGGCAGTCGACGACGCGCGCCCCGTTGCGTCGGGCGATGTCCTGACTGCCGTCGGTGCTCCCGTTGTCCGAGATCACGATCTCACCGGTGAGCCCGTCCTCGCGCTCGAGCACGTCGAGGCACTCCCGGGCCGTCCCGATGCACTTCTCGAGGGTGAGCTTCTCGTCGAGGCACGGCATCACGATCGAAACGTCGCACGCATCGGCCGGCGTCTCGGGCTCTTCGCTCACTCTCCACCGCTCCTCTCGGCATCCCTCTCGGCATCCGGCGCCCGAAGCCAGACGAGGTATCCGTCGCGCTCGGTCGCGCCGCCGAACTCGTGCCCTTCCAGGATGCGCTCGAGCTCGCCGCGATCCTGGACGTTCAGGGACGTTATCACGACGAGCACCCGATGGTCACGCAGGAGGCGCTCGAGGAGCTCGCCCCGGAGCGGCGCCCGGCCCGCGGCGTAGTCGAGCGACCAGCGCAGGCGCTCGTGCTCGGCCGCGTCGCCGCGCTGGCGAAGGACGGTGTGGCGGATGAGGTTCGTCTTGGGCGCCACCGAGATCCGCCCGCCTCGAAGGGCGGGGATGATCCAGGCGATCTCGGGGGGCGCCACGACCTCCCCACCTTCGGGAATCGACGCGATGACGTGCCGGGCGAGCGACGCATGCGCCGGCTTCAGCTTGCTCGCCGCGAGCCCGAGGCGAACCCAGTTGGACTCGCTCAGGACGTAGATGCGCGGCACCAGCGCGATGAAGAGGGCCGCCGCCAGGGCGAGGGAGAGCTCGCCAGCCCAGGGCCGGTCACGCGCGGCGCTCAGGCCGGCTCCCAGGACGGACGCCACGACGACGGCCGATGGAATGAGCCACACGAGCCGCCAGTAGACGACGCCCGAGGTCACGTAGCGCGCGACGTGGCGCGAGATGAGCGGGTTCGCGAGGAAGACGAACACGACGAGGATGCTCGCGCCGGCCAGGACGCGGAGCCCGCGGCTCGGCGCGAGCCAGGGCGCGAGGGCGAGGGCGGCGATCCAGGCGGCGAAGGGCAGGCCGGGTCCGAACGACGCCTCGATGATCGTCAGGACGTCGTCGTCGACGATCCGACGGTAGTCGAGGAGACGGACGGAGCTCGCCACGGCCCAGAGACCGACCCCGATCGCGTAGCCGCTCGCCGGCACGCTCGCGAGCACCCGCATCCACCGAGCCCTCGCCGTGACGACCCCGCACGCCATCCCGGCGAAGGCGACGATCGGCGCGATCCAGATCCCGGTCGAGGTGAGCCCGACCATCCCGATCTCGACCGCGGCGGTGCGGACGAGATCGGCCCAGCGACCGCGCGCCCCGAAGCGGGCGCCGAAGGCGAAGAGGAGCGGGGTGGCGATGTGGAGGAGGATCGACTTCCCCTGCCAGATCCGGATGAAGGCGAAGTTCGCGAACGTCCGGTGGGTCGAGGCGTCGGCGAGGAGGAGGGCGACGACCACGACGAGGAGGAGGTCGGCCCAGGGACGCGGCGCGAGCGTTCGCAGGAGGAACGCGTGACTGACCACCACGAGGAGCGAGAGGATCGGCAGCAGGACCCACGCGGAGACGACGAACGGATCGGATCGGGTGAGCCACGCCGCGACGCCGACGAGGTCGTGATACGAGACCATCCCGAAGGTGGGGTAGGGCAGCGGGTCCTCCCCGCCGAAGAGCGTCTGGTGGTGCGGGAGGGGCTCGCCGGGCGCATCGGCCACCGCAGAGGCCCGCTGGAGGTAGTGACAGTCGTCGGGATCGGAGCGCTGCGCGAGGATCGCGACGACGACCGCGGCGGCGGCGAGCAGGACGAGCCCGCCCCGCCGGAGACCGGGAGCGACCACCGGCGACGGCGGCGGCGGTCGCTCGGCCGACTCGGGGCGCTGGCGAAGCGCGAAGACGAGCCCGCCCGCCGCCAGGCAAGAGACCGCCGCCCAGAGAATGGGGTAGGGGAGTCGGACCAGCGCGACGGCGACGCCGAGACCGAGCGCCGCGACGATGGGCACGGCCGCGACCCAAGGGGCGGGGAGGGTCGCCTCCTCCGCGCGCGGCAGCGGCGCCGCCTCGAGGGACGCCCACCGGCCACGGAGCGCGATCACGGCCACGACCGAGGCGGCGACGAAGAGCCCGCACGCCGCGACGAGCGATCCGCCGAGCGCCCACGTCAGGTTCTGAGCGAGGGTGAAGAGGGCGAAGCCGAGCACGACGACGTCGAGCGCGATCCAGATGCGGGGCGCGCCGGGCGTCTCGCCGAGGGCGTGGTCGGGGACCGCGTCGGCGACGGACGCGGGACCCGCGCCCGGTCCGGGCGACTCCGAGGGCGAGCCCGGGTCGGCCTCCTCCGGGATCTCCAAGGATCGGCTCCTGCGCGAGCGTCGCGGAGACCGCCCGCTCTCCGTCGCGGACGCTCGATGGTAGCATGGACGCGAGGCGAGCGCGAAGACGGACGGCGCCCGCGGAGCGAGCCGAGGGAGCGCGACGGAGATGGTCGAGGCCGAGTCGCGGACGGGGCCGCTGCCCACGTTCCTCTACATCGGCGCGTCCAAGTCCGGCTCGAGCTGGATGTTCGAGATCCTCCGCGAGCACCCGGACGTCTTCGTCCCGGTCGCCAAGGACATCTTCTACTTCGACCGCCACTTCGACCGGAGCGAGGACTGGTACCGCTCGTTCTTCGCGCCGGCCGGCGAGGCGAAGGCCGTGGGCGAGCTCTGCCACGACTACTTCCTCCGCGAGGACGTCGCCGACCGCATCCAGGAGCGGCTCCCCGGGGTGAAGCTGTTCGCCAGCCTCCGCGAGCCCGTCGCGAAGCTCGTCTCGATGTTCTACTTCTTCCGCGCGACGCGCCTCCCGCCGGAGGTGACCTTCGCCGAGTTCACCTCGCGTCCCGAGATCCTCGCCCAGTGCGACTACCTGGGCAACCTCACCCCTTACTTCGAGCGCTTCCCGCGCGAGAACGTGAGCGTCTTCTTCTTCGACGAGCTGAAGGCCGACGCCGCCGACCTCGCGCGACGCGTGTTCGCCTTCATCGGGGTGGACCCCGACTTCGAGCCCGCGGCGGTCGGGAAGCGCGTCCTCGGCGCCCGTCGGCCGCGCTCGTTCCTGGTCGCCTTGCTCGCCTACCGCACCGCCCAGGTGCTGCGTCGCCTCGGCGGCGCGAACCTCGTCGGACGGGTGAAGCGCCACCCGTTGTTCGAGCGCATCCTCTACGACCGGCTTCGCGATCGCCCCGAGGTCGACCTCGAGACGCGCGTCCGGCTCCACGAACGGTTCGTCGACTCGTTCGACGCGCTCGGCGAGCTGATCGGACGACCGGTGCCCCGCGCCTGGTACGATCCCCCGACCGAGACTCCGTGAGTCGGGAGCGCCCCTTCCGTCAGGCGCGCGCGTCCAGCGAGGCCGCCTGATCTCGACGCTCGAGGAGCTCGCGCCAGAGCGCCCGGGTCCGGTCGGGCAGCCGGCCATCGTCGGGCGGATCGAAGTGGCGCAGGCTCGCGTCGAAGACGGCCGCGTGGACCTCGCGCGCCCTCTCGGGCGACGCGTCCAGCTCGAAGAACCGCCGGATCGCGTCCAGCTCCGGCTCGAACGCGTCGGACGCGAGGCGGTCGTAGTCGACCCAGAGGCAGCCGGGCCGCGAGAGGCCCGCGAGCACTCCCTCCATGTGCCAGTCCCAGAACCGGAACGCGACCGAGAGGGGGACGCGATTGCGTCGGTTGATCGAGAGGGCCGAGGCGAGGGGGTGCCTCAGGCAGATCACGATCCCCTCGAGCGGCCGGATCTCCTCCCAGAACGGCCAGGTGAGGCAGAATCGGGGATCCTTGACCGCGACGCCGACGTACTTCCGGTCCAGCTCCTCCATCTCCGAGCGGAGGGCATCGAACCGCCGCCGGAGGACGCTCCTCGCGGGGTGGGTCACGTAGATGACGTTCGAGACGAGGCGACGCCAGCCGCCGTCGGTGCACGGCAGGCCGGTGATCAATCGGTTGTCGAGGTCGACGACGTCGCACTGCTCGTAGTAGCCGCGCGCGTTCCACTCGTTGGCGCCGAAGAACCCCACGGGGTCTCCGAACGGAACGCCGAGCTCCATCAGAACGTTCGCGATGCACGACGTCCCCGACCGGTGCATGCCCGCGACGAGGATCACGCGAGGCCCTCCCGACGTCGAGACGCGTCGAGACCATCGTCGACCGCGGCCGGCCGCGCGTCAAGGAAGCCGGGCACTCACTCCTCGCCGACGGCGTCCCGGTAGGCGCGGCTCGCCGCGAAGCTCTCCTCGTCCCGCCCGAGTCGGGTGAACGCCTCGGCGCGCAGGTAGAGGACGAGCGGCAGGTCGTTCCGCGCCGCCAGCGCCGCGTCGAGACGGGCGAGCGCCTCCGCCGGCTGCTCGGCGCGGAGGCGCAGCGTCGCCTCGAGCAGCTCGAGGCGCGGCCGCATCGCCGGGTGCGGATCGACGGTGCGCGCCCACGCGAGCGACTCGAAGGCGCCCTCGAGGTCTCCCTCGGCGGCGAGCAGGCGCGCGGTCGTCATCAGCTTCCGCCACTCCGCGTAGCGCGGCGGCAGCCCGTCGATGACGAAGCCGAACCGGACCGACGCGGGGATCCCCTCGTCGAGCGACTCCCAGTCGACGATCCGCCACGGGCCGTCGCCGCCGCCGTCGGTGTCGCTCAACCAGAAGCGCGTGCGGCGGAGCTCCGCGCCGGACCGCCCGATCGCGAACGCGACGGCGACGTCGCCATCGCCCGCGACGAGAGCGCGGGTGATGCGAAGCTCCTCGAGACGCGGCAGGTCGCGCGCGGCGTAGCTGATCGCGTGCTGGACGAGCACCGAGAGGAGCGCCGAGCGCCGGGCCTCGGCGTCGTCCGCGCGCGCGCGCCCGCCGGCGAGGTCGATCCGGGTCAGCAGGCCCGGGAGATCGATCGCGCCGACGAGGCCGGTCGCGTCGCCGTCATCCTGCGCCTCGAAGAACCGCGCGAGCACGCCGTCGATCGAACCGTCGACGTCCGGATCGGCGCTCCCCGAGCCGATCAGACTCACCGGCCCCGGCGGCGCCGCCGTCGGCTCCGAGACCCGGAGAGCGAACCGCGCCCCGATCGCAGCGAGGATCACCAGCGCCGCGACGATGACGACGATGTCCCCCGCGCGCGCGCGAGCGGGCTGCCCGGGCGGATCGGGCGGCTCGGGCGGCGGGACCGGTCGGGTCTCGCTCATCGACGGCGCGATCCCTGCAGGGCTCGGATCATCTCGATCGCGGCGCGGGCGTTCGGATGGTGGGGGGCCAGGTCGACGCCCCGCCCGAGGTCCTCGATCGCGAGGTCGAGGAGATCGGGACCCGCGAGCCCCCGCTCGACGACGATGGCGCGGAGCCGACCCCGCTCGAGCCGTGTGCCGCCCTCGAGCGGATCGAGCTCGATCGCCCTCGAGAGCTCGAGCTCCGCGTCGGCGAGTCGCCCACGGTCGATCAGGAGCGTGCCGAGCGCGACGCGCGCGTGAGGGTCGTCGACGGCGAAGCCGACGGCCTTCTGAAGCGCGTCCTGCGCTCGATCGAGCTGACCGCGGGCGTGTAGCTCCCGGCCGAGGTAGAGCCAGGGCATCGTCGACCGCGGCTCGCGAGCGACGGCCTCCTCGAGATCGGCCAGGGCCCGCGCCGGATCGCCGAGCGCCTTCAGGCAACGAGCCCGCCACAGCCACGAGGACGCCAACCCCGGCTGAAGCTCGATCGACCGGGTGAGATCGGGGATGGCCTCCCGGAACCGGCCGAGCCGCAGGAGGGTGAGCCCGCGGAAACGCCAGCCGTCCGGAAAGGACGGATCGGTCCGCACGAGCCGATCGGCCTCAGGGAGAGCCGCCTCGGGCTCCAGCGCATCGAGGAGCGCTTCGACGAGCGAGAGGCGGTAACGCTGCTGCTCGGGATCGAGCTCGAGAGCACGCCGAAGGACCCGGATCGCGCCGGCGAGGTCGCCGGTGCGGCGAAGCGCTTCCCCGCGCATCGCGAGCGCCGAGGCGAGGCCGGGCTCGAGCTCGAGGGCCCGCTCCGCGTCGGAGAGCACCTCGAGCGGGCCTCCGCCGGTGGCGAGGAGCACGCCCGCCCGCTGGATCCACGCGGCCGGCACGCCCGGGTTGTTCTCGACGAGCCGGGCGGACTCGGCATACGCGACGGCGAGGTTTCGCGACGGTCCGCCGGTCGCGGTGCCGACGATCTGCGCCCGCGCCTTCGAGAACGTCGGACGGAGCTCGAGCGCTCGGACGTAGTCCCGGTTCGCGCCAGGGATGTCGCCGGCGCGCTCCCGCAGCACCCCCCGGACCCAGAACGCCATCGGATCGAGCGCGGACCGGAACGCCCCGGCGAGGGCTCGATCCGCCCCGGCCAGGTCCCCGAGCTCCATCCGCGAGCGTGCCACCCAGGCCCAGGATGAGGCGTCCTCGGGATCGAGCGAGACGGCTCGTTCGAACGCCTGGAGGGCCTCCGATGCCCGCTCCCTTCCAACGTGAATCCGACCCGCGAGCGCCCAGGAGTCCGCCCGGTCGGGCTGCCGGTCGAGGGCCTGACGGACCATGGCGAGCGCCGTGTCGAGCTCCCCCCGGACGAGGTGAATCTCGGCTCGATCGAGGGTCGCGTCGGGCCCGTCGTCGTCCCAGGCGAGACCGAGCGACGGAAGGCGGAGCAGGTCGCCGGTGTTGGCCTCGAGCACCCCCTCGATCCCATCGCGGCGCCGCGCCGCGAGAACGATGCGGAGCGCCCCCTCGCCCCCGATGCGGCACAGCGCCCGCGCCGCGCGCACCCGAAGTCGCGGGTCCGCGGCGACGGCGAGGAGACGCGCGAGCGACTCGACCGCCTCGTCCGAGCGCGCCCGGCCGAGGAAGTCACAGCAGAGGCGCGCGATCGCATCGCCGCCCGGGAGGGCGCCCTCCTGCCGGGTTCGAAGGAGCGCGGGGAACGTGATCCTCCGGAAGCCGCCCGCCTCCGGATCGCACGCCGCCCGCGCGGCGAGGACGACGCGCTCCTCGGCCCGAGCGAGGACCTTCCAGGACCGCTCATCCCGTTCGAGGGACGAGCCGGGCTCGGTCGACTCGAGGGCAGCCACGAGCTCGGCACGCTCGATCGGGGCGGCGATCCGCGGTCGCAGCACCTCGGCGGTCCCCTCGAGATACGTCTCGCGCCGGACGGCGGCGAGGGTCGCAGAGAACGCGTCGAGCTCGCGGATCGCGGACTCGATCGCCTCGTCGCCGCCTTCCCGGAGGAGGGTGTCGATGGCCTCCACGCTCGCGGCCTCGGTCGCGAGGCGCCCACGGCGCCCGTCGTTCATGATCGAGTCGACGAGCGCACGCCGTCGCTCGGACCGTTCGGTCCGAGCGGCGTCCGCCCGCGCGATGCCCCCGCGCGCGTCGGCCGCGGCGACTCCGGTCGCCTCCGCGATCGTGAAGGCGCGCTTGGCGACGGTCCATTGCCGCGCGCGGAGGGCGAGCTCGCCGAGGGCCATCGCCGCTTCGTGGCGCTCGGCCGCGGCGTCCGATCCGGCCAACCGAGCGAGGTGATCGAGTCGCGCCGACGCCTCGAGCCCCTCGATGGCGGCCGCGAGCGCCTCGTCGTTCCCGTCGGCTCCCCTCTCCGCGATCGCCCACGCCGCGTCGATCCTGGCGCGCGTCTCGGTCCGGGCCTCGAGGACGAGCCGGGCGAGCTCGGCCTCGCGCGCACGGCGCGCCTGGTCGATCGCCACGACCGGGCCGGTGAGAACGACGAGCCCAAGGACGACGCCGAGCGCCGTGACCGCCTTCCGACGCTGCACCCACCGCCTCGCTCTTGCCCCCCGGCCCGCCGGGCGCGCCTCGATCGCGTCGCCGCGGATGAAGCGATCGAGCTCGTCCGCGACCGACCCCGCCGAGCCGTAACGTCGCCCGGCCTCCTTCTCGAGACAGCGGAGCGCGATCGTCTCGAGGTCGGGATGCACGTTCGGACGGATCGACCTCGGCGCGACGGGATCGTCGAAGAGGACCTTCTTCAACATGCGGATCTGATCGGACGCCTCGAACGGGGGGCGGCCGACGATCCCGCGGTAGAGGACGGCGCCGAGGGCGTAGACGTCGACGGTCGGGCCGTGGCGGCTCGCGTCGGCCTCGGCCTGCTCGGGCGCCATGTAGGCGGGCGTCCCGACGAGCTGCCCGGTGACGGTGAGCTGATCCTGAGCCGAGGCGTCCCGGGCCAGGCCGAAGTCGGCGAGGTGAGGTCTACCCGCGCGGTCGAGGAGGACGTTCTGCGGCTTCACGTCGCGGTGGACGATCCCGACGTCGTGGGCGACCTGGAGCGCGCGCGCGACGTCGCGGAGAATCTCGGCGAGGCGTCGCGGCTCGATCGCGTCGCGGGCCAGCGCCGCCTCGAGGGTCTCGCCGTCGATGAAGTCCATGACGAGGTAGGGCCGCCCCTGATGCTCGCCGACCTCGTGGACGGCGACCATCGCCTCGTGGCGCAGCCGCGCCGCCGCCCGCGCCTCCCGGAGAAAGCGCGCGCGCTCGTCGTCGCCGACGGCGAGCGGGTCGATGATCATCTTGATCGCGACGTCGCGCTGGAGCTGCGGGTCGAACGCCCGACTGACGACCCCCATCCCGCCGCGCCCGAGCTCGGCCGTGACGATGTAGCGCCCGATCCGGGGCACGTCCGGCGGGCCGGAGGCGGGGTTCCGGTGGGTGTCGGCGGGGTTGACCATCAGAGCTTCTGGACGAGCTGGAGCATCGGCAGCATCACGCCGGCGAGGATGTTGGCGCCGAGGACGAGCCCGCCCAGATGGATCACCCGGGTGAGGAGCCGGTCGTGCCGCGGCTCGAGCCGGTGCGCGAACGGGCCGAGGAAGAGCAGCGCGATCCCTCCCGGGAAGACGATGATGTACCAGTAGCTCGCCACGAAGTCGCTCACGTTCAGGAGTCGCTCGCTCAGGAACGGCAGCCGGGTTCCCGTCTCCTCGAAGACCCTCTTGAACGAGGGCACGACGACCCTGAGCGAGAGGAGGAGACCGATCGACCAGCCCGCCGCCGCCTCGACGGCGTTCGTCCCGAGGACGCTCGCCGCGGCGCGGCCCTCGGGCGAGAACCACCGGTAGGACGCGGCGACCGCGAGGGCGAACGGAACGACGATGACGAGCCCGATGGGGACCTGACCCATGGCGAAGCTGGCGAGGACGGTGAGGATCGCGATCGCGGCGAACGTGGCGAGGGCGAGGACGAGCCCCCACAGCTCGCGCCGGAGGAGACCGACACCCGCGGGAAGGAAGAGGGCCGCGCACAGGACGATCGAGAAGACGATCTGACCGGCGAACGGGTCTCGGGAGAGCCCCTCGGGCGCGGTGAGCGTCCGGAGGACGTAGATCGCGAGTCCTCCGAGCGAGCCGATCAGGCCCACGAGGACGAAGAACGACCCGACGAGCCCGGTGATCCCGAGGGCGAAGCACGGCCGCCACGGGGCGGGCCGCAGATGCATGTCGCCCGAGACGGCGACCTCGAGGCCCGCCTTCGCCTCGCGCTCCGACAGGGTCGGATGAAGCCGACGGACGGCCGCGAGCGGCTCCTCGTCCTCGCGCGCCGCGCGGGACGCCTCGTGGATCGCGAAGAGGGCGACCGGAGGATCGCCGATCGCCGGCGCATCGATCGGGCCGACGGGGCGGACGAGCCCGTGGTCCGACTCGTCGTGAACCGGCGGGAGCGCCGGCGCAGCGTCGTCACTCATCATCCACCTCCGAGGCCCGTCGAGCGAGCGGCTCGCCCAGCCGGCCATCCGGCGCGAGCGCGTGGTAGCCGCCGAGCGTCCGGTAGCTGAGGACGTCGCCGTGCTCCTCGGCCCAGCGGATCAGCGTGACCGTGTTCGCGATCCGCTCGTCGATCAGGACGAGGCCGCGCCGCGCGAAGAGCGTCCCGTCCTTCAGACCGGCCAGGACGACGTCCTCCGCGAGCACCGCGCGCGGGTCGGCCGCCGACCGTTCGACGCAGACCGACGCGCCGAGGGCGTCGGCGGCGCGGCGGGCGAGGTCCTCGAAGAAGTCACGCCAGGGCTCGTCGTAGCGGGCGGCCAGGCCAGCCGGCTCGAGGCGAAGATGCGCGGCGATCCCGAGCGACTCGTCGTCGGCCCAGACCGTCCAGGCGAGCTCGCCCGGCGCGGCGTCCTCGAGGGGCGCGTCGGGATCGACCCGTCCGTCGAAGCGGAAGCGAACGGTGACCGGCGGCGGCGTCTCCCCCTCGGGCGTCACGTCCTCGAGATCCCGGAGATGCGCCGCGAGATCGCGGACGTCCGCGAGCGGGACGGCGTCCTCGCCCCGGAGAAGCTCGACGAGCTCGAAGCCGCGCGCGCCCACCCGCGCGATCGCGGGCAGGAGCGTATGCACCGGTCCGGCGACCGGCGAGAACCCGAGCACCGTCTCGAACGTCGTCATGACCGTCTCCCGGCCGAGATGCTACGCCAGCGACCACGTTGACGCCACGCCTCCGCGGCTCCACAGTGGGCGGGTGACCGCCGCCACCCGCGCCGTCGCCGCGATCGTCGGGAGCGCCTTCGACGAGGCGCTCCTCGCGCGACTCGACCTCGAGCCGCGCGACATCGAGACCTCGTGGGGGCGCTTCCAGCTCCACCACGCCCGCGCGATCGAGCGGCCCGACGGCCTCGAAGCGTGGGTCTCGTTCCGCCACGGACTCCCGCACCGGTTCCTGCCGAACCAGATCCCCTACCGAGCCCAGGCGGCCGCCCTGGCCGCCCTCGGGACGGGGGCCCTCCTGGTGACGAGCTCGGTCGGCGTCCTCGACCCGGACATCCCGCTTCACCGGGCGATGCTCGTCTCCGACATCATCATGCTCGAGAACCGCCTGCCCGACGGGACGGCGGCGACCCTGTTCGAGCGACCGCGCCCGGGGCAAGGCCACCTCGTCCTTCGCGAGGGGCTCCTCTCGAGCGCGCTCACCGAGCAGCTCCGCGCCCTCGAGGTCGACCTCGCCGACGCGTCGCCCGTCTTCGGCTGGGTCGGCGGCCCCAGGACGAAGACGGCCGCCGAGAACCGGGCGTGGGCGCTCCTCGGCGCTCAGGTGAACTCGATGACGCTCGCGCCCGAGCTGGTCCTCGCGAACGAGCTGCAGATCCCCACGACGGCGGTCGTCGTCGGGCACAAGCGCTCCGCCGATCAGGGCGAAGGCCCGAGCGACGCCGACGAGGTCGGCGAGAGCCTCCGCGCCGGGCGCGACGCGCTCGAGGAGGTCGTCGTCGCCTTCCTGGAGCGGGCGACCCCGGTGCCGTTCGGCAACCACATCTACCGATTCGCCGACCCGCCGCCCGAGGCGGCGACGACGACGAGGTCCAGCCCGGCGACCGGCGAGGCGGTCGCCACGCCGCCTTCGCCTCCGCCCGCGCCGGCGACGCTCGACCCCGTCGCGCACGTCCGGCGGCGCCTCCCGGATCGCGAGGCAGCCGGCCCCTCGTCGCGGCTCGAAGGAGGCCTCCTCAACCACGTCTGGCGCGTCCGGGGCGAGCCGAGCAGCGTGATCGTCAAGCACGCGCCGCCGTTCGTCGCGACCGCGCCCGAGATCGCCCTCGACCCGGGTCGCATCGTGATCGAGACGACCTGCCTCCGCGAGCTCGGTCCGGGCGGGCGCCTCTCGGCGGTCTGCGGCGACGGCGTCCGCCCGCCGGCCCTCCTCGACTTCGACGCCGACGCCCACGTCGCGGTGATCGAGGACCTCGGCCCGCTCCCCGACCTCGCGGCCGCCCTCGCCGCGGGCGACGGCGACGCGGGCGCGCTGGGCGGATCGCTCGGCCGGTTCATCGGTCGGCTCCACGGGATGAGCCTGTCGGACCCATTGCTCGCGGTCGACCTCGAGAACGACGCCGTCCAGCGCACCCGCCTCGAGGTCCAGTACCGGGCGATCGGCGACATCCTCGGAGCCGAGGGCGTCGCCGACGGAGACTCCCTCGGCGCGCGCGCGGTCGACCTCGGCGAGCGCCTCCTCGCGCCGGGCGCGTGCGCGATCATGGGCGACCTCTGGCCGGCGAGCGTCCTCGTCACCGCGAAGGGGCGCCTCCGGGTGATCGACTGGGAGCTCGCCCACTGGGGGAGCCCAGCCCAGGACGTCGGCCACCTCGCCGCGCACCTGTTCATGCAGGGCCACCGCTCGGATGATCCCGACGCGACGGCCCGATTCGAGACCGCCGCAACGGCGTTCCTCGAGGGCTACCGGGCCGTCCTCGGCGGCGCGATCCGGATGCTCTGGAGCGAGGCGACCATCGCCGACGCTGCGGTTCACGCCGGCTGCGAGATCCTCGTCCGGGCGGCCGGACCGTTCCAGGCCGGCTCGCTCTACGACGGGCTCGAGGCCGACGCGACCCCGCGGCGCGAGGCGGTGGCGCGGGCGGCCGCGCTCCTGCGCGACGCCGCCGCCGAAGGCCGAGCCCTCCTCGCCGCGCTCACGAGCTGACCGCCGCGAGACCGCAGAGGAGGCGTGACGGCTAGATGGCAAAAGTGCTGGACCTGACCCCTCCCTGCGAAGGAGCCGTGATGCAACTGACCGTCGAGCCGCATGCGCTGTTCGAGCCGTTCGCGTTCGTCACGGAGCTCCCCGGTCCGCTCGCCGAAGGCCCGTGGGGGCTGGAGCTGCCGGCGCTCGTCGGTGACGGGAAGGGGCCGACCGACGTGCCCGCGCCCGACGACGAGGTGAAGACGAAGGTCCGGGCGCTCCTGCGCGCGGGCGGCTTCAAGCCGGCCGGCCGGAACAAGCCGGCGAGCGAGTACGTCCGGAACGCCGTCCCGGCCGGCAAGCTCGGCGCGATCAACGCCGCCGTCGATGCGTGCAACGCCGCGAGCTACCACTCGGGCCTGCCGATCAGCGTCGTCGACATCGACCTCGCGCGCGAGCCCTTCCGAACCGCGGTCGCCCCCGAAGGGTCGCGCTACGTCTTCAACCGGAGCGAGCAGGTGATCGAGCTCGCCGGGCTGCTTTGCCTCTGCGATGCGGAGGGCCCGTGCGCCAACGCGGTGAAGGACTGCCAGCGGACGAAGACGAACGACGCGACGAGGCGGACGCTCACCGTGATCTGGGGGACGAACGAGCTGCCCGGCCGCGCGGCCGCCCTCGGCGCGTGGTACCGCGGCGTCCTCGAGGCGGCGGGCGCGCGGACCGAGGCCGCCGAGCTGGTCAGGAGCTAGCCCGGATAGCGGCAAGGGCTAATCGCGGCAAGGGGTCAGGTCTCGGATGTCCGCATGCGGCCCGCTTTCGCGAACACCCGAGACCTGACCCCTTTCGGTCCCAACAATCCGCGGTTCGTTCTCTCGCCGCGAAACGAGTGGAACCGCGGATTTCGCGGATTCCGCGGATTGCGAGTTGCCGGCGTTCGGGAGCTGCTCCAGGAACGGGAAGCTCACGCAGAGACACGGGGAGGCCCGGGAACCGCGCCGTTCCTCGCCATGATGCTCATGAAAGATCCGGGCGAGGCGGCTCGACGGGCGCCACGCGCGGCGGCGCCGGCGACGGTCTCAACGACAGGATCAGGACCGCGCCGACGATCTCGCCAATGATCGGCGGGAGAAGCCGCGCGTCGGGCAGGCCGTGCAGCCCGAAGCTGAGCAGCCGCCCCGCCACCTGCCCGAGAACCAGCAGCCCGCAGACGTCGCCGAGGACGACCAGGTCGATCCTCACGATCGCCCACGTGAAGATCACGGCGTGGAACACCCAGAGGCCGACGTAGATCGCCGTCCACTCGTTCTTCGCGTTGACGGTCGCGAGGGTGTAGTCGAACGGCTCGGCGAACGACTCCGCCCAGAGGAGCGACCCGACCGCCACATAGAGGTAGACGAGGGCGGCGCCGCCGAGCGCGATCCGGCGACCGAGGGCGACGAGGTTCATCAGCCCACCTCCGCGAGACCGGTCAACCGATCGAGCGCCAGCCAGAGCAGGAAAACGTCGCGACCGTCGACCACCGACCTCGACATCACGAAGAGCGGCTCGCACGCGTGGAGCGCCAGCCCGGCCCGCGACAGCACGAAGTCGAGGACGAGCCGGGCGGCGCGCGCGTTGCCGTCCTCGAACGGGTGGAAGAAGCAGACGTCGAGGTAGACGCGCGCCGCGCGAACGGTCGGGTCGAGCTTCTCGTCGTTCGCCTCGTCGAGGCACGCCTCGAATCGGGCCAGCGCCCCCGCATCCCAGCCGTAGCGCTCCCGGCCGCCCTTGGCGAACGCCGGGCCCGAGCGGATCGGCGCCTGGCCGACGCCGAGAACCAACCCCTGCCACTCGCGGACGACCTCGAGGCCGAGGCGGGCGCCATCGCGCGCGGCGCCTCGGCAGGCCGCGAGGGCTTCGATGAGCCCCGATGCTCGAGCCTCACCGCGTCCGGCGTCGATCGTGCGGATGAAGTGCCGGTGAGCGTCGCGGCTCACCGGGCGCCGGGCGACGACCTGGCGCTCCGCGCGCGGGAGCTCGGGGCGGTGCTCCAGCCACCGGGCGAGGGCATCCGGAGCGGACGGCGGCGTCGAGGCCGTCCGAGCGACCTCGCGGCCGAGCTCCTCGACGGCCACCTCGACGGTCGTCGGGGCCGGAACGCTCCAGCTCCGGAAGTGCCCTTTCACGACGCCCTCGATCGCGGGCCCGACTTCGCCTGCCTCGTGACCGATCGACTCCAGGAACCAGGTCAGGACGATCACGAACGTCGCGTACCAGGCGTCCTCCGCCTGAGTCCGGTCGAGAACGAGCGGCAGCAGCCGCCGCGCGGCGAGCTCGACTCCCACCTCCACCGACCCCGACTCGACCTCCGGCGCCAGCTCGGCGAACGCCCGGTCGAGCTCCTCGAGGAACGCCTGCCAGTCACGGATCGCCTCGACGATCCGGTCGACCGTCGCGCCGATCGGGTCCTTGCCCTTGAGGAAGCTGTCGTCGGCGCAACACCACGCGTCTGGCCGAACCGGCCCGCCCTGGCCAGGCTCGGACGCGCTCCAGTTCCAGCCGGCGACCCAGGGGCCGAGCTCGGCGAGGAGCGCCACGTCGACCTGATCCGCCAGCGCGCGGCGCCTGGCGGCGTCCAGCCTCGTCCCGCCCTCGAGAAGGTCGGCCACGAGCGCTCGGACGCGCGCCTCGTCGACCGCGCGCCGGGCGGGGCCGAGGTCATCCCACGTGAGCTGCCCCGTCAGGATCAGCATCGACCGCCCTCAGCGGAAGAGGAACCGCGCCTCGAACCCGGCGACCTCTTCCTCGCTGACGTCGGGCGCGGCGCGCAGGTCGTCGCGCACCTTCGCCGGCTCGGCGTCGACGAGCTCGCTCACGTCGGTCGCGGCGATGATGATCCCGGCGAGGCGCTCGGCGACGGCGTCCTCGAGGATCCGGTGGAGCGCCTTGCTCATCCGGTGGAGCGCCTCGCTCTGGAGCCGCATCACGACGCGCGCGCCGGTGACCGTCTGGACGCCGCCGCCGTCTTTCTCCTGCTGCTCGTAGCGGACGCAGATCACGCCGCGGCCGCGCACGATCGGCAGGACGCTCACCTTGATCTCGCCGTCCGCCTCGTAGATCCGAAGACCCTTCTCCGAGTGGACGAGCCGCACCGTCGCCGTCGCGCCGTCCCTGTCGTCGACCCACCAGGTCCGCGGCTCTCCGTCTCCGACCTTCTCCTTCTTCACGACGTGCTTGCTGATCTTGCGCGCCTGGGTGACCGCGCCGGTGACGTCGAGCCGATCGAGGAGATAGCCGTACGACCGCTCGCGGCAGTCGACCTCGCGCCAGCCGAGGTCGATGTCGATCGAGGAGTCGTCGAGGACGGCCTGGACGCGGTCGCGCCGCTCGGCCGGCACGTTCTCGACCGGGATGGTGATGGGTCCGTCGGAGCCGTCGGGCGCGGCGACGGTCGGGCGCAGCGCGCCGGCGATCACCGTCCCGCCCAGCAGAAGGCGGGCGACGACCCGACCCGGCCGCGAGAGAAGGCGCAGCGCCCGCGTGCCCCGCGTCGGGGTGCCCGTTCGACCTGCTTCGCTCATCGAGTCGCTCCCTCTCCGCCCGCGGCGACGGGCTCCGGCAACCCGAAGAGAGACCGCGCGGTCGCGGTCGTCACGCGGTGAACTTCCTCGACCGGGATCCCGCGCACGTCCGCGAGGCGCTCGGCGACGTGGACGACGAGGGCCGGCTCGTTGCGCTTGCCCCGCTTCGGCGCGGGCGCCATGTAGGGGCAGTCGGTCTCGAGGACGATCTGCTCGATCGGCACGGCGGCGGCCGCCTCGCGGAGGGCGTCCGCGCTCTTGAACGTGATGACGCCGCCGAACGCGACGTGGAACCCGAGCTTCCAGTAGCGGGCCGCCTGCTCGGCGTTCCCCGAGTAGCAGTGACTGACGCCGCGGAACGGCTTCTCGGGCAGCGGCGAGTCGCCCGCCATCCCCTCGAGGATGGCGAGCGCCTCGTCGTGGGCGTCGCGGATGTGGAGGACCGCCGGGAGGCCGATCTCCCAGGCGAGCTCGAGCTGCTCGCGGAAGGCGTGACGCTGCTGATCGCGCGGGCTCCGGTCGTAGTAGTAATCGAGGCCGCACTCGCCGATCGCGACGACCACGTCGGGGGCGCCGCGGGCGAGCTCACCGAGCCGGGAGCGCCCGTCCTCCCCGAGCTCGCTCGCCTGGTGGGGGTGAAGACCGACGGTGGCGAAGACCCGCCCTTTCGGGCAAGCTCGGGCGAACTCGATCGAGCGCCCGCTGCTCGCGACGTCGCAGCCGACGTCGATGATCTGCTCGACGGATGCCTCGATCGCCCGACCGACGACCGCATCGCGGTCGGCGTCGTACTGGGGGAACGAGACATGAGAATGCGTGTCGACGAGCATCGCCGCGATCCTAAGCCCGGCCCGAAGCCCGCGCAACCGGGCCTCTCCCGCAGGCCACGCCTCGGACGACTCGCCGCGGCGACGTCGCTCGGCGCCGCCACCCTCATCGCGGCCGCCGCCGCGACGCCCGGCGCCGCCGCCCCCGACCGCCCGAGCGTGCACGTCCCCGAGGCGGACATGCCGCCGTTTCACTGGTTCGACGCCGAGGCGAGCCCGCCGCGGGCCGCCGTCGCCAAGAACGGGATGGTCGCCTGCGCGAACCCGTGGGCGGCCCAGGCCGGCGTCGAGATCCTCGAGGCCGGCGGCAACGCCGTCGACGCGGCGATCGCCGTCCAGCTCGTCCTGAACCTCGTCGAGCCGCAGAGCTCCGGGCTCGGCGGCGGCGCGTTCATGCTCATCGGGACGCCGGGCGAGGACGGCGGCGACCCCGAGGTCGTCTTCATCGACGGGCGCGAGGAGGCGCCCTCCGCGATCGAGGCGACCGTCTTCCTCGACGAGGGCGGCAAGCCGTTCAAGTTCTCGCCCGACCGCATCACCGGCGGCCGCGCCGTCGGCGTCCCCGGAACGCTCCGGCTGCTCGAGAAGGCGCTGACGATGGGCAGCGGCAAGCTCGACCCGGCCGAGCTCGCGGCGCCGGCGATCGAGCTCGCCGAGCGCGGCTTCCCGATCAGCGAACGCCTCCACCGCTCGATCCGCGGCAGCGCTCACCGCCTGCGCCGGTTCCCGGCGAGCGCGAAGATCTACCTGAACGCCGACGGCACCGCGAAGGCCGAGGGCGCGCGCCTTCGCAACCCCGACTTCGCCGCGACCCTGCGGCTCATCGTCGAGAAGGGACCCGAGGTCTTCTACGAGGGCGAGATCGCCGACGACATCGTCGCCGCGGTCCGCGACTGCCCGGTCGCGCCCGGCGTGATGACGAAGGAGGACCTCGCCGGCTACCGCGCCGTCCTCCGCGAGCCGACGCGCAGCACCTACCGCGGCCTGACCCTGTTCGGCGCCGGGCCGCCGAGCTCGGGCGGGATCGCCGTCGCGCAGATCCTGAACACCCTCGAGGGCTGGGACCTCGGCTCCATGCAGCCCGGCTCGCCCGAGGAGATCCACCTCCTCGCCGAGGCGAGCCGGCTGACCTTCGCCGACCGCGGACGCCACGTCGGCGACGCCGACTTCGTCGACGTGCCGGTCGCCGAGCTCACCAGCGCCGACTTCGCGGCGAAGCGGCGGAAGCGGATCAGCCTCACCCGCGCGAAGAAGAGCCCGGTCCCGGCGGAGATCGACACCGAAGGCCGCGACACCACCCACATCTCGATCGTCGACCGCGACCGGATCATGGTCGCCTTCACCACGACGATCGAGCAGGGCTGGGGCTCGGGGTCGGTCGTCCCCGGGCGCGGCTTCCTCCTCAACAACGAGCTGACCGACTTCGCCGCGCGGCCGGAGCACCCGGCCGGCGTCGACCATCCCAATCGCGTCGAGGGCGGCAAGCGTCTCCGGCGAACGGCGGTCGACGCCGACGACAAGAAGCTCGAGGGAGGCAAGCGCCCGCGCAGCTCGATGTCGCCGACCCTCGTCTTCCGCGATGGCAGGCCTCTCCTGAGCGTCGGCTCGCCCGGCGGCAGCCGCATCATTGGCATCGTCGCCCACACCCTCATCAATGTGATCGACCACGGGATGGACGTGCAGGAGGCGATCAGCTTCCCGCGCGCGTTCAACCGCGACGGCGCGACCGAGCTCGAGTGGCTCTACTGGGATGACCCGATGCTCGCGCTCCGCACCGGCGCCCGCCGGACGGCGTCCGGCCTGCGCTCGCTCGGGCACGACCTCGTCTCCCCCACCCGGACCAACCGCGCCTTCGGCGGCGCCCACGGGGTCGCGGTCTCGGCCGACGGCAAGACGGTGACCGGCGGCGCGGACCCTCGGCGCGAGGGTGTCGCCCTGGGGTACTAGGGGTTACGTCGGTTCATGCATCGCTGAGGGTGCACGGGCGCGATGCGCCCGAATGACCCGATTGGCGAGCCGCATGGCTAGTCGGCTATCGTGACCTTCGTTCCCGGCGCCCCCCGTCAGGCCGCGCCAAGCGGTTGGGTGACAGGGAGTCAGGGCATCCGCGGCGACATCGCCGCGATGCGTCGGACCGGCGCTTGCGCTTGTCCCACCGTCGCGTCGATTCACCCCCGCCAGGAGAGCACTCGCATGAAGCCCAACCGCTGGATCGCCTCACTCGCCTCGATCGCCGTCGCCACCCTCGCGACCACGACCATCGCCTCGATCAGCGTCCCCGACCGCGCCGCCGCCGAAGATCAGGCCGCGAAGCCCGTCAGCGGGACCACCTCGGGCGGGAAGAAGTTCAGCGGGACCGTCGCCGTCCGCGGCGACCAGGTCATCGCCGAGGTCGACATCGAAGGCGCCGGGAAGCAGACCCTCACCGCCGCCGCGTCTGGCGATCGCCCCGTCGACACCATCACGATCAAGGAAGGCGGCCGCTCCGCCGATGGCGCCCAGGATCGCCTCGACGGCCTCCTCGACGAGGACGGAAACCCGCGCGGCGAGGCCACCCCGACCTTCGAGATGACGCCGGTCTTCGGCGCGGCGCCCGCGCCGGAGCCCGACGAGGTGCCGACCGGGTTCGACGTCGAGATCGTCCGGAAGAGCGGCGCCGCCCTCGACCCGACCCAGGAGTACCTCGTCGGCGAGAAGGTCGAGCTCAAGGCCCAGCTCAAGGCGAAGGACGGGGCGCCGGTCCCTCCGATCGACCAGGTCTCGTTCGCGTGGCGCGTCCCCGGCAGCCAGGTCAAGGACCTCAACCTCGAGCTCACCGTCACCGGGACGACCCTGTGGGACGGTCGCAAGAGCGGCGCCCCCGGCGAGGACCGCTACATCGACATCGTCGACGTCAAGTCGACCGCGCTCGCGGCGGCCGACAAGCGCGCCCAGGAGATCGCGTTCTTCTGGAAGACCGAGGGCTCGGGCCGTCAGGAGATCAGCGTCACGGTCCGCAGCCGCGACGGCTACTCGGCCGACGCCAAGGCGACCATCCTCGTGAAGCGCAGCCCCTACCCGGCCCGCCAGGTCTTCACGGTCGCGGCGAAGACGCCCGCGTCCTTCAGCATCCTCCCCGAGCACGACACCTGGCACGCCCGCTACGGCGGCGGCAGCCGCTTCATCCAGTTCCACCGCGAATGGCTCCGGATGTACAACGCCTGGCGGGCCGTCTTCGGCTACGCCACCGTCCGCGCCGAGTTTCGCTCCGGCCGTCCCGGCTACGGCGTCGCCAAGCCGGGCTACCTCCGGGCGAGCGGCCGCAACGAGCGAGGCCACACGGTCCGCGCGAGCCCGGCCCGGTCGAACACCCACAACGCCCGGAAGCTGACCGACTTCGACACGATCGACGACCTCGGCGACGACCTCGAGTCGCCCTGGCACAACGACGGCCACGTCGCGATCTGGCAGAGCCGCACCGGCTTCGACGCGGCGAGCGCGGAGGATGAGTTCAAGGAGCGGGAGAACATGATCCGCACCTCGACCGCCCCGGCGAGCGACCTCTTCTACCGCTGGCACACCAAGGTCGACGAGGTCGCCAAGGAGTGGGAGGCGGCGAAGCCCTGATCGGTCCGAGCGACCGCCACCGATCACCCGCCGTCTCACTGGCCGAGGAGGCGTCCCCCCGGGGCGCCTCCTCGACGCACGTCTCGAGCATCGAAGGATCCCGTCATGACCCGCCTCGCCCGGCGTGCCCCGCGCCTCGCCCTCTCGATCGCGCTGACGACCGCCCTCGCCGGCCTCTCCGTGCTGATCGCCGCGCCCACCCCGGCCTCCGCCCAGGAAGGGGACGACGCGGACGTCGACATCGACGCGGCCGTCAAGGCGCTCGTCGCGCAGCTCGACGCCGAGCTCGAGCACCTCCGGATCGAGGCGATCGCGCAGCTCGGCGAGCTCGGCACCGATGCGGAGCGCGCCATCCCGCACGTTCTCCGGCGCCTGCGCCGCGGCACCCTCGGCGAGCAGATCGTCGCGGCCGAGTCGGCGCCGTTCATGGATCCGGCCAGCTCGGAGGTCTTCGCCGTCCTCTCGGGCTTCCTCTCCAATCCCGAGAGTCACTACGAGCTCCGGGCGGCGGCCGCGGCCGGGCTCGCCTTCATGGGCGTCGAGAGCGATGTCCTCACGCCGCGCATCGTCGAGACGCTCGCCCGCGAGCTCGCGGCGCAACGCCACGGCAACCTCGTCGACGAGGCGCTCGCGAAGGGGCTCGGCGCGCTCGGGCCGCGCGCCGCGGACCGCGCCGCCGACATCGAGACGGCGCTCGCGGCGACGCCGTTCAAAGAGGTGAAGATGCGGGCGTTCATCGCGCTGAGTGAGGTCGTTCCGGCCGACCCCTCCGCCGATGCCGCGACGCTGATCGGGAAGCTCGAGAGCCCGCGGGCGGGCACCCGCGCCCGCGCCTACGGGCAGCTCGCCGGGCTCGGCCGGAAGGCCGCCGCCGCGATCGAGCCGCTCCTCGCGATCTCCGCGCGCCCGGACGCCGAGATCTACGATCGGGTCGTCGCGCTGCGCACCGCGACCAGGATCGCGCCCGCCCACGAGCGGGTGCTCGACGCGTGCATCGCCGCGCTCGAGGGGGAGGACCCGCTGCTGCGCGGAACGGCGGCGGCCGGCTTCGACCTTCTCGAGCGCAAGCACGCCCGGGCGGCCGGCGCGCGCCTCATCGAGCTGCTGAAGACGGCCCGCACCCACCGCGCTCAGATCGCCGCGCTCGACACTCTCCGACGGCTCGCGCCGACGTCGCCGACTCTCATCGCCGCAGAGATCGAGGCGCTGAAGAGCGCGACCGGCGCGACCGATCAGATGTTCATCCACGAGCTCATCGAGACGCTCCGCGCCGCCGGCCCCGCCGCGAAGGACGCCGCCCCGGTGATCGCGTCGCTCCTCGCCCCCGCCCCCGCCATCCTCGAAGGCCGCGGCGAGACCGACCGCGACTACCTCCGCGGCCACGCCCTGGTCGCGATCGCCGAGCTCGGGATCCCCGACGACGCGGCCGACGAGGTGCTCGCCAGCCTCGAGGGCGCCCACCCGCGCGTCGTCCTGTGCGCCTCGCTCCGCGCGATCGGGGCCCTCGGCGCGAAGGGAGCCGTCGCCGTGCCCGAGCTCATCGAGATCGTGAAGGGGAGCGCGCCCGGCCTCCCGTCGATGCTCCCCTTCCTCCACGACAGCTTCCCGCGCCTCGAGGCGATCCGGGCCCTCGGACGGATCGGCCCGGCCGCCCGCGCCGCGATCCCGGCCCTCCGAAAGCTCGCGAATCTCTCGGAGCGTGGCGGCTCGCGGATCCGGACCCTCGAGACGCAGGCGGCGCGCCGCGCCCTCGAGAAGATCCAGGGCTGACCGGACCGCCCCGCGCCGCGCGCTTGCAGGGGCCGCGCGCCTCGCCGATCATCGGATCGCCAACGACGACTCCCGCCGTCCCCCGGAGATTCGAGATGGATCGCCTCCGCTTCGCCGTGACGCTCGGCGTGGCCCTGCTGATGACGTTCGGCGCCGGCTGCGTGAAGCCCATCGGCCACACGGCCCAGACCGACATCGTCGCGACCGAAGGAATCGAACGCACCCGCGAACGGCTGCGCGACGTCATGACCCGAAGCCCGTGGATCACCCCCGGGAGCGTGGTCGTCAACGAGCAGAACGTCACGTTCCAGGCGCTCGGGAGGTCGCGCTCGCTCATCTTCTCGGACATCGTCAAGGTCGACGTCTACGCGAACAACAACACGTTCTCGCTCGACCGGGCCGGCGGAATCGTCGACAAGATCATGTTCTCGAGCGAGGCCGAAGCCCGGGAGTACGCCGACCTGATGGCGTCGCTCCACGCCCACGCCGTCGACCCCGGGGCCTCCCCGGGTACCCCGACGCCGAGCGCCCCGACGGCGAGCACGGACGAGCCTCCCGCCGCTACCTCGACGACGCTCGACCCGCCCATCGCCGTGCACGGAGACGAGCCGCCGCCCGCGGGACGCTGCCCGAACTGCAACGCGAAGGCGACCCGACCGGGGCGCTGCTCCGACCCCGACTGCGGCTCGACCTGGTGAGGCGTCCCGGGCCCGCGCTCCGGGCCCGATCCGTCCTTGCGGCACGCCCGCGAGCCCCCTAGGATCGGGGGCCGAGGGAGACCGCACGTCATGCCGACCGTCACCGCCAACGGGATCGAGATCCACTACGCCCAGGAGGGCGAAGGCCCCGACCTGCTCCTCATCATGGGGCTCGGCGCCGATCACCGCGCGTGGGACGCGCTCGCGGAGCGCCTGACCGCGTCGTTCCGGGTGACCCGGTTCGACAACCGCGGCGTCGGCGAGACCGAGAAGGCGGCCGGCCCCTACTCGATGGCGATGATGGCGGACGACGCGGCCGGCGTCCTCGACGCGCTCGGCATCGCTCGAACGCACGTCTTCGGGATCTCGATGGGTGGGATGATCGCCCAGCACCTCACGGTCCGTCACCCATCTCGGGTCGACCGCCTCATCCTCGGCTGCACGGCCGCGGGCGGACCGCGCGCGACCCAGCCCGCTCCGTGGGTCATCGGGAAGCTGATGACCCCCGCGCTCGGGCTCTCCGCGGAGGAGCAGCTGGAGACCCACGGCCCGATCCTGTTCGCCGAGTCGTTCATCCGTGACCACCGCGACATCGCCCTCGCGACGTTCGAGCGCGCGGTGGAGCGGCCGACGCCGCCGGCCACCTACAGCGCGCAGGTCGGCGCGATCATGACCCACGATGCGACCGACGGCCTGACCGATGTCGGCGTCCCGACCCTCGTCGTCACCGGGGGCGCCGACGTCCTCGTGCCGCCGGCGAACTCCGTGCTGCTCGCGGAGCTCATCCCCGGCGCCGAGCTGCTGACCCTGCCGGGGGTCGGCCACGCCCTCAACCTCGAGGCGATCGACGAGCTCGACGCCGCCCTCGGACGCTTCCTCCTCGGTCGCGTGCCGGCGCGCGTCACCGAACGGTAAAACCCCCGACCCTCCCCGAAGGGCCTCCTCCTCTCGGCTGTAGAGAGCTGCGGCGACCGCGATCGCCGAGCGAGAGAGAGAGAGAGAGAGAGCCCATGCCGCCCGCCCGCCGCGCGGCGACGACGATCGTCGTCGCCGCTCTGGTCTGCATCCCCCTTCTGACTGCCTCGGCCGCCCCGCCCCCCGACACGCCGCTCGACACCCGGCGGAAAGCGGCCCTCCGGGCGGTCGACCTCCGCCACGAGACCGGCGTCGAGGACCCGTCCTTCCCCGGCCCGAACCTCGCCCTCCGGAGCCTCCAGACCCAGCACACCTACTGGCGCAAGGTGACCACGATCCTCGCCCGGGTCGATGCCGGAACGACGCCGCCCGCCCGGATCGACGAGGCGAACCGCCTGATGCGCTACGTCCTCCTCGGCCGCTGGCCCGCCACGCATCCGGGACACGTCCGCGGCGGCAACAACTACTTCGATCGCTCGATCCGGAACAAGGCGGTGCGCGTCTACGCCCTCTGGCGTGATCGCCTCGACCCCGACATCCGCGCCGATCTCGAGCGCCGCCTCGACTGGATGCTGACGGGCGTCTGGAACCGCAGCAGCGAGAACCACCGCGTCTCGACGAACGCGAGCTACCTCCTCGCCCACGAGCTTCGCGGGGCGACCGGCGCGGCCACCTACGGCGAGCTCCGGACGTGGCTGCTCCAGCGAATGCGGATGATCGCTCGCAACGGCTCGCTCGAGTGGGGCTCGACCGCCTACCTCGGGGGGATCACCCTCGGCGGATTCCTCAATCTGGCGGAGCTCTCGACCGACGCCGAGATCCGCGCGGTCGCGACCGTCCTGATCGACCAGCTCTTCACCCAGGCGTCCGCGTTCTCGATCGCGCGGAAGTCAGGGGCGACCGGGATCCGCGCGAAGCCCTACGCGTTCGTCACCGGCGACGCGTGGAGCGTCAACGCGACCACGCTCATGAGCGGGCCGTTCGACGTCGCCAGGCCGGGCGACCTCTTCGCCGCGAGCAACTACCGGCCGCTCCAGGCCGTCGACGCCCTCTTCTCGGCGCCGAGCCGGGGCGAGTCGCGCATCAGCGTCGACGCCGGCCGCGGCCGCGGCGACCTGCACCACTACGCTCGCCGGAGCGAGGGCTTCATCATCTCCACGATGCAGAACGTCGACCCGAACGATCACTACGCCGGCGGCGGCAACCTGGCCTCGTGCGTCATCCAGACGCCGCGCGACGAACGACGCCTCGTGACGAAGTCGGTCGACCCGCGCGACAACGGCGATCGCAGCCTGGCCGAGATGGCGTTCGGCCACGACCGGGTCACGTTCATGAACGGCGGCGGCGAGACGAAGCAGGCGAACGGCGGCCGGAGGCGATCGCGCATCCGGATCCGGTTCTTCGCGTCGAGCGCGTTCACCCGCCGCATCGAAGGCGGCTGGGCGTTCTTCTCCGATGGCACCACCTTCGCCGCGTGGGCGCCGACGGTCGGCGATCCGGTCGAGGATCCCGAGAGCGCCGTCTACCCGATGAGCCGCAAGCACGGGCGCTTCGTCATGTCGTCGCACGAGCCCGGCCGTGAAGGCGAGACGGCCGTCATCGAGGTCGGCGACCGGAGCACCCACGGGAGCTTCACCGCCTTCCGGGCCGACGTCCTCGCCCGCAACCCGCGCCCACGCCTCCCCGCCGGCGGCGCGCCACTCCGGCACGTCGCGCCCGACGGCGCCCTCCTCGAGTTCGGCCCGAACGTCGCGCGCGTCGACGGGGTCGATCAGCACTTCGACACCTACCCCCGCTTCGAGACGCGCGGCGTCCATGGAGACCGCATCACGATCGGCCCGTTCGACCTGACCCTCGACGTCGAGCGCGGCCGGATTCTCGGCGGCCCGGCGGACCGCCTCCCGGCGAGGATCCGGTTCGGCCGAGGCGCGACGCCGCCGCCCCCGCCCCCGCCACCGCCGCCTCCCCCGCCTCCGGGCTCGCCGACCATCGCTACCCCGGCCCGGCTCCCCGACGGAGAGGCGGGCCGGCCGTGGGGCCCGACCACCCTCACGATGTCCGGCGGCGCCGCGCCTGCGGTCGCCTGGGTGCCGATCGGCGCCGATCCCCTTCCTCCGGGGCTCGACCTCGACCGCGCGACCGGCGCGCTCGCCGGCACGCCGACCGCGGCCGGCACCTTCCGCCCACGGATCCGCGTCTTCGACTCCGCCGGCGCGCTGACGAGCAAGGTGTTCACCATCGTGATCGCCCCGGCGACCGTCCCCGCGATCGACCAGCCCCACCACCTCCCGGCCGGCCGGGTCGCCGCGACGTGGCGCCCGCTGCAACTGACGGCGAGCGGCGGGAGCGGCACGATCCGCCGCTGGAAGGTGATCGTCGGCGCGCCCCCGCCCGGCATCGACCTCGATCCGGCGACGGGCATCCTCGCGGGCAAGCCGACGACGGCAGGCACGTTCGGGTTCCGCGTCCGCGTCCACGACGCCAACGGCCGGGTGAGCAGCAAGGGGCTGACGATCGTCGTGACGCCGTAGCGCCGGCGTGCCAGCCGGCCTTACCGCGTCCAGAGAAGCGTGGCCGCGGCCGCGAGCGAGCCCCAGGCGTTGAGGGTAATCCAGAACGGGACCTGCTTCGCCGAGCGTCGAACGCCGACCATCGACTCGTCGAGGTCGCCTCGCGCGATGGCGCGCCAGAGGCGCGCCGTCACGGTGAGCGACACGGCGATCGTGATGGCGAGCGGGGCGAACGCGAGGAGGGCCGCGAGCGGCGCCGATCGCTCCAGCGCGATCGCCCCGAGCGCGCCCAGCGCGCCCGTCCCTCCCGCGAGGATCAGGACGAACGCCAGCGCGATGCTCGGACGAAGGCCGAAGGTGACCGTCGGCGTGCGGATCCCCTCGGCGCGATCCTCGGGGTAGTCCTCGGCCGTGTTGATCAGGATCACGCCGCATTGAAGGACGCCGTAGGCCGCGCAGAAGGCCAGGACGAGCGCCGGTGGATGCGGCGTCACGATGAGCGCCATCAGCACCATCGGGATCATGAAGATGATCGTCCACTGGGTGACCGGGTGGAGCGCGCCGCGCCCCTTGAGGCGCACCGGCGGCACGGAGTAGCCGGCGCCCAGCAGGATCCCGACGACGACGAGCGGCACCAGCGACCAGCGGTCGAGCGCCCACGCGAGATGCCCCGTGATCGCGAGCGAGGCCAGGACGGTCAGCCCGATCTGCGCGCGGACGACCCCGACGCCGAGGCCGTAGACCGCCTCGGAGAGGTGCTTCTTGTACTTCGCGTCGAGGTCGCGGTCGGCGAGGCAGTTGATCATGTCGCCGAAGTTGAACAGGAGGAAGAACAGGACGATCCCCTCCCAGAAGACCGCCGATCGGAGCGGCGCCGTCGTCTCGGCGATGAGCACGACCGGCAGGAGCGGGATCGGGATCTCCGCGACGAAGAACTCGACGCGCCGGATGCGCAGGCTGTAGGTCAGGAAGCGTCGCACGAGATCACGTTCACCCGTCGCAGATGCCGGCGGCTCGCGTCGGTGAAGGCGCGACGCCCGTGGAGCAGGGCGTGGTTGTCGGCCAGGACGACGTCGCCTCTCCGCCATCGATGGGCGTAGCAGAACGCCCGGTCACGGAGGCGGCGGCCGAGGTCTCCGATCAGGTCGTTCCGCTCCGCATCGTCGATCCCCTCGACGGTCAGCGACACCGGGTTGAGACCATCGACCGGCTCGGCGAACCGGAGCGTCTCCTCCCCGGTGCCTGGGTGACGACCGAGGATCGGCGCGGTGAACCGGCCGCCGTAGTGGGCGACCTTCTCGGTCTCGTAGGTCACGATCGCCCGCGACCAGAGCGCCCGCCGATCCGCCGGCGCCGCCGCCAGGATCCGCGTCGCGTCGGCGAAGACGGTCTCCCCGCCGCCGCCCTCCTCGGGCGCGTCCTCGCAGCAGAAGACGAGGAGCGCGGGCACGACGCCGGCGAAGGCGCCGTCCCAGTGGAAGGGGACCTCGCCGGTCGTGAAGAGGTAGTTCTTCGGCGCGTCGTGGACGACCAGCTCGTTCACCGCGCCGAAGTCCCAGAGCTGGAGCTCGCCGAACCGGCGCGCGAAGGCCGGCAGCGCGTCGCCCGACGGGCGCTCGAACCCGCGCAGGACGACGACCCGATGCTCCAGCGCGAGCCGCACGAGGACGGCCGCATCGACCGACGACGGAGCGACGCCGGGGTCGGGGGCGGCCGTCACGACCACCCCGAACGGAGCGATCGGCTCGACCGAGAAGGGCTCGGTCACGGCGCCGCCTCGTAGTGGCTCGGCCGTCCGTCGACCTCGACGAGCCGCGCCCCGGCGGCCTCCGCGTCCTCCCGATGAGCGAGCCGGAACCGCTCGCCCTCGCGAACCGCGACCGCGTGCCACGGCGTGAGCCAGACGTCGTCCTGCTCCCCGCCGAGGAGGATGCCGATCTTGTCGGCGTGCGGCGCCTGCGGATGGATCGAGAGGCGAAGCGCAGCGGGGAAGCACTCGGTGACCACCCGGCTCCACGCGTTGCTCCGACGGATCACTCCGTAGGCGCGCTCCTTGGCCTCCTTCCGGACGCGATTCTTGCTCTTGCCCGGCTCGAGGCCGTCTCGGTCCTCGGTGATGAAGCGGTGGATCCCGTTGTAGAGCGCCCGGTGCTCGAGCGAGCGCGCCGTCCGCTCGCGGACCACCTCGACCGTCTCGGCGTAGTGGTCGAGCAGATGCGCGCGTCGCCCGGCGTGGTCCTCGGACTCGAAGAGGTCCTCGAGGCGAAAGACGTCGACCGAGCGAGCCCCGACGCGTTCGATCAGCGTCCGGATCTCCTCGCCGTAGCGCGTCACGTCCTCGTCGGCCACGCCGACGAGGTCGCTGAAGACCCGTCCGTCCGAGCAGATCGTCATCCGAGCGCCGGGAGGGTGGACCTCGGCGACCTCGTCGCAGATGCCCTGGAGATGTCGGAGGGCGAGCTCCTCGGCGAGGTCGGGCATCGTCCCCAGCACCTTCCTCGGGTTCGGCGACTTCGCCGGAAAGGCCGGGAGGACGCATCGCACGGGCGCGCCGGCCCGCACCGCGCGACGGACCTTCGGGAGATGAAGCGCCAGGCAGGCGGGGCACGGCCGATCGCCGCACGCCCCGGCGCCCCGCGCGCATCGCCGGTGGGCCAGCAGTCGCCCGAGGATCTCCGTCGCCCGCGCATCCACCGCCGGCTCGGCCCCCACCAGGATCGTCTCCCCGACGTGCGCATCGACGTCGCCGAGGAGCACCCCGCCGACCGTCCGGTCGAGCGGCGGACGCCCGTCGCGCAGGAGCGCCCGCGCCTGCGCGAGCGCGTCGCGCGTCGCCTCGGGCGCGTCGCGCGGATCGCGCACCCAGACGAGGAGGAGGGCGAGGTGGAGGGCGTAGAGAGACCGGACGAGCGCGTTCGCATCATCGGGCGCCGGCGCGTCCTCGGCGCCGAGGACGGCCACCTCGAACGCCGCGAGGTTCTGATGCCGGATCAGCTCGGTCTGCGGGTTCAGCACGCCGAGGGCGTGGCCGGCGTCGAGGCCCACCGCCTCGATCGCCGCGAAGGCGCTCCGATAGGGGGCGACGAGGTCGAGCTTGTGGCCGAGGAGAGCCAGGACGCGATCGACGACGCTCCCGGGCGGAAGCTCACCGACGCGCGTCTCGAGCTCCTGGGCGATCCGGGCGTAGATCGCGAAGACGAGGTCCTCGTCCCCCGGGAAGAAGATCCGCGCGCCGTCGGGATCGCAGCCGGCGAGGGCGACCGCCTCGGCGAGCAACCCGTCGCGCAGGCCGTCCCGTTCGAGCAGGCGAGCCGCCGCCTCGAGAAGGCGCTGGCGCGACCGGCGTTCGTCGAGGTGCTCACTCACCGGGAGCAGCTCCTCTCGAGTCAGACGAGTCCGAGGAGAGTGAGTCTACCGGCGCGACGTGGGCGCGCCAATGGATACGACGCCGACCGCGGCCGGCCCTCACTCCCCCGACGGGTGACGCCCGCCCGTCGTCGCTATCCTGGTGCCGTGAGCTCGACGGCCCCCACGTCGCACCCTCGCGATCCCCTCCGGCCCGGCGCGCGCATCGACGCCTGCCGCCGACGCGGCGATCGAGTGGCACCGGCGCGGCGAGCGAGCCTCGCTGCCCTACACGATCGTGACGGACTCCCGCGACCGCGTGCCGAAGGTCGGCCTGGCCCTCGTGACCACCGCCGAGACCTGTCACGGCGAGCCGTGCGTCCAGCGCGACCGCCTCGCCATCATCGGCACGTTCCTGCGGGTCGGCCTCGAGGACACCCGCGAGGCGCCGCCGCCCTCGAGGCGCTCCACCACGTCCGTCACGGCCAGGTCGACGCCGGGCTCGACGCGCTCGAGAGGGAGTGGAGCCCGGAGATCGAGTCGACGGTCGTCGACGGAGCGCGCGCCCTTCTGTCGGCCTCGAAGCCGGCGGAGGCCAGGCTCTGGCTCGAGCGCGCCGAGGAGCGCGGGCTCGCCATCGCCGACTGGAAGCTCCTCCGGCGCCGCTCCGATCTCTGGCGAGAGCTCGGCGAGCGCGACCGGGCGAGGGCGGACCGGCGCGAGTCACGCCGACTTCGCCAGGGCGACTGACGGGCGGGCTCGCGTTGGACCGGGGAGGACGCACCGCTTAGAGTCCTCCGCCATGCCGGATCCCACGGAAGGTGCCGAGCCCGCGGAGACCGTCCGCCCGCTTCGACCGCCCCCGGCCGTCATCGAACCGGCCGCCGGAACGGTCCTCGGACGCTGGCAGCTCGTCCGGGAGCTCGGACGCGGCGGGATGGGCGCCGTCTTCGAGGCGCACGATGCCGCTGGCGTGCCGGCGGCGATCAAGGTCCTCCTCCCGCGCTACTCGGGCGACTCCGCCGCGCTGCTCCGCCTCGACCGGGAGGCGCGCTCGCTCCGGGCGATCGACCATCCGAACGTCGTGCGCTGCATCGACGCCGCGGTCGCGCCGGGCACGCCCGTCCCGTTCGTCGCCCTCGAGCTCGTGCGCGGCACCGACCTCCAGCGCCTGCTGATCGAGCGACGCCGGTTGCCGCTCGGCGAGGCGCTCGCCCTCATCCGTGAGATCACCTCGGGCCTCACCGCCGCGCACCGGGCCGGCGTCGTCCACCGCGACCTCAAGCCGGGGAACGTCCTCGTCGGCGACGACGGCGCCGTCAAGCTCGCCGACTTCGGCCTCGCCCGCCGCGACGTCGAGTCGATCCCGCTCACCCTCTCGGGCGCCGCGATGGGGACGCCGCGGTTCATGGCGCCGGAGCAGATCCACGGGCGCGCCATCGACGCGCGGACCGACGTCTACGCCGTCGGTTGCCTCATCCACCAGCTCGCGACCGGCGATCCGCCGTTCCTCGGCGGCTCGCTTCAGGAGATCTTCCGCCAGCACGAGCAGGCGCCGCGCCCGCGCCTCGGCGACCGGGTCCCCGACGCCCCGGACGCCCTCTCCGATCTGGTCGCGCGATGCCTCGCCGTCGCGCCGGAGGATCGCCCGGCCGACGGCGCCGCCGTCCTCACCGCGCTCGACGCGATCGGACCGCCGACCGCGAAGTCTCCGGAGCGAGGCGCCGGCCGGACCGCGCCGGCGCCCCGCTTCGACCCCGCCGCCGGCGGGACCGAGCCGAACGCCGGCAGCCCCGAGCCCGCGCCGGGGGCGGAGATCGGCCCGTATCGCCTCATCGAGGAGATCGGCCGGGGTGGGATGGGCGTGGTCTACCGGGCCGAGCATCCGGCGCTCCGCCGGATGGTGGCGCTCAAGATCCTCCTCGCCGGCGACCAGGCGCCCGAGGAAGCGGTGGCCCGCTTCCTCCGGGAGGCGCGGGCGGTCGCCAAGCTCGGCCACCACCCCCACATCGTCCCGGTCCACGACGTCGGCAGCGCCGGACGGCTCCGGTACCTCGCGATGCACTTCGTCGAGGGCCGTCCCCTCGATGGGCTCATCGCGGCGGGCGAGGTCACGCCCCGACGCGCGGCCGCCCTCGCCCGCAAGATCGCGCTCGGGCTGCAGCACGCCCACGATCACGGTCTGCTCCACCGCGACGTGAAGCCGCACAACGTCCTGGTGACGCGCGAGGGCGAGCCGCAGATCACCGACTTCGGCCTGGCCAAGGAGCTCGCCGGAGACGCCGAGCCCGCCGACGGCGTGAAGACGGTCGAGGGCGCGCTCGTCGGGTCCCCCTCCTACATGCCGCCCGAGCAGGCGGGCGAGGACGGCGCCGAGGTCGATGCCCGGAGCGACGTGTACGGCGTGGGCGCGACCCTCTACCACATGCTCACCGGCGAGCCGCCCTTCCGCGGCGACTCGCTCATCAACGTGATCAAGAAGGTGCTCTCCGACCCGCCCGACCCGCCTCGGAAGCGCAACCCGGCGGTCGACCGCGACCTCGACAGCATCTGCCTGAAGTGCCTCGAGAAGGAGCGGGAGCGCCGCTACGAGAGTGCGGGGGCGCTCGCCGACGACCTCGCTCGGTGGCTGGATGGGCGCCCCGTCGTCGCGAAGCCGGTCGGGCTCGGGCGACGTCTCGGACTGTGGGCTCGTCGGAACCGCGCCTTCGCCACCGCCGGCCTCGTCGCCGCCGTCGCCGTCGTCGCGCTCGGCGGGCTCGCGACGTGGTCGTTCTGGCTCCGCGACCGCTGGGAGGCACAGCGTGTCGCGGAGGAGGCCGCCGCGGAGGCGGCCCGCGTCGCGCGCGTCGAGGCGCAGGTCCTCGAGGCGTGGTCGGGCGCTCTCGCCGAGATCGACGCGCGGATCGACGCCGGAGAGCCCGCCGAGCTCGCGTCGCTGATCGACTCGCTCGGGAGCTCGTCGCAACCGAGCGATGCGGCGAGGGCGCGCCTCGCCCCCGAGCTCCACGACGCTCCACCCCTGGCCCGCCGCGTGGCGGAGCTCGACCCGCTCCCTCGGATCGCGAGGATCCACATCCGCCTCGCGGCCGACGCGCCGCTCGCGACGGCCGCCCATCACTGGTCGCTCGCGCTCTCCCACGATCCCCGGGGACGCTCGGGCGCGCGCGCCCGCCTCTGGCTCGCCCGTCACGCCCTCGCCGTCGCCCGCCCCGAGGATGCCGAGGCGCTCGCGCGCGCCGCCGCCGCCGCCGACCTCGGCGACGAGGGGCTCGACGCGGACGCCGCCGTCCTCCTCGGTCGCGCCCTCCTCGACCAGGGGCGATGGGAGGAGGCCGCCCATCGCCTCGCGCGCGCCGGGTGGCCGGAGGATCCGATCCTCGGCGATGGGGAGCGGCTGCGGTCGAGCCTGGAGGCGCTCGGATCGGTCCGCGACGACGTGCGTCTCCCCGCCCTCGTCGGGACGTGGGAGGCCGATCAGATCACGCCGCTGGACACGCCCGACGGCCTCGTCCTGGTCCTGGCCACCCGGGCCGGCTGGCCTGCCTTCGCGTCACGCGACGGGGCGCTCGTCCCGGTCTCGCCGTCGCCGCTCGAGGGCGTCCTCGAGCCGAGCGACCATCCCGGACCGATCGCCTCGGGCGACCTCGACGGCGATGGCGAGGACGAGGTGATCGTCACCCTCTTCCGCCAGGGCGCCGGAGGGGGCTACATCATCTGCGAGCGGGAGGACGGCGGCCGCCTCGTCCCGACCGTGACGCGGCTCGAGAACGTGGCCCGGCCCGACGGGCTCACCCTCCACGACGTCGACGGCGACGGCGGCCTCGACGCGGTGATCACGTTCCACTTCCAGGCCCGCGAGCACTGGGTCGTCCGGGACGGCGGCCGCCGCCTCGACCGGTTCCGCCCGAACGTCGGCGACGGCGATCGCGCGTGGGCGCGGGCGCCGCTCGCTGGCGACCTCGACGGGGACGGGAGCGTCGAGCTCCTCCTCGTCGGCGGCCCGACCGCCAACGCCGGCGTCGCCGACGTCTTCCGCTTCGATGAGCAGGGGCAGCTCCAGCTCTCGAAGCCGATCGGTCGCGAGCTCCTCGGCTCGACCGTCGCCGTCGTCCCGCTCGGCTCCGGTCTCCTCGCCGCCGCGACCTCGTGCGACGAGTCGGACCCGTCCGTCACGCGACAGCTCGATCGCGTGGGGAGCGTCATCGGCCGTCCCGTCACCGCGACCGACCGCGCCGACGGCGTCACCTTCTTCCGCGCGACCCGCGACGGGCTCGAGCTCGTCCACAAGGCGGTGCTCGGGGACGGGCCGCCGTACCCCGACGTCTCCAGGAACCTCGAGATCCGGCCGGCCGCCGGGCTCGTCGGGGACCGCCGCGCCCTGGTCGTCGCATCGTTCGACGGCGAGGGCCGGCGCGGCGACCGCGCGTGGGCGGAGTCGGGCCGCCTGTGGCTGCTCGACCCCGCCGCTCCGACGGCGCCGCCGCTGGACCTCGGCAATCCGAGCGCGGGGCGCCGGGTCCGGTCCCTCCTCCTGACGGACCTCGACGGCGACGGAGAGAACGAGCTGGTCGTCCTGGGGTTCACCTTCCTGGTCGTCCGCGATCGCCTGGACCAGGTCACCGCGGATGGAGGTGAAGGCTCTTCCCCGATCGCGGCCACCGCGTCGACGAGCGAGGCGACGGCCATCCTCCAGGCGCTTCACGACATCCTCACCCTCGAGTCGGTCCTCGACCTCGAGCCTCCCGAGCCCGCCGCCGACCCGCTCGCCGCGCTCCACGAGCGCCTCGGCGAGCGATTCCGGGACGCCCCGGAGGTTCACGAAGCGGCGCGCCTGCGCGTGCTCGCCGGCCTCGAGCGCGCGACGCGCCTGCGAGCCCGCTCGGCTCGACACCACCACGACGGAGCGCTCGCGGCGAGCGGCGCTGCCGAGGACCGCGCCGACGAGGCCCGCGCCGAGCACGCGGAGGCCGAGCGCCTCGAGGCGCGCGCCCACGACGTCCTCCACGACGCCGAGGGCCTCGCCCGACGCACGCTCGCCGAGCTCGCGCGCACCAGCGCTTCCCTCGCGAGCCTCTCGGCCCCGACGGCGGCCGAGAGCGAGCTCCGCCGGCTCGTCGGGGAGCTGGGCCTGGCCCGCCGCGACGTCGAGTGGAGGCCGAGCCGGCGGCTCGAGCGCCCCGTCGAGTCGGGCCCCCGGACCGAGGGGATCCCGCGCATCGGCGAGCGCGCCCTCGGTCAGCTCGAGATGGGGCCGGCGATCATCCGAGCCGAGCCCGGCCTGGGCCGTCACCCGCAGCTCGTCGCCGACCTCCCGTCCCGCGTCCGACGAACCGCCTCGGATGGCCTCGCCGTCGCGTTCGACGCCCACTCGAGCCTCCACGTCATCGGCGTGCCGGTCGACTACGGCGGCGGCCGGTTCGTGTTCGAGGTCGACCTGGCCATCGACTGGTCGGCGTGGCGAGGCGTCGCCCACGTCGGTCTCATCCCGCGCGACACCGCGTGGCCGACGACGACCGAGCCGTTCAGCCGGGGCGGGCCGCGCTCGGTCTACGGAGTCCGCTGGCCGTCGACCGTCCGGGTCGACACCGTCCCCGCACTCGGCGGCACCCGGCTACGCCTCCCCGGGAAGGCCGACTTCACCTCGGGAGGCAACGGCTGGGGGCAGCTCGGCCGCTTCCCCGGGCGGTGGAGCCTGCGACTCGTCTTTCTCGCCGGAGCGGGCAAGGCGTGGCTCGAGGTGCGCGAGGGCGACCGCGTCATTCACCGGGCGTCGAGCACGGTGACGCGGCCGCCCGCCGGCAGCTACGTCGCGGGCATCGCGATCGGCTACGAGGAAGCCGAGATGCAGTCGACCCATGAGAACTGGGGATCGCGGGCGACGATCGAGCTCGACCGTCTCGCCCTCTGGTGCAAGACGTTCCGGGCAGCCACCGGGCGGGCTCCGACCTCCCCCCGAGAGGTCGCCCACCGCGCGAGCCGCGAGGAGCTCGCCGGTCGCCCGGACGTCGCGCTCGAGCGCTACCGCGACGCCCTCGCCCTCGATCCGACCGACCATCGCATCCGGGTGAGCCTCGCCCTCCTGACCGGCGACCCCGCCGATCTCGCCCCGGGGTTCCGGAGCGACCCCTACGGGATGGTGCTCGCCGTCGACGACGCGGCCCGCGGCGCCGACCTCGAGCACGTCCGCCGACTGGGCCGCCTCCTCCAGGCGATCCGCGCGGTCCATCCGGAGGCCGACGCGCTCCTCGGAGACGACGCGGCGGCCCTCGCCCGGCTCGGCGACCGGACCGACCACGCCGCCCACTACCTCCGGGCGCGGATGCGCCGAGCCGGGGCGCGCGAGAGCCGCCGCGCCCTGACGGTGGGCGGCCTCCGCCTCCCCGGCCTCGAGATGCCCGACGTCATCTGGGCTCCGACGCCCGAAGACCCCGGCCCGACCCGCGCGGACGCCCGCCCCCTCGTGGAGCGCGCGCTCGCGGCCCCCAAGGAGGTCGGCCCGCGCCGCGACGCGTGGGTCGCCCTCTCACGCATGATCCTGGCCGACCGCGACGTCCGCTGGGCCCTCAACGAGCGCGCGAAGGTCTCGTGGAGGCGCGGTCGTCCGGCCCGCGCGTTCCAGGACTGGCGCCGGATGGTCGCGCTCGCCCCCGGCGATCCGGCCGGCTGGATCTTCCTCGCACAGCGGCTCGCGATGGGGCCGCTCTGTATCGCGGGCTGGCGCGACCTCGCCCTCGACCTCCTCGACCGCGCCGTCGAGGCGGGCGCGACGAAGGCCGCGATCGACGGAGCCCCCGAGCTGAGGCGCCTTCAGAGCCGACCCCGGTTCGAGGCGATCCGCGCCCGCGCGCGGTGACGGCGCCACCGGCGACGGCGCCATGACGCTCGTCGGCCCGGTCGCTATCATCCGACCGTCATGGCCGACCGCCCGACCATCCCCCCCCGCCGCCGCGCCCTCCGCCCGCGCCAGGTCGTCCCCGACCGCTCGCGCTGGGACTACGTCATCATTGGAAGCGGCTTCGGCGGCAGCGTCTCCGCCCACCGCCTGACCGAGAAGGGCTACCGCGTCCTCGTCATCGAGAAGGGCCGCCGCTACGGACCGGCCGACTTCCCCGAGACGAACTGGGACCTTCGCCGCTGGATGTGGCTCCCCGCGCTCGGCCTCCGCGGCATCATGAAGATGACGTTCCTCCGCCACATCACCGTCCTGTCGGGGGTCGGCGTCGGCGGCGGCTCGCTCGTCTACGCGAACACCCTCCCGATCCCGGCCGACGAGTTCTTCTCGCTCCCCTCCTGGGGGCACCTCGCCGACTGGAAGGCCGAGCTGGAGCCGCACTACGCGATGGCCCGGAGGATGCTCGGCGCGACGGAGAACCCGCACGAGACGACCGGCGACCGGGTGCTGCGCGAGATCGCGCGCGACATGGGGCGCGAGGAGCACTACGGGAGCAACGAGGTCGCCGTCTACTTCGGCGAGCCCGGCAAGACCGTTCCCGACCCGTTCTTCGACGGCCGCGGGCCCGACCGGACCGGCTGCCACTTCTGCGGCGCCTGCATGACCGGCTGTCGGCACGGGGCGAAGAACACCCTCGACAAGAACTACCTCTGGCTCGCCGAGCAGGCCGGCGCGGTCGTCCAGCCCGACACCGAGGTGACCGCGGTGAAGCCGCGCCACGGCGGCGGCTACGACGTCATCGCCGACCTCTCCCTCGGGCTCCTCCGCCGCCGCCGGCTCGCCTTCGCCGCCGACAACGTCATCTTCGCGGGCGGCGTGATGGGCACGGTCGACCTGCTCCTCCAGGCGCGCCGCGACCCGGACCAGCTCCCCGCGCTGAGCCCGCGCCTCGGGACGTCGGTCCGCACGAACAGCGAGTCCCTCATCGGCGTGACGAGCCCTCGGAGCGAGCTCGACTTCTCCAAGGGCATCGCGATCACCTCGATCTTCCACACCGACGACCACAGCCACATCGAGCCGGTCCGCTACGGCCGCGGGTCGGGCTTCTTCCGGACCCTCACCGTCGCCCACGCCTCGGGCGCGAACATCTTCCAGCGGCTCGCCTCCGCCGTGCGCAACTTCGCGAGTCGGCCGCTCCGCTGGCTCCGGGTCCTCATCGTCGACGACTTCGCGAAGCAGACCCAGGTGATGCTCTACATGCGGACCCTCGACGGCACCCTCGCCTTCGAGCGGCAACGCAACCTGTGGACCGGCTTCCGCGACGGGATGGGGAGCCGCCTCTCCGACGGCGAGCCCCCGACGGCCTCGATCCCCGAGGCGACCGAGATCGCCGAGCGCTTCGCCGAGAAGGTCGGCGGCGTCACCGGCAGCCTCGCCTCGGAGACCGCTCTCGGGATCCCGAGCACCGCCCACATCCTCGGCGGGTGCTGCATGGGCCGCGACGCGACCGACGGCGTGATCGACGCGAGCCACCGCGTCTTCAACTACCCCGGTCTGTTCGTGATCGACGGCTCGGCGATCTCCGCGAACCCCGGCGTCAACCCCTCGCTGACGATCACCGCGCTCGCCGAGCGCGCGATGAGCCTGATCCCGCCCAAGGGCGACACCGCCCGGACCGCCGAGTGATCTCATGGGACGCGTCCAGCCGAACGACTCCGTCGAGATCGCCCGATCGGGCCAGGTCCTCACTCTCACCGTCTCGCCGCCGGTCGGCGGGATCGTCCTCGGGCTCGTCCTCGGCGTCCTCGCCCTCGGCGGTGGCGTGTCCTTCCTCGTCGCGAGCGAGCACCCCGAGGCGACCAGGAACGGGCTGGGGCTCCTGGTGATCGGCGCCGTGGTGAGCGCCGGAGCGTTCACCGGATTCCTCCGAACTCGCCGCGTCGTCATGGACCGGTCGACTGACGAGCTCACCGACGAGACGAGCGTGGGCTCGATCGTCCTGGCTCGCGCCACGAGCCCCCTCCGCGGGACGGAGGTGGAGATCGAGCAGAAGCGCCGCGTCCGGCCGGTTGCCAGGCCGCGACCGCTCCTGGACGGCGGAGGCGACGGGGTCTGGATCGTCTGGCTCCACCCCGCTCGAGAACGCCCCATTCGACTGATGCGGACGACGACGTGCCGGGCCGACGCGCGCCACGTCGCCGTGGCGGTGATCGCCTTCCTCGACGACGCCGAGACGGACCACTCCGACGAAGCGGAGGCGGTCCGACCGAGCGATCCGGCCGAGCGCGCGCTCGCCGACCGGCTCGTGAGCGCTCGACTCCTCCGGCCCGGCGACCTCGAGAGCTGCCTCCTCGCGCAGCGCGCTCGCGGCGGCCCCGCCGAGGCGCCGCTCGCGGAGGTGCTCGTCGAGAAGGGCCACGTGAGCGCCGACGATGTCGCCGAGGCGAGCGCGGCGCTCGCAGCCTCCGCGAAGGAGCCGCCCCGGGGCCTGCGATGACCGGGCTCCGTCGGTCAGGTCACCGACCGGGCGGCGACCGGGTGACGACGCGGAACCCGATGCTGCGCGAGCGGTAGGTCGGCTCGTGCCCGCGCCGGTAGGCGGCCCGGGCGCAGGCGGGCCGGTCGTACCACGAGCCGCCGCGGATCGCCCGCGCTTCGCCCTCGGCCGGCCCGGTCGGGTCGATCGCCTCGCCTTCGGGGTAGGCGGCGAACCGGTCGGCGCACCACTCGCCGACGTTGCCGATCACGTCGTGGAGACCGAAGGGGTTCGGCGCGAAGCTCGCGAGCGGCGACGCGACGGCGTGGCCGTCGTCGACCGGCAGGTGCTCCCACGTCTCGAGGAACATCGTGATCGACCGGTCGGGCACGTTGGCGAAGCGACTGGCCTTCGCCGCGTCGTCGCCCCAGAACCACCGCCCCGTCGTCCCCGCCCGGGCCGCGCGCTCCCACTCCGCCTCGGTCGGCAGGGCGTAGCGGTCGGCGTCCCCCTCCTGCTCGCCGCACCAGCGCGCGAAGGCGACCGCCGTCGCCCAGCTCACCTCGACGGCCGGCTGATCGTCCCGGTCGAGGTTCTGCCCGCGGTAGCGACCGCTGCTGTGATCCGGCCGGAATCGCCGGAGCACGCCGTTGCCGACCTCGTCGGCGGCGACGTAGTAGGGGCTCGAGAGGGTGACGGAGTGCGAGGCCTCATCATCCGCGCTCCGCCCGGGCTCGTCCTCGGGGCTCCCCATCGCGAACGTTCCGCCCGGGACGAGGACGAACCGCATCCCGACCGCGCTCTCGAAGAAGAGCGGCCAGCCGCGCTCGGCGGCCGCGGCGAGCTGCTCCGCGGTCGGCGTCCACCAGACCTCCTCGGGCACGGTCAGGCGGGTCGCGACGATCTGCGCCTTCGCCTCGTTGCCCGCGGCATCGCGCGCCGTCACCGTCGTCACCTGACGTCCGGCGTAGGGGATCGCCCACGACCCGCGCCACGCGCCGTCCTCGCCGCGGACGAGGTCCGTCCCGTCGGCGAGGGTGACGCGGCTCGCGCCGGCCGCCCGCACCCTGATCGGAATCGACCCGGCGTAGGTCGACGGCGGCCGATCAGGCGCCTCGACCCGGACCGACGGCGCCGTCCGGTCGACGTCGATCGTGACCGTCGCCCGACCGACGTTGCCGGCCGCATCGACCACCTCGACCTTCGCCTCGCTCTTCCCGGTGTCGGCGACCTCGGCATCGCCGGCGAAGCTCCCGTCCTCGGCCCGCGGGAGCGGACGACCGTCGAGGGTCGCCGCGGCGATCGGGCTCGCGTCGACGACGTCCACCCGGACGTGACGCCCCGCCGCCCGCGCCTCGACCGACGGCGGCGTCCGGTCGACGACGACGGCGACCGGGACGGTCACGCTCGCCCCGGCGGCATCCTCGACCAGGAGCGAGACGTCGGCCGGGCCGTCCTCCTCGGGGAGCGGCGCCCGCCCGACCCAGACCTCCGTCGTCTCCGGGTCGCGCTCGAACGGGATCGGCCCGTTCGGCGCCGACACCTCGACCCGGGCGACGCCGCTCGGGTCGCGCGCGTCGATCCGGACCTCGAGCTCGTGGGCGTTGGTGACCGCGCCGGCCGCGGGCATCGTCACCTCGACCTCCGGCGGCGTCCGGTCGACCCGGAGCGCCACCGAGCGGCGGCTGCGATGTCCATGACGATCGACCGCGCGCACCTCGATCCGGTACTCGCCGTCCTCGGGCGGCAGGTCGAGGCGCGGGTCGTGGACGAGGCCATCCTCCCGGCGGGTGATCGTGCGGACGGCCACCTCCTCCGCATCCAGGAGGATCGCGACGACGACGTCGCCGCGAGGCCGATCGCCGACGACCTGAGCGCGAAGCTCGATCGTCCGCGCGGCCGTCACCGCCCGATCGTCCGGGCTCTCGATCTCGATCGCCGGGCCGTCCTTCGAGACGGCGACCGGAGCGCTCGCGCTCGCCTCGTGACCGGCCCGGTCGCGGACGATCACCGTCACCTCGAACGCTTCGGCGCGGGCGACCGCCGGCGGCGGGGCGAGCTCGACCTCGACGACGCCGTCGGCGTCGGGCGTCCGCTCGACCGGGTCGCCGACGACGCGCCCGTCGAGCCTCAACGCGACCCGGACCCAGGCCGGATGCGCATCCCCCGCCCGGATGGTCGCGACGAGCGGGCTGCCCGGCGCCCATCCCTCCGGCGCCTCGATCCGGGGCGCGGGCGGATCGACGTCGATCACGACGGGGATCGTCGCGAGGACGTCGACCGGCGTGCGGCCGGCGCGCACCTCGACGTCGGTCGCTCCGGGCGAGAGCTCCACGAGCGCCTCGAACCGCCCGTGCCACGGGACCTCGACCTCGATCGGCTCCCCGCCGCGCTCGCCGATCCGAACGGGACCGGCGGCGCGGTCCGAGAGCCGCCCGCTCACCCGCAGCCGCGGCTCGGCGAGCCAGACCGTGACGCCGGCCGGCGGATCGAGCCGGGTGAAGCGAAGCCGACCGAGGTCGTCGCCGTCGCCGTTCGCCGCGCCGCGCCCTCCGAGGACGATCGCGACGCCCGCGGCCGCGAGCGCCAGCACGATCGCCGAGACGCCGAGGGCGACGACGGGGCCGCCGCGACGCGGCGGAGGCGCCGGGCTCGGACGCCAGCCCTGACCGAGCAGCTCGGTCGGCGAGCTGGCCGCGGTGATCGCGATCGTCCCGCGCGGCCCCTTCGACCCGACGCCGGCGAGGGTCTGGGTAGGCCCGGTCCGCGGCGACCGCGCCGTCCGCCGGCGCTTGCCGCCGTCTCGCCGCGCCGGCTCGGGGGCGACCGCCTGCGCCGACTCGAGCCGCTCGAGCAGCTCGGCCGCGGTCGCGGGCCGATCCTCGCGCTTCTTCGCGAGGCCGGCCTCGACCGCGTGGCACAGAGCGAGGGAGGCTCGGTCGCCCGCCTCGTCGATGAGCGGCGGCGGGGGCTGCATGACGATCTTGTAGAGGAGCTCCTGCTGGCTCTTCGCGACGATCGGCAGCCGACCCGAGAGACACTCGTAGAGGATCGCCGCCGCCGAGTAGACGTCGCTGCGCCGGTCGACCGGATCGCCGGCGGCCTGCTCGGGCGACATGTAGGATGGCGTCCCGAGGGCGGTGCCGGTCGCGGTCAGGTCGACGTCGTCGCCCGCGGCGGCGGCCGCGTCGGAGAGGATCTTCGCGATCCCGAAGTCGAGGATCTTCACGCCGAGCGACCCATCGGGGCGCCGGTCGATCATCAGGTTCTCGGGCTTGAGGTCGCGATGGACGAGGCCGGCCTCGTGGGCCGCGTGGAGGCACGTCAGGAGCTGCCGGGCGATCTCGAGGGTCGTCTCCGCGGTGATCCCGGATCGCCCGCGGACCGCCAGGAAGGTCGCCAGGGTCTGGCCCGGCGCCAGGTCCTGGGTCATGAAGAGGGCGCCGTCGTGCTCGCCGAACTCGCGCAGTCCGACCGCGCCCTCGTGGCTGAACGCGAGGAGCGCCTTCGCCTCGCGGAGGAAGCGCTCGCGGAACTCGCGGCTCGCCTGGCCGCGACCGCGGAGGAACTTGAGGGCGAACTCCTCCTCGAGGAGGCGATGCCAGACCCGGTAGACCGTCCCCATCCCGCCGCGTCCGAGGACGCCGCGCACCTCGAACTTGCCGGCGATCACCGCGCCGATGAGGTCTCCGGGCTCCGAGCCCGACGCGAGGCCCACCTCGGCGGGCGGCGGGGCGAGGTCCTCCTCGGAGATCGAGCCGTCGGGGCCGGCGATCGAGACGGTCCCTCCCGGTGCGGGCGCGGCCGGCCGCCCCGGGCGCGCGGGCGGGTCGGCCTGGGCGACGCTCCGATGCGCGGCCAGGCCGGCGATCCGGTCGGCGGTGACGGCGGCATCCCGGGGGCGCTCGTCGGGCGTCTTCGCGAGCAGCTCCATGACGAGATCGCAGACCGCCATCGGCACGTGCGGCGCGTGATTCCGGAGCGGGAAGGGAGCCTCCTGGAGATGGGCGACCATCAGGTCGGCGACCGTGTCGGCGGTGAACGGCGGCCAGCCCGAGAGACACTGGTAGAGCAGGACGCCGAGGGCGTAGAGGTCGGCCCGGCCGTCGACGTCGTGGGCGCCGCGCCACTGCTCGGGCGCCATGTACATCGGCGTGCCGAGGACGGCGCCCTTCTGGGTCAGGATCGTCTGGCCGTCGAGCGGCTCGCCGTCGACCTGGAGAACCAGGCCGAAGTCGGCGACCTTCGCGTTGCCCTCGGCGTCGAGGAGGACATTGCCCGGCTTGAGGTCGCGGTGGACGAGCCCCGCCTCGTGCGCCGCCGAGAGGCCGCTCGCGATGTCTCGGGCGATCCGGAGCGACTCCTTGACGGGCAGCGCGCCGCCGGCGAGCCGCAGGTGCTCGGCGAGGTCGTGCCCCTCGACGAGCTCGCAGACGAGGACCTGGTAGTCGTCGATCTCGAGCAGCCCGAACGAGCGGACGACGTTCGGATGGCGGAGCTTCTTGGCGCCGAGCGCCTCGCGCCGGAAGCGCCGGAGCATCGACCCGCGCGCCTCGTGCTCGGGGGCGAGCACCTTCGCGCAGACGAGGCCCCGCTCGGCGTGGCGGGCGCGATAGACGACGCCCATCCCGCCGGACCCGAGAGGGGCCTCGATCGTGAGAGGACCGAAGGTGGCGCCGACGAGCTCGCTCGCCGCCGCGGATCGCTCGGAATCGCTCGCCACGTCCCCCACCCGCCGGCGCGTGCGTCGAAGGGATCGAATGAACGAGCCCATCGTAGCATCATCGCCGCCCGCACCTTCAGACTCCGGTCGGCAGGGATGGTTTCGCGTTGCGTCGAAACCGGACGACCGACCCGAACCCGCCCCGCACCGACCTCGGGCGATACCGCACGCCGATGGCGCGAGCGGCCCGCGCCGCCGACAATGGCCTCGCCGTGCGTGACCCCTTCGACCGACCGCAGAAGCCCGGCAGCCAGCTCGGCCCCTACGTGATCGAGAGCCTCCTCGGAAGCGGAGGGATGGGCGCGGTCTACCGCGTCCGCCACGGCGCGACGGGCGCCCCCGCCGCCCTCAAGGTGCTCAAGGCCGACGACAGCAACGCGAGCGCGCGACTGCAACGGTTCCAGCGCGAGGCGGAGGTGCTCGCCCGGATCGACGCGCACGAGAACGTCGTCCGGGTCCACGCGGTCGGCCTCACCGGCGCGACGGCCTGGTGCGCGATGGACCTCGTCGAGGGCGCGTCGCTCGCGGGCCGTCTCGAGAGCGGCGTGCCCATCACCGCGAGGGACGCGGCGGCGCTGCTCGCCGCCGTCGCCGACGGGATCGCTCACGTCCATCGGCACGACGTCGTCCACCGCGACCTCAAGCCCGACAACGTCATCATCGACGCGCGCACGGGCGCCCCGCGGATCGTCGACTTCGGGATCGCGTACGACGCCTTCGCCGAGAGCCTCACCCGGACGGGCGCGGTGCTCGGCACGCCCGCGTTCATGGCGCCGGAGCAGCTCGGCTGGAGCAAGGAGGCCGCCACCGCGGTGCGGCCCGGGGGTCGTCCCGGCGACGACGACCGCCCCGGCGCGCGCCTCGACGTCCGCACCGACGTCTACGGCCTCGGCGCCACCCTCTACGCCGTCCTGACCGGACGCCCGCCGTTCATCGGCGAGACGCCGCTCGTCGTCCTCGCGAAGGTGATGCGCGCGCCGCCCGACTCTCCCCGGGCGATCGTCGCCGCGATCCCGCCGCCGCTCGAGGCGATCTGTCTTCAGGCGCTCGAGAAGGATCCGGCCGACCGCTACGCGACGGCGAGCGCGTTCGGCGAGGACCTCCGGCGCTTCCTCTCCGGCGAGCGCGTCCTCGCCTCGACGGCGTCGAGCTGGTCGAGCGTCCTCCCGAGGTTCCTTCGTCCGCGATCACGGATCGGCCGGACCGCCTTCGCCGCGATCGCCGCCTCCCTCGCCGTCGCCGTCACGGCGATCGGCGTGCTGGTCTCGGGCGGCAGCCTCCTGGCGACCAGCCCGGGCGTCCGGCTCGACGCGGCCGCCGCCGCGCTCGGCCGCGGCGATCCGCTCCCCGCCGGCGAGCGCGCCTGGCTCGACGAGCTCGCGGTGCGGACGCCGGGCGAGGAGGACGGACCGCGGGAGGCCGCCCGGGCGATCCGCGCCCGCTGCCTCGTCCAGCTCGATCGCGTCCTCTCCGATCCGACCGACTCGGCGGCGACCCTCGAGCTCGCCGCGTCCGTCCGCGCCGGCGGGAGGATCGACCGTCGGAGCTTTCGCGACGCGCTCGACGCGCTCCACGCGAGCCGCCGCCTCGACGCGATCGACGCGCTCCTCCACGACGCCGATCCCGTCGAGCCCGCGCCGCTCGAGGTCGCCGGCGCTCTGGCCGCGGCGATGGCCACCGACGGGCCGGGCGGGCTCCGCCCCCCGATCGACCGGACCGCGTTCAAGGCGCTCCTGCGCGCGCCCCGGATCTCCTCCGACGACAAGGCCCGCCTCCGGATCCGACGCGCCGAGCGCCTCATCGAGTCGGGGCCCGAGCGCTACCCCGACGCGCTCGACGAGCTCACCGACGCGTTTCGAAACGGCGAGGTTCCGATCGCCGGAGCGGCCTGGCCCGACGCGTTCGTGCACCACGCCCAGCGCCGGTTCGCCGACCTGACCGCGGAGGCCGCGCCCGAGATCGAGGCGCTCGGCGCCATGCTCATCCGGGCGACCGGCGGCGACGTGACGATGCCGGGCGACGTCGTCGCCGTCCTCCAGCGTCACGGCGGCGCTCTCCACGCGGCCGGGGTCGAGGTGAGCGAGAGCATCCCCGTCTGGAAGTTTCTCGCGGCCGGCTCGTTCCTCGAGGCGCACGGCATGTCGCCGTACAAGAACACCAAGCGCGGCGCGCTCCCCGGCGGCATCACGGTGGAGCGCATCCTCGAGAAGGCGCGCGAGGAGCTCGCGCGGACGCCGACCCGACGCAACCCCGCCGTCCTCGTCTTCGCCGCTCTGTCCGTCGAGGCCGAGCGCCCCGAGGAGGCGGAGCGTCTGATCCGAGCGGCCGGGGCCACGAACGTGCCGAGCGTGTGGCTCCGCGCCCGGTACGCCGAGTGGCTCCTCTCGAAGCAGCCGGACGCGGAGAACCGGTTCAGCCGGGAGACGTATCAGGCGTTCCTCGAGGCGGTCGAACGGGACGCGGCCGTCCGCCCGGCCGACCGGAGGTGGGCCTGGATTCCGCACCGGATGGCCGAGGTCCACGTCTTCGCCGCGGGAGGGCCGGACCCCGACCTCCACGACCTGTTCGCCGCGGCCCGACGGGCGATCGAGGCGGCGGACGCCGTCCTCGCCGGGCAGAACGACTGGTTCGACGAGCTCGAAGCGCACGGCGCGGTCGTCCCCTGGGCGCTCGGCCGCACGCGGATCTACTGCGCATCGCTCTACGACATCAGCGAGAGGCTCGTCGAGCAGACCATCTGCTGCGGCGAGGGTCCCGGGATCGACGAGGCCGCGGAGGCGTGCGCTCGGCTCCTCGCGACGCCGCGGCTCCGGGCGGAGCTCGGTCCGAGCAAGGCGACCCGATACGAGGCCCGGATGCGCGGCGCCCGGGGCCGCCACGCGGTCCGGCACGGCCGACTCGACGAGGGTCTCGCCGAGCTGACCCGATCGATCGAGCTCGAGCTCCACTACCCCGACGACGACGACGAGCCGGGCAAGCGCGCCAACTGGCATCTCCGCCTCCACGCGCTCCACACCGATCACGCGAAGGTGCTCCGCGCGCTCGACCGGGCGGAGGAGGCCATCGAGGCCGACGCCGCCGCGGCTCGTGAGGCGCGGTCCTACGAGGCGACGAGACCGGCCGACTGGCCCGAGCGCTTCCCCGACTGACCCGGAGGGTCAGCGAAGCTCGGGGAGCGAGCGCGCCGCCCGGAGGCCGAACGTCTCCGGGTGATCCCACGGCTCGCCCCAGCCGCGGTAGGCGGACCGACAGCAGCCGACCCCGCACTGCCAGCTCCCGCCGCGGGCGACCCGGCGCGCGTCCGGGCGACCGGGAACGGGCGCCGCCGCATCGATCGCATCGGCCCTGTAGGGCGCGATCACGTCCTGGCAGGGCTCGTAGACGTTGCCGAGCATGTCGACGAGGCCGAAGGGGTTCGCGAAGCGCGCGTGCTCGGAGACAGGGCGGGGCATCCCGGCGCTGTTCTCGGCGCTCCAGAGCCATCGAAGATCGGGCTCATCGCCCCAGAAGAAGCGGGTCGTCGTGCCGGCGCGGACGGCGTGCTCCCACTCCGCCTCGGATGGGAGACGGAGCCCGTCGCCCGCCTTGGCGAGCCACGCGGCGGCGTCCTGCGGGGCCACGCCGAAGATCGGAAAGTCGCCGTCCTTCAACTTCGGGTCGCGGTGGTCGGTCCCGCCGATCCGATCCCACTCCTCGATGCGCACCGGGAAGCGGCCGATCAGGAACGGAGCGACGGTGACCGCGCGCGCCGGCCCCTCGTTCGAGCAGTCATCGCCGACCGTGCTCCACACCTCGTCGTTCGCCAGACAGAACGCGTTCTCCGCGACGGGATCGGCCGACCCCATCGAGAAGCGGCCGCCGGGAACGAGGTGAAGGACGACGCCGCTCCGGACATGGCGGAACGCGGCGACCCGGTGGCGGACCTCGGCGCCGGACGGGAGCGCCTCGCGAGGGTAGACGTCGGTCTCGAGGCGCTCGAAGCGCTCGCCGAGCCCGTCGGCGACGGCGCCGAACGCGAGGTCCTGGAGCGCCCGGCCTTCGGCGTGCTCGCCCGCCGAGGCCCACGCGGTCCGATCGGCGAGGAGGGCGACCGCCTCGTCGAGCCCCGCGGGCGGCCTCGTCGAGACGATCGCGAAGACCACGCAGGCGACCACGACGGCAGCGGCGGCGAGCGCGATCAGGACGCGCGCGACGGGAGTCTCATCGCCAGACGCGTCCGCAGGCCCCGGTCGCGCGTCGGACCCGAGCCACGCCTCGAGCGCCTCGGCGAGCGCGTCGGCGCTCCGGTAGCGCGCGTCGCGGTCGCGCGCCATCGCGCGAAGACAGATCGCCTCGAGGCCCGCGTCGACCCCGCCGACCCGCTCGCTCGGCGGCGGCGGCGTCCGGGTGAGCACGCTCGCGAGGGTATTCGCCACGCTCGCCCCCTCGTGCGGGGGGCGGCCGACGAGCAGCTCGTAGAGGACGGCGCCGAGGCCGTAGACGTCGGCGCGCGCGTCGACGCTCTTCGCATCGGATGCCTGCTCGGGGGCCATGTAGGCGATGCTGCCGAGGACGTCGCCCGTCGCGGTGCCGCCGTGGTCCTCGGAGAGCGCCTTCGCGACGCCGAAGTCGGCCAGCCGCGCCGCGCCCGTCGCCGCATCGATGAGGACGTTGCCCGGCTTCACGTCGCGGTGGATCACGCCCTCGCGATGCGCGTGGGCGAGGGCGCGGGCGACCGCCGCGACGATCGCCGCGCCGCGCTCCGCATCGACGGCCCGGTCCTGGATGAGGCGCAGCAGCGTCGTCCCCTCGACGAGCTCCATCGCGAGCCACGCCCGACGCCCCTCGCGCCCGGCGTCGAGGACGCGGACGACGCCGGGGTGCCGATCGAGCCGCGCGGCGACCCGCGCCTCGGCGACGAAGCGGGCGAGGGTCGCCTCGCTCGCGTCCTCGCCCGCGATGAGCACCTTCAACGCGCACTCGCGATCGAGCTCGACGTGGCGGGCGCGGTAGACGACGCCCATCCCGCCGCGACCGAGAGGCGAGACGATCTCGTACGGGCCGAGTCGGCGGGGAGGAGCATCGCCGTCACCCGATCCCGATCCCGGCCCCGAGCCCGCGCCGAGTGGTCGGTCGGGCGGCTCCACGACGACCGTCGGCGCCTCGGCCGGAGGAGCGTCCATCACCTCGGTCCCGGTCGGCCCGACCGAAGGGTCGCTCGGAGGCCCCTCCGACCCCGGCGATGTCGAAGCCCGGCTCGCCGCGTCCGGGCCCCGCTCGACCGGCTCGGTCTCGCCGGGGTCGAACGACGACGGCTGGCGGCGCTCGTCGGAGGTCGGCTGCTCGTGGAAGGGCTCGGTCACGGCGTCTGAGGGCCACCGTAGAGACGCCACGACGCCCCCGCAACCGTCCGCGGTCGCGAGCGCCCCGGCGCCGTTGCAGATCCGCCTTCGCAACACTCGAGACCGAAACGATGACCCGGAGTCACACGCCGCAACCCGGGAAGCCCACGTCTTCTACGTTTCCGACTCGGCACGGCCTGTGCAATGGAACAGACCGCCGGGCCGAACGACGGCCCTCCAACGAGCTCGAACGAAGGGAGACAACTCATGTCGGAGACCATGGCTCTCGCCCTCATCGGTGGCATCGCGGGCGTCACCGCCGCAGGCTTCCTCCTCCACGGTCGCGCGAAGCGATTCGCCTCGTGGGTGCTCTACGGCGCCTACTTCGTCCTCTTTCCCGCGGTCGCATTCCAGGTCTGCGGCACGATCGACGAGCACGGGAGCACCTTCCGGAACCACCCGCTCCTCACCCTGTTCGTCGCGACGCTCGCCGGAGTCCTCTCGATGATCGCCTGCGGCTGGCCCATCCGGCTCTACTTCGCCTGGAAGAAACGCGGCGACGATCTCGCCTCCGTGCTCGACCGGATTCGACACCTCGAAACCCAGGTCCAGGGCTCGGCGGCGTAGGAAGGCCAAGGCCTAGCGGCGGCGCGGTCACGCCCGCCGCCGCCTCGTTCGATCACGACTCGACGTGGGAGGTCAGGAGGATGGATGCCTTCTCAGCACAACACCCATCACGTATCCTCGGAGGCGTGGAAGCGACGGAGCAGGCGACTGTCCAGAGACTCCTCGAGAGTCTCACGATCCCCTCGGATTGCCCGAGAGTGGTCTCGACACTCTTCTCGGTCCGACCAGACTCGACAGGCGACGCCGCGGTCTGGGTCTGGGTCATTCTCGCGGACCGGGAGGAGGATTGGACCCTCGCAGAAGTGCGCCCGCTCACCGAGCTCATCGAAGGAGCGCTCACCGAGGGAGGCGTCCGTGCCATTCCCTACGTCCGGTTTCGAACCGAGTCTGAGCAGATACTCATCGACGAGCAACGCACCGACCCCCCCGACGGACGGATCGAGCGTCTCTAGAGGCGCCTCGTGAGCCGCGCGACGCTTCACGGCCAGCTCCTCGAACAGGCCATGCACCTCGCGACCAGAGACCGCCACCGCCCGAGGATGGCGAATCTCCGGCGCGCCGTCTCGTCCGCGTACTACGGACTCTTCCACCTCCTCGTCCACGAAGCCACCTGCCGGTTCTTGCCGGCTCGCCCGGCCGACACTCGAACCCTCGCCCTCCGTCGAACCCTCGCCCGTTCGCTCGCGCACAAGGAGATGAAGAACACGTCCCGCCTGTTTGCTGGGCTCTCCAGCCACTGGCCTCCGTGGCTCGCGCCGCTGCTCGGCAGTCGGGGAAGTGTCCCACTCGCGATCAGGTCGCTCGCGCGCACGTTCGTGCTCTTGCAGGAGGCCCGCCACGAAGCCGACTACGACATCTCGCGGGCGTTCACGCGCCAGGAGGTCCGACTGCTCATCGACGAGGCTCGCACCGCCGAGCGTGGCTGGCGCAAGGGCGCTCGCACGCAAGAGATCGCCACGCTGTACCTGTACGCGCTCGTCCTGCCAGCGCTCAGCCAGTTCCAGAAGTGTGCTCCGGCCCCATGACCACGCACGGCCCGAGGGATCAGCCCGGCGACTTTCGACGCCCCTTCGTGTGCTTCACGTGCCGGAAGTCGTTCAAGAGAAGCGCTCGCGAGGCGACACGGACCTGCCCGGACTGCGGCGGCGGCGCCACCCAGCTCCATCAGAAGTTCCGCGCTCCGCCGAGAGAGTCCTCGGAGAAGTGGCGGGTCGTCGCGTTCCTAGTCGCTCACGGGTTCCGATACCAGTCGATCACGGACGACACCGGGCGGACCCTCTCCTACCCGACGACGATGCGCGAGGCCGAGGAGTTCGTCCGCCGCCACGGCGGCCGAGCGTAGCGCCGCCCGACGGGCGCCCGGTTTGCGCAGCTCGCCGCGAACCGCAACAATGCCGGTGGGTTCTGTCGTTCTCTCGAGGATCATTCGTTGCTCCCAGCCTCGACGCCATCTTCGAGCGCCGGGTCGCGGGGTGCCGTCGGCTCCCGTATAGGTCCTTACATTGTCGAGCGCTCGCTCGGGCGCGGCGGCATGGGCGCCGTCTACCTCGCCCGCCACGGCGAGACGGGCGCCCGCCATGCCGTGAAGGTGATCCTCGGACAGCGGCTCGTCGGGGAGCGCGAAAGATCCCTCGCTCGCTTCCAGCGCGAGGTCGAGGTGCTCGCGCGGATCGAGCCGCATCCGAACCTCGTCGGCGTCCACGCCGCCGGCGCCGACCGGGGGACCCCCTGGTGCGCGATGGACTACGTCGAGGGGCGCTCGCTCGGCGAGCGCCTCGCGTCCGGTCCGCCTCTCCCGCCCTCGGATGCGGCGCGCCTCGTCGTCGCCCTCTGCGATGGCCTCGCCCACGCGCATCGGAAGGGCGTCCTCCATCGCGACCTCAAGCCCGACAACGTGCTCCTCGACGAGGTGGGCGTCCCGCGCCTCGTCGACTTCGGCCTCGCCTACGACGTCTTCGCCGATCAGCTCACGGCGACCGGTGAGTGTCTCGGCACACCGGCCTACATGGCCCCCGAGCAGGTGAGTCGCCGGTCGACGTCGGGGTCCGACTCGACGAGCACCGAGCGCGGCAGCGACGGCGGCGCCGCGTTCGGTCCGTCGACCGACGTCTACGGCCTCGGCGCGATCCTCTACGCCTGCCTCACCGGCGAGCCACCCTTCACCGCCCGCGATCCGCTCGCGATGATCGTCGACATCGTCAAGCACCCGCCTCGACCGCCGCGGCATCTCGCGCCCTCGATCCCGGCTCCCCTCGAGGCGATCTGCCTGAAGGCGCTCGAGAAGCGCCCGGCCGATCGCTACGCCGGCGCCCGCGAGCTCGCGGCCGACCTCCTCCGGTTCGAGCGCGGCGAGCCGATCCTCGCGCGCCGGGCGAGCCCGATCGTCCGCCTCCTCCGCTGGCCGACCCGCTCGGGCCTGCGCCTCGCGTCGGTCCTCGCCGCCATCGCGGCGGTCGCGGTCGCGGTCGCCTGGAGCACGCTCGGCTCCGGCCTCTTCGAGACGCCGCCGCGCACGCGCCTCGGCTCGCTCCTGGGCTCGCTCCAGCGCCGCGGCCGCCTCGACGACGCCGAGCGCCGCACCCTCGCCGCCCTCGCCGACCACGCCGACGTGATCGCCGACCCGGCCCTGGCCCGACGCGCCGAGCTCGGCCGAGCGCTCGTCGCCGCCCTCGACACACGCGTCGGGAGCGACGCCGCCCGGACCGCCGGCCTCGAGGTCGCGCGCATCGTCCGCCCCGGCGGCGAGCTCGAGGCCGGCTCCCTCGACCTCGCCGTCTCGGTGCTCGCCGACGCCGATCGAGCCGTCGCGCTCGACGCCGTCCTCCTCGGCGCCGAGCCGCGCGCGCCCATCCCACGCCTCGTGACGCCGCTGCTCGCCCGGGCCGCCCTCCGCGGAACGATCTCCTTCCCCCTCGACGACGCGACCTTCGAAACGCTCCGGCGCGCGCCGGGCCTCGACGCGACCGACCTCGGCGAGCTCCACCTCGGCCGGTCGCGCGCCCTCGTCCGCTCGCTCGGGTTCGACCTCGAGGAGGCAGACGACCTCGACCCCGCCGTCCTCCTCGCCGCGATCGATGCGTCCGTCGTCGCCTTCCACGAGCACGGCGTCGCGGCCGAGTCCGACTGGTGGCCGCCCGCCCTCCGACGCTTCGCCCACGACGAGCTCCTCCGGCGCCTCCAGAACCGTGACCCTCGGGCCGAGCCGCTCGCGGACCTGATCGTCCTCACCGGCCGCGGCGAGCAGCTCGTCGATGCCGAGCTCGTCGGCGCGCTCCAGCGCGAGGCCCGCGCCTTCACGACGGGCTTCGGCAAGCCGAGCCGCGAGGTCGCCGAGACGATGCTCATCGCCGGCGCCTTCCTCGAGGCGCACGCCTGCTGGCCCGTTCACCCCCACAAGCTCCACGGGCTCGTCGAAGCCTACGGTCTCGGCCGCCTCGTCGAGCGCGGTAAGCGCGAGATGGCGCGGCCTCGGAAGCAGCGAAACCCCGCGCGCCTCGTCTTCATCGCGCTGGTCCTCCGCGACACGCCGGCGGCGGCCGAGGGCGACGCCTTCATCGCGGCGGCGGTCGAGGTCGGCCTCTCCGCGGTCTGGATCCAGGGCCTGATCGGGCGCTGGCATCGACTGCACGATCGCGACATCCAGGCGATCGCGTGGCTCGAGGGGGCGATCGAGCGAGACCGCGCCCGCCCGATCGAGCGACGCCTCCCCGTTCTCCCCGAGCGCCTCGCCGACTCGCTCATCACCTCGGCGCGGAAGCTCCAGCCGCGGTCGGTCCCGGTCTGGCGCGACGCGACGCTCCGCTCGATCGCGCTGCTCGACGAGGCCGTCCGGATCCAGAACGCGGTCCGCCCGCGCCTCGAGGCGATCAGCCAGGAGGGCGCGATCGCCCCCTGGCCGCTGCACCGCGGAAAGGCGATCGCGAACCGCTACCCCGAGGTCGCCTGGATGCTCCTCGAGCTCGGCGAGCCCGACTGCTGCGGCGTCGAGGTCACGCCGCGAGACGGGGAGCCGGCGCGGACGGTGTCGATCGAGAGCGTCGTCGGGGAGGGGATCGAGGTGCTCGGAGGGCCGATCGCCGGCTTCGCCTTCACCGAGGCGTCGGACCGGGGCGTGCCGAGCGAGGCCGAGCTGCTCGAGATCCGCGGGCGGCATCAGGCGCGCCACGGTCGCTACGACGCGGCGACGACCGACCTCCGCGACGCGATCGACTCGACGCGACGGTTCAGCTTGCCGCTCCAGGCGCCGGCGCGCCGGATGCAGCGCGTCCGCCTGATCGCGATGCACCGGGCCCTCGGCGACGCGCTCGGCGAGCTCGGCGACGAGACCGCGGCGCGCGCGGCCTACGACGAGGCCTCCTCGATCGCGACCGAGCTCGCGGCCGAGGATCGGCGGAGAGGGTCGCGATGACCGCGCCCCACGACCCGCGTCGGCCGCCGCGCCCGCCCCCGCCGCCCGGGAGCCACCGAGGTCCGCCGCCACCCCGGTCGCCCGGACCGCCGGGACGGCCGCCGCCCGCTCCGCCTCGTCCGCCGGGACCGCCCGGTCCGCCGGGCGCCGGTCCGCCCCCTCCGGGGCAGATCCCCGATCGGCCGAGACCGCCCCAAGGGCCGCCGCCGAGCCTGAGCGGGAGCGGCAGCCGGAGCCACGTCGGCATCCCGCGTCCGCCCTCGCGCAGCGGGTCCGGATCGGGGTCGGGCTCCGGGTCGGGCTCCGCGCGGTTCGGGCCAGGCGGCCCGGGCGCCGACGCCGACCGCGGCCGTCGAAGCGGGAGCGGCAGCGGCAGCGGGAGCTCCCGCTTCGACGCGCGCCTCGCCCTCGGCGGCAGCGCCCAGAAGACGCTCGGCCCGTACGCGATCGAGGAGACGCTCGGCCGCGGCGGCATGGGCGCCGTCTACCGCGCCCGCCACCGGGAGAACGGCGCGGTCCACGCCGTGAAGGTGATCCTGGCGAGCCGCCTCGGCGGCGAGGGGCAGGACAACGCCCTCGCCCGCTTCCATCGCGAGGTCGAGGTGCTCGCCCGCATCGCCGCCCACCCGCACATCGTGCGCGTCCACAGCAGCGGCGTCGATCGTGGCATCCCGTGGTGTGCGATGGACTGCGTCGAGGGCAAGCCGCTCTCCGAGGAGCTCGACCAGGGGCCGCTCCGGCCGCGGCGCGCCGCCACCGTCCTCGCCCTCCTCGGCCGCGCGATCGCGCACGCGCACGTCCACGGCGTCGTCCACCGCGACCTCAAGCCCGAGAACGTCCTCATCGATGCGTCGGGCGCGCCGCACGTCGTCGACTTCGGCCTCGCCTTCGACGCCTTCGCCGAGCAGCTCACCCGGACCGGCGAGCTCCTCGGCACGCCGTCGTTCATGGCGCCCGAGCAGGTGAGCCGCGGCGGTCACGCCGAGACGACCAGAGCGATCGACGAGCGCACCGACGTCTACGGCCTCGGCGCGATCTTCTACGCCACCCTCACCGGACGCCCCCCGTTCGGAGGCAAGCCCGCGTTCAGCCTGCTCGCGGACATCATCCGCAACCCGCCGCCGCGCCCTCGCACCCTCGTCGCCGACCTGCCCCCCGAGCTCGAGGCGATCTGCCTCCGCTGCCTCGAGAAGGACCCGCTCGATCGCTACCCCGACGCCGCCGCGTTCGCGGACGACCTCGAGCGGTTCCTCCGCGGCGAGGCGATCGACACGGCCAGCACCTCGCGCCGGTGGAGCAGCGTCCTGCCGGCCTTCATGCGGCCGCGCACCCGGGTGGGGCGGTTCGTCTCGTACGGCCTCGGGGCGACGACCCTCCTCGGGATCACCGCCGTCGTGATCTTCCTCCGCATGGGCGGCGTCTTCGGGCCGACCCCCAAGGCGCGCACCGACGCCCTCGCCCGCACCCTCGAGCGCGACGGACGCCTCGATGCCGAGGGCACGACCGCCCTCGCCGCGCTCGCCGCCGACGCCGACGTCACGACCGACCCCGCCCTCGCGAAGCGCGTCGAGACGCTGGCCGCCCTCGCCGCGCTCCTCGAGGCGACGGCCGACCCCGGCGACGACGCCGCCCGCGGGGTCGCCCGCCTCGTCCGCGACGGCGACGAGATCCGCGAGCGCGACCTCCGTCACGCCGTCTCGGCCCTCCGGGTCGCCGGACGACTCCGCGCCGCGGCGATCATCCTCCACGAGGTGGAGCCCGCCGTCGCCGTGTCGGACCCAGGCCTCGCCACCGAGCTCGCCACGGCCATGGCCGCCGAGGCTCGCCCGGGCGACTCCCTGCCGCCTCCGCCGCCGCGCTCGGCCACGTCCCTGCGCGCGCTCCTCCGCGCTCCCAGGATCGACGACGCCGCGCGCGGGCGCATCGTCAGCCGAAGGGCGATGCGGATCCTCGCGGAGGACGGCGAGGCGGGCCACGCCGATGCGCTCGCGGGGCTCGAGGAGGCGTTCGACGACTACGCCGCCGTCGTCCCGGCGACCGAGTGGACGCCTGCCCTCCACCGCTACGCCGTCGAGTCGCTCCTGACCCGCGCCGTCGAGGGCGACCCGAACGCGTGGCGCCTCTCCGACCTCCTCGTCGCCGCCGAGCTCCGCCGCGAGGAGCTGCCGGCCGACCTCGTCGCGCGGGCGCAGAGCGCGGCGGGCGTCGACACGCTCCTCTCCGATGGGATGGCCGTCGGCGGCGTCCGCAGCAGCGACCTGATGCTCGTGGTCGGGCCGATCCTCGCGATGAGCGGCCGGTGGCCCGTCCATCCGACCAAGCTCAAGGTGCTCACCGACGAGCCGATGGAGCGGCTCTTCGCCCTGGCCGAGGAGGATGGCCAGCGCCCGCCGCGCCGACGCAACCCGGCCCGCGTCGTGTGGATCGTCCAGGCGATCCTCTCGAAGGCGACGACGGAGGCGACCTGGGACGAGGAGATGCGCGTCCGCATATCGAGCATCCTCGACGCCGCCGCCGCATCCGGAACGCGCAACCCGTGCATCCTGACGCTCCTCGCCGACTCCTTCGACGACATCCGCGAGCGCGACAAGGCCGCCCCTCTGTTCGAGCGCTCCCTCGAGCAGGACCGCCGCTCGTCCGCGTCGACGCGGATCCCGGCGATCCCCGAGAAGGTCGCCCGGTTTCTGATGGGCGCGGAGGTCGGCGTCGACGTCGACCGCGCGGCGCGGCTGACGACCGAGGCGATGCGGATCCTCGAGGCGTCGCTCGAGACGCGGAAGCAGCTCACCGAGGCCGGCGCGATGGCGCCCTACTGGCTCGCCCGCGAGGACAGCCTGCCGACCCTCATGACGCACATCATCAAGATGCTCGTCGCGCGGCCGCCGCCTCACTGCTGCGGCCCCGACGGCGTCGTCTTCGACGAGCTCGCCGCGGCGGCGCTGAAGCTCTTCCAGCATCCGTCGGCGAAGATCGTCCTCGCGTTCCAGGCGGAGACGACCGGCCCCCTCGACGCCGCGGTGCATAGCCATCGCGCCTTCCACCACCTCCGCCACGGACGGCCCGCCGACGCGCTCGCCGACCTCGACCGCGCGGTCGAGCTCGAGAACCTCGCCCACGCGCCCGACGGACGACGTCGCGATCAGCACCTCCGCCTCGCCGAGTACGAGTCCTACCGCGCCACCGTCCTGGCCCGGCTCGGCCGCGCCGACGACGCCCGCGCGGCGCAGCAGAAGATGCTCGAGCATCAGCGGGCCGCCGGCGGCCGATGAGCGAGCCCGGCCGAGCGCCCGACTCGCAGTCCGACACGCGAGCCGACTCGCGACCCGACTCGCGGCCGAACCGGGGTCCCGGCTCGCGACCCAGCTCACGGACGGGCCTCATCGGCGTCCGCGTCGGCGCCTACGAGACCGAGGAGCTGATCGGGCGCGGCGGCATGGGCGCGGTCTACCGCGCGCGGCATCGCGAGACCGGCGCGCCGGTCGCGGTGAAGCTCGTCCTCGCGAGCCGGATCGACGGCCCTCGGCAGGAGCGCGCCGTCGCCCGCTTCCACCGCGAGGTCGAGGTGCTCGCCCGGATCGAGCCGCATCCGAACGTCGTCGCCGTCCACACGAGCGGCGTCAGCAAGGCGGGCGTCCCGTGGGCGGCGATGGAGCTCGTCAGCGGACGGTCCCTGGCCGCGGCGATCCTGGACGGCGGGCCGCTCCCCCCCGAGGAGGCGGCCCGGATGACGGCCAAGATCGCCCGCGCCCTCGCCCACGTTCACCGCCACGGGGTCGTCCACCGCGACCTCAAGCCGGAGAACGTCCTCATCGACGATCGCGGCGAGCCGCGCCTCGTCGACTTCGGCCTCGCCTTCGACGTGTTCGCCGAGCAGCTCACCCGGACCGGCGAGTGCCTTGGCACGCCTGCGTTCATGGCGCCCGAGCAGGTCTCGCGCCGGAGCGAGACCGAGTCGGGGACGGTCGTCGACGCGACGACCGACGTCTACGGGGCGGGAGCCGTCCTCTACGCCGCGCTGACGGGCCGCGCGCCGTTCGTCGCGGACGAGCCGATGGCGCTGATCCACCAGGTGCTCAAGGTGGCCCCCGAGCCGCCCGACGCGAGCGTCCCGCTCGACCTCGCGGCCGTCTGCCTCCGCGCCCTCGAGAAGGAGCCGGCGGACCGCTACGCGACGACGCTCGAGCTCGCCGACGACCTCGAGCGCTGGCTCGCCGGCGACGTCGTGAGCGCCGACACCGCCTCGCGGCGCTGGAGCCGCCACCTGCCGGCGTTCCTCCGCCCGCGGACGCGGACCGGACGGGTCACGATCGCCGTCGCGGGGGTGAGCCTCGTCGCGGCGAGCATCGCCGTCCTCGGGATCGTGAGCGGCAACCCGTTCGCGACGCCGCCCGCCCGGAGGGTGGAGGCGCTCGGCGCGGCCCTCGAGCTCGCCGGCCGCCTGCCCGCCGCCGACGTCCGCGAGCTCGAGACGATCGCCGGCGACGAGGGCGCCCCCGACGCCGCGCGGCGCCGCGCCCGCGCCCTCCTCGTCGCCGCGTCGGCCGCCGCCGGCGAGGCGGACCAGGCGGCCATCGCCGACCTCGCCCGCCTCGTCCGTCCCGACGGCGCGATCGACCGGACCCTCTCGCGGCGGATCGCCGAGGTGCTGAGACGGGCGGACCGACCGGCCGCCCTCGGCGCGGTGCTCTGGGGTCTCGAGCCGAGCACGTCGCCATCACCGGGCGAGGCGACGATGCTCGCGCGCGCCCTCGCCGCCGGCATCGACGGGCTCGCGCCGCCGACCGACGAGAAGGTCTTCTCGGCGCTCCTGCGAGCGGCCGGCCTCGACGCCGCCGAGCGGGGCGCCCTCGAGGTGCGACGCGCGGAGCGTCACCTCGCCCGGGGCGAGGCGGGCTTCGGCGAGGCCCTCGCCGCCCTCGAACGCGCCTTCGACGACCACGCCGTCCCGCCGGTCGGCGCGCGCTGGCCATCGGAGTTCCGACGGTTCACGTTCGTCGAGGCGGATCGCCGCCTCCGGGCGCGCGAGCCGACGGCCGATCGCCTCCTCGACCTGATCGTCCAGGCGGGCACGGGCGACACGCCTCCGCCGCTGGCCGAGATCGCGAGGATCCAGCAGTGGGCCGGCGTCAACAGCCTCGTCAGCGAGACGGTGAACGACGCCTCGGCGCGTCAGGCCGAGCGGATGATGCGCGCCGGGCCGTTCCTCGCGGCGTTCGGCTACGACCCGATCCATCCGGTCCGGATGACCGTCCTGCGGGAGACCCATCCGCCCGCGGTCCTGATCGCGCACGGCGAGGAGGAGATGGCCCGGCGACGGCGTCGCCGCAACCCCTCGCGCCTCGTCTGGCTCGGCTACCTCCTCCGCCCCCACGACCGCGACAAGGCGGAGCAGCTCATCCGCGCCGGCGCCGACTCGGGCGTCGAGGACGCGTGGCTGCAGACGCAGGTGGGGCGGTTCCTCGAGTGGCGTCGGCTCTACGACGAGGCGCTCCCCTATCTCGAGCGGGCCTACGAGATCGACCGAGCGTTTCGCGAGGTCGACCGGCGGCCGGTGATCGCCGAGCGACTCGCCAACCTGATCCTCAAGCTCGAGCGGGCCGGGCCCGGCGAGTCGGCCCATCGCGCCTACGATCCCCCGCGGGCCGCGCGGCTCGTCGTGGAGGCGTGCCAGGTTCAGCTCGCGGTCGACCCGCGCCTCGCCGAGATCACCGAGGCCGGCGCTCAGCCGCCCTGGTGGCTCAGCCGCGGCGAGTTCCTCGGCGCCGTCGTGAACCGAGCCGCGCAGCACCTCCTCGGTCTCGGTCCGCCCGCGTGCTGCGGCGGCGGCGACGTGCCCAGCCCCGAGGAGCTGGTCGACCTCGGCCTCGTCATGGACGAGCGCCCGCTCGGCAAGCTCGCGAACATCATCGATGCCGAAGGCTACATCCCGATCGGCGCCGAGCTCCTCCGCACGGGCGCCGACCACCACCGCCGCCACGGCCGCTTCGATCAGGCCCTCCACGACCTCGACCGCGCGATCGAGGAGGAGACCGAGTTCATTCCGCCGGGCCCGTTGGGCCAGAAGGCGCACTTCCGGCGCCTCGCGAGCGCCCACCTCCGGCGAGCCGAGGTGCTCGACGAGATGCGCCGCGGCGTCGAAGCCGCCGAGGCGCGCGCGGCGTCGCGCCAGGCGGCCGCCAAGGCCGAGTAGCCCCCCCTCCCCCTCCCCCTCCCGATGCGCTCGCTCTTCGAACGAAACCTCGCCTCGTTCGTCATACGCGGGATGGGCACCCGATGGCGGTCGCGTCCGCCCCCCGGGGTCGCTATCATCCGCCCCTTCCCCAGGGCCCGCCCTCCGGGCGGCCCCGAGCCAGAGAGCCACAGGAGCCGCCAAGCCATGCGCACCCGAACGATCGTCCTCGCCCTGATCGCCGCCTTCGTCCTCACGACGCCCGTCCTCGCCGCCGACTACGGCGTCGACCCGGCCCACTCGGGCGTGCTCTTCCGGGTCCAGCACAAGGGGGCCGGTCCCTTCTACGGTCGCTTCAATGATGTGCAAGGGAAGGTCAGCTTCGACGCCGCCGACGCCGGCTCGATCTCGGTCGAGGTGAAGGTCAAGGCCGACAGCATCGACACGAACAACGCCAAGCGTGACCAGCACCTCAAGGGCCCGGACTTCTTCAATGTGAAGCAGTTCCCCTGGATCACGTTCAAGAGCAGCAGCTGCAAGAAGACCGGCGAGGGCAAGTTCGACCTCACCGGCACCCTGGCGCTGCACGGGGTGAAGAAGGAGATCACCGTCCCGTTCGAGATCGTCGGCGACGCCGGCGACCTGATCGGCGCCGAGGCGATCTTCACGATCAAGCGGAGCGAGTTCGGGATCGACTACATGCCGGGCGGCCTCGGGGAGGAGGTCCGGATGATCGTCGCGATCGAGGCCCAGAAGTCCTAGCTAGGCGCCTCGGCATGAGCCAGCCCCAGCCCTCCCTCAAGAAGAAGCCGCGGGTCGCGGCGGCCGCCGCCGAGGCGAAGCGCTCGCTCGGCGTCTGGCTCAAGGTGCTCACCCCGGCGTTCCTCGTGACGGCGCTCGGCTTCGCCCTGGCGTTTCAGTTCGTCGAGCCCGCGCCGCCCTCGCGGATCGTGATCGCCACGGGCGCGGCCGGCGGCGGCTACGACCGCTGGGGCAAGCGCTACGCCGAGCTGCTCGCCGAGGACGGCGTCGAGATCGAGCTCCGGCAGACGGCCGGGTCGGTCGAGAACCTGGCTCTCCTCGCCGCCGGCGAGGTGGACGTCGGCTTCGTCCAGAGCGGCACGGCCGAGGGGCGACCGACCGACGGCCTGGCCGCCCTCGGCAGCCTCTACTACGAGCCGCTCTGGATCTTCGTCCGGGGCGACCCGCCGCGGCGGCTGAGCGAGCTCGCCGGGAAGAAGCTGGAGATCGGCGCCGAGGGCAGCGGCACGCGGGCGATCGCGCTCCGCCTCCTCGAGCAGAACGGGGTCGAGGCGACCGACGCGTCGATCGGCGACCTCGACGCGCCGGCCGCGGCCGACGCGCTCCGGCGCGGCGAGTGCGACGCGGCGTTCTTCGTGAGCTCGCCCCACGCCGCGCCGGTCAAGACGCTCCTGCACGACCCGTCGCTCACGTTGACGAGCTTCGAGCGCGCCGAGGGCTACGCCCGGGTGTTTCCGTTCCTCGCCACGGTCACGGTCAGCGCGGGGATGATCGACTTCGCGAAGGATCTGCCGCCCGAGGAGGTCCGGCTGATCGCGCCGGCGGCCGTCCTCGTCGCGCGCTCCGACCTCCACCCGGCGCTCGTCGACCTCCTGATCGGCTCGGCCGAGACGTCGCACTCGCCGGCGGGGATGTTCAGCCAGCCCGACGAGTTCCCGAAGACGCGCTTCACCGACGTTCCGATGAGCAAGGAGGCGCGGTCGCGCCTCGAGCGGGGGCCGTCGCTGCTCCAGCGGGTGCTCCCGTTCTGGGCGGCGAACTTCGTCGACCGGATGAAGGTGATGCTGCTGCCGCTCATCACGCTGCTGCTGCCGCTCTTCCGGATCGCGCCGGCCCTCTACTCGTGGCGAGTCCGGGCGAAGATCTACCGCTGGTACGAGGATCTCCTCGAGGTCGACTCGCGGATCGCCGGGGCGCCCGATGACGCCGGCCGCGCCCAGCTCGACCGGGAGATCGACCGCGTGGAGCACGAGGTGAGCCAGGTCGAGGTGCCGCTCTCCTACATGGGCGGGCTCTACGACCTCCGGATGCACATAGGCCACGTCCGGGCTCGGCTCAAGCGCGCCGGACCGACCGAGCCGTCCTCGCCGCCCGCGCCGGCCGCCTCGTGATCCTCGGCGTCGTCCTCAGCATCGTTCTGCCGCTGCTGCTGAGCGCGGTCGTGATGACGGCCGCGTGGCGTCCCTGGCGGATCCCCGCCGCCGCGCCCGAAGGCGGCGCTCCGGACGCGCCCACGCCCGACGCCTCGGACGGCGACGCCGCGGCGTCGTCGGGGCCCTCGGCCCCTTGGGCGGCCGCCCTCGCGATCGGGCTCGGATGGCTCGTCGGCCTGTGGCGGGTCGAGGGTCTCCCCGAGATGCCGCCGGTCACCGGCGAGGGCTGGATTCCCTGGATCGTCCTCGCCGTCACCGCCTTCGGCGTCCTCGACGGGCTCGTCTCCGCGCCCGACTGGCTCCGGAGCGAGCTCCGGATCGTCGGCGGCGCGCTCATCGCGATCCTGGTGCTGCACCCGATCTTCTACTGGGAGTGGGACCACCCGGGCATCCCGCTCCGGATCGTCGCCCTCGTCGCCGCGGCGACGATCGTCACCTGGACGGGCATCGACGCGCTCGGCCGCGCCCTCCCGACCGGACCCGCCTACCCGCTCGCGATGCTCATCACCGTGTGCGCGGCCGCGGGCGTGCTCGCGATGTCGGGCGGCGCGAAGTTCGGCCAGCTCTTCGGCGTCCTCGCCGCCACGATCGGCCCGTGCATCCTCCTCGCCCTCTGGCGTCCGTCCGTCTCGATCGGCCGGAGCGGATCGGGCGTGATCGCGACGGTCTTCACGGGCTTCCTCATCGCGGGCGCCTGGTTCGCCGAGGTGAAGAACGGCCCGGCGATCGCGCTCCTCCTCGTCCCGCACGCCGCCTGGGCGGGCCACATCCCGTGGGTCGCCCGGCGCAAGCCGTGGCAGACCGCGCTCATCGTCGGCGTCGCAGTGGCGATCCCCGCCGCGATCGCGATGGGCCTCGCCTTCGCCGGCCTGGAGCCGCCCCCCGACCCCGAGGAATGGTAGGAGACCCGAGCCGCTAGTGGGACCTCAGGGGTCAGGTCCAGGATTCACACCAAAGGGGCCAGGTCACACCAGCCGCTGCGACAGAATCGCTCGTGTGATTCCTGGACCTGACCCCTGCGATGTGACTAGAGGCCGAGGCCTCGGAGCATCAGGTCGCGGACCTCGGTCGCCTCGTAGCGCTCGCGCTCGAGGAGCGCCGCGTCGCTCGCGAGCAAGACGGGCCCGTCGGCGGCGTCGGTCGGGAGGAGACCGTGGCTCCCCTTCACGCACGATGAGTCGATCGGGATGACGTCCATCAGGTAGCGGAAGCCGAGCTTCTTCTGGATGAGCTTCCGGACGACGCGGAGCTTCGGCGCGAGGAGCGACGGGTCGAGGTGCAGCTCGGCCGCGTCGTAGCCGGGCTTGCGGTGGATGTCGACGGTGCGGGCGAAGTCGGGGGCGCGGGCGTCGTCGAGCCAGTAGTAGTAGGTGAAGAAGCGGTCGGGCTCGCTGAGCGCCACGAGCTCGCCGGCGCGGGTGTGATCGAGGCCGTGGCGCGCCTTGCCGTCGGCGTCGAGCACCTCGGCCACGCCGTCGAGCCCCGCGAGCGCGTCGCGAGCTCGGCCGAGATCGGCCGCGTCTCGCACGTAGACGTGGGCGACCTGGTGATCGCTCACCGCGAACGCGCGGCTCGCCCCGTAGTCGAGGATCTCGCCGTTCGGCGTCTCGCGGACCCGGATGAGGCCGGCCTCCCGCAGGGCGCGGTTCGGATGCGCGGGCGCCCGGACGCCGACGATCCCGTACTCCGACAGGACGAGGACGCCGGCCCCGGCGGCCCGCGCCGCGTCGGCCAGGTCGCCCGTCACCTCGTCGATGGCGGCGCACTCGGTCGCGATCGACGGGTGATCCGGCCCTACGCGCTGGAGCGGGTAGTCGAGGTGCGGCAGGTAGACCAGCATCAGGCGCGGGCGCCTGGTCTCGAGGACGCGTCGCGCCGCGGCGGCGATCCAGCGGCTGCTGCGGATGTCGGCCGTCGGCCCCCAGAAGTTGAAGAACGGGAAGGCGCCGAGGTCGCGCTCGAGCTCCACCGGCAGCTCGGGCGGCTCGCCGTAGATCGCGGGGAGCTTTCGCCCGTCGGCGGGGTAGAACGGCCGCGGCGTGACGCTCCAGTCGACGTCCGCGTACATGTTGTACCACCAGAACATCTGCGCGGTGGTCGCCTCGGCGTCGCGGGCGCGTGCCGTCTCCCAGACCTTCTCGGCCGTCACCAGGCGGTTGCTCTGCCGCCAGAACCAGACCTCGGCGAGGTCGCGGTAGTACCAGCCGTTGCCGACGACGCCGTGCTCGCGCGGGAGCCGCCCGGTCAGAAGCGTCGACTGCGCCGAGCAGGTGACCGCCGGGAGGACCGTCCCGAGGGCGGCCCGTCCCCCGTCCTTCGCGAGGGCCGAGAGCCTCGGCATCGCCCCGCCGTCGAGGAGACGTGGGGTGAGGCCGACGACGTCGATCACGACGAGAGTCCTGGCGTCGGACACGGGAGCCCTCCGGGGAGCCCCGGAAGTCTACCAGCCGGCTCAAGGCCGCGTCGCGGTTATCCGATGAGGTCGTTCGACCGACCCCCTCGCGGGTCGGCCGGGGATCGATCATGGGCCGGAAGAAGCAGCGAGCGCGACGCGACGAGACGGTCCGCCAGTCCGGCGTGATCCCGATCCTCTACGACTGGCCCGACGTTCACGCCGTCATCATCACGCCGCGCGACGGATCCGGCCGGTGGATCGTGCCGAAGGGCAACATCCCGAGCACCCTCACCCCCGCCGAGGCGGCCCGACGCGAGGCCTTCGAGGAGGCCGGCATCGAGGGACGCGTCCTCCCCGAGCCCATCGGCGACTACCGCTACGAGAAGCGAGGCGTCACGCACGAGGTCTCGCTCTTCGTCCTCCGCGTCCATCGCCTCCACGCCGAGTGGCCCGAGATGCGGCAGCGGCGCCGCGGGATCGTCCGCCTCGCCCGGGCGCGCCGCCTCATCCAGAGCGAGCCGCTCCGGAGGATGCTCGACCGCGTCGGCGCCGCGGAGCGCTGGACGCCGCGTTGACGACCACCTGCGGGCTCGCCCGCCCCGCCCGGAGATGACCATCGTGACGGCCCTCGACCTCCAGCTCGAAACCGGACCCGACGAGGCGGACGCCCCGGAGGCCGACCTCCTCGCACGGATCGCGGCGTCGTACCAGGTCGTCCGCGGGAGCGCCCGGACACGGCGGGTCACCTACCTCGACACGTTCGACTTCCGGCTCCACGAGCGCGGCCTCGTCCTGACCGGCGACGCGAGCCGCTGGGAGCTCCGCCACCTCGCGTCCGACGAGCTGGTCGCCCGCGGCCCGGGCCGCTGCGAGGCGCCGTGCACCTTCGCCGAGGAGCTGTCGGCCGGGCCGCTTCGCGACCGCCTCGAGCGCCTCGCCGGGATCCGGGCGCTCCTGCCGATCGCCCGGATCGAGAGCCACGTCGAACCGCTCCGCGTGTGCAACGACGACGAGAAGACGGTCGCGCGCCTCGCGATCGAGGATGCCCGGGTCGTCGGGCGGCGAGACGCGGCGAGCCTGGGTCGATGGCTGCGCGTCCGCGCGGTGCGCGGCTACGACCGCGACGCCGGACGCCTCGTCGCGATCGCGCGAGAGGCCGGCGCCGTCGCCGGCGACGGCAGCAGCCCGGCGGAGCACCCGTTCCTCCTCGCCGCCCGCGCCGCCGGCCGGGCGCCGGGCCGCGCCGCCGAGCTCATCCTGTCCCCCGACGCGCCGGCACGCGCCGCCGTCGCCGCCGTCCTCCGAGGTCACCTCGAGACCGTCCGCCGGAACGAGCGGGGCGTGATTGCCGACATCGACACCGAGTTCCTCCACGACCTCCGCGTCGCCCTTCGCAAGATGCGCTCGATCCTGGGCCAGGTCCGTGGCGTCCTTCCCCAGGACGAGGTCGACCGACTCCGCGCCGCCCTCGGGACCGCCGCCCGCGTCACGGGGCCGCTCCGCGACGTCGACGTCCACCTCCTCGGCCGCGCCGCCGTCGAGAGCCTGCTGCCCGACGTCCTCCGCCCGGGGCTGAGCGCGTTCTTCGACGAGGTCGCCGCCGGACGCCGGACCGCGCTCGAGGCGGTCCGGACCGAGCTCCGCTCCGAGCGCTGGGCCGACCTCCTCGCCCGCTCCGAGTCGCTCCTGCAGCGGGCGATCGCGCCCGGCGACGGCGAGGTGCTGGCCGACACCGAGTGGTCGGCCGCGCCCGTCTCGCGGGTCGCCCGTCGGACGCTGCGCCGCCTGCTCCGGAAGGTGCTCGAGGACGGCGCGCGGATCGACGCCGCGACGCCGGACGCGCGCCTCCACGACCTGCGCATCCGCTGCAAGAAGCTGCGCTACGCCCTCGAGGCGTTCGGGTCGCTCCTCCCGGGCGAAGACCGCAGCGCGATGACGCGCCAGCTCAAGGGGCTCCAGAGCGTCCTCGGCACCTTCAACGACCTCTGCGTCCAGGGCGAGGTGCTCCGGGAGCGCCTCGAGCGGATCGAGCCCGGGGAGGTCGCGCTCGCCGCGGCCCTCGGCGGGCTCGCGACCGCCCTCGACGGGCAGCGGGGCGAGGTTCGCCGTCGCTACCAGAACGCCTTCGACCAGTTCCGCGGCGACCTCGGGCCGTGGACGACCCACATCGGGAAGCTCCGTCGAGCGAAGTAGAGCGCGAAGCGAGCCCGAAGAGGAAGAACGGAGAAGCCATGCGCACCGTCGCCGTCTACAGCGTCAAGGGTGGGGTCGGCAAGACGACCACCGCCGTGAACCTCGCCCACGCCGCCGCGGCCGCCGGGCTCCGGACGCTCCTGTGCGACCTCGACAGCCAGGGCAGCGCCTCGTTCTACCTCCGCGTCCGCCCGCCGAAGAAGCACCGGGCGAAGGCGCTCCTCAAGGGAGGCCGACGTCTCGACCGGGTGATCCTCGGCACCGACGTCGAGGGCCTCGACGTCCTCCCCGCGCATCTCTCGTATCGGCTGCTCGACGTCCAGCTCGCCGAGCGCAAGAACCCGCGCCGCCGGCTGACGAAGGTGCTGAAGCCGCTCGCCGCTCGCTACGACGTCGTCGTCCTCGACTGCCCGCCGGGGCTGACGCTGCTGGCCGAGGCGATCTTCTCGACGGCCGACCTCGCCATCGTGCCCGTCATCCCGACGCCGCTGTCGGTCCAGTCGGGTGAGCTGCTCCTTCGCTTCTTCGAGGACGAGGGCCTCGACGCGAGCCGGCTGCGGCCGTTCTTCTCGATGGTCGAGGACCGCAAGCGCCTCCACCGCGAGGTCGCCGCGAGCCTCTCGGAGAGCTGGGAGGGCTGCCTCCACAGCCGGATCCCCTACCGCGCGGTGATCGAGCGGATGGGCATCGAGCGGGCGCCGGTCGCCTGCTTCGCGCCGCGCTCGGACGCAGCGGCCGCCTACCAGGCGCTCTTCACCGAGGTGGCCGCGATCCTCTTCGGCGAGGCCGAGGCCGCGACGCGACCCGCGACCCGCCCGGCCGACGACGACGCCCAGTGGTGGATGGTCGACGACGGCGATGGGGTCGTCCTCGGTCAGGCCCAGCCCGACGAGCTCGACTTCGAGGTGGAGATCGTCGAGGAGGGCGAGATGCCGACCGCGAAGTTCCGCGTGCCGAGCGCGCGTCACCGCCTCCCGAGCGCGCGCCATCGCGTCCCGACGGCGAGCCACGGCCAACCGTCCGCCGGCTTCCGCGCGATCGCCCCCGCGACGCCGACGCCGGAGCGGGCCGCCTGCGCGGCCCCCTCGGGGACCGGGCGCGCCACGATGCCCCCGCGAGCGCCGACCGAGCGGATGGAGCGCCACGAGCTCGCGGCCGCCCTCGATCCGTGCCGGCTCGTCGCCCTCGCCTGTCCGGCAGCGTGCGTCATCGGCTGACGGTGGGCTAGCCTGAAGGCGTGACGACCGAACCGACGACGCCGGCGTCGCTCCCGAACCCGACGCCGCGAAGCGCGGCGATCGCCGGCGGCGTGGCGACGCTCGTCGTCGTGGTCGTCGCCATCGGCCTGCGCGGGTCGGGCGACGCGCCCGAGGAGCGCGCGAAGGCCGACGGGCAGCTCGCCGAGCTCGAGGACGCGGGCCTCGGTCCGAGCGTCGGTGCTCTCGCTGGCGAGTCGGAGCCTGCGCGAAGCCTCCAGGCCAGCCTCCGCGACCGGCTCGGCGCCCGGGAGGAGGACTGGTTCGGAGACCCCGACGCCGAGATGCGCGACTGGGAGACCCTCCAGCAGTATCCCGACCAGCTCACCTTGTTCGCCCGGGGCGGCGTCCACCGCGACCGCGACCTTCACCCCGACGTGCGGACCACGCTCGAAGGCGCCGTCCGCCGCGGCGAGCGCCTCCTCGACGCGATCCTCGCCGCCGACGGCATGGCGTTGCCCGACGGCGCCGTCGCCCTGCCGACCCCCGTCTCCGAGCTGTCGATCATCGGTCAGGCCCGCCAGCTGCTCGAGTTCCGCGCCCTGCTCGCGGCCGACGCCCGCGACCGGGCGGCGGCGTGGGAGGTCGTCGAGGCGCAGGCGAAGCTCGTCCGCGTCTGCGACTGGCCGACGCTCATGGGACAGAAGATCCGGGCCGAGACGGCCGCCTCGCTCGCCGAGAGCGTCGTCGCGCTCCTCTCGCTCGGCGCCCCCGATGCCGCGACGAGATCACGGGTGGACGGCGCGCTCCGTGACCTCGATGACGGGAGGCAGCTCCAGCGTGCCCTCCGCGGCGAGCTCGACCGCAACCTCTTCGAATCGCGTCTGTGGGCCGGCGAGGCGGAGCCGATCGACGGGCTCGACATCTTCTGGAACGCCGAGCACGAGGCGCCCCTCGAGACGATCCTGGCCGACCGCGCCTCGATCATCGGTCTGTCGGGACGGCTCATCCGCGCGGCGACGGGCGACGCGCACGCGCTCCGAGCCGAGGCCGAGGCGGTCTCGAGGGACCGTCGCGCTCTCCCGACCGATCACGTCATCGCCACCCTCGAGAACACCGCCGAGGTGATCGTCCTGAAGGACCTCGAAGCGCGCGCGCGGCTCCGACTCGCGCGGATGGCGCTCGCCCTCGCCGCCGAGGACGAGCTGCCTCTCCGCCCTCCGCTCTCGCTGCCGGATCCGTTCGCCGGGGGCGATCCGCTCATCTGGACGCGCGAGGACGCACGGGTCGGAACGCTCCGCAGCGCGGGCTACGCGCGGAGCGACCCCACCTGGCGCGATGACGGCGCCCCGCTCGGCGAGGAGCCGCCGCGGGGCACGTTCATCCGGCTTCAGCTCGCGCGCTGACGGGCCCGATCCGCGGCCGTTACGCCGGCGTTACGGCGACGGGCGCTCGCCTCGGGTATCCTCGACGGCACGCCAGGGGATCGCTCGCAGGGAGGAAACGCCATGACCCGCCATCAGCTCGTCGCCGCCATCGCCGTCTTCGTCGTCGGAGCCGCCGCCGGCAGCCTCGCCGTCACCCTCGAGCTCGTCTCGCCCGCCCACGCGGGCGACGAGCCCGCCGCGCCGAACGAGGAGCGCTTCCACGCCTCGGTGAAGGCGGCGGCCGCCGCCTACGCCGACTGGCTCCCCCTCGACGGGGTCGTCCGGGTCGCGCCGACGGACTGCCGGGCGCCGATCGCGCCCGACGGCACGCCGATCCGGCGCGCGCGCAAGAGCGCGAGCGAGGACGAGGCCACCCACGGCGAGAAGCTCTACTTCCTCTACCTGAAGGACCGCGACGCCTACCTCGCCCGCGGGAAGCGCGACCAGCCGATCGGACAGGTGCTCGTGAAGGAGTCGTGGACGGCGCGCGCCGCCGCCGATGGCGAGGGCCACCCGCGCGGCATGCGGCGCCCCGGCGAGCCGGCCCTCACCGTCGTCGAGTGGGGCGCCGAGGTCGACGGCAAGATGCTCGTCCCCGACGAGCGCCGCGAGCTCTTCGTCATGCTCAAGCAGGACCCGAAGACCGACGGCACCGACGGCGGCTGGGTCTACGCGACGACCACGCCCGATGGGAAGACCGTCACCGCCGCCGGGCGGATCGCCTCCTGCATCGAGTGCCACGAGAACGCCGAGCGAGACCGGATGCTCGGCGCCGACTGACGAACGCGAAGCAGTCAGTGTCTACTTCTTCTCGAACTCGGCGAGACTGAGCGTCTGCTTGAGGGCCATTCCGCCCATGTTGCCCTCGCTCGTCATCTTGACGAGGCCGCCGGGCACGTCGCCGCAGAACCAGAACGTCGTCTTCATCTCGAGGCCCTGGGCGGGGATCTTCATGGTGCCCTCGAGCTTGACGCAGTCGTGGGTCTTGTCGCCGACGGTCACCTTCTCGGAGAGCGACGTCGCGTTGAGGACCATGTCCTGGCCGGAGCCCGACGCCTCGATCTTGATCGGCGCGCCGGCAGACGCGAGGAACCAGCTCGCCTCCTTGGCGCCGCCTTCCTTCTCGTTCACGTACTTCGTCGTCTCGTGCTTCGTCCCGGCGACCTCGATCGACTCCGTCCCCGCCTCCTTGGCGAGCGTCTCGGTCTCGCTGCTCTTCTGCTCACCCGCCGGACCGCCGGTGGTGACGGTGTCGACGGTGTAGTTGTCGGCCGTCTTCGCGGTGAGGGTGTGGACCATCTTCTGCTGGATCTTGCCGGCGGCCCCCATGTCCATCGTCATCTCGTAGGTCACCGTCGTCCCGATCCCGTACTGGGCCCAGGGGTGCTTGTCGGCGGGGAAGGCGTCGCCGTCGCCGGCCTGAGCCGTCGTTCCGACGAGGGCGACCGCGATGGCGGCCGCGAACAGGATGCGGGTGGTCTTCATGGGAGCTCTCCTCGAATCGAAGGTCATGAGTGAAGGAAGCGACGAGTCTAGACCGGCTCGCCCGCGCGGCGCCACGGGACGACCGGGGTCGTCCTGCGGGGGCCACGACGGGCGAGCGTCGGGTTGATGGATGGGTGACGACTCTCGCGCCTACCAGGCGTCCCGCGGGTCGCGTCCGTCGCGACCGCGGCTGGCGGCGACGCCGCCGACGACGTCGAAGTAGACGCGGCCGGTGCGCGGATCCTCCCGGATCGACCTGATGTCGATCGGGAGCGCGCCCGCCGTCCGGCTCATCGGCGCCGGCGTCGTGCCCGGCCCGAACCGGTCGGAGCCGGCCTTCGGGAAGAGGATCCGGGTGACGTCACGGAGCGAGGCGTCCTCCCGGTCGATCCCGTGCGCCTCGACCAGGTCGATCCCGCCGCCGATGCGGCTGCGTCGCCCCGAGTCGACGTGCCAGATCAGCAGCCCCGTGTTCGGGAAGTCCGCGTCGAAGCCGACGCGCTGCCGGTTCTCGATCAGGTAGTACTCGCGCGCTCCCGGTCGGGCGATGACCTTGAAGCACTGGTTCTTGCTCTTCTGAACCGGGTCGAGCCACAGCTTCTGGCCGACGCGCGGGTCGATCGGCGTCGCCTCGAGCCAGCCGAGCCGGATCTTGCACCAGGCGCAGAGGTGGAACGGCTTGGCCGTCCCGCTCTCGCCGCCGCCGCGCCAGCCGACCGACATCACGCAGAAGACGCCGACGCCGGTGCGGTGCGCCTGACCGTACTGATCGGGCAGGCCGAGGACGTGCCCGAACTCGTGGCAGTGGACGCCGATCGTCGCCGCCCGCTGGAGCCCCTCGGCCGTGAGGTAGTAGGGGAGGCTCTTGCGGCCGACCCGGATCGACGCGCGGTGCGGCCAGAGGGCGCTCGGGCGCCTCACGACCTGCGCGCCGGCCGTGATGAAGGAGATGCTCTGGAAGTCGTCGAAGACGTCCTCGCCGTACCTCTCCTGGATGATCTTCAGAGCGGCCGCGAGGACGCGGGTGCGGCTGCCGCCGCCGCCGAGGCCCTGGCGCCGGAAGTCGTCCTTGGTCTCGTCGAGGCGGGTCCACGGGAAGACGCGACCGGTGACGTCGAGGGTGCCGTTGCTCTGCTCGCGGTAGTACTCCCGGAGGCTGCCGTGGACCGTGCCGACGCCGCCGGGGGCCTCGCCGAAGTAGCTGTCGACCGAGAAGAAGAGCCGGTCGAGGTCCTCGATGTCGCGCATCGGCCCGGGCTCGGTGTCCGAGAACGAGATCGGCACGACGGCGATCTTGTAGGCGCCCTCGCCGGAGTAGGCGCGCATCCCGCCGCCGCCCTGGGGCCGCGCTCCGAGCTCGATCGGCAGCTCCCGCGAACCGCCGTCGCGCTCGATCGTGAAGACGACCTCGTCGCCGGGCTGGTGCCCACCGATGCCGCGCGAGAGGCCGCCCGAGTCGTCGACGCGCTGCCCGTCGATCGCGACGATCACGTCGCCCGACTGGAGGCCCGCCCGCTCGGCGGCGGAGTCGCGCATGACCTCCTCGATCTCGACGCCCGATCCGTTCTGTCGCTCGGTCAGGCGAACGCCGAGGTAGCCGCCCCTCGCTCCGCGACCGCCGCCACCGCGCTGAGGCGTCGCCGGCGCTTTCAGGAGGTCGTCGCTGGCGCGGATCGCCTCGGACGGGCCCTTCGCCGTCGCCGCGTCGTCGGGCCCGGCGTGCGCCGTCGCGCTAGGCCGGGGAAGCGGCAGCAGGAGCAGGACGGTCGCGGTCGAGAGGGCCGTCGCGGTCGCCCACAGGCTCGTGGACGGGGACGGACGGCGGCGGGCGGTCTGCATGGCCGGGAGTTCTCCGCGGGGATTCGGGATCGAGGTCGGGGTCGAGCCAGGGGCCCGTCCCGCCCGAAGATACGGAGATGGGGTTGGCTTCGTTGGCCGCCAGCCGCTCCCTCCGACGTCGTCGCCACCGCGCGCCCGCGAAGCTCGCCTCGAGGACCGCCAGCCCCAGGAGCGTCCCCCAGGTCGCGAAGAAGCCCCAGAGCATCCCGCCCCAGGACTCGAGCATCGTGACGACAAGACCTTGCGCCGTCGCCGCGCCCCAGCAGATGGGCCCCACGAAACCCGAACGTCGCGTCCGAAACGAGATGACGAGCAGAACGATCGCCACCGCGACACCGAGGAGCGGAAGGCCGAGGGCGCCGAGCGCGCCCGTGATCGGACCGTCGAGGCCCTTGTCGAACGACTCGGCGACCGCCTTGGGCGGGTCGCTCGCCACCTCCCAGGCGAGCTCGCCGCCGATGTGGATGACGCCGATCCCCGAGATGTCCTCGTTGCAGCCGTCGACCCACGGCGCGAAGAGAAGCAGCGGCACGACCAGGGCGACGAGGCGCCACAGACGGACGCGGCCGCGAGCCGGAGGGCTCGGGTCCGCGGCGGTCGCCGGGCGAGGGTCGTTCGTCGTGGTCATCGCGACTCGTTCACGGCGGTGGCTCGTCGACCCGTTTCGACGCGCGCGAACCACCGCAACTCTCGCTCCTTCTCCGCTCCCGCAGACGCGGGGGTATAATGCGGGACTTACGCGTCGATGCTCCTCGCAGAACGCCGATCTCGGACGCTTCCATGCCCAGAATCACGACGATCGTCGCCGGTTCCCTGACACTCGTGGTGGCGATGGCGACGCTCAGCGGCTGCGGCGCGGTCTCGGTGATCCATGACACGATGATCGGTCCGATCAGCCCCGCGGGCCGGATCGAGCCGATCATCAGCGGCCGCTCGTTCCAGGTCGGCGAGCGCGGGATCTCGGTCGCGCGGACCGGCGAGCCGCGCCTCCGGGCCTACCCGCCCGACCTGGGGTCGCGGTTCCGGGGGGTCGACGGCCTGATCGGGGGCGCCCGCTTCGCCGTCCTCGGACAGAGCTTCGTGGCCCACCAGGTTGTCCGGACCGGCACTCCGGTCGAGGAGGACGACCTCGACCGGCTCGTGATCGGCGAGACCCGACCTGGCGAGGCGGCCGCGATCCTGGGTCCGCCGAACCTGTGGCTCCGCCGGCCGGCCGGCGACCTCATGGGGTGGGGCGACGCGCGCCGCCGCCACGTCCTGATCCGGATCGGGCCGGGCGCGGCCTCGCAGTTCATCCCGGTGCCGTTCATCGGCAACCTGACCCTCAACCTGGGCTTCGGAGCGGGCGCGCCTGGACGGGTCACGCTCATCTTCTCGCCGAAGGGCGTGCTCACGACCGTGGTGGACAGTCGGGGTCTCTCCGAGGGCGACCTCGGGGATGACGGTTCGTAGGGCATCTGGATGAGATGAGACAAGGCCGACCCCCACGTCCCCGCGGTGGTCGGCCCTGGTGACTCGTCGGACGTAAATGGTCCGTCGACATAGCATTCCGGCGCATGAAGCCCGGAATTGCTCATTACGTCGACCGCCACCTCCGGTCTCGTTTACAGCCATCGGCCATTCGGGATCACCTCCTTTTCTTGAGGGGTTACCCCGTCTGGCCGAGGATCCGGTCGCCGACCAGCGGGCTGTCAACGCCCCTCCGCACCACGTTCGTGCGGAATCGACGTATCTCCGCGAGGAGCATGGCTCCTCTCGGAGCGTCCCGATGCCTGGGGAGACATCGTTATCGGAAACATAGCAGCGGCGATGATCTCTGTCCAGGTCGGTCGGTCATCGAGCCTCTTCGTTTGATGACAAACGCCGACGTAACTCTCAACTCTGGCGGGCTTCACACGATGGCACAGTAGCCCCTCGACCACCCCGGGGTTCACCACCTCTTGACGGTTCATCCGGGGGTTCCGGGGGCCGCGTCGCGGGTCTCCACCGGTCGGGGTGATTCTCCCCGAGCGCGATCTCCCGACGGGGAGGTCGACCTCGTCCGATCGCCGGGCGGCATCCGCCCCCGAACAGAAGACACTGTAAATAAGAGGTTTCCAGTCAAGACTCGCGACCGGCACGGCGTCTGCTCAGACGATCGCCCGAGGAACGGTTGATCTTAGGAGAGGACGAGCCCATGACCCTCGGTGTAACGATGACCCCGAACCGCCCCCGCCGCCCCGGGACGCGTCCGCGTCCGACGCTCCTCGCGAGCGCCGTCATCCTCGGCGGCCTCCTCCTCGGCACGAGCCTCGCCTTCGCCGCGCCCCCGAAGAAGGTGCGGATCACCCTCGACGACGGGACCGTCATCGAGGGGACGCTCACGAAGTGGGAGAGCCGCACCTACCACTTCGTGACCGTCGACGGGACGACGCGCCGCCTCGATGAGGATCGCGTCCGGCGCGTCGAGTTCCTCGACGCCGGGGACGGCGCGACGCCGCCCCCGAAGCCCCCGACCTCGGACCCGGCGCCTCCCGTCGAGATCGTCCCGCGCGGCCAGCCGCCCATCCCGGCGCCGGCTCCCGTCGATCCTCGCCCCGCGTGGCAGACCTCGACGATCGCCTGGCTCGAGGCGCACCAGAGCAAGGACGGGCGGTGGGACGTCGACGGCTGGCAGCGCCTCTGCGCGGGCGAGATGTGCCAGGGCGCGCGCGACGAGCGCGGCGACCCGCGCTACGACGTCGGCGTCACCGCGCTCGCGGCGCTCGCCCTGATCCGCCTCGGCGAGGACCCCGGCGCCAGCGACGCGCTCTCTCGCGCGCTCGACTGGATCACGACGCAGGCGCCGTTCCGGGCCGGCGTCGAGGCGGGCGCGATCGGATTCCGCGACGGCGAGCAGATCTACAACCACGCGATCGCCACGCTCGCCCTCGCCGAGGCCGAGGAGCACACCTCGAGCCCCGAGCGGCGCGCCGTCCTCGAGCGGGCCGTCAACTGGAGCCTCGCCGCGCAGAACCCGGGGCTCGGATGGAAGTACGGCGTCCGCCCCGGCAAGAACGACACCTCGGTCACCGGCTGGATGCTCGCCGCCCTCGACGCCGCCCGCCGCGCCGGCATCGAGGTCCCCGACGAGGCGTTCCGTGGCGGCGTCGCGTGGCTCGATCGGGCGACATCGAAGGAGGGCGTCACCGGCTACCAGACCCCGGGCGGCGGCTCGTCCTACCTCCCGATCCAGCGGGGGCGCTTCGACGAGGTGCCATCGATGACCGCGGTCGCCCTCCTCGGACGCGCCCACGCCGGGCTGCCGATCGCGGCGACGATCCTCGACCCGGGGCGGAAGCTGCTCCTCGGCTCGCTCCCCGAGTGGGAGACGCCGACCGAGGTCCGGAACGCGAACTTCTACTACTGGTTCCACGCGACCGGCGCGCTCCGGGCCCTCGGAACCGACGCCCAGTGGTCGCGCTGGCGCAAGAGCGTGCGGCGCGCGCTCGAGCGCCAGCAGCGGATGGGCGGGCCGGAGAGCGGCTCGTGGGATCCGATCGGCGAGTGGTGCATCGCCGGAGGACGCGTCTACGCCACCGCGATCAACGCCCTCACCCTCGAGCAGACCGAGCGACCGCGGCCCGCCGCGGGGGCGCGCGCGCCCCGAGGTCCCCGCGGCGCGCCGGCCGAGCCCGCCCCGCCGCCGAGCGGTCCCCTCGTCGAGCTCGCATCGCCCGAGAAGGGGCTGGTGACCACGGAGCGGTCGATCGAGGTGAACGGACACGTCCGCGGCCTGACACCGCCGCTCGTCGTCCGGATCGACGGGCGCCGCGTCGAGGTCGAGGGCTCTCGCTTCTCGGGCACCGTTCGCCTGCGCGAGGGGATCAACGAGATCGACATCGTCGCCGCCGACGCCGATGGCGGGCGCGCCCGCGCCAGGCGAACCGTCGTCCGCGACTCGACCGCACCGGGGATCAAGCTCGAGGACGTCGCCGACGTCGTCCGCGTGCCGCGGATGACGATCGACGGCCACGTCGACGAGCACGGCTGCACCGTGTGGGTCGGCGGGAAGGAGACGCCCGTCGTCGGCGAGCAGGCGTTCTACTTCATGGAGACGGTCACGCTCGCGGCCGGCCGCAACGAGATCGAGATCGTCGCGAAGGACCCGGTCGGGAACATCACCCGGACGACGGTCACCGTCACCTACAAGCCGTAGTCGACGGCGACGACGCCGGGGCGGCGGGGAGGCTGGCTGCCGACCGCTACTTCCCGCTGCCCTGGAACGACTCGGTGATGACCCGCTTCGGCGGGATGTCGACGACCGGCACGGTCGCGCGCTTGAGGAACAGCAGCGCGAAGCAGGTGTCGCTCATCGCGTCGGCGCCGCCGATGCCGCCGATGCCGAGGCCGCCGAGGCTCTCGACCCACGACCCGTCGCTCTTCTGGGCGCCGAGGATGTACTTCCCCCCCTCGTCGTACCAGTCGTGCTCGCCGAAGTCGTAGGTGCCGGCGAGGACGCCCGCCCGCTCGAGGCCGTAGAGGTAGTAGTAGTGGTGGTTGCCGCCGGGCGGGTTCGTCCGGACGCTGAAGTTCTTGGCGAGCCACGCGCAGCCATCGCGGATCGACTGATCGGCCTGGCTGCCGAACCGCTTCCAGAAGCTCTTGTCGGCCTCGAGCTCGCTCTTGCAGATCACGACGCCGGCGACGCCGGCCGCCGTCATGCTGCCCGTCGTCATGGAGAACGCGCCGCCGCCGAGCCCGCCGGGAAGAGGCATGCCGCCCCCGCCGGGGGCGCCGCCGCCGCCGGGCATCGGGAAGCCGCCCGCCCCGCCGCCGGGCTGCGCGCCGCCGCCACCCTGGGGCTTGGTCGTCGAGCCGTCGCTCTGTCCGCCGTGGCGCGGCATGTAGGCCCAGCCGCGGGCGAACATCTTCGGACGCTCGCCCGACTCGCTCCCGCCGCCCTCACGCTCGACCGTGCCGCCGCTCTTCGGCTTGCTCTTGCCGATGCGCCGCGGCTTCTTCTTCGCCTTCATCTTCGCGATCGGTCCGTCCGCGGCCGGCAGCGGGAAGTAGTCGACCTCGGAGCCGGACTTGTCCTGCTCGACGAGGAGGTAGTCGAGCGCCTTCTTGAACGTCTCCGACGGCACCTTGACGCCCATCCGGCTCGCCGCCTTCAGGGCGAGGAGGACGTACTGGGTGCAGGAGAGGTCCTGGCCGCCGCCAGGGTAGCGCCACACGCGGGCCTCCTGCGTCTGGACGAACCACTTGACCGCCTCCTCGATCCACGCGCGGTCCTGCTTGTTCGCCTTGCGGAAGACCTTCCGCGCGACGGTCGCGTAGTCGTCCTTGCTCTTCTCGAGCATCTTCTCGGTCGGGGCGTAGCGCGCCTCGATCGCGAGGACGACGAGGGCGACGTCGTAGGTGCGCCGGCCGCTGAGCATTCCGCCCATGCCGCCGAGACCGCCGGCGCCGCTGCCGCCGCCGCCTCCGCCCTGCCACTTCTGGCGCATGAAGTCGAAGCCCTTGACGACGGCCGGGTCGTTCTTGTCGGCGCCGCACTTGAGCAGGGTGAGGACCGCGATCGCCGTCGGGCCCATCGGATAGGTGCCGCTGTGGCTGCTCTGGAAGCTGCCGTCGGCGTTCTGCTGCTTGCGCAGCCACTCGAGGCCCTTGCCGATCGCCTTCTTGATCTCCGCGGAGTCGAGGTCGCTGTCGAGGGCCGGGTCCTCGCCCGGGGCGCCGAACCCGCGCACGGGTCCGTCGCCGTCGTCGGAGACGGCCGCCGGCGGCGACCAGGTGGCGACGAGGGCGAGGGACGCCGCGAGCGCGATCGCGGCGACGAGACGGGGGCTCGAGACGATGGCTGAGCGCATCGGGGGAGGCTCCTGCTCGGGTTGTCGACGTCGGTTGGCGAGAGACGAGAGTCTAGCGGGGGTCCGGTCGATGGATGTTACGGAAACGTACCATCGGGCGATGGCCCCGAACGCGAGTCGGCCCCCCCGTCGGGTCGACGAGGAGGCGCGCGATCACCGCAACACTTTCACCGACAGCGACTAACCAGATCGTCGAAGCGTCATCAGGAACTCGGCGACGTCGCGTCGCTGCGCGTCGGTCAGCTTCTCGCGGTACGACGGCATCTTCACGAACCCGACCGGATGGTCGAGGCCCGGATAGGCGCGCGGGTCGGTGATGTGGTTGTAGAACCACTCGCGCGCGGCCGCCTCGGAGCCCTTCGCCTCGATGTAGCGGGTGGCGACGCCCGCGAGCTCCGAGCCCGTTCCGGCCTGCATCCCGCCGATGCCGTTCAGGCGGTGACACTGCCGGCACTGCATCGCCTCGAAGTGCCGTCGGCCCGCCCGCACCCGCTTGGCGATCTCGGGGTCGTGCTCGACGCCGGAGCGCCGGGCGGCGAGCGCCTCGAGCGGCTCGACGAGGGCGAGGAGCTCCGCGGCGGTCGGGTCGCGCCACGGCAGGAGGCGCTGGCCGAGGCCGACCTCGAGCCGCCGGACGAGCTCGCGCCGGGCGATCCGCCAGTCCTCGGGATCGGCGTCCCGACCGGTCTCGTCGGCGACGCGCGCGGCGACCGTGCGGAGCGCGAGGGCCGGGTCGCCGCCGGCCGCGAGGTGGAGCTCCAACCACCCGCGCGCCTCCCGGATCGAGCCGGTGCGGGCGGCGTTCTCGACCCTGGTCGCGATGACGTGAGCGACCGGCGCGAGCCGCGCCGCCGCCTCGGGCGTGCCGACGAGCCGGAGCGGATGGTGGGGGTAGCGGAGCCGCGCGAGGGTGAAGCTCGCATCGCTCATCACCTCGCAGGCGACGCGCCGGGCGGCGTCGCTCCTCGCGTGCAGGAGCACGTCGAGCCAGACCGGGTCGCCGTTCATGCGCTGCTCGGTCACCCGGCGGAGCAGCTCACGCTCGGCGCCGTCCGCCTCCCAGACGAGGAGCCGGATCAGGATCTCGCCGCCGTCGAAGCCGTGGATCTTCGGCAGCCCCTCGAGGGCGGCCGACGCCCGCTCGGCCGCCGCCGCGCGATCGTAGGCCGCGAGCTGATCCCACGCCTGGACGCAGCTCTGATACGCGCCGATCACCGGACGGGCCCGGGCGCTCGCCTCGGCCTCGGCGACGTGCGCGTCGACCGCGGCCCGCGCCCAGGTCGCGCGCGCCAGGGCAAACGGCCGGAGGATCCGCGGCACCTGGAAGCGACGCGCGTAGGCCGGGGGGAGGCCGGGGAGGACGGTGTCGCGAATCCACGCGCCGACCTCGGCGGGCAGCGATCGCACGCCGTCGGGTTCGAGGTGATCGCACGCGGCGAGCACGTCCTGGAGGGCGGCCGGCGTGCGCGGATACTCGCCGCGCGCCGCGGCCACGACGAGGGCGTCGCGGATCGCCCGCTGGACCGCATCGCTCGCGACCGGAAACGCGCCGCTCGGCAGATCCGCGAGCTGGGAGGCGAGGGTCCGGAGCGCCCGCGGGCCGGCGTCGCGCACGATCGCGGCGGCGCGCTCGGGCGAGAGGCGTCCGCGCTCCACGACCTCGACCAGGTCGCCTTGCTCGAACAGCCCGACCATGGGGAGCGTGTTCTTGCCGGCCCCGTCGTAGAGCACCTCGAGCCGCCCCTCGGCGGAGCGCTGGAGGAACAGGACGACGTGCTCGCCTTCCTCCCAGACGAGGGCCGAGTGACAGGCGATGCGCGGGCCGTCGCCGCCGCGCCCGATCCCGCGCCGGAGCGCGGCCTCATCACCGAGCAGGAGCGTCTCGGCCGTGAACGAGACCGCGTCGCCGCCGACCTCGCCGACGGTGCCGACGACGATCACGTCGGCCTCCCGGACGAGGCGCCCGAGCTGGCGCGGGTCGTCGTCGTAGGCCATCTGCGGGGGCGGCAGCGACAGCGCGATCTCGATGACGAGCGGCTCGGCCGCGGGCGCTTCGGCGTCGGCCGGCGCGCCGCGATCGGCGGGGACGCCCTCGTCGACGGCCGGCGCGGCGTCGCTCTCGACCGGCGGGCGAACGACCCGCTCCGGCGCCGGGGCGGGGACGCCGGAGCCGACCGAGCCGAGGGCGAGGAACGCGAGCGCGGCCGTGATCATCGCGGCCGCGGCGGCGACCCATCCGGCCGTCTCCTGCGCCGGCCCGGGGCGGGCGAGCGTCGTCACCGGCTCGGAGCCGGCATCGGCTGCGGCTGCGGCGCTCGCCGCGGCGATCCGGGCGGCGACGCTCGAACGAACCCGCTCGACCGATCCCTCATCGACGCCCAGGAGCGTCCGGAGGCTCGACTCGATCTCGCGGTCAACGTGGCTGGCCATGGCTCGCTTCCTTCGGGACGGATCCCGTCTGCCCCTCGTCGAGGCGCTCGCGCAACAGCGTGAGCGCCCGCCTCAGCCGGCTCTGCACCGTCGCGCGCGGCACGCCGAGGATGGCCGCGGCCTCCTCGTAGGTGAGCTGCCGCGCGTAGTAGGTCTGGACGACGACCTCGAGCTCGTCCGGCAGGCTCGAGACCGCCTCGTCGAGCGCCGCGAGGTCATCGCGGCGATCGACGGCGTCGGCATCCTCGCGCGCCCGGGCGTCGGCCCGGGCGAGCAGCTCGGGCGTCGCCCGCTCGCGGACGCCGGTCTTCCGTCGCTGATTCCGGAGGAGGTTTCGCGCGACGCCGAGCAGGTACGCCGCGAGCGACTCGGGCTTCCGGAGTCGGTCGCGGTTCGCGTGGAGGAGCAGGAACGTCTCCTGGGCGAGATCCTCCGCGTCGGCCCGGCTCGGCGTCCGCCGCGAGAGCCACCCGATCAGCCACGGCGCGTGGCGATCGACGATCTCCTCGAAGCTGGCGGTCACCGTCGTCGTGGTCATGTCTCGCTCACCGGCGGGCCTTCGGGAAGAGAGTGTCGGCAGGTCGCCCGATCGGTACGGACGGGCTCGCGCCGACGAGCTCCGACGGGCGCCCGGACCCTACCATCGCCCTGGGCGACCCGCGAGATCGTCAACCCGCGAGCCCGATGCGAGGTCCGCCCATCCGCGCCTCCGATGGCCTAGAATGCGCCGATGGGCTTCGTCTGGATCCGGCTCCATCAGGTGTTCCTCTACGGCGTCCTGGGCGCCTACCTGCCCTACATCCCGGTCTACCTCCACGAGCTCGGGCTCGAGGACTGGCAGATCGGCTGGGTGCTCGGCGTCTGGGGGATCGCCGTGATGGTGATGCCGGCGCTCGGCACGCATCTGGCCGATCGCCACGTCAGCAACCGCGTGCTGCTGGCGCTGGGTTACGCCGGGAGCGTCGGCGCCCTCGCCGTGATCGCGTCGGCCGACCGGTTCGCCGTCTTCATCGCCGGGTCGTTGATCTTCTCGGTCGCGTTCACGCCGCTCGTCAGCCTCCTCGATGGGCTCACGTTCGCCGCGATGCACGAGGCACGCCGGGCCGGGCGACGCTTCCCCCCGTTCCACCGGATCCGGATCTGGGGGAGCATCGGCTTCATGCTGCCGGCCTTCGCCCTGTTCGCGCTGCTCCGCTGGACGGCGCTCGGCGGACGGGCGGCGATCGTCGCGGCCGCGGTGATCGCCGGGCTCGGCGCGCTCACCGCGATGCTGCTCCCCCGGACGCCGCGCGCCGACGCCGACGACGAGGGCGGCGGCGCGGCGAAGAGGAAGATCCCCTCGCTCCTCGCCTGGCGCGAGGTGGCGCGCCCGCCCGCGCGCGGCCTCCTCGCCTCGCTCTTCCTCCTCTCGGTCGGCGTCTCGATCCTCTACACGTTCTACACCCGCCTCCTCCAGGACCTCGGCACGCCCGACGAGTGGCTCGGCCTGATCGTCAACCTCGGCGTGGTCGCCGAGCTGCCGTTCGTCCTCGGCGCCGGCGTCCTCCTCCGCGCGATCGGGCTCCGCGGCGTCGTCGTCCTCGGCGCGGTCAGCCTGCTCGTCCGCCTGGCGCTCCTCGCCGCCGTCCCGAGCCTGGCGGTCGCGATCGCCACCCAGGCCCTCCACGGGCCGCTCGTCCTCGCCCTCTACGTCGTCCCGCCGCTCTACATCGAGCAGAAGGCCACCCCCGACTTCCGGAACTCGATGCAAGGCCTCTACGGCGTCCTCTGCCTCGGCCTCGCCCGGGTCGTGGGCGCCACCGCCGGCGGCCACATCGCCGAGGACGGCCTCGCCCGGGCGTTCGGCGCCGGGGCGATCCTCGCCGCGATCGCCGCGGCGTGGCTCGCGCTCGGGTTCCGCGACGCGGAGAGCGACGCCGCCCTTCGCGCCGCCGAGGGTTGATTCACCGTGCCGGCAAGGGCAACATGACCCGCGAGGAGCGCCGCGCGACGATGCCCGACCGCGAGACGGCCCCCGAGCGCCGGACGATGCCGCTGCCGCCGCCGGCGCCAGACTCGACCGACTCCGCCCATCCCCTCCACGCGCGCGTCACGACCGCCGCGGTCGAGGACGTCACCGCGACCCTGCTCCAGGCGGGCGTCGACGTGAACGCGCTCCAGACGCTGCCCGACGGCACGATCCCGCCGCCGACGCCGCGCGGCGAGGGCTCCCCCGCGGTCGACCTCCCCCCGCTCGTCGGCGACGACGACGCCCGCCACCTCGAGCTCGGCGCCGCGATCGGCAAGGGAGGGATGGGCGTCGTCTCCCTCGCCACCCAGCTCGCCCTCGGCCGCAAGGTCGCCGTCAAGGCGCCCCACGAGGGGGCTGGCGGCGACAACCAGTCGCGCGCGCTCCTGCGCGAGGCCTACGCCCTCGGCGCCCTCGAGCATCCGAACGTCGTCCCCGTCTACATGCTCGGCGAGAACGAGGGCGGCCATCCCCTCCTGGTGATGAAGCGGATCGAGGGGACCGAGTGGAGCGACTTCCTCGACGGCCTCGTCGAGCCGCCGCTCGTCGATGGCGCCGACGCCCTCGAGTGGAACCTCGGCGTCTTCACCCAGGTCTGTAACGCCGTCCACTTCGCCCACGACAAGGGCATGATCCATCGCGACGTCAAGCCCGAGAACGTGATGATCGGCGACTTCGGCGAGGTCTACCTCGTCGACTGGGGCATGGTCGTGACGGTCCGTGACGACGACCCGCTCGGCCTCCCGCGCGCGCGCGACGTCGACAGCGCGTGCGGAACGCCCGCCTACATGGCGCCCGAGATGGTCGCCGGCGACGGGCCGAAGATCGGCCCGCGCACCGACGTCTACCTCCTCGGCGGCTGCCTCCACACGATCCTCACCGGCGAGCCGCGCCACGGCGGATCGACGCTCGCGAACGTCCTGGCCAGCGCCTACGTCTCGGCGCCGAAGATCTACGACGACTCGGTTCCCCAGCCGCTCGCCGAGATCGCCAACCGGGCGACCGCCGCCGACCCGGACTCGCGCTTCAGCACGGCCGTCGAGCTGCGCATCGCCGTCGCCGAGTTCCTCCGCCATCGCCACTCGGCCGACCTCGTCACCGAGGCGAACGCGCGGGTCGTCGAGCTCGAGGCGCTCCTCGAGTCGGCCCGGGCCGAGCGGCGCGGCGAGCCCGGGGCGAGCACCGAGGCCGACGACGAGGAGCGGTCGAAGGCGATCTACGAGATGTTCAGCGAGGCGCGCTTCGCCTTCCGCCAGGCCCACCGGCAGTGGTCCGGAAACCGCGAGGCCGAGGACGGGCTCCAGCGAGCGCTCGAGTCGATGACCCGCTGGGAGCTCGACCAGGGCGCCTACAAGGCGGCGAGCGTGTTCCTCTCTCAGATGCCGCGCCGCCACCCCGAGCTCGAGGCGCGGATGATCGCGATCCGCGAGCGCCGCCGCGGGGAGCGACAGGCCGCCGCGGAGCTCGACCGGATGCGGCGCGAGGTCGACCCGACCCTCGAGACCGGCAAGCGGAGCCTCATGCTGATCGGGATCGGCGTCTTCTTCGGCCTCGTCTACGTCGGGCTCGGCCAGCTCGCCCGTCGCGGGATCTACGCGGCCGAGCACGGCGCCTTCCTCGGGCTGGTGCTCGTCTACGGGGCGTTCCTCGCCGGCTTCATGGCGGGCTGGTGGCGCACCCTGCGCGAGAGTCAGGTCAACCGCCGCTTCCTCGGAGTGATGTGGAGCGCCTTCGTCGGCGGCGCGCTCTTCTGGCCGATCGCCTGGGCGGCCAAGCTCGAGTTCGACGTCGCGATCGCGCTCAACCTGATCCTGTACTTCGTCGTCGCGATCAACATGGCCGCCGCGATCGACCGGCGAATCGTCTGGGCCGGGCTACCGTTCGGCTTCGGCTCGGTCGCCACCGTCTTGCTGCCCGACTGGCGCTACGAGCTGATGGCCGCCGCCGTCTGCGGGTGCCTCTGCCTCTTCGGCTGGATCTGGCGAGCCGGCTCGCCCGGCGAGGGTCAGGCCGACGGACGGGGCGACGGATCGTGACCCCGCCGCACCGGACGCCGCGCCCGACGCCGAACGCGACGCCCTCCCCCGAGCTCGCGCCGACCGAGGTCACGCCGATCGACCTCGCGCCGACCGAGATCGACCCGCCGGGCGAGCGCCCCGGCGTGACGCCGGCGGCGCGCGGCGACCCGCACGCGGGCGTCCGCGCGCTCCTCGCCGACGCGACCAGCGCGCGGCCGGGCTCGGGCTCGGCATCGGGCGAACACGAGCTCGAGCCCGGCGCGACGATCGGCGCCTATCGGATCGAGCGCGAGCTCGCCCGCGGCGGCCAGGGCCGGGTCTACGTGGCCGCCGACCCCGCCCTCGAGCGGCGCGTGGCGATCAAGGTGCTCCTCCGCGGGTCGCTGTCCGACGGCCACGCCCTCGAGCGGTTCCAGACCGAGGCGCGCGCCGCCGCCCGCCTGCGCCACGCGGGGATCGTCGGCGTCCACGAGGTCGGCGTCGACGCGGGTCGGCCGTTCCTGGTCATGGATCTCATCGAGGGCGAGTCGCTCGATGTCCGGCTCACCCGCGACGGTCCGCTCGCGCCTCGCGACGCCGCCCGCCTGACCCTCGCCCTCGCCGACGCCCTCGCCTACGCCCACGAGCGCTCGATCCTGCACCGCGACCTCAAGCCGGCGAACGTCCTCATCGGAGCGGACGGGCAGCCGGTCCTGACCGACTTCGGCCTCGCCAAGGAGATCGGCCGGACCGGGATCACGATCGCCGGGCAGGTCATGGGAACGCCCGCCTACATGCCGCCCGAGCAGGCGGGCGGAGAGCTCGATCGGATCGACCGCCGGTCCGACCTCTACTCGCTCGGGGCGACCCTCTTCGAGATGCTCACCGGGCGCCCCCCGTACACCGGGTCGACGCCGATGGAGGTCATCACCGCGGTCCTCCACCGCGACCCGCCGCCGCCCGGCGCGCTCCGGCCCGGGCTCGACCGCGACATCGAGACGGTCTGCAGCAAGTGCCTCGAGCGCGAGCCCGAGCACCGCTACGGGTCCGCCCGCGAGCTCGCGACCGACCTCGAGCGCTACCTGCGCGACGAGCCGGTCCTCGCGCGTCCGCCGTCGATCGCCCGGCGCGCGGCGAAGTGGGCGAGGCGCAACCGCGGCATCTCGGCCGCCGGGGCCGCGGCGGCGATCGTCCTCCTGATCGCGTTCGTGCTCGTGCCGGAGGCCCGCCACCGCGCCGCGGTCGGCGAGGCTCGCATCGCCGTCGCCGCGATCGACGAGCTCGAGCGGACGGCGCGCGCCCAGGCCGAGGCGACCCTCGCGACGATCCCGATCGATCCCGAGGACCGACGGGCGCCCACGCCCGAGGAGCGCGCCCGCCACGCCGAGCGGATCCGCGAGCTCCAGCGCGTCGCCGACGCGCACGGCGCCCTCCTCGACCTCGAGCCCGACGACGACGCCGCGCGGCGGCGGCGCTACGGCGCGCTCGTGCTGCTCGGCCGGCTCGCCGCCGTCAGCGAGAACGACGCCCTCGCCGAGCTCGCCCTCGGGCAGGCGGCCCAGCTCGAGCGCGCCCCCGGCGAGCTCGGCCCGGCCGCCGCCCTCCGGGACGACGTCGCCGGCGCACGCGGCGCCCGGTTGCGGGTGCACCGGCGCCGCATCGAGGAGATCCTGGCCGCGGGCGAAGCCGGCGAGCTCGGCCGCTGGAACGGCGAGGCCTACGTCCGGGCGAAGGTCGAGCTCGTCCGCTACGACGAGCCGCAGACGGTCGAGCTGCTCGCCGACCACCTCGACGGGACGAGCGCCGCCCTGCGCGAGGCGAGGGCGAGCGCACTCCGCGGCGCAGGCCTCCCGGACCCGCGCGACGAGGGGGCGAGCGCGCCGATCGAGCCGCTCGACGCGGCCGTCGAGGCGCTCGGCGCGCTCCCGCCCGGGCGACTCGAGGGCCATCTCGATCCGACGCATCGACGCGCCATCGCCGCCGCGCGAACGCGGCTCGAGGCGCGCCATCGCCACGGCCTCGCGATGGCGTCCCGCGACACCCGCCTGTCGTGGCGCCCGCTCCTCGCCGCGGCCCAGCGAAGCGCCGTCTCTCGACCGCGCCTCACGACGGCGCAGCTCGCGTGCGAGGTGCTCGGCCTGCTCCGCCAGCGCGAGGGGGCCGTCGCGGCGCTCCGGCGCCACGTCTGGGCGCAGGAGGACGAGACCCTCGCCGCGTTCGCCGCGCGCGCCCTCTGCTCGATCGAGGGGCTCGACGCCGACGACCTCCGGTTTCTCGGGGCGGCGGTCCACCGCTTCGGGACCGAGAGTCACTTCGAGGCGCTGCTCCGGCGGGAGCTTCGACGGATCGACGGCTCCATCGCCGTCCCCGACGACGACGCCGGAGCGCTGCGACTCCGCGCGTCGATCCGGCGCGCCCGCGGCGATCACGAGGGCGGCCGGGCGGACCTCGACCGCGCGATCGACCTCGAGCCGGACGTCGCCGATCACCGAGCCGCCCGCGCCCTCGCGCGCCGCGAGACCGGCGACCTCGACGGCGCCCTCGAGGACATCGAGCGCGCGCTCGACCTCGCCCCCGACTCGCCCCGGGTGCTCGCCGACCGCGGCGGAATCCGGCACGCCCGCGGGGACCACGCGGGCGCCCTCGCCGACTACGACCGCTCGATCGAGCTCGCCCCGGACGAGCCGTCGAGCCGGACGAACCGCGGCTACCTCCGATCCGAGGAGGGCGATCGGACCGGCGCGATCGAGGACTACGACGCGGCCCTCGACATCGACCCCGACTTCGTCCCGGCGCTCCTCAACCGCGGCGTCCTCCGCCAGACCGGCGGCGACCTCGACGGGGCGACCCGCGATGCGGAGCGGGCGCTCCAGCTCGACCCCGAGAACGCGCGGGCGCTCCGCCAGCTCGGCGACGCCAGCCGCCTCGCCGGGCAACCTGGCCCGGCCATCGCCTACTACGACCGGGCCCTCGCCCTGTCCACGGACGACCGCGACACCCTCCGGAGCCGGGCGCTCGCCCGCGTCGACGCCGGCGACCTCGACGGAGCGCTCCGCGACCTCGACGCGATCCTGGCGGCCGAGCCCGACTTCGTCGCGGCGCTCGTCGAACGCGGGCGGGTCCGGCGAGGGCGCCGCGAGGCCGACCGGGCGCTCGCCGACTTCGAGCGCGCGATCGCGCTCGCGCCGCGAAACCCGTGGGCGCTCCTCAACCGCGGGGTGATCCGACAGGACCGCGGCGAGATCGACGGGGCGATCGCCGACTACGACCTCGCCCTCGCGATCGATCCGACGATCGTGCGAGCGTGGACCAACCGGGGCGTGGCCCACCTCGCGAAGGGCGACCTCGACCGAGCGCTCGCGGACGCGGACGAGGCGATCCGGCTCGACGGGAGCATCGCCGAGGCGCACGTCCTGAAGGGAGACGTTCACTACAAGCGCCGCGAGCTCGCCGACGCCTTCGCCGCCTACGACGCCGGCCGGAAGGTCGCCCCGCGAAACGCCTCCGCGTGGTGCGGCTGCGGGTTCGTCCTGCGGCACCAGGGCAAGAGGAAGGAGGCGCTCGCGGCGTTCGACCGCGCCCTCGAGCTCGACCCATGGTTCGTCGACGCGCGCATCGTCCGGGGCGAAGTGCGCCTTCGATCCGGCGACGTCGACGGCGCGATCGCCGACTTCGACGAGGTCATCCGGACCGAGCCGCATCGCTGGGAGCCGTGGTCGAATCGAGGTCACGCCCTCCGCATGCTGAAGCGACTCGACGAGGCGAAGCGCGACTTCGAGCAGGCAGTGAAGCTCGCTCCGCACTCGGCGCCGGCCTGGATGAACGCCGGCATCATCCGCGAGCAGCTCGGCGACATCGCCGGCGCCATCGAGGCGTGGAAGAAGGCGATCGAGGCCGACCCGAAGTGGAACCGAGCGAAGCTCGAGCAATGGATCGAGGCGGCCGAGGCCGCCCGCGACGGCTGACGGGCTCGCTCAGCCCTCGTCCGCGAGCTTCGGTCGGATCATCCTTCCCGCGGTCGCGCGGACGAAGCTGCGCGGGACGAGGCGCTGGGTGACGACGTTGAGCTTGTTGCCGAGCCCGGGGACGACCGCCTGCTTGCCCTTTTGGACGGCGATCAGGGCGCGGCGGACGACCTCCTCGGCCTTCATCGGGTAGACGCCGAGGCTCTCGGGGTAGCTGCTCGCCGCCTGGAACTCGGTCGGGCTGTAGCCGGGGCAGAAGGCGATCACCCGCGGCCCCTGCCCGCGCGCGGCGCGGCCGCGGCCGCGGCGCTGGCGGCGGACGTCCTGGAGCTCCCAGTCGATCGCCTCGCTGAACGAGAGGACGTAGGCCTTGGTCGCCGCGTAGACGGCGAAGTAGGGGACGGGCTGGAACGCGGTCGTGCTCGCGATGTTCAGGACGGTGCCGACGTCGCGTTCGAGCATCCGCCGAGCGTAGAGCAACGTCAGATCGGTCAGCAGCTCGCAGTTGAGGCGGACCATCCGCGTCTGGAAGGCGCGGTCGCCCTCGGCGGCGGGGCCGTAGTGACCGTACCCCGCGTTGTTGATCACGAGGTCGGCGTCGGGGGCGGATTCGAAGACCTTCGTCGCCGCGCCGTCGGACAGGAGGTCGACGGGGACGAGCTCCACCCGCGGCTCGGGCTTGCCCGCGTCGATGGCCGTCTTCTTGGCGAGCTCGGCCACCTCGTGGAGGCGATCCTCTCGACGGGCGACGAGGAGGAGGTCGTGGCCGTCGCGCGCGAGCTGAAGGGCGAAGAGACGGCCGAAGCCGGCCGAGGCGCCGGTGACGATCGCGAGGGGCATGATGCGCTCCGTCCGAGGGATGGGAGCGATGATACGGGCGCTCGATCACGGCGGAAACGACGGGCGCCGGGGCGGGCCCGATCGACGCAGCCTCGGGCGGGCAAACGGTTGACGGCGGCCGCGCGCGAGGCCCGTTCTTGCGCGGGTCGGTGGAGCGCACTAACATCCGTGCACGGAGGAAGATCCGATGGCCGAACGACGGTCCTCCGGGGAAGACGACGTCTCCCCCGGAATCACCGACGCGGAGGAGACGCTCGACCGGCTGGCCGACGAGCTCCGCGCCCTCTGGTACGGCAACGGCAACGGCTCGGGCGCGTTCCCGACCGAGGTCGAGCCGCTCGCCCCACACCGGGACGGCGATCAGACCTCCGACCTTCAGGACGACGCGATCCTGCGGGGCCCGTGGCGCGTCCTGCCGACCGACGCCCAGGGCAACATCAAGAAGAGGAAGCGCTCGTTGAAGATCGTCCTGCCCGACGACTTCGTCGCGCCGATCCCTTCGGGGGCGCAGCGCCTGCCGCGGATGCCGAAGTTCCCGATCTTCCCCGAGGGGATCCCGCGCGCGCAGCCCGAGCTCGACGAGGCCGTCCTCCTCGAGGTCGCCGCCCGCGCCGAGGCGCTCGCGCGGCTCGGCGACGAGGAGGGTGCCCTCGCCGAGGCCGCCCGGAGCGTCGAGGAGACGGCGCTCGCCGATGCGCACGCGGCCGCGCACGCCGGCGTCGAGCACGCGCAGGAGACCGCCGACGCGGCGCGCGCCGAGGCCGCGCGGATCGCGCGCGCCCAGGCGGAGCTCGAGGCGAGGCTCGCCGAGCTCGCCGTCGCCGACCGGACCGCGACCGAGCCCGCCCCGCCGCCGGTCGGCCGGACGCTGATCCCGCCGCCCGCGCCGACGGTGGCGCCGCCGGTCGCGCCGATCGCTCCGCCCCTCCCGTCGCACGCGTGGCCCGCGCCGTCGGCCCCGCCCGGGCCGCCCGCGTTGCCATCGGGGATCTATCAGTCGCCCTCGGGCACGTTCCGGACCCCGTCGGGCCGCCCCCTCCCGGCGCCGATTCCGGCCGGCTCCGACCGGGTGCTCGTCCTCCGCCCGGGCAGTCGACGCAGCCCCTCGGGCGCGTGGTCGCGCCCGACCGGCCCGATCTCGCCCGCGCCATCGGGCACGTTCGCGACCCCGACGGGCGCGTGGCCCGCGCCGCCGCCCGCGCCGCCCGCGCCCGCGCAGCAGGCGCCGATGCCGATGGCTCCCGCCCCGCTGACGCCGGCGGCGCCGCCGGCGCCGATGCCTCCCGTCGCGATGCCCGAGCCGGTCGAGACGCCGACGGCGCCCCTCGTCGCCCCGGCGCCGCCCTCCGCGGCGCAACCCGCGGAGCCCTCGATCTCGGCCGCCCACGTCGCGCGCCCGAGCCCATCGGCCGCCGCGAGCACGCCATCCGCCCGCGCCCGACACGCGACGACCGCCCGGGTGCGTCTGTTCCCGCGCCGCGCGGCGTCGATCCTCGCCGCGAGCCACGAGGTGCCGCCCGGCACGGTCGCCCGGCTCGACGCCGAGTTCCTCCGGGCGGGTAGCCGCGGCGTCTACCCCTTCCCCCTCGACCCGAAGTCGCGCGCGCGGACCGCCTACGAGCAGGTGCTCGCGTTCGTCCGCCCGGCGCAGCCCAGCATCGGCGCGAGCGTCATCGATGAAGACACGCTCACCGCGGTCGCCCTCGACGTCGCCCGCCAGGCCGTCGCCGTCGCCGGGTGCTTCGAGGCGCCGCAGCCCCCCTCGGAGACGGCCGTCTCCGTGTTGATCCGACGGGCCGGCGAGTCGCTCGTCCGGCTCCCGCGCGCGACGCGCGAGGCGCTCGCGGAGCGCTGCCCGGAGGTGTTCGGCGGCGAGGGCGAGCCTCTCTCCAGCCTGCTCCGCCGGGCCGAGACGACCCGCTCCGACGAGGAGGACGACGCGTGACCGCGCCCGACGAGAGCACCCCGGCGAAGCCCGAGGGCGAGGCCGCCGCGAGCGATGGCGGCGGCGGTCCGAGCGTGGCGATCATCGCCGGCCTCAGCGTCCTCGCGATCGCCGCGGCGGTGGAAGGGGTCTACCTCTACTTCGTCCACGACGAGCGAAACCGCCTCACCGATCAGGTCACCATCCTCCGCCAGGACGAGGCGAGCCTGAAGGAGACCGAGGCGCGGCTGCGCGGCGAGATCGACGGCCTCGAGGAGCGGATCGGCGCCCTCGAGGGCGAGCGAAACGCCGAGGCGGCCGCGAAGACGGCCCTCGAGGGCGTCCTCGACGAGGTGCGCGGGGAGCTCGCCACGACGAACACGGCGCTTGGAGCCCGGACCGGAGAGCTCGAGGCGGCCCTCGGCGACGCGAAGCGCGAGGCGGCGCGGGCGAAGGCCGCCGAGGCCCAGGTCGCCGCGCTCGAGGAGGCGCTCGACGAGGCGAAGAAGCTCGCCGTGATCGCCCACGAGGAGCTCGAGAAGATCCGGGAGACCGAGAAGGAGAACGTGGCCGCGCTCCTCGACCGGGTCCGCACGATGCGGCGCGAGATGGAGGCGGCGAGCGGCCGCGCGATCGTTCCCGAGGGCGGCTCCGGGCCCGAGGGAGGAACGAGCGGCGGGGGCGGGTCGACCGTCGAGATCCTCGCCGACGGCTGGGTCGGCAACCCGGCCGGGTTCCTCGACAAGCTCCGTCGCGTGGCCACCGGAGAGCACGGCGCCGAAGGGGAGCTGGCGAGCGACCCCGGCGTGAAGTCCTACGAGCGGACGGCGGGCTCCCTCGCGATGGGCATCGTCCGCTGGGTCGAGGGACGCGACGCCCGGACCGGACGTCCCGGGATGGACCCCGACCCCGAGGCCGCGAAGATCGCCCTCGGCGAATCGCGCGACCTCCTGATCCGCGGCCTCGAGAAGCTCGAACCGCTCGCCGAGTCCGGAAGCAAGGTGCGCGAAGCCGACCCCGAGATCGAAGCGGTCGAGGACGCCGCCCGCCGCTACCTCACCCGAGCCGAGGAATGGCTCGCCGAAGACTGACCGATCACACCCTAACCACAAAACCCAGCAGCACTGACACTTATCCCCCAAGGGGTCAGGTCCAGTATTTTTACAGTTTCCCCGGGGAAACCGTAAAAATACTGGACCTGACCCCTTGGGGGGTAAGCGAATTGGTGGAGAGGACTTGCGACGGGAGAGTGATCGCGCGCCTCAGCTCCCTCCGCCCTGGCGGCGCCGCTTCTCTCGCAGCTTCTGGCGGAGCTTCTCGCGCCAGCCGGCGGCAGGACGGGCGGCGGGGGCCGGGGTCGGCGCGGTCTTGCCGGTCGTCGTCGGACCCGACGGGGTGGTCGGCGTCTCGCCTCCCGGGTGCTTCTCGTTCCATCCGGCGAGCCGCGCCTCGGCTCGGGCGAGCTCGCCCTCGAGCCGGGCGATCGTCTCGTCGCCGTTCTCGTAGTCGCGCTTCGCCTCGCGCAGCTCCCGCTCGGCCTTGGCCGCCTTCTCCTCGAGGTCGTGGCGCTGCTCCTTCGCGTTCTCGACCTCGCGGTCGAGCTTCCGCTGCTCCTTCGAGTAGGCGGCCACCTTGCGCTCGTGCTCCAGCGCGATCTTCTTCGCCCGCTCCCGCTCGATCGGACGCAACGCGTCGGTCGATCGAGCGCGCCAGATGGCGAGGGCGCCCTCGGCGATCTTGAGCTCGAAGCGGTTGCGTCCCGCCTCCGCCTCCTGCTCGGCGACGTTGCGCCCGCTCTTGTCGACGCGCCGCTTCGCCTCGAGGACCGCCTCCTCGAGCTCGACGATCGCCTCGTCGTAGTTGTCGACCAGGCGATGGGTTCGCTTCAGCTTCCGCGCGATCTCGTCGCGGTCCGACAGGAGCGCCGCCTTCTCCTTCGGCATCCAGTCGCCGCCGTGCCGGACCCAGCCCTTGTCGCGGTAGTAGTCGCCGCCGCTCGTCCAGCGGCCGGCGTCGTCCTTCCTCCAACCGAGCTCCCGGAGGCGCCGCACCGGCAGCGGCTCGCCCGGCTCGAGCTCGGTCGCGCGGAGGTAGTGCTCGGCGGCGTCGTTCTTGCGGTCGTTCTCGAGGCACCACTCGGCGAGCTCCACGACGTCGACGTAGCTCGACGAGTCGAGCGCCGCGCGCCTGCGGACGTAGATGCTCCGCGGCGTCTCCCTTTCCTCGACCGAGGCGACCTCCTTCCGCTCGAGGACGAGGGTCGACTCCATGTCGCCCTTGATCACCTTGACGGTCAGGTGGCTCTCGCTCTCGGCGACGAGCTCGCCTTCGATCGTGCGGCCGTCCTTGAGGCGAAAGATGTCGGCGCGGGCGACCGGCGGCGCGAAGGCGCCGACCAGGAGCGCGAGGCCCACGAGGAGGGTGAGGACGAGGGTTCGCGAGCGGGCCATGGCATCCTCCGAGGGGCGGGAAGGCGCCTCTCGATGGACGGTAGCGCCGGCCGCGGCGCGAGCGCAAGGCGCTCAGGGCCCGGAGGCAACCCTCCGAGCCCTGCTCCCTTCTCCACGGTGAATACCGCCGCCGAGGCCGTCCGGTTTCGGTCGAACCGAACGGCCCGGCGCCCGATCAGCGCGACGTCGGCGTCCGCGAGCGCGCGCCGCGGCGCGACCCGGACCGGCCACCGTCATCGTCCTGGGCATCGCGCAGCCGGTCGGCCGCGCCGAGCCCCTCGAACCCGGCCGTCTTGGCGACGTCGGTCCACAGGGTGCCCGGGCCGGTCTCGAGGACGCGGACGTGGAAGTCGTCGTGGAGGTTGCTGGCGAACACGTAGCGGTAGTACGCCTCGGCGTTGCCCTTGAAGCCCAGGACCTTCGCCGCGAACGCCTTTCCTTCGGCCTCGCCTCGCATCTTCACGACATCCGCCTCGGCCTGGCCCAGAACACGCTTGGTGTCGGACTCGATCTCCGCGATCTGCTTCTCGATCGCGGCCACCTGGACCTTGGTCTCGGCGTCGATCCCGCGGATCGCCTTGTCGGCGTCGGCCTCGACCTCGAGCACCTTCGCCTGGAGCTCACTCCGGACCTCCTGCCGGCGCTGGTCGATCATCGTCTCCTCGCGCTCGAGCTCGGCGGCGGCCTGACGCGTCTTCTTCCACCGCACCGCGGTCACCTTCTTCTCGTCGGCGACCTTCTTGTCGCGGATCGGCTTCATGAGCTCGTCAGGGATCGAGATGTGGCGGATGAACGCCGAGTTGATCTCGATCCCCTTCTCGGTGCAGATCTGGACGAGCTCGCCCTGGAACGTCCGCTGGAACTTCTCGCGGCCCTCGCCGAGGAGCAGCTCCTTCGCGCCGTACTTCGAGCCCTCGGTCCGGCCGATCGACTTGCTCTGCGGGACGATGACCTTGTCCTCGATCGCGGCCCGATCGCCGAACTGGGTCATGACGGGCGCGACGAACTCGGGCAAGAGCTCCCACTCGATCGTCGCGTCGAGCGAGATCGGGAACGCGTCCGCGCTCGGGAACTCGATCTGACCCTTCTGGCTGGCGTCGCGCGCGCCCCCCCCGGCGCCGCCGGACGACCGGGTGTCCCGGGCGAGCGCCTCGGCGCCGAGGAACGAGATCTGATTGATGCCGATCTCGACCTCGCGCCACTCGTACTCGTGCGGGTTGAGGTAGTAGGTGCCCGGCGGGAGGGTGTTCTTGACGATGCCCTGCTCGTCCTTCGCCGGATCGGCGAACTCACCGGCGGGCTGAGTGCCGACCTTTCGCTTGAGGAAGCCGACGTAGCCCGGGCGGATCGTGACGGCGGGGTGCGTCTCGATCTTGTAGCCGTACGGGTTCATCCGGTACTTGCCCGGCGGCAGGACGCGACGCCAGATGCCCTTCTGACCGTCATCGACGAGGACCGAGCCGCGCGGCGGCGTGTCGCCGACCTTGCTCTCGACGACGCCGATCTGGCCAGGCTCGATCACGACGACCGACTCGATCTTGTAGTCGTAGACGATCGGCATGACGAAGTGGCGACCCTCGCCGTAGACGCGCTTCTGGATGCCCTTCTGACCCTCGTCGGCGAGGATCTGATCGGGCCCGAGCGGCTCGCCCGACTTGGCGATGATGATGAGCATCTCGTCGTTGTCGACGTACTTGAAGAACACCTTCCAGAGGGCGGCGGTCCCGATCAGGCAGACCAGGGTGACGACGGCCATCCCTCCGAGGACCCGCTGGGCCCGCTCGATGAGATCGTTCTTGTTCGACATCGATCGCTCTCTCTCTATCGACCGGCGCCGCCGGCGGGGGCGGACGCGGGGGCCTCGGGAAGACGGTCGGACTCGTCGGCGGGCGTCGCCGCTCGCTCGACCGGCGCGGACTCGGCGATCGCTCGAGCGCGGAGGATATCGTCGAAGAGCCGGGCGAACGGGCTGTTCATCCCGGCCAGGACGCTCTCGATCGCCGGCGCCGTCCGGCGCGCGAACACGTAGCGGGCGTAGGTGTCGGCGTCGCCGAACGCCTCGACGGCCGCCTCGAGGGTACGGCCCTCGGCCTCGCCGTCATAGACGACGACGTCGGCCTCGGCCCGGCCGCGGGCGAGGATCGCCCCGGCCTGGAGCTTGGCCTCCTCCAGGGCACGCTCGGCCTCGATGAGCGTCGCCTCCTGCTGGCGAAGGGCGATCTCGCGACGGTTGTTGGCGGCGATCTCCTTCTTGAGCTTCTCGGTCTCGGCCTTGACCTTGGCCCCTTCGAACGCGATCAGCTCCTCCTCGCGAGCGAGCTTCTGATCCTCGACGGCCTGGTCGCGCTGCGCGTTGTACTTGGTCAGCTCCTCCTTCGCGACCTCGCGCTCCCGGATCGGCTGGGCGAGCTCCTGAGGCGGGAGGATGTCGTTGACGAGCACGCTGTGAATCCGGATGCCCTTCGTCGCGATGTTCGACTTGAGCTTGTCGAAGAGCATGTGCTGGAAGGCGAGGCGGGTCTCACCCGAGATGTAGTCGATCGCGGGGAACTTGCTGCCCTCGACGCGGCCGTAGCCTCGAACGGCCGGGACGATCGTCTTGCGCCTGATCTCGTCGAGGAGCGAGCTCGGATCACCGACGCCGATCCGGACGTAGACCTCGGCGGCGCGCTCGGGGTCGATCGACCACTCGACGGTCAGGAGCACCCGCATGTCGAACCCATCCTGGGACGGGAAGATCAGGGCCTTCTCGCCGGTGAGCTCGAAGCGCTGGCTCTGGACGCTGACGGGGCTGACGAGCTTCTCCCTCGGGTTGAGGTAGTGGGTGCCCGGCTGGAGCGGCTCGGGCTGGACGCCCTTCTCGCCCTTCTTCACGAGGTAGTCGTTCGGCTTCGTGGCGTTCTTGCCGTCGAGCCGCGTGACCACGCCGACGTAGCCGGGGTGGATCTCCTGAGCCTTCTCGATCTCCACGAGGTAGGCGTAGGGGTTGATCCGGTAGGCGCGGCCGGGATCGAGGATCTCGCGGACGATCCCCCGCTCGTGCTTGCTCGGGTCCGTCTCATCGCCGCGGCTGACCAGGATGTGACCGGCGCGCATCGCCGCGTCGTCCGGGATCTCGCCGTAGAGGCGGGTCTGCACCCCGACGTTTCCGGCGGGGACGAACGTCAGCGCGTGGATCTCCCAGTCCCAGATGAGGGGATTCCGGAAGTGGCGCCCCTCCGGGAGGACGGCGTACTGGATGCCCTTCTCGCTCGGGTCGAGCGCCAGGATCCGGCCGTCGGGGAGGTCGTCGCCCATCTTGGCGACGAGCACCGCGAACTGACCTTCGGGCACCTCGATCCGACAGAAGAACCACTTCCAGATGCCGTACATGGGGATCAAGATCGCGACCGCGAGCACGGCGGCGAGGATCTTCATGTTCTTGCTCACCGATTCGGGGAGCGGGAACGGAGACTCGGACACGGGGACTCTCCTCGTGCAGCGACGTGGGGACGAGGCCGCCCCTGATGAACGATGAGCGGGGCGGCCGGCGGCGAGCGCCGGCCGGCGGTGCGCAAAGAGCGAGCCGCCGGCGGCGAGGCGGCCATTCTAGCGGGGTAACGGAGGTCCGCCACCGCGGGGCATGGCGTCGCCTGCCCGCGCGTGGCGCTTGACGCCGGAGCGACGCCGCCGCTACGGTCCGCCCGCCACCCGCACTCCTCGAGGGTCCCCATGGACGTCGAATCGATCGGCTTCGTCGCCAGCTCGTCTCCCAAAGCCCAGGCGGCCCTCGAGTTCCTCAAGTCGAAGTACGGGGCCACCGACCCCGGCGAGGCCGATGCGATCGTCGCGCTCGGCGGCGATGGCTTCATGCTGCACACCCTCCACACCTACCTCGACCGCAAGGTCCCGATCTACGGGATGAACCGCGGAAGCGTCGGCTTCCTGATGAACGCCTACCGCGAGGGCGACCTCCTCGAGCGCGTCCAGCAGGCGCAGACCGTCACGCTCTATCCGCTCAAGATGAAGGCGACGCCGAAGGAGGGCGATCCGGTCGAGGCGCTCGGCTTCAACGAGGTCAGCCTCTTCCGCGAGAGCCGGCAGGCGGCGAAGATCCGGATCGAGGTCGACGGGATCGAGCGGATCTCCGAGCTGATCTGCGACGGCGTCCTCGTCGCGACCGCCGCCGGCAGCACCGCTTACAACCTGAGCGCCCACGGCCCGATCATCCCGATCGGCGCCGCCGTCCTCGCCCTGACGCCGATCGCTCCGTTCCGGCCGCGCCGGTGGCGGGGCGCGCTCCTGCCCGAGGACGTCACCGTCCTGTTCGAGACGCGCGAGCAGAAGAAGCGGCCGGTCAGCGTGACGGCCGACTTCACCGAGGTGCGGGATGTCTCGCGCGTCGAGGTGGTCGAGGATCAGAGTCACCGCGTGCGGCTGCTCTTCGACCCCGAGCACAACCTCGAGGAGCGGATCCTGGGCGAGCAGTTCGCCCCCTGACCTTCCCCGAATCGCGAGACCACCGCGCTCCTCCGAGCGTGGAGTCGGAAGGGGGCATCCGATGGTCCGACGCCGATTCCAACTCCGACCGGGCCTCATCCTCGCCGTCGCCCTGGTCGCGGTCGCCGTCGGTCCGATCGCTCCGGCCGGCGCCCAGATCCCCGACCCCGACGCGGGCGACGACGAGGACCCCCTCGCGCCCGAGTCGCCGCAGGAGCGGATCGCCGACGCGCGCGCCCACTACGCGGCCGGCCGGTTCGCGGCCGCCCTCGACCAGCTCCGCCAGGCGCAGGACGACCTCGGAACGCACCTGCCCGGCGACGCGCGGCGCCTGCTCCAGCTCTGCACCCTGCTCGACACCGCCCAGGGCGCCCTCGGGAGCTTCGACCTCCTCGAAGCCGAGGCGGCGGCCCGGAAGGCGCTCGCGATCGAGCCCGACCTCGACGCCGCGAAGGTGGTGCTCGAGGCGATCGAGCGGATCGACGAGATCCTCGCCGAGAAGGGGAGCCTCCCCGATCCGGCGATCACCAGCCGCACCGACCACATCATCATCCAGCATCATCAGCCGCGCCTCGTCGAACGGCTCCTCCCCCTCCTCGAACGCGAGCGCGCGGCGCTCGTCGCGAAGCTCGGGGGCGGCGCATCGACGACCTGGACGATCCGGATCGCGCGCGACCGCGAGGCGCACGTCGTGCGGACGGGCGAGCTCGGCGAGACGAACGACGTCGTCGCCACCGCGCCGACCGACCTCTCGACGTTCCAGGAGGTCGCCGCGAAGGAGCTGCCGGCGGCGCTCCGCGCCGCCGCCGTCGACGCGTCGATCCCGAAGTCGCTCCCCGGCTGGGCCCGCCTCGGGCTCCGCGAGGGCGGCTACGCCCTCGCGCCCGCGACCGTCTACGCCGACGCCGCGAGCCGGCTGGCCGGCAAGACGCTCGCGGGCGCCAGCGAGCTCCTCGCCCTCGAGACCCTCGACTCCGCGATGACCCCGGCTCCGGACCTCGCCATCGGCGCGCGCCTCCTCGTCGAGCTGCTCACCCACGCCAAGGGCGACCGCGAGACGCTCCTCGAGCTGCCCGCGCGCATCCGGAAGCTCGCCCGCGAGAGGCGCAAGAAGGGCACCGGCGCGGGCGCCGACCCGGCCGCCGGCGTCCTCGCCGTCTACGGCTACGGCAGCGTCGCCGGGCTCGACGCCGACCTCGCCCGCTGGATCGCCCACCGCAAGCTCGAGGCGCCGCGCCAGGAGAAGCAACGGCGGCAGCCGGTCGCGGCCCGCGGCTGGAAGCCGACGCTCCAGCTCGACAGCGAGAGCTTCACCCTCTTCACGACGTGCGACCGCCCGGTCGCCGAGAACGCCCTCGAGCTCGCCGAGAAGGTGCGCGCCACCTTCATCCGAGAGTTCTGGGACACGGGGATCCTGATCCCCGGCCGCGTGACGATCTACCTCTTCGACAAGAGCACGGAGTTCGCGGCGTTCCTTCGCCCGCACGGGATCGTCGTCAAGAAGGGCGACTACATCACCCCGCACTACAACCCGGCGCTGGGCGCCGCGTGCATGGGACGCGAGGGGATCAGCCGCGACTACCTCGCCCAGTGCGTCGCCCACGAAGTGACCCACGCCCTCGCCTGGCACCTCATGAAGAGCGCCGGCAAGGGAGGCTCCTGGGTCGTCGAGGGGATCGCCCACTACGTCGGGCTGTCGGTCCACGCCCGGACGGGCGAGATCGAGCTCGGCGAGGTCCACGAGACGAAGCTCAGCCGCGCGGCGAGCTTCTTCAGGCTGATGAAGCGCGACGGGAAGATGCTCCCCCTCGCCCCGTTCATCGACCTGCGGCAATGGGACATGCGCACGACGAGGCACCACGTCCAGTGCTTCGGTCTGTTTCACTTCCTCCGTCACGACGACGACGGCGCGAGACGCGCGGGGCTCCAGGCGTATCTGCGCGCCATCACCGCCACCGGAGACGGCCGACGACCGACGTTCGAGGAGCACCTCGGCGACGTCAGCGAGGTGGAACGGGCGCTCGGGAGTTACGCTTCGGGCTGGAAGCCGACCTCGAAGAAGCGGTGAACACAGACCCACGTTGGCGGATGAGACCCGGCATCGCGGGGGATCGAGCCTCAACACGGGGACCGGCAATGGACTCGGGAGCCTGCAGCTCGCAGTCCGCGCAATCCGCGTCATCCGCGGTTCCCACTCGTTCGGCTCAGAGAGAATGGAACCGCGGATGACGCGGATTACGCGGATTGGCTTCGGCGTCGCCCAGACATTGCTGACGCGTCGTCGTCGTGGTCCGAGGCTCCTGCTCCCGAACTCAGTCCTTCAGCTCCCGCGTCCGGATCTTCCGCCTCTCGTCGTTCTTCACCCCGCCCGCGCTCATCGTCCGGGTCCACTCCTGAGCCGCGGAGAACCCTCCGTCGAGGTTCCACCAGCAGGTTCCCTTGACGCCGATGTCGGGGTGGCTGCTCGTGACCTCGAACTCGATGACGGCGATGCGCACGCCGGCGGCCTTCGTCACGGCGATCAGCTTCGAGGTCATCGACGTCTCGCCGGTGAAGGCGTCGGTGCCCAGGTGCTTCTTCCAGGTGTCGCCGATCTTCCTCGCGAGGCCGATCTCCTTCATCTCCAGGAAGTAGGGCGGCCCGAGGAGCTCGGCGACCTCGCCTCCCGTCGTCGCGTCTCCCGAGAGGACGCGGTGCCCTCCGGGGACGAACTTGATCGCTCCCTTCCGGTTCTCCTTCCGCCACTCGGCACCTTCCTCGGGCCGCACCCAGATCGTGCTCGTCCAGTCGATCTCGTGGGGCCAGCCCTGGACCAGGGTGCGCACCTCCATGATGAGCGTTTGATAGACGACCGTGACGATCGGTCCGGCGCCGGCGTCGACGACCGCCTCGCTGAGGTGCGTCTGCTCCCACCTCTGCCCGACGAACCACTTCGGCGGCGTGAAGCCGATCTGCTCGACGTCGAGGTCCTCGCCGATCGGCAGCTCGGGCAGGGTCTGCCCGTCCGGCGGGGTGACCTCGCGGGCCTTCTCGGCGTCGCCGTCGTCGGCGCGCGTGCTCGCCCCGAGACCGAGCACCACGACGCCGGCCAGGACGAATCGGGCTCTCCCTCGCATTCGTCTCACCTCCTTGGACGCATCGTCGTCTTCGGAGCCGACTCGCCGCAATGACACGAGGCGCGTCGCTCCTCTGGGAGCCACGCGCCTCGCGCCGTTCAGTCCAGTCGGGGTGCGGTGTTTCGTTACCGGAGGATTCCGAACGCGACGAGCTTCGCCTCCTGCTCGAACGTCAGCAGCTCGCGGAGCTCCTTGCGGGCGGCCTCGAGCTTCTTCTCGGCGTCCGTCCGCTTGGTCCGGAAGTCGGTCAGGCGCGCCTGGATCGCCTCCTGGTCGGCGCCCGAGCGGAGGAAGCTGGTCAGCTCGTTGCGGCCCGGACCCTCGATCTGCTGGAGCTCGCTCTGCGCCTTCATGACGTTCTCGATCAGCGGGAGGAGCACCTCCTGCTCCTCCTCGTTGAGGAGAAGGGCGTTCTTGATCTGCTCGAGGAGCGCCTGGCGTCCCATGTCGCGGAGACGGTTCAGGCCCTCGCCGCCCTGGAAGTCCTCGGGGTTGAAGCCCTCGCCGAGGCCGCCGAGCCGCTCCTGGAGCTTCTCACGCTGCTCGTCGGTGAGGATGCCCTCGAGGCCGCCGCGCAGCTCCTCGAAGAGCTCCGACAGGCCGCCCTGGAGATCCTCGGGGTTCGGCTGCTCGCCGCCATCGCGGAAGCGCTCGATCCCGGCGCGGATCCGCTCGCCGAGCGTCTCTCCGAGACCCTGGAGCTTCTCCATCTGCTTCTCATCGAGACCGAGCTCCTCGCGGAACCGCTCGAGCTGCTCGAGGCCGGGGCCCTGCGGCCCATCGCGACGCGGCTGCGCCTCGGGCTTCGGGGGATCGTCCGGAGCGTCCGCCGCGAGGACGACGCCGGTCGGCGCGAGAAGAGATCCGGCCACCACCGCGGCCGTCGCCATGTTCCGAAGGAGCTTCATCGTTTCGTTCCTCTTCTGCGGTCGTCGAGCGACCGGCCTGGCCGTTGCGAGGCGCCTCGCCCCGCGGTCGTTCTTTGATACGACCGGCGGCGGACGGCGTTGAGGATTCGGGCGGAATTTTTTCGGTGAGGATCCCGAACGACCTCCTCCGTGGAGAGATACGACGGGCCGAGCCGGCTACAATCGACGCGAGATGAGTGGCGATCCGCGACGAGCCATCGACGCCGCCCCGCCCGTCGTCCCCGGATGGGAGGTCATCCGCGCGGCCGGGCGCGGCGGGATGGGCGTCGTCTACGAGGTCCGCGAGACGGCGACCGGGCGGACCGCCGCGCTCAAGGTGCTCGAGAGCCCCGGCTCCGGATCCTCGGGCACGCCGGGGCGCGCCGACGAGGAGCGCGCCGCGCTCACGCGGCTCCGCCGGTTCCTCCGCGAGGGCCGCGCCCACGCGCAGGTCGATCAGCACCCCCACGTCGTCCGCATCTTCGCGAGCGGGGAGACGACCGACGGTCGCCCGTACATCCTGCTCGAGTGGCTCGCCGGCGGAAACCTCGAGGAGCGCCTCGAGGCGCGCGGCGCGACGCCCCTCCCCCTTCGTGACGCCGCCACCCTCGTCGGCAAGCTCGCCTCCGCCCTCGCCTGGGTCCACGCCCACGGTCTCGTCCATCGCGACCTCAAGCCCGCGAACGTCCTCTTCGACGAGCGCGGCGAGCCACGCCTCGCCGACTTCGGCCTCGTCCGTCCGACCTCCACGCCGCTCGACACGATCGCCGGACCGCTGACGAAGACCGGCGTGATGCTCGGCACGCCACCGTTCATGGCGCCCGAGCAGGTGCGCGGCGAGATCGATCGCCAGGGTCCGCACACCGATCTCTGGGCGCTCGGCGTCATCCTCTATCGCCTGGTCACGGGGCGGCTCCCGTTCGAGGGCCGTGAGGGGGTCGCCGCGCTCTACGCCTCCATCGTCCGCGGCGCCTTCCCTCCACCGTCATCGATCGAGGCCGACCTCCCTCCCGAGGCGGACGCGATCTGCGAGCGCGCCCTCACCCCCGCGATCGCCGACCGCTACGCGCGCGCCGAGCAGCTCGCCGCCGATCTCGGCGGACTGCTCGCCGGCGGCCCGGTCGACGCCCTCGCCGCCGTCGCCCGGAAGCGACGCCGGAGGGCGCTGACCCGCGCCGCGATCCTGGTCGGCGCCGTCGCCGCGGTCGCGGCCGCCGGGGTCTCGATCGGCGTCCTGGCGAGCGGCGATCGCGACGCGGCGACCGCGACCGCCGCGGGCCCGTCGGCGCCGCCCCCGCCGCCGCCCGTCAGCGACGCCGAGGCGCTCGCCGCCGGCGACTACCTCATCCTCGACGACGCCGCCCGGTCCGAGGCGCTCGGGAAGGCGCGCTCGCGACTCGGGCGCGCGCTCGCCGCCCTGACCGACGAGGACGCCCCCGACGCCCACGCCGCCGCCGTCCTCGCCGAGCGCGCTCGTGAGCCGGTCGAGGCCGTCACCGTCCTGCGCGTCGAGCTCGCCGGCCTCCTCGGCCGCGACCACATCTGGACCGAGATCGCCGGCGACGACGCGGTCGCCGAGAGCCCGCTCCTCCAAGCGGCGACCGCCCGCTGCCTCGCCGACCGCGGCCGCTCCGGCGAGTCGCAACGCGCGCTCGAGGCGGCCCGCGCCGCCGCCGTCGAGCGCGGCCTCGGCCCGGCCGTCGAGCGCGTCTTCGCGGGGACCGACGGCGCCGGCCGGTGGCTCGCCCGGCAGGCGATGGCCGCGGCCATCCTCGCCGGCCGGACGGGCCTCGAGGCGTGGGAGGACGAGGCGGAGCGGCTCTTCGTCGCCCTCTCCGCCCGCTCGCCGGAGAGCGGCGCGGCCGAGCACGCCCGCGCCGTCCTCCACCTCGAACGCGGCGAGCTCGACGCCGCGACCGAGCGACTCGACGACGCGCTCCGCGCCGAGCGGATCGACGAGACCGACCGCGGTCGCTGCCTCGTCCTCCGGGCGCGCGTCGCGCTCGCCCGAGACGATCCGGGCTCCGCCCTCGCCGACGTCCGGGAGGGCCTCGCGTCGATCCAGGACGAGGATGCCGCGAACGCGGCGCGCCTCGTCGAGGTCCGCGCCGCGATCGCCGTCGGCGAGGGGGAGCTCGCGGTCGACCTCGCCCGCGACCTCGTCGCCCGGCGCGGCGAGGTGACGCCCGGCGACCCGAGCGCGCGTCAGCTGAGGCCGCTCCTCGAGGCGCGCGTGCAGCTCGCCGCCGCCCTCGCCGCGGCCGGCCGGTTCGACGAGGCGGCCCGCGAGGCCGACGACGCCGCGCGCGCGCTCGCCGGAAGCGAGCCGGTCGGCCCCGCACGCCTGCGCGCCTACCTCGAGCCCGATGCGGAGGTCGCGCGCGACCCCTGGTCGCCGAGGGCGCTCATGATCCGCGGCGCGATGCGCGCCGCGCGCAAGGGCGACGAGCGGATGCGCGACCTCGGGATCCGCGACCTCGTCCGCGCGGCCGCGAGTGTGCCGGGCGTGCTCGTCTACGTGAAGGAGACCGAGTTCGTCTCCGAACGGATGAACCTCTCGCTCCTGCAGGGTCGCTCGTCGGGGTCGAGCGACTCGACGATCGAGCTCGACTCGGTCGAGGAGGGGCTCTACGAGGTCATCCGGCGGACGATGCGGACCCCGCGCGGCGACCGGCCGTCCGCGCAGCTCGGCGTGGAGGCGACCGAGAGCCTCCTCGCGCGCGCGCCCCTCGACACGCGCACCTGGGTCGTCCGGGCCATCTGCCTCTTCGAGCTCGACCGTCGCGACGAGGCGCGCGCGGCCATGGAGGTCGCCCGGCGTCTCGAGCCCGAGACCAACGGATCGCTCATCATTGCCGCCATGTACGCGCCGCCCGAGGCCGAGGTCGAGACGGCCGAGGTGCTGGTCCTGACCGGGGTGAACTCGTTCCTGCTGTCACTGGTCGAAGGCTACAAGGGTGGCCTGGACGAGCTGAGCCTCGAGGCGCGCGAGCGCCTCCTCGAGCTCGCCCCGCTCATGCCGGTGACCCAGCGTCTGCTCATGCAGCTCGGCGGGGAGCAGCCGGCCACGACGGTCGAGGCGGCCGCCGCCGCCGATGGCGGCGACGATCCGCTCCTGTGGCACCTCATCGGGGTCGCCCGACTCGCCCTCGCGCGGCGAGCCGCCGACCCGCGACCCGACGGCCGGCGAGCCACCGAGGCGTTCGCCCGGGCCGCCGACCTCGCGGAGGAGCATCGCCCGGTCCACCGGGCGGGCCTCCTCGAGGCGCGGATCGCCGCCGGCCTGATCGACGAGGAGACCGAGCGCCTCCTCGACGAGGCGATCGCCTGGGCCGACGCGAGCATCCCGGCGCTCCACGTCCCGCGCCCCCCGGTCTCGACGATCTTCGTCGACGACGGCTCGTCGCGCATCTACTGGCTCGCCCACAGCCGGAGCGCGCTCCGGGCGGTCCGCGCCCGGATCCGGATGATCCGCGGCGACCGCGAGGGAGCGCGGGCCGACGCGGAGGCGGCGGCGGCGCGAAGCCCGATCGAGGTCGGCGCGCTCGCGGAGATCTACGAGCGACTTCAGGACCGCTGAGGCCGGAGACGAGCGACACGAAATGCGACAGTCGCGCCCGCGCCCAGCGTCTCCGGAGGGACAGCCATGAAAGTAGGTGCCCCTTCGACGACCTCGACGATCTCCGACCCGCCTGGCGCAACGCCGAAGGCGACGATGAGGACTGGGACAAGGACATCCTCATCGAGAAGCTCGAGCGCGACGGCAAACGACCGATCTCGGTCGATCGTGCCGTCGTCATCATCCAGCAGTGCGGCCCGGGCGATGACTTCCCGGCCGGCTGGTCTCAGACCCGCTCAAGATCACCGTCTTCCCCGATCCCGACGCGGGTTTCGGCAGCGAGCCGGACGGGCTGTTCATCCACGCCGGGCGCGCCGGCCTGATGGATGTCCTCGTCCGGAGGCGCGTCGACGGACGCAGCGTCGAGAGCCGTCTCGTCCCCGTCGATGCCCGCGCCGCCGAGGCGGCCCGGGAGTTCCGCGACTCGATCGCGCAGGCCGCCGGAGCCGCCGCCCTCATCCGCGACGCCCTCGCGGGCAACTACTGGGCGAGGACGGATGAGGACCGACCGGGACTCGTCCTGAAGCGCGACGAGGAGCTCGCCGCCCTCTCCGAGGAGGCGAGCGCCATCCTCGGGCGCTACCTCGCGCGGCTCGCCGAGCTGCCCGACATCGGGGGGATCGAGCGCGACGAGTGACGACGACCTGGCCGGCGCCCTCGGGCGCCGGCCGTTTTTTCTGGCGGATCCCGGCGGCGAATCCCCTGATGATGGTGAGCCCGGAGCCAACGAACGGAGCGCCAACGGGATGCCGCCCTCCACCGCCGACACCGCCTCCCTCCTCCAGCGCGCCCGCGCGGGCGACCGCGACGCCGCCGACGTCCTCTTCGCCCGGGCCGCCGACCGGGTGCTCCTCTACGTCCGGCTCCGCCTCGGCCGGGCGCTCCGAGCCGAGGTCGACTCGATGGACGTCCTCCAGGAGACCTACGCGGCGGCGATCGAGGACCTCGACCGGTTCGAGATGCGCGGCGACGGGGCGTTCCCGCGCTGGCTCTGCCGGATCGCCGAGAACCGCATCCGCGGCCTCGCCGACCGGCGCGGCGCGAAGAAGCGGTCGCCGGGCGGCGGGCGCCTGCCGGTGAGCGACGTCCTCGACCGCGTCGCCGCGCAGGGCTCGGGTCCCGCCACCCGCGCCGAGCGGATAGAGGGACGCGAACGGCTCGCCTCCGCCCTCGACCGCCTCGAGGACGACGAGCGCCTCGCCATCCTCCTGCGTCACTTCGAGGGGCGCACCTTCGATGCGATGGCCGCCGCCCTCGGCACCAGCGCATCGGGGGCGCGCCGGATCCTCGGTCGCGCGATGGCCCGGCTCGGCTCCGCCCTCGAGGAGGCCCCGTCGTCGTGAGCAACGGAGAGCCCGAGGCCGACACCCGCGCCGACACCGAGGCGGACCGCGCGCCCGGGGCGGACGAGGGGAGCGAGGCGCCGACCCGCGCCGCTCCGGCCCGCCCCCCCGTCGCGGCGCGGGGTCGGGACGAGGCGACCGCTTCGGTCGACCACGCCGAGCTCCTCTGTCGCCTCCAGGAATCACTCGCCGCCCTCGACCCGGACGAGACGACCGACTACGCCGCCCTCGCGGAGCGCCACGGCCTCGACCAGGACGAGGTCGAGCGCGTCGCCGCCGCCCTCGCGGCGGTCCGCGACGCCCTCGGCGAGGACCTCGACGGCGGTCACCTCGACCGCGCCCCCGGAGCCGCACCCGAGCGGGACCGCCCGCCCCCGCCGCTGCCGAAGGACTACGAGGTGCTCTCCGAGCTCGGCGCCGGCGGCATGGGCGTCGTCTACCGGGTGCGGCAGCGCTCGCTCGACCGGGTCGTCGCCCTCAAGGTGCTCCGCCCCGACGACCGCGCGTTCACGACGGCGCTCGAGCGCTTCCGCGTCGAGGCGAAGAGCCTCGCCAAGCTTCGCCACCGTCACATCGTGACGATCCATGAGGTCGGCGAGAGCGACGACGGGATCGTCTACTACACGATGGAGCTCGTCGACGGGGATCCGCTGAACACCCTGATCCGCGACGGCTCCGTCACCCCATCGCGGGCGGTGAAGCTCGTCCGTCAGGTCGCGAGCGCGATCGCCTACGCCCACGCCCAGGGGATCATCCATCGCGACCTCAAGCCGGCGAACATCCTCGTCGACCGCGACGGCGACGCCCGCGTCGTCGACTTCGGCCTCGCCCGCGACACCGCGTCCGCCGACGACACCGGCGCCGGGCTGACCGCGACCGGACAGGTCATCGGCACGCCCGCCTACATGAGCCCCGAGCAGGCGCGCGGCGACCGGGCGCGGGTCGGCGAGCCGACCGACGTCTACGCCCTCGGCGCCGTCCTCTACGAGTGCCTCACCGGCCGGCCGCCGTTCTCGGGGCTGCCGCTCCTCGAGCTGATCCGCGCCGTCGCCGAGGTGGACCCGGTCGCGCCGCGGGCGATCGATCCGCTCATCCCGCGCGACCTCGAGGTCATCTGCTGCAAGGCGCTCGCGAAGGACCCGGCGCGCCGCTACGCGACCGCCCAGGCGATGCTCGAGGACCTCGAGCGGTTCGAGAGCGGGCGTCCGATCCGGGCCCGTCCGCCCGGCGTCGCCGAGCGGGTCGGTCGCTTCGTCGTCCGACACCGCCGGACGGCCGCCGCGCTCCTGATGAACCTCCTCCTGATCCCGGCGATCATCTACCTCGCGCGTCCGTTCGAGCCGCCGGCGACGGCCATCGCCGAGGAGGCATCCGCCCTCCTCGCCGCCGGCGAGTTCCGCGGGGCGGCGACGCAGTTCGAGAGAGCCTGGGAGCGAACCGGGCGCCAGCCCGTCCGTGAGTGGCGCCTGCCCGAGCGGTTCGCGCTCGAGCAGGACCCGCGCGAGCGCGACCTCCTCCTCCTCATCTGGGACGGCCTCGTCGGCGCCCGGATCCGGCACATGCGCGCGCTCGCGAGCGATGGCGCCCTCGACGCCGCCGTCGAGCTCGGCGAGCGAACCGTCGATCAGGCCGTCGAGGCGTTCCCCGACCTCTCGGTGCGCTTCGAGCCGGACGAGGGGGACGACACCGGAGAGGGGCGCGCGTTCACCCGGGGCTGGCCGCGAGAGATCGAGCTGCTGTGGACGCTCGCCGCGTGCCAGGAGGAGGCCGGGCGAGACCGCGATGCGGAGGTGACCCTCCGCATGATCGACTGGTGCATCGCGCAGGCGCTGGTGCTCGATGCGCTCGAAGCCGGCGCGGACCGATCGCCCACCTCCGATGCCTGGAGCGCGCCCTTCGCCGAGACGACCCGCGCCCTCCTCGAGCTCGTCGCCCGATCGCTGCAGGACCCGGACGACCCGACCCGCCCGTGGGCCCTCGAACGGCTCCGGCTGCTCTTCCAAGAGAGCGGCTGGCCCGAGGAAGCCTGGCTCGGCACCGGAGAGCGCGCGGCGCCCCTCGTCGTCGACGCGCTCGCGCTCCTGCCGAGCGACCCGACCGACCCGAGCCACCGTAGCACCGTCTACACGCTCCGCGACGTCGTCGAGCGACTCGCGGGCACCGCCCACCGCGCGGAGACCGAGCGAGCCCTCGCCGCGGCGGTCCGCGAGGTCGACCGCCCCGACGAGCAGCGGACGGTCGCCTTCGAGCTCCTCTGTATCGCGGCCGACCTCCCCTTCTTCGGCCCCTGGAGCGATCACCAGCGCGACGGGACCGACGAGCTCGACCCGGCGACGGTCGCCGCGGGCCTCGCCCTCTGGGACGAGGTCCGGTCGCTCCCACGCGTCGAGGCCTACCGCCGCAAGCTCACCAGCGCCCTCCCCCGACTCGAGCCGCTTCCCGAATCGAGCACGAGCTTCGATGCCAGCGATGTGCGCTTCCGCGAGGAGCCGACGGTCGGCGCGTGGCTCGCGCCGCGGATCGGCTACACCGACCGGGTCGACGTTCCGACCTTCGGCGCGACCGCCGCCGCCGCGTTCGACCGTGCCCGCGCCGCCGACGACCCGCGCCGCCTCCTCGCCGACGCCCTCGGGCTCCCCGCCGACCTGCCGCTCGGCCCCGAGGCGATCCCCGAGGTCCTCCCGTTCTACCTCGAAGGCGAGGACCCGCAGCCCGCGATCGCCCACCACCTCCTCACCCTGCTCGTCCCCGACGAGCACCCGGTGCCGCTCTGGCGGAACGGCCTCCGCTGGTTCGACGTCGAGGAGCACGACGAGTGGCGGCCCTCGCGCTGGACGGTCGCCCTCCGGAACGCCGATCTCCTCCCGCCGCCCCCGCCGCACCACATCCGCCTCGCCTTCTTCGTCCGGCGCGACGGCGAGGACGACCCGGAGCTTCTCTGGGAGGCGATCCGTCCGATCGAGCCCGGCGCCCCCGTCGACCTCGAGCACACGCCCCAGCTGCCGCCGGTGACGGCGCCGCTCACCCTGATCCTCGACCCGGCGGTGCCGCGCCGCCCCGCCCTCGGCGTCGGCAACCCCGAGACCGACCCCGACGGCTACCACCAGCGCGACGCGCGTTGGGAGATCGACCTCGAGGCGAGGCTCTACTGGGCCGGTCGGTCGAACGCGGCGACCGCGCCTCGAGGGCTGCAGCTCATCGTCAACGGTCACGTCCGAGGCGCGAACGCGAGCCACGGCGCGTCGGCGGCCAGGATCGCGCCCGGGACGGTCTTCACGCCGTATCGCTGGCCCGAAGAGGTGGACCACGACGATGGCACGACCGGCATGCCGATCGTCCTCGTCGTCGTCGAGCCCGGCGCCGCCTCCGAGGCCACCCCGTGGGCCCTCGCCGACTGGCGCGGCCGCCTCGCGACCGACCTCGGCGCGGTCGCCGACGGGGCCGCCGACCGCCACCGAGCGACCTCGCTCGTCGACGTCGCGACGCTCCTCGCGACGCCCGCGATGGCGCCCGACCTCGCCCGGATCGACGCCGCGCGGGCGGAGCGGCGCAGCGATGACCTCCGCTTCCGCCAGAGCTGGCTCGCCGCGCGCCTCTTCGCCGGCGACGCGAGCGCGCTCGAGGAGACCGAGGCCATCGACGTGCTGGTCGGTTCACGCCTCTTCACGGCCGAGGTTGGCCACGGGGAGCTCGTCCGCGCCATCCTGTCGACGTCGAACCAGGCGCTCGCCGGCTTCCTCCTCGATCGCCTGAAGACCGTGCCGAGGCCGTCGAAGTGGGGGCAGCGCCCCCTCCCCGCCGGCGTCGCCCGGAGGCTCGCGCGCGCCGACGCCGAGGGACGCCTCGCCGTGCCGCTCCCCGAGTGGCTTCGCGGATGGATCGCCGACGCGGGGGAAGTCCAAACCGCGCGCCAGCCTTCGATGTTGTGGACCGTCATCCCCGTGGCGATCGCGATCCTGCTCGGGCTCGCCGTCGCCGTCCTCGCCGCCGCGGCATTCGGGCGAGGCACGCCGGAGCCGCGGCGTGGCCTCGCGGCCGCGTGGCTCGTCTCGGTCGGGATCGTCCTCGCGAGCCTGCGACTCTACGTCGGCGACCGCCTCCTCCCGACGGAGCTCCTCGGACTCGCCGGCGCGCTCGCCGGGGCGATCCTCCTCGCTCGCGGAGCCGCGGGGACCCGGACCGGCGCCCTCGTCGGGCGCGTCGTCCCGATGGCCCTCGGGATCGGCCTCGGTCTCCGCGTCGCGTGGTGGCTCGGTGCGCCGGGCGGCGTCTGGACGGTCGCCTCGTTCGCCACGACGATCGGCGTCGCCCTCCTCCCGCTCCTCGCCCGCGAGCTCTGCGACCCGGCGTCGCGGGGGAAGGTCGAGCGCCGCCTCACCCTCCTCGTCGCCCTCGGGCTCGCGGCCCTCGCCCTCTCCCCGTGGATCGAGGACCTCGATCGCTTCGGACCGCAGCAGCTCCTCCACGTCACGATGATGATCCCACCCGGCACGCCGCCGCTCGAGCAGCTCGCCGCGGCGGTCCTCGTCATCGACCTGATCGTGCTGGGGGCGTTCGTCGCGCTCGTCGCGCGGGCTCAGTCGCTCGCCGGCGCGGCGCGCTCGATCACCCGGCCGAGGTCGATCGTCCGGACGAGCCCGTCGGCCGCCTCGGCGACCGGCTCCGCTCCGCCGACGGTGCCGAGCTCGTCGGGTCGAAGGTAGTCCTGGGGCCGGCAGGTGATGACGATGATCTGCACCTCGTCGGCGCTCCGCCGCATCTGCTCGCGGAACCACTCGAGACGCCCGGGGTCGCTCTGGGTGAGCTGATCGTCGAGCAGCAGGGCGCTCCGGAGCTGCTCGGCGAGCGAGAGGCGGAAGATCGTCGAGAGCTGCTCGCGCGTCCCGACGCTCAGCGCGCCGAGGGCGCGCCGGTCGCCAGCCACCTGGATCCCGTTCGTCTCGAGATGCGGACCGAGGTCGAGCGCCCCGTAGCGGTTCGCGGTCAGCTCGGCGAACCGCGCGCTCACCGGGTCGACGAGCGCGCGCCCCAGATGGGTCGCCTGCCCCGACTCGGCCTCCTTGAGCTGCTCGAGGAGGAGCTGCCAGGCGCCGTACTCGAGCTCGAGGTCGGCCTCGCGCTCGCGCGCCCGCTCGAGGGCGACCTTCGCCGAGCTCCGCCGCTCGCGCGCGACGTCGCCGCCGACCTGCCGGAGCGCCCCGTCCTCGGCGTGGAGCCGTCCCTCGACGTCGCGGAACGCCGCGTCGGCGCGCGCGACGCGCTCGCGCGCGGCGGCGAGGATCTCGTCGTTCACCGGACGGCCCGGGTCGGGCAGTCCGTCGATCTCGGCGAGGAGCGCGTCGACGGCCGCCGCCTCCGCGTCGCGGTCGATCCTCTCCGCCGCCTGCCGGAGGGGGAGGAGCTCGCCCCGGAGCGACGCGATCGACTCGCGCGTCCCCTGACGACGCTTCTCGAGCGTGTCCTCCTCCGCCCGCGCCTGACTGAGCTGCTCCTGCGCGGCGGTGAGGCGCGATCGGGCGGTCGCGACGAGGCCGTCGCGCTGCTCCTCGAGGGTCGCGAGCTTGGCGCGGGCGGTGTCCCGGTCGCGCCCGAGCCGGTCGAGGTCGGCGCTCGCCTTCTTCGCCGCGGCGACCCACGGCTCGGCGCCATCACCCCCGGCGCCGAGCTTCGCGACCGCCCCGTCGCGGGCCGCCTCCGCCGCGGTGAGCTCCCGGCGCGACGACGCGAGCTGCTCACGCCGCGTCGCCGCGCGGACGGCGAGGTCGCCCGGGCGCGCCCGCGCGTCGGCGAGGCGCACCTCCGCCTCGCCGCGGAGCCGCTCGACCTCGGCCGGCCCGCCGGCCGCGAGCTCCTCGACGACGACGGCGAGCTGCTGCCGGTCCCGCTCGCCGAGCGCCTCGTCGCGCGCCCGGACGAGCCGACGCCGCTCGTCGACGACCCCGTGGACGTCGCCGAGCGCGTCGGCCCGCGCGAGGAGCGCCGCGTGCTCGGCGCGGCGCGCCTCCGCCTCGCGCCGACGCTCGGCCATCTCGGCGCAGCCTCGCTCGAGCGCGTCGATCGAGACCGCCTCCGACGCGGCGAGGATCGGCGCCGCCTCCTCCGCCCATCGGGCGCGGAGCCGGTCGGCCTCGCGCCGCGCGTCGTCGGCGCCGCCCTCGACGACGAGGTCGGCGAGCTCGCCGAGCGACAGCTCGAGGCGCCGGTCGGCGTCGAGCTTCGCCTCGCCGCCGGGCGCGAGCGGCACCCGCTCCGCCGCGTCGGCCGAGTCGGCGGTCGCGTCGGCGCGGCTCTCGAGGACGAGGTCGCGCCGCGCCCGCACCGTGACCGTCAGCCCGACCCCGAGCCGCGCCTCCGCCACGTCGAGCTCGCGCCGGAGCGCGCGCAGCGCCGCGAGCTGATCGGGCGTCGGCAGCGCGCTCTTGCCGAGCTCGCGGTCGATCTTCTCGGCGGCCGACCTCTTCTCGGCCGCCTCGGCGCGAAGGCGCTCGGACTCCGCGACGGCGGCCTCGGCCTCGCCGAGGTCGGCGCTCGCCGCGGTCCAGCGGAGCCACAGCTCGACGCCCTCGAGACGCGCCCGCGCCGCCTCCGCCTCGGTGATGACCGCGTCGGCGCTCGCCAGCTCGGCGTCGAGGGCGGCGACCGCCTCCTCGTGGCCGGCGACGGCCGTCGCGAGGGCCGTCGCCGCGGTCGCCCGCTCGGCGGCGGTCGCGGCCGCGGCCCGCGTCGCCTCGGCATCCTTGATGGCCGCGTCGAGCTCGAGGATCCGCTTCTCGAGGCCCTGCCGCTCGAGCTCCCGCTCGGCCGCCCCCTCCTCGCTCTCCGCCGCGCGCAGCGTCTCGCGGGCCGAGGTGAGCTCGGTCTCGGCGCGCGCCCGTCGCTCCGCCGCCGCGTCGCGCGCGCGCGCGACCTCCTCGAGCGATCGCGCGAGCGCCGCCTCCTGCTCCTCGGCGGCGGCGACCGCGTCGTCGACCTTCTTGACCTCGGCGCTCCGCGCGTCGACCTCGCGCCTCTTCGCGAGGGCGCGGGCGAGCTGCTCGAGCTCGTCGACGTCCCGCTTCGCCTCGTCGCGCTCGGCGGCCGCGGCCATCCGCTCGCGCGCGAGGACGGCGACCCGCTCGCGGACCGCGTCGCTCCGCCGCGCCGCCTCGTCGGCCGTCTCGAGCTCCTCGCGGCGGGAGCTCACCTCCTCGGCGACGCGCCGGAACGGCGAGCTCTTCCCCTTCTTGCGGCCGCCGCTCGCGGTGAACGCCTCGTCGACCCGCGCCTGCGCCTCGAGGAGGATGTGCCGGAACGACTCGTCCTGGGCGAGCGCCTGGAGCGCCTGACTGAGCCGCTCCTTGCCGCTCTCGTCGGGGTCCTCGTCGAGCCGTCGATCGAGGATCGCGTCGACCTCCTCCTGCCGGCCGAGGAGCGCCGTCGTCAGGAACGTCGCCGGAATCCCCTTCGGCGCCCGCTTCCCGCCGGGGCCGGGGACGCCCCAGCGGAGCAGCTCGCGGACCTTCCCGTCGACCGCCCGCTGCTTCGCCTCGTTGCTCCACCCCTTGCCGTCGCGGCTGAAGTCGAGGACCGCCTTGCCGCGGGCGCCGGCGCCGAAGCTCTTCTCGAGCCGCCACCACGCGTCGGGCGCCGTCTGGAAGACGAGCTCGACCCGCGGCGTCTCGTCGCCGGCCCACGAGGCGTACGGCGCGGCCGACCGCGACGCTGGCGCGACGAGCAGGACGGCGCGGATCGCCTCGGCCAGGCTCGATTTGCCGAGGTCGTTCGGCCCGTAGAGGACGTTCAGCCCGCTCCCGAGCTCCAGGCGGGCGGCCCGGATCGGTCCGAAGTGGTCGACGCCCAGCCGGACGAGGCGCATCGTCAACGACGCTCCTTCACCAGGCCGTAGAGGAGGCGGAGGGCGCGCCGCGCCCGCTCCTGATCCGGACCGTCGCCGGCCGCGTCCTTCAGGCGCGAGACGACCTCGCGAAGCACTTCGGGAAGCTCGTCGCCGAAGCCCGCCTCGACGTCGTCGGTCTCGAGGACGAGCTCGCTCCGGTCGAGCTGGAGGACGCCGACCCGGCCGTGGGTCGCGTCGGTGCCGGCGAGCTCGGCGACGATCCGCTCGGCCTCGTCGTAGTCCCGGAGCGGCAGCCGCATCCGGAGGACGAGGCGCAGGACGGTGCGGCGGAGCGACTCGTCGTCGCGCAGCCGCCGCAGCTCGACCAGGCTGCGGCAGGTCTCCTCGCGCCAGTCGTACCGCGCCACGCGCTCGGCGTGGATGCGCGGCCGCGCGCCGCGACCCCGGAAGAAGACGAGGGCGCAGCAGCCCGCGTCCTTCTCGCCGAACTTCGTCGGCTCCGGCGTGCCGGGGTAGACGGTCGGGATCGGCGCGCCCGGCGGCACCTCGCGGAACGAGTGGGTGTCGCCGATCGCGAGGTAGTCGAGGCCGCGCTGGGCGGCCGCGTCCTTCGCGATCGGGAAGTTCGTCTCGTGGCCGTCGATGTCGAAGGTCTGCCCGTGGACGAGGCCGATCCGGATCCGCGCGTCGCCCGGCTCGCGCCCGGGCAGGGCGAGGGCGAGGTCCGCCTCGCCGGCCTGGCTCCGGCAGGGTCGCGCGTGGACGACGGCGCCCCCGCCGTCGCCGAGGGGCAGCTCGAAGTCGTCGCGGTCGACGATGTGGACGCCGGCCGGGAGCCGTTCGCGGAGGCCGTAGCCCGGCGCCCAGACGGTGCCTCCCGCGGCGGGGAGCGGATCGTGGTTCCCCGGGAGGAGCACGAGCGGGCGCTCGCTCCAGTCGCGGCGCGCGATCAGCTCGGCCAGCCCCTCCCAGAACGGCTTCGCCGGCGTCGGCTCGTCGAAGAGGTCGCCGGCCGCGAGGACCGCGTCGACGTCGTAGCGCTCGGCGAGGTCGAAGATCCGATCGACCGCATCGAGGCGGGCGCGCATGAGGCGCCGGCCGTCCTCCTCGCGAAACGCGGGGAAGCGCGCGCCCAGATGCCAGTCGGCGGTGTGGAGGATGGTCAGGGCCACGTCGTCCTCGGCATTCTCGGAACTCATCCCAGCTCGAACTCCACGTCGAGAATTCGCTCGGTCGAAGGCGCCGCGTAGCGACGCTCGTGCGCTCGCTCCCGGAACCGACGGTAGGCCTCGTCGTCGCGCGCGTCGAGGCGCTCGATCGTCGCCTCGGAGGTCTCGGCCTCCGCCTCGAGCTTGCGGAGCTCGCGCTCGGCCCGACGGCGGGCGTCGGCGCCGAAGGCGGCGTCACGCTTGCGCTCGGCCTCGCGGATCGCGGCGCCGAGCACGGCCAGCCGGCGTCGCTCGACCAGCGCCCGGTCGTCGACGGCGCGCTCGACCTGCTCGAGGGCGCGCTCGAAGCGGACCTGCTCGTCGCGCGCGACGCGGGTCTGATCGACGAAGGCCGCCTCGTCGACCGCGTCGTCGAGCTCGTCGGCCGCGATGCGCAGCGGCGGCGCGAGCGGCGCGGCCGACGACGCCGGGGCGAGGTCGAGGAGCGCCCGCGCCTCCTCCTCGGGGAGGACGAGGGCCGGCTCGCCCTCGGCGCCCGCCTCGAAGAGGGCGGTCGGGAGGAGTCGCTCCTCGCGCTCGAAGCCGCGGTAGCTCACCTTCGTCACGACGAGCCGCCCGCGGCGCCCGCGCTGGGCGCGGCGCGCCTCGAGGGCCGGCGGCAGGTCGCCGTCGAGCGAGAGCCGGACGGTCTGGGGCTCGGCGGTGGCGGCGCGCGCCTCGGCGACGGCCGCGTGGACGAGCGGATGCCCGGTGTGGAGCGGCTCGGCGTCCTCGAGGGCGCCGGCCGCGCCGATCACGACGGTCGTCCCCGCGCGCACCGGATCGGGGAGGCGGTCGTCGGGGTCGATCACGTAGCGGACGCGCCCGCCCTCGTCGCTGCGCTGATGGGCGAGGCCGGTCGCCTCGAGGAACCCGCGCAGGAGCCGGTCGGTGTCGCGGTCGAGCGCGGCGAGGCCGTCGCCGAGGGTGTCGCGGATCCCGCGGAACGAGGCGCGGACGGCCTCGTCGAACCGGGCCTCGATCAGCGAGGCCGTCTCCGCCTGCGCCTCCTCGAAGCTCTCGCGCGCGTCATCGACGCGCGCGCGGAGCGCCCGGAGCTCGTCGGTCACGTCCTCGACGGTGCGCGCCCGCTCCCAGACCTTTCGCAGCCGCGTCTCGAGCTCGACGCCGAGCGCGGCGGCGAGCGGCTCGGGCGCGTCGGTCCGCGCCTCGTGCAGGACGGCGTCGCTCGCGTCGAGGACGGTGCCGAAGAGGTCGAGCTTCTGGCTGAGGATCTCGAAGGTCAGCCGCTCCGCCTCGTTGTCCGATGCGATGAAGTTGATCACGGTGACGTCGCGACCCTGCCCGTAGCGATGGCACCGCCCGATCCGCTGCTCGATCCGCTGCGGGTTCCAGGGGAGGTCGTAGTTGACGAGCGTCTCGCAGAACTGGAGGTTCAGGCCCTTCGCGCCGGCCTCGGTCGCGATGAAGACGCGCGAGCGCGTCCGGAACTCGTGGACCAGCGCCAGGCGGGTGGCGACCTGCCGGCTCGGGCGGGCGTGCGGGGGGAGGGTGCGGCCGACCTCCTCGCGCCAGCGCTCGAGGGCCGCGGCGGCGCGCTCGCCGTCGTTCGTCCCGCGGAAGAGGGTCACCTCGTCGAGGGTGACGAGCCCGCTCTCGACCAGGACGTCGCGGAGATACGCCTGCGTGACGAGGCTCTCGGTGAAGATGACGAGCTTCCCGCTCCCCTCGCCGCGGCTCGCCCGGTCGGTGACGAGGCGGAGCGCGTCGAGGAGACGGGCGGCCTTGCCATCGGACGGGAGCGCCTCGGCGCGGGCGAGGAGGTCGTCGACGCGCGCGGCCTCCGCCAGGACACGGTCCCGGTCGACGGCTCGCGGCCCGGCGCGCGAGCCCGCGCCGGCGGGGGCGGCGGCGCGATCATTGGCGGCCTCGGCCGGGGCGAGCTCGTCGTCCTCGAGGTCGGCGGCGTCGTCGGCCGCATCGGTCGCAGCATCGACCTGCTCGTCGCCGAGCATCCGGCGGAGACGCTTCGCGACGTTGCGAAGGCTCGCCGCGAGAGCGGCGACGCTCGACGCCATCCGGCGGTGGAAGCCGATCAGGAGGAGCTCGCGCTGCGCCCCGCCGAACGCGAGCAGGTCGGGCTCGAGGAGCCAGGCGGTCGTCTCGTCGTAGAGCTCCCGCTCGGCGGAGGTCATCTTGTACTCGAGGAGGAGCGCGCGCCGCCCGACGAACGGCTTCTCGAGGAACTCCTGCGCCTGGCGCCGGAGCGTCCGCCGGCAGACGGTCGCGACGCGGCGGCGGAGCTCGTCGGCCTGCCCGGGGACGAGGCGGCGGTCGCTTCGATCGCAGAAGACGTCGCGGAAGGTCGGCAGGTCGCCCAGCAGCGTGCCGGTCGGCTCGACGTACTGGACCAGCCCCCACAGCTCGAGGAGCGAGTTCTGGATCGGCGTGGCCGTGAGCAGGAGCACCGGCGTCCCGGCGATGGCGCCGCGGACCCGGTGAGCGATCCGCGCGTCGGTCGCGTCGTCGTCGTAGCGCCCCTTGCGATCGAAGCGGCGCCAGATCCCGGCGAAGATCTCGTGGGCCTCGTCGACGACGACGAGATCGAACGGCTCCCCGGAGGAGATCGCCGCGGCGCCGCGCTCGCTCCCGGCGAGCTCGCGCCCGACGAGGAAGACGCCCGCGCCGGCGAAGCCCCCCTCGCCGGTGTGGCCCTCGGTCGTCTCGATCCCGAACAGGGTGAAGAGCTCGTCCTGCCACTGGCCGAGGAGCGGCTTCGGGATGACGAGGAGGACGCGGCGGGCGCCCTCGGCGAGGAGCTGGGCGATCACGAGCCCGGCCTCGATGGTCTTCCCGAGGCCGACCTCGTCGGCGAGGATTCCGCCGCCCTCGGGGATCCGCCGGAGGGCGAAGATGACGGCGTCGATCTGGTGCGGGTTCGGGTCGATCCGGCCGCGCCGCTGGCTGGCCGCGTAACGCGCCTGCTCGTCGGCGCGGCGCAGGCGCACGAGGCTCTCGGCGAGCCACCGGCGGGTGATCGGGTGGGGAGCGGCCATGGGCGGGTCTCGCGAGGGCCAGGGTATCAGCCTAACCCACGCCGGGACAAGCGCCTGACGCCGAGGTGAAAATAGTATCGACACCCCGCACCCCCCCCATGCGTTCATCGAGGCGAACGCTGACCATCATCAGGAGAGACCACCCATGACCCGTCGCGCTCCACTCCTTCTGTCCGTCGTCATCGCCCTCGCCCTTCCCGGCGTCGCCATCGCCCAGGAGTCCCCGGACGACGGCGAAGAACGGCGTACCCGGAGGGCCGACCGCGTCGCGGAAGCGCTCGGTCTCTCGGCGGAGCAGCTCGAGGAGATCAAGGCCGCCCAGAAGAGCCTGCGGGCGGAGCTGCGCGCCGAGATCGAGACGCTCCGGTCCGAAGGGCTCGACAACAACGAGATCAAGCGGCGAGCCAAGCAGCTCCGCGAGGCGAACAAGAAGGCGGTCGACGCGCTCCTGACCGACGAGCAGCGGAAGAAGCTCGAGGAGCTCCGCGGGAAGCGCCAGCGCGGACAGCGCGGCGAGCGTCAGCGCGGCGAGCGTGAGAGCCGCGAAGGACGCGCGGCGCCCGACGCGGCCGAGAAGAAGCGTCAGCGCGTCGAGCGGATCCAGGACGCCCTCATCCTCAGCGAGGACGAGCAAGCGGTGATCGTCCCGTTCGTCGAGCAGGTGCTCGACGCCCAGGAGGCGAGGAAGGCCGAGATGGGCCCGGCCCGCGAGGCGTTCAAGGAGGCGCTGAAGGGGGGCGGCGACGCGGCCGCGCTCCTCGCGCAGTTCCGCGCGACCCGCGAGGCCGCCGATGCCAGGCTCGAGGCGACGCGCGAGGAGCTCCGGTCGGTCCTGACGCTCGAGCAGGAGGCGACCCTGGTGTCCATGGGCGTCCTCCCCTGACCTTTCGCGAAACGCAGGCCGCCGTCGCGACGTCCCCGGGAGTAGACCCGGGGACGTCTTCGTTTCCGGGCACGAACGGGAGCGCGACGACGATGACGACCGAGTACCGCCAGATCACCGACGACGTCTGCACCGTGTCTGGCTTCCTCACCGACGCCGAGTGCGCGGCGTGGGTCGCCGAGGGAGACGCGACCGGCTGGAGCACCGCGCCGATCACCACCGTCGCGGGCCCGCTGCTGAACCCGAACGTCCGCAACAACGCCCGGGCGATGATCGAGGACCCCGGCCACGCGGCGACCCTCTTCGAGAGGATCCGGCCATGGCTCCCGGCGACCGACGCCGAGCGCGAAGGCTGGACGCCCGTCGGCTGCAACGAGCGCTTCCGGCTCTACCGCTACGACCCGGGGCAGGCGTTCGACTGGCACTACGACGGCCACTTCGCCCGCGGCAGCGGCGAGCGCAGCTTCCTCACGTTCATGATCTACCTGAGCGAGGGGTTCGAGGGCGGCGCGACCGAGTTCGCCGACGCCGGAGCGGTCATCCCGACCCGCGGGACGGCGCTCCTGTTCGTCCACCCGATCCTCCACCGCGGCGCGCCGGTGACGGCCGGGCGGAAGTACGCGCTGCGCACCGACGTGATGTACCGACCGCCCGCGGCGTAGCATCACCCCTCCGGAACCGAGCAACGGACCAGCCATGCGAGAGACGCGCTCACACTCTCCGCCGTGATCGCGTCGCGCCTCCCCCCGCCTCCCCTCCTGCAGTCATCCTTGCCGTTCGAGGCTCCCCTCCAGGCGAACATCGCAGGTCAAAGAGGGCGGGGAGGACCGCGTCTGCGAATGGATCCCCCCGAGGCTCGGCGCCCGCAGCCCGGTCCGGCTCCCGGAGTGCAAGAGGACGAGCCCTCCTCGACGGCAGGCCGACCGGTCGCCGAAGCTTCCGTCGGCAGAAGCTCGAGGAGGCCGACTACCAGTGTGAGATGGAGTGCGACCGCCGGACCGATCTGCAGGTCGACCACATCGTGCCCCGAAGCCGCAACCCGGCGCGCAAGTGGGATCCCGACAACTGCTGCGTGGGGTGCGTGGCCTGCCACCGACTCAAGACCGCCGGCCTCATCCGCGTCCACGGTCGGAACGAGGACGGCACCCTCGAAATCGAGCGCCCCATTCGCTGGCGCGTCTTCGCGGGACCGGACCGACCGACGATCCGGGGCGCCGTCCAGCGCGTGGGTGAGCCGGATCGGACGACCGAGGCTCGCCCGGGCCACCGGGCGCTCGACCGCCGCGCGCTCGCAGACTCGGACGGCGCGCTCGCCGTGACGAGGCGGGCGAGGCGACCGAACGAACCGGGCGACCGGACGGCCTGCCGACGAGGGAGGCTTGTATTTCACTCTTGCACTCCGGGCGGCCGGACCGGGCCGCGGGCGCCGAGTCTCGGAGATGCCTCGGCAGTCGAGGTCCTCCCCGCCCTCCTTGACCTGCGACGTCCGCCCGGAGGGGAGCGGCGAACGTCGGTGGCGTTCGCAGGGGACAGCGTTCCCACTTCTCTTCGCCCGTCGTGCGAGAAGGGGCGAGCATCACCGGCGGCGCCGTTGATGTTTCGCATTCCCGGACGGGAACTAGGCACCAGGGGTCAGATTCGTGGCTCCCATGGGACGCGTTGGGTGTAGTGTCGCCGATCCGAAGGGAATCAAGACGATGAGTCGCAATGCGCCAGCGCCCCGCGGCGGCCCGGAGAAGCAGTTGACCTTCGACGAGGCGATCGAGATCGTCATCCAGGCTGATGAAGAGCTGGCCAGCCCGGGCTTGTCCCCGAAGCTAGATACCAAGACGGCAGTGTGGGCGATGTGCCAACTTCTCGGAATCACGGGAAACGGAGGCTTCCATTACTTCTTCGAGCGGGACTTCGTGCAGCGCATGGACTACAGCTTCTTTGTCCGAGCATGCCGAGCGGTGGGTGCAAACGAAGCTGCCGAGATCCTAGAGGCAGTTCTCTCAGAGTTCGCGTTTCCGAATCCACACCTTGATCGTGACGCACGACTCGCTACGCTCGAGACGCTGCGGAAGACGCATGGAGACACGAACCCCATCGAGTCGCTGAATGCCCGCCTCTTCAGAAGTCGCGACGAGAACTACACGCTCCTGGCGCGCTACATCCTCGATCACCCGACAGAGTTTCCCACGGCCTGCGGGGCCGACGAGCACTAACACTAACTGCCCGTCCCGTCCTCTGGAGGTCACCGGAGGGTTCGGGTCTCAGTTCGCTCGCGACGGACTCGCGAGGGGTCAAAGGGCGAAGCCTCGCCCAGCGCGGCGACTCGGCGCTCACCGGAGACAATCCGCGCAATCCGCGAAATCCGCGGTTTCGTTCTCTCGGGCGGAAGCGAGTGGAACCGCGGATTGTTGGATTGGCTGGAGTGCGAGCTAGCTGCAGGCTCCGAGCCCATTGCCGACGCGCGTGTTCCTGCAACGAGCGATCTCGAGCTCTCCCGGACCGGGTAGCTGTCCATCGAGCCCGACCTGAGCGTTTCTCCTCGACGCGTCGCGGCATCTCGCTAGAATGCGCGGCTTCTCTGGCTTGGGAGACATGGCATGAAGGCGACCACCCGACTCCGGCAGGCCCTCGCGGGCGATGCTCCGATCATCACCGGCGGCGCTCACAACGGGCTCTCCGCGCGCCTCGTCGAGCGGGCGGGCTTCGGCGCGGTGTGGGTGAGCGGCTTCGAGGTGAGCGCCAGCCATGGCGTTCCCGATGCCAATGTCCTGACGATGACCGACATGCTCGACGCGGCGACGAGCATCACGCGCGCGGTGGAGATCCCGGCGATCGCCGACTGCGACAACGGCTACGGCAACGCGGTCAACGTCATGCGGACGGTCGAGGACTTCGAGCGGGCCGGCATCGCGGGGATCTGCATCGAGGACAACATCTTCCCGAAGCGGTGCTCGTTCTACGCCGGGGTGAAGCGCGAGCTCGCCGAGGTCGAGGAGCATGCCGGCAAGGTGCGCGCCGCCAAGAAGGCGCAGTCCGACCCGGACTTCGTCGTCGTCGCCCGGACAGAAGCGCTGATCGCCGGCTGGGGGATGGCCGAGGCGCTCAAGCGCACCCGGGCGTATGCCGACGCGGGCGCCGACCTGATCCTGATCCACAGCAAGGCGCCGACGGCCGACGAGGTGCTCTCGTTCGCCGAGGCGTGGGACCGCGACGTGCCGCTCGTCGCCGTTCCGACCAAGTACCCCGACGTGACCGTCGACGCCCTCGGCGCGGCCGGCTTCAAGATCGTGATCTACGCGAACCAGGGGCTGCGCGCGATGGTCGGCGCCGCCCAGCGCGTCCTCGGTGAGATCGTCGAGAAGCGCCAGGCCCGCTGCATCGACGGACAGATCGTCCCGCTCGACACGATCTACGATCTCGTCGGCGTCCCCGGCCTCAAGGAGCAGGAGAAGGCGTTCCTGCCGGCCGGCGCCCCGCCGGTCACCGCGATCTGCCTCGCCGCCGGGGCGAGCCACGCCTCGCTCGCCGAGCTGACCGCCGACCGGCCGAAGGCGATGCTCGACGTGAAGGGCCGGACCATCCTGGCCCGCCAGGTCGAGGTGCTCAACGACTCGGGCGTGAAGGACATCGCCGTCGTCCGCGGCTATCGCGGCGACGCGATCGACCTGCCGAACATCCGCTCCTACCAGAACGATGCCTGGGAGAGCACCGACGAGGCGGTCAGCCTGTTCGCGGCCGAGCAGGAGCTGCGCGGCCGGAGCGTCGTCCTCTACGGCGACGTCCTCTTCGATCGCTCCATCCTCGAGAAGCTCCTCGTCCACGACGCCGACGTCGTGATCGCGGTCGACCGCGCCTTCCACGAGCGGCCGCACGGCGGCCCCGCCGACCTCGTCACCTTCCGCGACGCGCCGCCGCCGCCGGGCACCCGCTACATCTCGGGCGGAGAGGGCGCGCATCGACTGGCCGCGATCGGCCCCGACGTGGCGCCCGAGAACGCGCACGGCGAGTGGATCGGCCTGATGGTGCTCTCCGAGGCCGGCGGCGCGCGCGTCCGCGAGGTCTGGAAGGACGCCCTCGCCCGCGAGGGCAAGGGCGACGATCCGGGCCTCGCCCCGGCCGCGTCGACCGACGAGGCGAAGCTCACCCATCTCCTCGGCGCGCTCGTCGCCCGCGGCGTCGATGTCGCCTGCGTCCCGGTCTACAAGGGCTGGCTCGAGATCGACACGTTCGAGGACTACCGGCGGGCGTGGAGCCAGGTCCCCTGACCTGAGACCCGCCGGAGCCGCTACTCGGCGCCGGCTCCCGCGATCTTGAGCCGAAGCGCGTCGCGGACCGGGGCGAGCTCCGCCGCTCGGCGGGCCGCGTCGGCGGCGTAGGGCTGCCGCTGGTCGCCGTCCGCGTTCGCCTCGCGCGCCCGCCCGAAGAGCTTCCACGCCTCGTCGTAGGCCGCGGCGGCCGCCTCGAGCTCGCCTCGTCGTTCGAGGCACCGGGCGCGCCCCGCCGCCGCCCGCGCCCGGAACGACCAGAAGTTCCAGACGTCGCCGCGCCGGCGCTCGGGGTAGGCCTCGAGCTCCTCGTCCCAGCTCCGGGAGTGGGCGATCGCCTCGTCGAGCTGTCCGGCCTCGCGCAGCGCCACGCCGCGACGCTCGAGGGCGAGGTTGAGGTTCTCCCAGTCGTACCAGCGCGGGCCCTCGCGGTCGGCGAGATGCGCCCGCTGGAGAGCCACGGACTCGGTCGCCGCGGCGAGGGCCGACTCGGCGCGCCCGTGGACGAGCTCGTGGTCGGCGTGGACGCGGAGGAGCAGCCCGCGCATCTCGTTGCCGGGGCGCGCCTCGAGCCCGACGCGGATCAGGGCGTCGAGCGCGGTCTCGTTGGCGCCGCCGGCCGCGGCGCAGCAGCGGCCGGCGCCGAGCGCGACGAGCGACTCGGCCACCTCGTAGACCTGGCGTCCCGCGTCGAAGTGACGGGCGAGCGGCCACGGGTCCGAGCCGCCGGCCTCGCGGATCGCGGCGAGGCGCGGCTCCACCGCGTGCTGAACGCGCCACGCCTCGCAGGCGAGGGCCGCCGCGCGGCGGAGCTCGGCCGGGTCGGGGTCGTCGACGCCGGCCCAGCGTTTCGTCTGGAGGTCGGCGACGATGTCGGCGAGGCGCTCGGCCACGAACGGCCAGCGTCGGTCGTCGGGACGGCTGCGATCGAGCTCGAGGGCGCGCTCCGCCCACGGGAGCGCCGCGCGTCGGTCCTGGGTCGACCACTCGACGAGCCACGCGACCTGCGCGAAGAACCAGAGCGCGCGGACGCCGGTCTCCGCCGCCGCGTCCACGATCGGCGCGGCGAGGCCGCCCCGGCTCCGCGAGCTGCCCCGCCCGGGCACGTAGTGGATCAGGCGGGCGATCGTCAGGAGCACGGCCGGGTTCCGGACCGCGGCGGGCCGCCGCTGCTCGCGCTCGCCTCGGGCGACGAGCCAGTCGATGCTGATCCCACCGAAGTCGCGCATGAACTCGCGCCCGAGCGGGCTGCTCGCGAAGCGCTCGAGGAACGACGCGACGAGGAGGACGCGCTCGCCGTCGTCGCTCCCCGCCTCGGACGCGGGACCGCCGAGGACGAGGCGCCCGGCCGCCTCGGCCAGCCCTCGCTGCTGCGCCGCGACGAGCTCGGGGGCGAGCTCGTGGACATCGCCGTCGGTGCGGACGAGGAGATCGAGGAGGCGTCCGGCGCGGGCCGCGTCGGTCTCGAGGGTGTCGAGGAAGGCGTCGCGGGCGAAGTCGTGGAACTGCTCGGGCCAGGCGCCCGCGTCGGGGAGCTCGCCGACCGCGTGGAACGCCTCGAGGAACGCGGCCAGGGCAGGCTCGAACCAGCCCTGCCGGAGCGCCGCCTCGCCGCGCGCGACGAGGAGACGCGCCCGATCGGCCTCCTCGAGCCCCGGCACCTCGAGCAGGGCGCGGACGGCGTCGTCGTCCTCGGGGAAGGGGAAGCCGACCTCGCGGCGGGCGACCCGCGTCGCGACCGCGAGGGCGACCCGCGGGCTCGGCTGGCTCACCGGCGCCGCGCCGTAGTGGAGGTGGAGGAGCGCCGCGAAGCGGTCGGCGCGCGCGAGGGCGGCGTCGGCGCGGCGGAGCCGCTCGCCGTCGAGGCCGCCGCCGGGGCGGACGAGCTCGGCCAGGCGCGCGGCCGCCTCGCTCGCCCCATCGGCCGCGTCGTCGGCCTCGACGAGGGTCGAGACGACGGCCAGCAGCTCGCAGCGCCGCGCGAGGCCGGGCGCGTCCGCCGCCTCGCCGGCGAGGGCGGCCGCCTCGGCGCCGACCGAGGCGCCCCCGTCGAGGGCGGCCTCGAGGGCGGCGATCCGATCGGGGAGCGGCGCCGACGTGAAGCTCGTCCCGTAGGTGACCGCGAGGGCGAGGAAGCTGGCGAGGGCGATGAAGACGCTCGCGGCGATCGCCGAGCGCTTGCGCGACCGCGAGAAGCGCCGGATCACCCGCCCGAACGTGATCGTCGAGCTGGCCGAGACCGCCTCGCCGCGCAGGTAGCGGCTGAGGTCGCGGGCGAGCGCGTCGGCGGAGTCGTAGCGATGGCCGGGGACCTTCTCCATCGCGCGGAGGCAGATCGCCTCGAGGGTCACCGGCACCCGCGGGTTGATCTTGCGGGGCGGCGCGGGGTCGCGGCTCACCACGTCGATCATGATCACGCTCGCGCTCTTGCCCTCGAACGGATCGCGACCGGTGAGGCACGCGTAGAGGAGCGCGCCGAGGCCGTAGACGTCGGTCCGCGGCCCGACCTCGAGCTGCCCGGCGCCGGAGCCGGGCGCGACCTGCTCGGGCGCCATGTAGCGGGGCGTGCCAATGATGTCGCCGGTGCGGGTGAGGCGGTGACTCCGGAGGTCGCGGGCGAGGCCGAAGTCGAGGACGCGCGGCTTGCCCGTCGCGAGCTCGATGAGGACGTTGCTCGGCTTGAGGTCGCGGTGGAGCACGCCGTGGCGGTGCGCGTGCTGCACCGTCTGGGCGATCGCGATCATGAGGGCGGCGGCCCGTCGATGCGGCAGCGCGCCCTTCTCCGCGATCACGTCCGAGAGCGGACTTCCCTGGACGAGCTCCATGGCGTACCAGGGTCGGCCCTCGTGGACGCCGGAGGCGTGGACGCGGACGATCCCGGGGTGCTCGTCGATGCGCGCGAGGATCTCGGCCTCGCGCTGGAACCGGGCGGCGTAGTCCTCGTCGGCCGGATCGAGGAGGCACTTCAGGGCGACCTCGGCGCCGGTCTCCTCGTGCTCGGCCCGGAAGACGGCGCCCATCGCGCCCCGGCCGATCGGTCCGGCGATCCGGTAGGGACCGACCTGGACGAGGCCGCTGCCGCTGCTGCCCGAGCCCGAGCCCGAGCCGGATCCCGAATCCCCGCGAGGGGTGTCCATCGCATCGTCCTGAGCCGCAAGTGTTCCTACCAACGCCGATCGCAAAGCCCGGTCCGAGACGCAACGGCAACATCACCCACGCCCGTCAACGTCAGGCAGGGCGACCCCCACGCCCAAAATCAATCAACACAAAGGCTTACTCCCCCAGGGGTGGGGTGGAGAAGATTTATAAATAATAAACTGGAAATGATATAAAAACATAAGAA
>JAJDCQ010000185.1 GCA_029260755.1 Planctomycetota bacterium | reverse complement strand
CTCCGCCGAAGCCGTGATCGCGATGATCATGCTCTGCTGCACCGAAATCGACGTCGAACCCATCCTCAAGCGAGCCGCGTAGACGAGGCAATGAACCGAGGGCACGAGGGATGGACCACATCGGAATGGTCAGGAGCGCCTCTTTTGGTAGCCTCCCACCCATGGGAGCCAACGAGAAGAAGCCGCTGATCCTGCTCGCCCCCGGCGCGGGCGCACCCTCCACATCAGCCTGGATGGAGCGCTGGGACGCGCTGCTCTCGTCGGTCGGCGACGTCGTCCGGTTCGACTACGACTACATGCGCGAGGGCCGGAAGGCGCCCGACCGCCTCCCGAAGCTCATCACCCGCCATCGGGCGGCCCTCGAGGAGGCCCTCGCCGGGCACTCGGGGCCGGTCGTCCTCGCCGGCAAGTCGATGGGCGGTCGCGTCGGCTGCCACCTCGCGACCCAGCCGGGCGTCCACGTCGACGCGCTCGTCTGCCTCGGCTACCCGTTGAAGGGCGCCGGCAAGAACGCGGCGATCCGCGACCAGGTGCTCATCGCCCTCGAGACGCCGGTGATCTTCTGCCAGGGCAGCAAGGACGCGATGGGCCCGCTCGACCTCTTCGCGGTCGTTCGAGAGAGCATGCGCGCGCCGTCGGAGCTGTTCGCGGTCGACGGCGGCAACCACTCCCTCGAGCTCGGCAAGCGCTTCCAGAAGGAGCACGAGATCACCCAGGGGGAGAGCGACGCGGCCATCCTCGATGCGATCGCCTCGTTCCTCGCCGCGCGCCTCTGAGCCCGCGCCTCAGCGCCCCGGCCGGTAGGAGACGATCCGGAGCCGGACGTCGGTCTTGAGCTGGCCCTGACCGACCCGCAGGTCGCCCGAGAGGATCCCGCCCGGGATCCCGGGGGAGAGGACGATCTTCCCGCGGATGTCGAGGGGCACGCTGTTCTTGACCGTCCGTCCGACCGCCCGGTAGACCTGGCCCCGGTGTCGTTTGCCCGCCACGACCACCTCGGCCTCCTCGTCGAGGCGCTCGATCGAGATCAGGTCGACGGGGAGGAGCACCCGGGCGCGGACGATCGCCCCGGCGCCGTCGATCCAGAAGGACTCCTCGCGCTCGGGCCGGGCGCCGCCGGTCCGGTGGACGGTGAACCGGTAGAGCTCGCGGGAGTCGCCGCCGATCTCGACGACCTCGACCGACGGCTCGTCCACCTCGCCGGTGAGCTTCGACGAGACCGCCGGTCCGCCCCCGGGCCGGGTCGTCGTCCCGACGAGGACGAAGCGCCGCGCCTCGAGGGTCTCGACGCGGCCCTCGCTTCGCTCGCGGGTCTTCAGCCCGGCGAGCTCCATGACCACCTCGGCCTTCTCGCCCTGAGCCATCCACGGGTGCCAGAGGCGCGGCGCGGGCACCGCGTGGATGACCACCTCGCGCCGGGTCGCGTGGCCGGCCGGGTCGGTCGCGACGATCTCGATTTGGTTTCGCCCGGGCTCGAGCTTCACCTGGCTCGTGAACCGTCGTCCCTTCGGTCGTGCTCGGGACCCGCCGACGACCTCGACGGAGACGTCGTCCGCGTCGACGACGATCGCGAGCTCGATCTTCCGATCGCGCCTGTCCTCCCACACGACCACCGACGGAGGCTCGGGGTCGAGGCGGACCGTCGGTCCCGGCTCCTCCCGTGTCACCCGCCGCACGACCCGCGCCCGGTTGCCGGCGCGATCGACGGCCAAGACCTCGATCGCGCGCTCGCCGACCTCGGGGAGGGGCGACGCCGCCGAGAACCGCCCGTCGGCGTCGAGAGCGACCTTCCGACCGGCGACGGTGATGACGGCGCCGGTCAGGTCCGGCTCCCCCTCGACCCGCCCGCGGACCTCGACGAGCTCGGCGGCGACGCGCGTCCCGTCGACCGGGGCATCGAGCACGATCGTCGGCGCGGTCGCGTCGCGGGTGAGCGTCACCTCGACCGGCTCCGACGCGTTGCCGGCGCGGTCCACGGCCGCGACGCGGAAGGTCCGGGTCTGGCCGTCCTCGCCCACCGCTTGCGAGAACGACGCCTCCCCCGGCTCGACCGGGTGGTCGATCGGTTCGCCGTCGACGACGAGGCGAACCGCGGTCGCATCATCGACCGCGACCCGGAGCGAGATGCGCTCCTCGGAGGTGACGAGCGGCATCGCGTCGAGCAGCCGGAGGGTCGGCGCGGTGCGGTCGAGGGTGAGGGTGAGCGACGCCGTCCCCTCGCGGCCGGCCGGGTCGCGGGCGACCACCTCGACCTCCCACGGGCCGTCGGGGTGATCGGGCGGCGGCTCCACCTCGATGGTGAACGTGCCGTCGGACGCCACCTCCGCCCGCGCCGAGCCGCACCGGACCTCGGCGGTCGGGTCGTCGACCCGTCCGCGCAGCGCGACGCCGCCGGCGATCGGCCCCTCCGGCATCGGCGCGAGGACGAGGACCGGGTCGGTCCGGTCGATCGCGACCTCGGGGGGCTCGTCGGTCTCGGTCCCGCCGTCGGGCGGGTCCTCGGCGCCGGTCTCGGGAGGCGCCTCGGCGAGGCCGCCGCGGTCCTCGGGCTCGATCGGCGCCCCGGCTCCGAGGCCCATCAGGAAGGCCACGGCCACGCCGGCGACGACGATCCCTCCCGCGACGGCGGCGATCGCGACGACCGGCAGGCCGCCGGCGGTCCGGGCCGGGGGCGCCCCGGCGCCGACCGACGGCGAGGAGCTCCGACCCGACCGTCGGCGAGGCGCCCGCCGCGAGGTCGGGCGAGGGGCCACCGCGACGGTCGCGCCGGACGCGACGATCGCCTCGAGCTCGGCGGCGACCGTCGCGGCGTCCGGCCGCTCGGCCGGGTCCTTTTCGAGGCAGCGCGCGGCGAGCCGGGCGAGGGCGCGCGGGACGGTCGGGTCGAGCGAGGCGAGCGCCGGCGGCGCCGCGTCGAGGATGAGGGCGAAGAGCTGGACGACCGACGGCGCGACGAACGGCGCGCGGCCGGTGACCGCGTCGAAGATGAGGACGCCGAGCGCCCAGACGTCCGCCTTCGGACCGATCGCCTCTCGAACGCCGTCGACCTGCTCGGGCGCCATCGAGCGCGGCGTCCCGAGGATCATCCCGGTCGCGGTCAGGCGCGCCCGCGCCGAGCCGCCCGCATCGAGGGCGAGGCCGAAGTCCGACAGGACGGCGCGGCCGTCGGAGGCATCGATGAGGACGTTCGCCGCCTTCACGTCGCGGTGAACGATCCCGGAGCGGTGGGCGTGGTCGAGCGCCCGGGCGACCTCGACGATCCGGGAGAGCGCCTCCTCCCGGGGCGGGCCGCCGGCGAGGAGCTCCGCGAGCGTCCCGCCCGAGACGAGCTCCATCACGACGAACGCCCGATCCCCCTCGCGGCCGACGTCGAGGACCGAGACGATCCCCGGGTGGCGAAGCTTCGCGGTCGCCCGCGCCTCGCGCTCGAACCGCTCGACCTCCTCGGGGCCGATCGCCGGGCCCGGGGCGAGCATCTTGATGGCGACCTCGCGCCCGATCGCCGGGTCGAACGCGCGGAGGACGACGCCCATCGCGCCGCGGCCGAGCTCGGCCCGCACATCGTAGCGCCCGAGCCGGCTCGGGAAGGAGGAAGAGAGCTGGGAGGCGGAGTCGGTCACGGGTCCTCGACCATCGTCGGCCCCGGCCAGGTCCCGTTCAACGGGCCGCGTCTCGTGAGCCTCGGATCAGCGCGGAGCGACCGGGACGAAGCCGCCCAGCCCCACCCGCTTCAGCAGGAAGCTCTCGAGCTCGAGCTCGAGCCTCGTCGCGGCGATCGACTCCGCGAGCAGCTCGCGGACCGGCACGCCGAGGACGTCGAGCGGGTGCACGTCGACGCCGCGCCCGAGCGCGACCACGCCGAGCTCGTGGCCGTCGGGCGAGAACGCGACGGCTCCGAGGCCGGAGCCACCGCTCGCGGCGCGCACGTGACGGAGAAGGACGACTCGCCCGTCCCGGACCTCCCAGACCCCGACCTGGACGCCGACCGACGCCGCGACGAGCTCGCCGTCGGGCGAGAAGTCCGGGCGACCGATGAACCCCTGCCACCTCCACTCCAACCTCACCGCCACGCTCGGGTCCGCCGCGTCGTAAACGACGATCCCCTCCGAGTCGGCCGCGGCGAGGCGAGAGCCGTCACGGCTCCAGACCAGACGGCCGACCCGGTCGTCGCCGAAGACGGCGCGCACCTCGGCCGTCTCCGCGTCCAGGAGCGCGAAGCCCTTCCCGGGATTGACCGCGAGCATCGAGCCGTCGGGCGACCACTCGAGCTTGGTCAGGACGCCGTCGCGCGGGTCGCCGAACGAGCTTGCCCAGAGCGGCGTCCCGTCCGAGCGGAACACGTCGACGCGATTCCCGTTCCGGCGCACGGCGACGCGCTTCCCGTCGGGCGACACCGCCGCTCCGAGAGCTCCCTCGACGGTCAGCGTCCGCCTGAGCCGCCGCTCCGAGCGATCGAAGATGAGCACCTTGCCGTGCTCGACGACGACGATCGTGTCCCCCGCCCGATCTCGGTCGAGCTCGAGGATCCGGCCGATCGGATGCTCGATCAACATCTCGGACTCGAGGTCCCCCTTCACCGAGAGCGCGACCACGCCCTCGCTCCGCGTCGCGAGCAGGTGGTCATGATCGAGCCACGAGAGACGACGCGACCACCCCGTGTCGTCGGCGATCAGGCCCCGAACCCGAGAGGGCGGGCGCTCCCAGAGGCGAGCGGATCCGAGCCCGCCCGCGAGGATGCGGTCGCCCACGAGGGCGACGCTCGAGACCGGACCCGGGTGCCCCTGGATCGAGTCCTCCCTTCCCTGCCTCGCCCAGACCTCGACGACCCCGAAGTCGGAACCGAAGATGATCCTCGGTCCCCGGCAGGCGATCGACTGAAGCACCGACGCCGCGCCCGGTCCCCCGAAGCTGTCGGTCGGGCGATCGCGTCCGGTCGCGTCGATGACCCGAAGTGATCCGCGCGCGTCCACGTAGAGGACCTGGCGCGCCCGAGGGTCCAGCCACGCCGGGCCCGCCTTTACATACTGGTCGCGGTGCGACACGGTGCTCCGCGCCAGACGACGGCCGGTACCGACCTCCCAGAGGCTGATCGTCCGCGAGGTCTGGCAGGCGAGGTGCTCCCCGAAACCGTCGAACTCCATCGTCACGTCGCCCGATCCATGACGCCCCTCGAGCGCGAGCTCACGCTCGAGCTCCCCCCGAGGGAGCTTTCGAATCTCGATGCGGGGCGACTCCTTCCCTCGCGAGACCGCGACGGCGAGCCGCCGCCCGTCGTCCGAGGTGACCATCCCCTTCACGCTCCCCTCGATCGCAACGCGAGCCGCGACCTGACGGGATGACACGTCCCACAGGGTGAGCCCCTCATCGGGCCGGCCGGCGGAGACGAGCGTCCCGCGCTCCACCCACCGGATGTGGTCGAAGGCGCCGCGCTCGCCCCGGAGCTCGCCATCGGGCCGCCCATCGACGAGTCGGTGGAGGTGCGCCTTCGACGAGTCGCGCACGCTGATGGCGAACATCGTCTCGTCCGGGCTCACGGCGACGTTCGTGCGACCGAGCCGGGACCGAGGACCGCTCAGGCGCGCCCGCTCTTCGCCGCTCCTCCCGTCGAGGAGGCGGACTCCGCCGTCGCGATCCGCGAGGGCGACCACGGTGCCCGCCGGGTCGACGGCGAACGCGCCGACCGGGCCGTCCTCACGGATGACGAGGGCGGGGCTGGAGCCCTCCAGGTCACGGATCACGACGCCTCCGGACCGGGCGATCATCACGACCGCTCGGGCTCCGTCGCGGGGAGCGACGACGGCGAGTCCCTCGATCGGCTCTCCGGCGTCCTCCTCCAGGATCGTCGCGCCCGTGCCGACGCTCCACACCCGGAGGGTCCGCCCGCTCGATGCCGCGACGACGCGGCCGTCGGGCGAAACGGCGATGGCGTCGACTCGTCCGTCGAAGCTGGCCAGGCGACGCCCCGCCGCGTCTTCGCCGGCGGCGAGCTCCTGCGATGTGAGGACATGAACGACGCCCCCCGCGCTCCCCGCGGCGAGGACGCCGCCATCGGAGCTCGCGGCCAGAGACGTCAGCTCGACCCCGAGATCCACGCGAGCGACCTCGAGCTCCAGGCGGAGGTCCCAGAGCCGAGCCGTCCCGTCGCCCGAGACCGAGGCGAGGCGGTCGTCGCCGCTCACGAAGGCGAGACCGGTCGCCGGGGCGCCGTGCCCGATGAGCTCGCGTCTCTTCTCGCCGAGCTCGGTGCCGACGACGGTGATCGCGTCATCTCGCTCGCTCCGGGGACGCGATGCCGACGGCGACCGCCGGCGATGGCCGAACGCGAGCGTCCGGAGCGAAGGCGATGCCGCCGCGACCGCCGCCACGCCGCGAAGCAACGATAGAGAGAACCCGAGCCGACGACGCTCCCCGGTATCCAGATCGAACGACTCGAGCATTCCTCGCTCGTCGACCGCGATGAGATGCCCTGCGCCCGGGTCGATCGCCAGCAGCATCCCCGCGGCGCCGAGCGAGCGTGGCGTCTCGTAGAGCAGTCGCGGCGCTTGCGCGCGAGCGTCGCCGACCGACCAGCGGATCTCGGGGTCGTCCGTGAGGGCGAGGGCGCGGGCGAGCGTCACCCAGGCCTCCTGAGAGCGACCCTCGCCGTTGAAACGGATGCCTCGCTCGAAGAGCGATCGGCTCAGGCTTCGCGCCGATGCCGAGGCCTGGAAGATCGCCCGCTCCTCGGCCTCACGAGCGCGGGCGCCCTCGGCCTCGGCCGCGGCGCGGGCGGCGACCGCCTCGCCGCGCCGGCTCTCGGCCTCGGCGAGAGCATCCTCGGTTCGTTCGAGGGCGTCTCCGATCTCGCGGTACGAGTAGACGGCGAGCGCGACGCCCGCGATCGCCATCCCCAGGATCACGACGCCGGCGACCGCGACGGTCGCCGCGAACGCCGGGTTGCGACGCGACCAACGCACGAGCCGCTCGCGTCGCCCGACGGGACGCGCGTGGATCGGCTCGCCGGCGAGGTAGCGTCGGAGGTCGGCGGCGAGCTCGGCCGCGCTCGGGTAGCGCTTCCCGGGATCCTTCTCGAGGCAGGTGAGGATGATCGTCTCGACGTCGCGGTGCACCTGCGGGTTCCGGCGTCTTGGCGGCTCCGGCTCGGCCGCGAGCGTCTTGCCCATCACCTCGAGGACGCTCTCGCCCGGGAACGGCGGCGCCCCGGTCACCGCGTCGTAGAGGACCGCGCCGAGGGCGAAGACATCGGACCGGGGACCGATCGCCTCGGTGTCCCCGCGGACCTGCTCGGGCGGGCAGTAGTGCGGCGTGCCGAGGAGCTGCCCGGTCATCGTGAGGGAGCGGTCCTCGCTCTCGATCTCGCGCGCGAGGCCGAAGTCGGCCAGGAGCGGGCGCCCCGCCCGATCGATCAGGACGTTTCCGGGCTTCACGTCGCGATGGACGATCCCCAGGCCGTGGGCGTGCTCGAGGGCGACCGCGACCGCGGCGACGATCTCCGCCGCGCGCCGCGGGGCGAGCATCCCCTCGCGCTCGATGAGCGCCGCGAGCGTCTCCCCCTCGACGAAGTCCATCACGAGGTAGGGCCGACCCTGCTCGCTGCCGACCTCGTGGACGGCCACGATCCCCGGATGGCGCAGGCGCGCCGCCGCCCGCGCCTCGCGGGCGAACCGCTCGACCTGCCGCTCGCCGGCGTCGAGGAGCATCTTGATCGCCACGTCACGCCGGAGGGTGGGATCGCGACCGCGGAAGACCACGCCCATGCCGCCGCGTCCGAGCTCGGACACGATCTGGTAGCGACCGACGCGAGAGTGTCCTGGGGCTTCGGGGCTCAGCGCGGACCTCCTCCACGACCACGACGAGGATGGCACCTCGGGCCGCCCGCTCCCAATGCCTCGTCGTCCTCGGTTTGCGGCGCTGCCCCGGCCTCTGCCATCCTCCGGCCATGCCTCCGCCGAGCGATCCCGAGCGTCGGTCTCCGCCGCCGGCCTCCCCGATGCCGGACGCTCCGGGCAGCGACTCGGACGAGCGCGGGGTCACCGCGCCGCTCGACGCTCCGCCCGCGAGCGCCTTCCCCGACGCGATCTCCGCGCCGGCCGTCGACCGGCTGGGCCACCGAGGCAGCGACGGCGAGCGTCGGGTCGGGCGGTACGTCCTCTCCGACGAGCTCGGGCGCGGCGGGATGGGGATCGTCCACCGCGCCTTCGACCCGAGCCTCCAGCGTGAGGTCGCGATCAAGGTGCTCCCCGCGACGGCCGGGGCGCGCGCGCACGAGCGGTTCCTCCTCGAGGCGCGGGCGGCGGCGCGCCTCCACCACCCGGCGATCGTGTCGGTCCACGAGGTCGGCCTCGACGACGGCCGTCCCTTCATCGTGATGGACCTCGTCTCGGGCGGCACCCTCGAGTCCCTCCTCGAGACGAGTCGTCTCCCTCCGCGCCGGATCGCCGAGATCGTCCGCGAGGTCGCCCTCGGGCTCCACCACGCGCACCGGTCCGGCATCGTCCACCGCGACGTCAAGCCCCAGAACGTCCTCCTCGACGGCGACCAGCCCCGGCTCGCCGACTTCGGTCTCGCCAAGGCGATCGACGCGCGCGACGACCTGACCGCGAGCGGCGCCGTCGTCGGCACCCCGTCGTTCTCGGCGCCCGAGCAGCTCCGCGGCGAGCGCGAGATCCGGCCGCAGGCGGACGTCTACGGCCTGGGCGCCCTCCTCTACCGAGCCGTCACCGGAAGCCCGCCGTTCTCCGGAGAGACGTTCGTCGAGTTGGTTCGCCGGGCGATCGCCACCGACCCGATCCCGCCCCGGCAGCTCGATCCCCGGGTCCATCCCGACCTCGAGACCATCTCGCTCCGGTGCCTCGAGAAGGAGCCCGAGCGCCGCTACCCGACCGCGCTCGACGTCGCCGACGAGCTCGGCCGTTTCATCGACGGCGAGGCGATCGAGGCGCGTCCCCTCGGCCGCATCGGCCGCATCGGACGCTGGGTCCGGCGGCGCCGCCTCGTCGCTGCCACCATCGCCGCGACCGCCCTCGTGATCGTGGGAGCGGCGGTCTCCCTCCCGGTCGTGATCGAGCGGACGCGCGCCGACGCGACGGCCGAGGACCGCCGGTCCCTCATCGACCAGGCCCGCGCCGAGACCTCGGCGGCGTTCGCCGCCCTCGACGAGGCCCGTCAGGCCTCGGACTTGGCGGCCGTCGACGCCCGCCTGGCCGCGAGCCTGGACGCGTGGCGCGCCGCGGAGCGCTGGCGCTCCCTCGCGCCGGACGACGCCCGCGCGCGGCGTCACGTCTTCGACGCCGCCATGGCGCTCGGCGACGAGGCGCTCGCCGCCGAGCAGTGGCGCCTCGCCGCGAGCGTGTTCGACGAGGCGGCCGGGCTCGGAGTCGACTCCGAGCGCGCCCAGGCCTCTCGCCGCGGAGTCGAGGAGGCGCGCGATCGGCGCCTCGCCGCGCGTCGCCAGGAGGTCGACACGATCCTCTCCGACGCTCGCTCCGGCAAGATGGCCTCCCAGCCGAGCGGACACGAAGACGCCGTCTTCGCGCTCGCCCGCCTCGCCGGCCCGGACACGGTCTCCATCCTCGGGCGCACCCTCGACGAGGTGACCGCCGAGGTCACGGCGGTCCGGACCGAGCTCCTCCTGGCCGCGGGGACTCCCGATCCATCGGAGACGAGCCTCGGGCTGACGCCGATCGAGGGGCTCGCGCACGCCGTTCGCGTCGAGGCCACCCGCCCGGGGGGCGTCGCCGGGCCGGACGCGGCGGTGAGCGCGCCGATCGCCGAGGCGATGCGGCGCCTCGCCATCCGAGACCGCCGGATGCAGCGAACCGGGAACATCGAGGTCGCCGCGCCGCCGCGCTCCGCCGAGGAGATCCTCGCCGACGCGCTCGAGCGGCGACTGGCCACCCCCCGCGACGACGCCCTCGCGGTCGCGAGACTATGCAGCGCCGCGCTCGGCCGGATCGGCATCCGCGACGGCGCCGTCGGCCCCCTCGGACGCTACCTGCGCGCGGAGCCCGACGAGGCGCGATCCCTCGAGCCGGCGATCGCGCTCTGCCGCGTCGGCACCCGGCGCGACATCGAGGACTGGTTGACCCCGCGCTTCAAGGCCTACCGAGGCCGGCCGGGGAGCTTCACCCGCATCCTCACGCGTCACATCGAGCGCCGCGGCATCGAGCTCGTGCTCGAGCGTCCGGACGGGACGATCCAACCGATCGGTACGAATCTCCAGGGACCGACCGTCGCGATCGCCGCGGGCCCCCTCTACGACATCGTCGCGGAGGCGAAGGCGCGGCTCGACCGGGGCGATCACGCCGAGGCGATCGCCAGCTACGACCGAGCGGTCGATCTCGAGCCCTCGTACGCGCCCGTGTGGGCGCTTCGCGCCTACGCCCGCCTCAGCGCCGGCGACGCCCAGGGCGCCCTCGCCGACCTGAACCAGGCCATCTCGATCGACGGCGGCCTCGCCTTCGCATGGGCTCAACGCGCCGAGACTCGCCGGCGGCTCGACGACATCGAGGGCGCGATCGCGGACGCGAGCCGGGCGATCGAGCTCGCCCCCGACTATCCGATCGCGTGGTGCTACCGGGGCATCGCCCGACGGACGGCCGGCGACCTGCCCAACGCGATCGCTGATCTCGAGCGGGCCGCCGCCGGCCTCCCCGGCCACGCCGTCGTCCTTCGGGAGCTCGGCGCCGCCCTCGTCATGGCCGGCGAGCTCGACCGCGGCCTCGAGACGCTCGACCGCGCGATCCAGGCGGCGCCCGCCGTGGCCAACGCCTGGAGCGCGCGTTCGATCGCCTGGCGCCGCAAGGGCGACATTCCCCGCGCGCTCGCCGATCTGAAGCGCGCCCTGCAGCTCGCCCCCGAGGACGCCTCCCTCTGGACGAACGCGTCGGTCTTCCTCCGCGATGTCGGCGACCCTCGCCAGGCCGTGGCCGCGGCGACGCGCGCGATCGAGCTCGCCCCTCGGTCGGCCCAGGCGCGCTACGAACGCGCCTGCGGGCGTCGGCAGCTCGATGATCCCCGCGGGGCCCTCGCCGACGTCGAGGAGGCGCTTCGCCTCTCACCGCGCTACGCCTCCGCCTTTGCGGTCCGGGCGACCATCCGCGACGGTCTCGGCGACCGGGAGGGCGCCCTCGCCGACTTCGGCCGAGCGCTCGAGCTCGAGCCGAACCACGTGGTCGCCCTCAACAACCGGGGCGGCCTCCGGAACCAGCTCGGCGACCACCGCGGGGCGCTCGAGGACTTCCATCGCTGCCTCGAGGTGGCGCCCCGCGACTACGACGTCTGGTTCAACCGGGCGCGGACCCGCCGCGCGCTCGGCGACCTCGCGGGCGCCGTCGAGGACTTCACCCGCTCCTTCGAGCTGAACCCGCGGTTCCTACCCGCTCTCCGGGATCGTGCGATCGCCCGGATCGAGCTCGACCAGCTCGACGCCGCCCGGGCGGACCTGACCGAGCTCGTCGATGGAGGAGACGGCGACGCGCTCTGGATCCGCGCGAACGTGGCACGCCGCCTCGGCGATCGGAGCGGCGAGAAGGCCGACCTCGAACGGTTCGTCGGGGCCGCGCCCGAGGCGGACGCCCGTCTCCCCGAGGCGCGGGCGCGCCTCGCGGAGCTCCGCTGATCGGGCGAACGCTCAGGCGCCGGTCTTGCCGGCCTTGAGCTCCGCGGCGTACGCCTTCGCCGCGTCGGCCTCCTCGAGGCCGCGGTAGTCACGGGCGACGCGCTTCGCGAGCTTCTCGGCGAGCGCCCGATCGCCCGCCTCTGCGGCCGCGCGGGCGTCGGCGAGCTTGCCCTGCGCGTCGGTCGCGAGCTCGGCGAGGGCCGCCTCGGCGAGCGGGACGTGCTCGGTGTCGGCGCCGGTCTCGACGATCTGCGCGTAGTACTTGACCGCGTCCTTCCAGCGCTTCCGGCCGCGCGCCTTCTCGGCGCGGGCGAGGGTGACATCGAGCATGGCGAGGGTCTGGGGGTCGCCGATCGTGCCGAGGTTGACGGGGGCGCGACGGGCCTTGCCCTTCGCGTCGATCCAGACGCCGTCCCGCCGCGCGATGAACTTGTCGCCGAAGCTGAAGCCCGGGAGGATCTCGGACGGGATCCCGATCTTCACGGGCCGGCCGAGGAGCTGGGTGAGGACGCCCGGGCGGTTCTCGATGTGGCCGTAGATCTTGCGGAGGTAGCTCTCGGTCTGCCCGCCCCAGTAGAACGCGATCGCGTAGTACCAGTTCTCGAGGACGCGCCGCGCCTCGGGGTCGTTCGCCGGGACGAGGCCCTTGCGCTCGGCGCGCTTCCACTTCTGGACGAGCACCTTGACGCCCGCCTCGAGGTTGTAGCGCCAGTCGCTCTTGAGCCTGTCGACGTCGAACTGCCTCGCGGTCGCGCCGGTGAGCTGCATCATCCCGTAGCCGCAGTCCTTCGGGTTGATCACGAGCCGCCCGTCGCTCCGCCACTGCTGGACGTTGCTCTCGCGCCAGGCGATCCCCTTCATGATCTCGGTCGGCACGCCGTGCTGGCCGGACAGCTCCTGCATCGCCTTGGCGATCTCGGCCGGCGAGGGGTTCTTGCCCTTGGGGAGCTTGCCGCAGTCCGCGGCGCTGGCCGGGGACGGGGCCGCGAGGGTCGTAAGGGCAAGCGTCACCGCGAGAACCGGGATGGCGAGTCCCGAAGGGCGGAGCCCGAAGGAGGGGAGCCACCGCGGGGCTCGAATCCGACTCGACATGGGGTGCTCTCTCTCGCTGATCCCGTGGGAGACCCGTCTCCATCGGGTCTAGCCGCGTCACGGCCCGGATCGTGCATCCCCGACACGCCCCGAACGGCCGGGCGGATCGGCTCGACCCCTGGCGGCGGCGATCCTATCATGCCGGCGTCCGGAGACGTCACATCCACGTCAGGAACCGGAGGTCCCGATGGAGCTCGACCAGACCCGGCTCATCGCCATCGGCTGCTGCATCATCGGGCTGGTGATGATGATGGCCATCCCGTTCTGCCAGATGCGCGCGACCCAGGACGCGATCGAGGAGTCGATGGAGGGGGGCGAGGACCCCTTCGGTGAGGTGACCCTCCCCGAGGGAGGATCCGCCCGCGGCGAGGAGCGCACCCGCCGCCGGATCCCGCTCGCCGAGCGTCGCCGCGCGAAGGAGCGCGAGGAGGAGGCGAAGCCCTTCGGGCAGCGGATCCGCGCGCTGATGCGCGCGAAGAGGTTCGAGGAGGCGCTCGCGCTCTGCGCGGCGACGATCGACGGCCGCGCGAGCGACGAGGACGCCGAGCAGGCGAAGAGCTGGATCGGCCGGGCGTGGGCCGGGGCGCATCGCGACGTCGTCGCCGCCGAGCGCTGGGACGACGCCCGGCGCCTGATCGGCGAGGCCGAGGCCGAGCATCTCGCCACCGACGGCGAGGTCCCCTCCCGCGACGAGCTCCGCCAGATCCGCAAGTCGCACCTCGGGGGGGCCCGGGCCCGCGTCCTCGCCGCCCTCGGCGCCGGCGACGCCGACGAGATCGACCGCATCCTCGCCGCGGTCACGGCCGACGAGCACGTCCGCGAGCTCCCCCGGCGCGAGGTCGCCGAGCACCTCATGGCCCGCTGGACCGCGGCGCGCGAGGCGGGCGACGCCGACGCGGCCGGCCGGCTCCTCACCCGGGCCGCCGCGGTCGTCGCGGCCGAGGACCACCTGAGCTGGGGCGCGCGGCAGGACGTCCGCGACACGATCGTCGAGACGACCCTCGCGGCGACCCTCACGATCGAGGAGCTCGACGCGGGCGGCGAGGCGGCCCTCGACCGCGGCGAGCACGCCCTGGCGACGTGCCTCCTCATGGCGATCCCGCGGCACGCCGGCTACGACGCGCTCGTCGGGGGCGAGCCGTTCACCTCGTCCGTGCGCTGGAACCGCCGCGCCCGCCTCGCCCGCGCCATCCTCGGCCTCGCCCGCGACGTCGAGGCGGGGAAGCTCCGATGGGTGCCGCCCGATGCCGAGACGAACGTCGCGATCCGCCTCGCCGAGCCGGCGAAGCGTCTCGCCCGGGACCTGCGCGGTCGCCACGACGCCTTCGACGACGTCACCCCGTGGCTCGACCTCGCCCGCGAGGCGAACGAGCTCCAGCTCGCGGTCCAGCTCGGCCGGGCGCGGCGCCTCGCCGCGGCGAAGGTCTGGTTCCAGGTCGCCAGCCAGGCCGAGGACTTCCTCGAGGACCACGTCGCCCACCAGTACCTCCCGTTCCTCCGCTCGATCGACGAGGCCTTCGACCCGTTCGAGGGCGCGCCCGCGGACGTGCGGCCCCACCTCGAGGCCTGGGCGAAGAAGGGAGGCGCCGGCAAGGACAACGCCGTCGCCAAGGCGCTCCTTCACGGTCTCTGGTTCCCAGAGCGGGTGCCCGGCGCGCGCGAGGCGTTCACGCTGATGTGGGAGGCGCGCGCCCACGTCGCGATCGACCGGAACGACTACGCCCGGATGCGCGGCGTCCTCCGCAACGTCCCCGAGTCCGACGCGGCGACGCGGGTGCGCGACCATCTCTACGCGTCGATCCGAGCGACCCGGAGCGAGGGACGCTGGGCCGACTTCTACCGCCTCGGCGGGTTCTTCGTCGCCGAGCTCGGCGACGCGATCCCCGCGGCGATGCGCGACGAGCTCGGCGAGTCTCTGCGTGAGGCGGCCGCCCACTTCGAGAAGAGCGGCGAGCCGATGGCCCGCGTCTTCATGCTCAGCCTCCGCGCCGAGCTGCTCGCGGGCAGCGCGGAGGGCGACGCCGCCCACGCCGAGGCGATGCGGCTCGGCTTCGAGGCCGTCGAACGTCTCGCGGTGCACCCGGACGAGAAGCCGGCGACGACCCTGCCGTCGGGCCTCGACGGGCTCGGCGTCGAGGCGGTCCGGAACATGACGTCCGAGCACATGATGCTGTTCTACGAGGGGCCCGAGCGGTTCTTCATCCGCCTCGGGCCGTGGCGGCGCGGCTGCGTCGTCCTGAAGGACGGCGCCTACGTGAAGGGGGTGATCGTGACCGACCGCGACGTGACGCCGTACAAGGGCGAGGTCGCGATCGAGTCGGAGTACCTCGGCAGCAGCTTCTACATCGACCGCCCCGGAATCGTCCCGCCCGAGCCCCTGGACGCCGACCTCATGATGGGCGACTGGACGCTGCTCCGCGTCCCGCCCGACGCGGATGGCGCGTTCGAGCTCACCGGCGCCGCGGGGCCGGTCGGCTTCGTTTCGCATCGCAAGTAGAACGACCTCGGAACCGGAGAACGACCCAGCATGGGAATCTTCAAGGCGTACGACGTCCGCGGGCTCTATCCCTCGGAGGTCACCGAGGCGATCGCGCGCCGGATCGGCCGCGCGTTCGTCGGCTTCCTCGGCGGCCCTCGCGGGCCCCGGGGCGAGGTCCGGCGGATCGCGGTCGGCCGCGACATGCGGGAGAGCGGCGTGCCGCTCGGCGAGGCGGTCCGGGCCGGCATCCGGGACGCCGGCGCGACCGCCGTCGACATCGGGTTCGTGACGACGCCGCTCCTCTACCACGCCGTCGGAAGCAACGGCCTCGCCGGCGGGATCATGGTGACGGCGAGCCACAACCCGGCCGGCTACAACGGCTTCAAGATCTGCCGCGAGGAGGGCATTCCGGTCGGGTCCGACAGCGGGCTCGCCGCGATCGAGGCGGCCTGCGCCGACGACGACGACGCGGTGCCCGACGAGGCATCGCGCGGCGCGGAGGAGACGCTCTCCCCGCTCGACCCCTACATCGAGCACCTCCGGCGGTTCGCCGGGCCGCTCGCCGAGCGCGGCGACGGACCGCGCCTGCGGGTCGCCTTCGACTGCGGCAACGGGGCCGTCGGGGCGATCCTCGGCCGCGTCCTCGAGGAGGCGCTGCCCGGCGTCGAGCCGTTCGCCCTCTACTGGGAGCCCGACGGCACCTTCCCGAACCACGAGGCGAACCCGCTCGAGGTCGAGAATCTCCACGACGTCGCCACCCTCGTCCGGCGCGACTCCCTCGACCTCGGGATCGCCTTCGACGGGGACGGCGACCGCATGGTCGCCGTCGACGATCGGGGCGAGCCGCTCCCGGCCGACCGGATGACCGCGATCCTGGCCGCGGAGCTCCTCGCGCGGCAGCCCGGCTCGAAGGTCGTCTACGACCTCCGGAGCAGCCGCGCGATCGCGGAGGACATCCGCCGCCTCGGCGGAGAGCCGGTGAAGGAACGGGTCGGGCACGCGTTCATCAAGGCGACGATGCGACGGGTCGGCGCGCCGCTCGGCGGCGAGCTGTCCGGCCACTTCTACTTCGCCGACCACTACTACTGCGACAGCGCGCTCGTGGCGACGGCGAAGCTGCTCGCCCTGCTGGCGACGGGCGGCCAGCGCCTGTCGGAGCTGCGGAAGCCGATCGAGCGTTACGCGCAGAGCGGCGAGGTGAACTTCGTCGTCGAAGACCCCGACGCGAAGATCGAGGAGCTGGCCGCCGCGTTCGGCGACGGAGAGCAGAGCCGCCTCGACGGGATCAGCGTCGACTACGAGGACTGGTGGTTCAACGTCCGGAAGTCGAACACCGAGCCCAAGCTGCGCCTCAACGTCGAGGCGGCCGACGACGACGCGCTCCGGGGAAGGCTCGGGGAGCTCCGGAAGATCCTGGAGCGGCGCTCGAGCTAGACGCCTCCCGGGGCACCGCTATAATCGTGGGCTGGTTCGGGACATAACCATAGAACGACCACAGAACGACCTCGCCGAGGAAGAGACCATGAAGTTCCGGAAGACGGGTCAGGAGATCATCGATTCCTGCACCACGCGGATCAACGACAAGAAGGAGCAGATGCGGTCGGCGATGACCCGCTTCGAGCGCGAGAAGGAGAAGGCGGCGCTCCAGATGGTCAGCCAGCTCGAGGCCGACATCAATCGGCTCGAGCGCGTCGTCCGCCACACTCTCCCCGACGAGAAGTACGAGCTCTCCGAGGGCGACCTCGACGACTTCGGCTTCGAGTAGAGTAGGCCGCCCGCCCGCTCCCCGTTCGCCGGCGCGCTGCCGGCGACCATCGGAAGACGATTCCCTCGCCCACCGAATGCATCGTCGGCCCGCGCGCTCGGGCCGGTCGGAATCGGGCATCCCCGGAGGCACGACCGTGTCGCACGACTTCCTCGCCGAGCTCGGCATCGCCGAGCAGACCTCGGGCGTCTACGCCGGCGGCTGGATCGCCGAGCCCGGCGGCGCCGTCGTCGACTCGATCGATCCGTCGACGGGCGACACGATCGCGGCCGTCCGGACCGGCTCGGCCGACGACTACGAGCGCGTCGCCGCGACCGCGACCGAGGCGTTCGCGGGGTGGCGCGCCGAGACGGCGCCCGCGCGCGGCGAGCTGATCCGGCTCCTCGGCGAGCGGCTCCGCGCGAAGAAGCGGGCGCTCGGCGCCCTCGTCTCGCTCGAGATGGGCAAGATCCGCGCCGAGGGCGAGGGCGAGGTGCAGGAGATGATCGACATCTGCGACTTCGCGGTCGGCCTCTCGCGCCAGCTCTACGGCCTGTCGCTGCACAGCGAACGCCCCGGTCATCGGATGTACGAGCAGTGGCATCCGCTCGGGCCGATCGGCGTGATCACCGCGTTCAACTTCCCGGTCGCCGTCTGGGCGTGGAACGCGGCGATCGCGGGCGTCTGCGGCGACCCGGTCATCTGGAAGCCATCGCTCAAGACGCCGCTGTGCGCGATCGCGGTCCAGCGCATCGCGGACGAGGTCTTCGCCGAGGCCGGGCACGCCGGCGTCTCGGGGTTGATCATGGGCGAGGACGCGACGGTCGGCGAGACGATGGTCGCCGATCCGCGGCTGCCGTTGATCTCCGCGACCGGGAGCTGCCGGATGGGCCGCCACGTCGGCCAGCGGGTGGCCGCGCGGATGGGGCGCAGCCTCCTCGAGCTCGGCGGCAACAACGCGCTCGTCGTGCTCGACGACGCCGACCTCGACCTCGCCGTCCGGGCGATCGTCTTCGGCGCGGTCGGCACGACCGGCCAGCGCTGCACGACGACGCGGCGGCTGCTCGTCCAGAAGGGCGTCGCGGCGGAGCTGACCGAGCGACTCCAGAAGGCCTACGCGCAGGTGCGGATCGGCAACCCGCTCGACGCGGAAACCCTGATGGGCCCGCTCATCGACGGCGACGCCGTCGACGGGATGATGGCCGCCCTCGAGACGGCCGCGAAGCAGGGCGGCGAGGTGCTGTGCGGCGGCAAGAGGGTCGACCGGCCGGGCTTCTTCGTCGAGCCGACGATCGTGCGCGCCTCGGCCGACATGCCGATCGTCGCGGAGGAGACGTTCGCCCCGATCCTCTACGTGATCGAGGTCGCCGACGTCGAGGTGGCGATCGCCGCCAACAACGGCGTCGCGCAGGGCCTCTCGAGCGCCATCTTCACGAACGACCTCCGCTGCAGCGAGCGCTGGCTCTCGGCGGCCGGGAGCGACTGCGGCATCGCGAACGTCAACATCGGGACGAGCGGCGCCGAGATCGGCGGCGCCTTCGGCGGCGAGAAGGACACCGGCGGCGGCCGCGAGGCCGGGAGCGACTCGTGGAAGGCCTACATGCGCCGACAGACGTGCACGGTGAACTGGAGCGGGCAGCTGCCGCTCGCCCAGGGAATCAAGTTCGAGTAGCCGAGGCGTGACCGGAACCGGCGACGAAGGCGGCAAGGCGCCTCTGACGAGCGTGAGCGCGCGGATCGTCCGCGGCAAGGGCGACCCGCGCGTCCTCGTCGTGAGCGACGACGCCGAGCTCCGCCACGAGCTCGAGGAGGCGCTCGACGTCGACGGTCTCGATGTGCGCGGCACGAGCGGGAAGGCCGCATTCGATCTGGTCGCGCGCACCGCCTACGCCGTCGTCGTGACGAGCGTCGGGCTCGCGGGCGACCGCAACGGCCTCGCCCTCATGGACCTCGCCCGGAAGAAGCACGGCGGCGAGGTGCAGTTCATCGTGATGGCCGGGGACGACCCCGTCGAGACCTGCGTCCTCGCGATGCAGCGCGGCGCGCTGGCCTACGTCCCGACGCCGGTCAACCACGCGGAGATCCGGGCGCACCTGTCGCGCGCCGTCGAGCGGAGCGCCCTCGTCCGCCGGAACGAGGCGCTCGAGCGGGCCCTCGACGAGCGGTTCGGCTTCAGCGGGATCATCGGCAACAGCCCCGCGATGAGCCGCGTCTTCGAGGTCGTCCGGCAGGCGGCCGGCACCGACGCGACCGTCCTGATCCTCGGCGAGAACGGGACGGGGAAGGAGCTGATCGCCCGCTGCCTCCACCAGAACAGCGCGCGTCGCGACGGGCCGTTCATCGCCCTCAACTGCGCCGCGATCGCCGAGACGCTCATCGAGAGCGAGCTCTTCGGCCACACCAAGGGCGCGTTCACCGGCGCGATGGCGGATCGGGTGGGCAAGTTCGAGGCGGCCCACCACGGCACGCTCTACCTCGACGAGGTGGGCGACATGCCGATGGCGACGCAGATCAAGCTGCTGCGGGTGCTCGAGTCCCGCGAGATCACGCCGATCGGCGCGAACAAGCCGAGGTCGGTCGACATCCGCCTGATCGGGTCGACCAACCGGGACCTCGACGACATGGTCGAGCACGGCGAGTTCCGGGAGGACCTCTACCACCGACTCAAGGTCGTGACGGTGCGCCTGCCGTCGCTCCGCGAGCGACCGAGCGACGTCCCGCTCCTGATCGATCACTTCGTCCACGAGTTCGCCGACCACCACGGCAAGCCGATCGAGGGGATGAGCCCCGAGGCGCGCCAGGCGCTCCAGGTCTTCGGGTGGCCGGGGAACGTGCGTCAGCTCCGCAACGTCATCGAGACGATGGTCGTGCTCAGCCGCAAGCGGATGCTCGGGATCAGCGACGTCCCGGTCGAGGTGCGACAGGGCAAGGCGCCGGCGGCGGCCTCGATGGGCGGTCTGGCCGGGCGCACCCTCGAGGACGTCGAGCGCGCGTTGATCGAGCAGACGCTCGAGCTGACCGGCGGCAACCGCGAGGAAGCGGCGCGGCTCATGGGCATGGGCGAGCGGACGCTGTACCGGAAGATCTCGAAGTACGAGCTCGGAAAGACGGGCAAGCCGGATGAGGCAAGCCCCACCTCAGACAACGGTTAGGCTAGACGCCGCCGATCTCTGCCAGACTGACAGCTGCCCCCACCGCCCCCCCGAACCCCCGCCAGATTGGCAGGGTACATCGGGCCGCCACCACACCTCAACTCGCGAGGTCCTAGAGACTTGCGACTGCGGCACGCCAGGTGCTCTGGGAGGTCGTTCGTGCGGGCGCCAGGTCACCGAGTGGCCGGCCCAACAGACTGAGATCAAGAAGGATACACCGACCCACTCCCTGAGGGAGGCCTGCCCGGTCTGCCACCGGACGAGCATGCCCCGACGGTCACGTAGGAGACAATCATGAGCAAGATCATTGGAATCGACCTCGGGACCACGAACTCGGTCGTCGCGGTGATGGAGGGCTCGGAGGTCAAGGTGATCCCGAACCCCGAAGGCAACCGCACGACGCCCAGCGTCGTCGCGATCAGCGAGTCGGGCGAGCGCCTCGTCGGCCCGATCGCGAAGCGCCAGGCGGTGACGAACCCCGAGCGGACGATCTACAGCGCGAAGCGCTTCATCGGTCGGCGCCGCGAGGAGGTCTCCTCCGAGGAGAAGATCGTCCCGTACAAGCTGACCGGCGGGGACAAGGAGCTCGTCGGGATCGAGGTCGACGGCAAGACGATGAGCCCGCCCGAGATCTCCGCGATGGTGCTCCAGTACCTCAAGGGATACGCCGAGGACTACCTCGGAGAGAAGGTGACCGAGGCGGTCATCACGGTGCCGGCCTACTTCAACGACAGCCAGCGCCAGGCGACGAAGGACGCGGGCGAGATCGCCGGCCTCAACGTCCGCCGGATCATCAACGAGCCGACCGCCGCGGCCCTCTCCTACGGCCTCGACAAGCAGAAGGAAGAGAAGATCGCCGTGTTCGACCTCGGCGGCGGGACGTTCGACGTCTCGGTCCTCGAGGTGAGCGACAAGCTCTTCGAGGTGAAGTCGACCAACGGCGACACGCACCTCGGCGGTGACGACTGGGACCAGGCCATCATGAACTGGATGGCCGACGAGTTCAAAAAGGAGCAGGGGATCGACCTCCGCGACGACCTCCTCGCCCTCCAGCGCCTCAAGGAGGCGGCCGAGAAGGCGAAGGTCGACCTCAGCAGCTCGACCCAGACGGTGATCAACCTGCCGTTCATCACCGCCGTCAACAACGCGCCGAAGCACCTCAACCTGACCCTCAGCCGGACGAAGTTCGAGCAGATCACCCAGAAGCTCCTCGACCGGATCGCGGGCCCGTGCCGCGCGGCCCTCGAGGACGCGAAGCTCGACGCGAAGGCGATCGACCACATCCTGCTCGTCGGCGGAATGACCCGGGTCCCGTCGGTCCAGGAGGCGGTCGAGAAGATCTTCGGCAAGGAGGGCAACAAGAGCATCAACCCGGACGAGGCGGTCGCCATCGGCGCCGCGATCCAGGGCTCGGTCCTCGGCGGAGACAACAAGGACCTGCTCCTCCTCGACGTCACGCCGCTCACCCTCGGCCTCGAGACCCTCGGCGGCCGGATGACGCCGCTGATCGACAAGAACACGACGATCCCGACCAAGAAGAAGGAGAAGTTCTCGACGGCCGCGGACAGCCAGTCGGCCGTCGACATCAACGTCCTCCAGGGCGAGCGGCCGTTCGCGAACCAGAACCGCCAGCTCGGCCTCTTCAAGCTCGACGGGATCCCGCCCGCCCCGCGCGGCGTGCCCCAGATCGAGGTCGAGTTCAACATCGACGCCAACGGAATCCTGTCGGTCAGCGCCAAGGATCTCGGCACCGGCAAGGAGCAGTCGATCACGATCACGGCCAGCTCCGGCCTGAGCCGCGACGACATCGACAAGATGAAGGCCGAGGCCGAGACGCACGCGGCCGAGGACAAGCAGAAGCAGGAGCTCGTCGACGCCAAGAACTCGGCCGAGAACATGGCCTACCAGACCGAGAAGCAGCTCGCCGAGTTCGGCGACAAGATCGACGCCGAGAGCAAGAAGGCGATCGAGGACAAGAACGAGGCCCTCAAGGAGGCCGCCAAGTCCGAGGACGTCGAGAAGATCAAGACCGCGATGGACGAGCTCCAGAAGGCCGCCCAGAAGATCGGCGAGGCCATGTATCAGGAGGCCCAGAAGGAGTACGCCCAGGCCGGAGCCGCGACCGGAGCCGCCGGAGCCGGAGCCGGAGCCGGCGGCGGACAGAGCCAGGGCCAGAGCAGCGGCGACACCGCCGGATCCGAGACCAAGGAAGACGACATCATCGACGCCGACTACGAGGTGAAGTCGTAAGCGACTCGACCGGCCCTCGCGGGCCAACGGTTTGAAGCACGGGGCCCCCATCGGATACACGCGATCCGGTGGGGGTTTCCGATGGCGGTCCATGCGGTCACGGATCCGCCTCCCAGAATGCGCTGCGTCCCCCCACAAGCCACTCGGCGGCCATCTGGCGCACGACGAGGAGACCAGGGATCGAGCTGCTGTCACCGGTGAGTCCGCCTGGGCCGATGCGCTCGACCTCCTCTCGACCGCGAGCGAAGTCGACCTCGGTCAGTACGACATCTGCGTTGGCGAGTCGCTCTCGTAGCACCCTGACGAGCACATCGAGGGATCGAGGCTCCGCAGACCCACCCCGCTTGAGCCGGGCTTCATGGGTTGCCCAGCGGACTACGCTCAGGCGCTTGAAGTAGTCCCGCAGCTCCTCGACAGGTTGCAGGCTCACCTGCCGGCGGATCGCTTCGCCGTCGTCTTGCATGAAGTGCAGGGCAGCGGTCAGCGGAGCTGCGTTCACCGGCTCCCACTCCGGCGGGCGCTTTCCTTGACCCAGCGCCCACGCCAGGACCGCGACATCCTCGCCAGCCCATTGGCAGTCGCTGAGCGGACCGCTCGCTAGACCTCCGAGCGGGGCGGCGAAGATATGCTCCTCCAGAGGCTCGACCGCCAACTCCCATGCCCCAACCTTGCGCAACCAGACAGCGGCCCCCTCCCGCAGCGCCTCGGCTTTCGGGTGTCCCGGGTTGGCTTCGATGGTGGCTCGGAGCGCGAGCGCGGCGCACACCTGTGCCTTTGCAGCCACCACCTGAGGTGTGGGAATTGCAGCCATAGGCAGCATCCTCTCCAAGCTGTGACCGGGGTCTCTCTCAGACGTTCCCGTCCGCTTTCCACCGCGCCCAGCAGCGGTCGGTGAGGGCCTCGAGCTCCTTCATCAGGGCGGCGTCGAGCGTCTTGAAGTTGAAGCAGGACTTGCCCTGCATCCGCTTCTTCAGCTCCGGCGAGATGCCCTTCAGCAGCGCGGGGTCCATGTAGACGGGGAACAGGTAGTAGTTGATGGTGCCCTTGCGCACCGCCGAGCCGGCGAACATGAGCGGCCTTCCGTTGGGCCCGTTCACCTTCGAGTAGAGGACGTAGCCCTTCGCGTCGTCCTGGGTGACGACGAGCGTCCTCGCCCGCTTCGCGAGGATCTCGCGGAGTCGGGCGAGGATCGCCTCACGGTCGCCCGGGCCGCTCGCCTTCGGCGCCGTCTTCCGGGTCGCCGCCTTGCTCCTCGCCTTCTTCTTCCTGGCGGCGTTCTTCTTCGCCGGCTTCTTCTTCGCGGGCTTCTTGGTCGCCCTCTTCTTGGTCGCCCTTTTCTTCGGGGCTGACTTCGTGGGCCCGCTCTTCGTCTTCTTCGCCATCGGGCTCGCTGCTCGCTCTCTCGTCGTCGGAGGGCCGTCCAGGTGGCGCGCTCGGAGGTCCTCGCGGTGTCGGAGTGTCTCCCTACGGCCGGCGTCCGGAATGTCAGCTCGCTTCGCCGTAGGGATCCAGGCCCGCCTCAGACTGTGGAGGTCAAGGCTCTCCGGATCGGCGATTCCAACGGCGGCCCGGGGCGCTCGGCCGTTGGCGCTCGGGCGGGTACGCCCGCCTAGCTAGGGTCTCGCCGTGTCGAAGACGTAGGCGGCTCCGGCGTCCGCGAGGCCTCCGACGGTGACGCCGTGGCTGCCGACGGTGAGATCCGTCCGGGCGTCGCCGAGGAAGTCGCCGGCGACGACGGCGCCGCCGAAGAGGGCACCGGACTCGGGGCTCGGGGAGACGAGGATGGTCGCCGCGCCGAATCCGCCAGCGCCGTCGTTGGGCAGGGCGAAGACCGCGCCGCCGCTCACCCCGGCTGCGTCGGCGCCGGCCGAGCCGACGATCAGGTCGCGTCGAGAGTCTCCATCGAGGTCGGCGATGGCGAGCGAGCTCCCGAACTTGCCGTTCTGCTGCTGCAGCGGTGAGATCCGTGACGTGGTCGTGAAGCGGCCCTGAGCGTCGCGGCTGAAGATGGCGATCCTACCCGAGTTGGTGAGGCCGGCGTCGCCGGCGCTCGGCGCGCCCGCGATCACCTCGGCTCGCCCGTCGCCGTCCAGGTCGCCGGCGATCAGGACCGCACCGACGAACGTATCACGCTGAGGGACGGTCTCGCTCAGCAGGACGCCGCTCGTGTACCAACCGGCCCCGTTGGAGTAGAGCGCGACCACGGCGCCGGCGGACGACTGGGCGCCGGGGTCGGCCTGCGGCGCGCCGACGACGACGTCGTCGTTGCCGTCGCCGTTCACGTCGCCGCAGGCGAGAGTGCGGCCGAAGAGCGAGCTCCAGCCGGCATCGAGCGGATCGGCCAGTCCGGCGCCGGCCGCGAAGCCGCCCCGGCCGTCCGATCGGTACGTCCAGACCTCGCCGGGATACACGGCGAAGAACTGGAGGTGGTTCGACGGTGCGCCCACCGCGACGTCGTCGTCACCGTCGCCGTCGATGTCGCCCGTCGCGACCGCCGTACCGAAGCGCCTCAGCAGGCCGTTCCCGGATGCGTTGCGAGTCAGCCGGACGGGCGGGCCGAAGCCGCCCGTCCCGTCGGCGAGGAACACGTAGACGAACCCCGCGTCACTCGCGATCCTGAAGTTGCTTCCGGGCATGCCGACGACGAGATCGGTGCGCCCGTCGGCGTTCACGTCGCCGGTGGCCACCGAGTAACCGAACCACGCGTCCGCGACCGGAGTGGGCGCGCGCACGCGCGCGCTCACGGCGAAGCCGCCCTGACCGTCCGCGGTCATCACGACGACCTCGCCGGCCTCCGCGTGCCCGTCGACGGTCGCACGCGGGACGCCGAAGAAGAGCTCCTCGCGCCCGTCGCCATCGACGTCTCCGGTGGCCATCGCGGCGCCGAACGCGCCGTTGCGTTCCGGGCTCGGCGAGGTCAGCCGGACCGCCCCGGAGCTCCCCGTGGCCGTGAACGCGCCGGGGAGGATCGCCTGCCCGAAGGGGGTCGTCACCGTCACGTCGTGCGCGCCCGCTCCGATCAGGTCGGCGGTGGTGCCGCTGACCTCGGTGTCGCTCGTCACGACCACGCCGGTGAGGGCGACCGTGCCGATCGTCACCTCGAGGGCCGCCCCCGACCCGAACCCGCTGCCCCGGACGGTCACGATCGTCCCGCCGGTCCGCGGACCGCTCGCGGGGTCGATGCTCGTGACCGTCGGCGACGTCCCGGTGATGAAGCCGCCCGGGAGGGTGGCCTGGCCGTAGGGGTGGGTCACGACGACGTCGTGCGGTCCGGCCGGCAGCGCGGGCGTGACGCCCGTGATCGTCCGCTCGGGATCGACGACGACGCTCGAGAGCGGCAGCCCGTCGATCGTGACCTGGCTGCCGGCGATGAAGTCGTGTCCCGAGATCGTGATCGCGGTGCCGCCGGCGATCGAGCCGGTCGCCGGATCGATCGAGCTGATGCTCGGCGGGGCGATCGCGCGGAAGGCGTTCCCGAGCTGCCCCGTCCCACCGACGGCCCTGACGCCGATCTGGTGGTCGCCCTTGGGGAGGGCCGGGACGGTGCCGGTGATCGTCTGGTCGTCGAGCACGACGAGGTCGGCGAGCGTCCGACTCGGATTGGCGTCGAAGATCACCGACGTCACGCCCACGAAGTCGGTGCCGCGGATCGTGATCGCGGTTCCGCCGGCGATCGGGCCCTCGGACGGCTCGACCGACGTCACCACGGCGCGCGGCACCACGTGGTAGGCGCCGGGCAGGGTCGCCGTTCCGGCGGTCGTCCCCACGACGACGTCGTGGTAGCCCGGCGTCAGGTTGCGCGTCTCGACCTGGATCTCCTGCGCGCTCACCAGGGTCACGCGCGCCACCGACTGGCCGCCGATCGTCACCGCCTTGGATCGGCCGGGCAGATCCTGCAGGTCGACGAACCCCGTGCCGCGGATCGTGACGGTCGTCGCGCTGGCCGACGCCACGGCCGGGTCGATCGAGGCGATCGTCGGCGCCGCGGTGACGCGGAACCCGCCGGCGAGGGTCGCCTGGCTCCCGCCGGGATTCACCACCGTCAGGTCGTAGGTCCCCTCGGCGAGCGCGGGAGTCGTGCCGTGCAGGAGCGTGTCCGAGTCGATGACGAGCCCGCCGAGCGCGGCGCCGCCGATCGTCGCCTGGGTGCCCGAGGCGAAGCCGGTGCCGTGGACGTAGACGGTGGCGCCGCCGGTGACGGGCCCCGAGGCCGGCCGGACGTAGTCGAGGCTGAGCACCTCGAGCGCGCGGAATCCGCCGGGGAGCGTCCCCTGGCCGTTGACGGAGACGACGACGACGTCGTGCGGACCGAGGGCGAGCGCCGGCGTCGTGCCGGTCATCGTGGTGTCGTCCACCACGGTGGAGTTACCCAGCGGCGCGCCGCCGATGCGAGCCTGGACGCTCGGGCCGAAGCCGGTCCCGGTGATGGTGACCTGGGTGCCGCCCGCGGCGTTCCCCTCCGCGGGGCTCACCGCGGTGACCGTCGGCGCCGCCGGCCCGTTGACGGTGAACGCGTCCCTCAGGGTCGACACGCGCGACAGCGCCGAGGAGCGCGGGACCGAGATCGCCACATCGTAGGTTCCCGCGGGCAGGGCGGGGCTCGTGCCGGTGAGGGTCGTGCCGCTCACGACGACGATGTCGCCGAGCGAGGCGCCGCCGATCGTGGCGCTCATGCCGGCCGCGAACCCGGTGCCGGTCAGCGTGACCGGCGTGCCGCCCGCGTCGGTCCCTTCCGAAGGGCTGATCGAGGTGAGCGCGACCGGCGGCGGCGTCGCGTCGGTGAACGTGAACGCGTTCGGGAGGGTGACCGACCCGGTCGACGTGGTGACGGTCAGATCGTAGGTCCCCGCGGGGAGCGTGGGCGTCGTCCCCGAGAACGTCCGGTCGTTCACGAGGGTGAGGCCAGCGATGGGCGCGCCGCCGATCGTCGCCTGCAGGCCCGGCTCGAATCCGGTCCCGCTGACGGTGACGCCGATGCCGCCGGCGGTCGGTCCCTGATCGGGGTTGATGGTGCTGACGGTGAGCGAGCTCGCGCTCACGACCGTGAACGCCGCCGGGAGGATCGCCGAGCCGGTGCTCGTGATCACGGTGACGTCGTAGGTCCCGGGCGGGACGAGCGGGACCAGGGCGGTCGTCTGCGTGTCGCTCGCCACGAGCAGGTTGTCGAAGGGGACGCCGCCGAGCGTCACCGTCATGCCGACGTGGAAGTTGGTCCCGGCGATCGTGACGAACGACTGGCCGGCGATGCCGCTGGTCGGGCTGATCGAGGTGAGGGTCGGCCCATCGACCGCCTGGAACGCCCCGGCGAGCGTCGCCTGATCGCTTCCGACCGTGACGACGAGATCGTACGACCCCGTGGGGAGCGCGGGCGTGGTCGCGGTCATCGTCGTGCCGTCGACGACGACGATGTCGGCCAGCGGCGCCCCGCCGAGCGTCGCGGTCGCCCCGGCGGTGAATCCGTTGCCGGTGATCGTCACGGACGTGCCGCCCGCGGTCGGTCCGGACGACGGCGCCATGTCGTCGACGGTGAACGCGTCGACGGCGTGGAGCAGCGCGATCGTGCAGTTGCCGTAGAGGCCGCGCTCGAGCGAGCGCAGGCGCGCGTAGTAGGTGCCGGTGACGTTCGCGGTGAAGCGGATCCTCGCCGCGCCCCGCTCGACGCCGACCGCGACCTGGCTGCCGTCCGCCTGCGCGACGAACGCACCGTCGTTGTCCCAGAGGTAGAGGTAAGAATTGCGCGTGGTCGCCCCGTCGATGTCCTGAGTGAGCAGCTCGTACTGCTGCCCCGCGGTTACCTCGAGCTCGAACTGAAGGTAGCCGCCCTGGTGGCGCGTGCTGTACTCGCTCCGCCACTGGAACGGCACGTTGCGATAGCCCGTCTGGGCCCGAAGCGGGTACGCGAACGCCGGGCTCGTCTGGACGATGACGGCGATCACTGAGAGGCCCCCGATGACGAGGCCGCGCTGGAGAGCACGCATTTCGGATTCCCCCGCGCCGGACCTGGGCGCCTTCAAGCTCTTCGATGGTGACGAGTTGCTGCGGGTCGGCGACGCGACTACCGGAAATTGTTAACCGCAACTGGTGGGCCAAGCAACAGTAAAGTAGGAAGAGAGAGAGTCCGCTGCGGTCCCGTTCACAACAGGTGCAAGAACCGGGTCGCCAGGGCCAGCATGAGGAAGAAGCCGGCCGCGTCGGTCAGGGTCGTCAGGATCGGCCCCGAGGCGAGGGCCGGGTCCTGGTTCAGGCGGCGCAGGAGCAGGGGGACGAGGCCGCCGAGCATCACGGCGAAGATGGTGTTGATCCACAGCGCCCCGCCGACCAGCAGGCCGAGCACCGCGTTCCCCTTCCACGCCCAGGCGACCAGGCCGATGATCAGGCCGAGGACGAGGCCGTTCAGCAGGCCGATCGTCACCTCCTTGCCGAGCACCCAGAGGGCGTGCCGGGGTTCGATCCGATCGAGCGACAGCTCGCGGATGCTGACCGCCACCGCCTGGTTCCCCGAGCAGCCGCTCATGTCCGAGATGATGGGGAGGAAGACGGCGATCGCGATCGCGGCCTCGAGCGTCTCCTGGTAGGCGGCGATGACGCTCGCCGCGAGGACGTTCAGAAGGATGTTGATGCTCAGCCACGACAGCCGGCGGCGCGACCGCAGGTGGAACGGCATGTCGCGCAGCTCCTCGCCGCCGACGATGCCGGCGAACTTGAGCATCTCCCCCTCGGCCTCCTCCCCGGCGAGGCGCATGGCGTCGTCCTGGGTGACGACGCCGACCAGCTTGCCGTCTCCGTCCACCACCGGAATCGCCAGGTAGTGGTAGGTCCGGAAGACCCGCACCAGCTCCTCGCGGGCGGTGTCGACCCGCAGCGAGACGGCCGAGGGGTGCTTGATCTCCCAGATGGGCGTCGCCTCGTCGCAGAGAAGCAGCGCCCTCAGGCTGACCACTCCGTCGAGGCAGCCCGCCTCGTCGAGGACGTAGAGGTAGGACGCGGGGTAATCGGCGTACTCTGCCGCCTTGTCCCGCAGCTGACGCACGACCTCGCCCGCCACCATGCCTTTCGGGATGGCGATGAACTCGGTCTGCATGAGCCCGCCGGCGCTGTCCTCCGCGTGGCGGAGGAGGTCGCGAGCGATGACCGCATCGGCGTCATCGACGTGGGCGAGGATGGCCTCCGCCGCCGCGGGGGGCAGGTCGCCGAGGAGGTCGACCTCTTCGTCGGTCCTCATCTCCTGGACCATGCGCGCGGCGTCATCGGGACTCATGTCCCGGACGGTGGCAGCCGCCACGTCATCCGGAAGCTCCTCGAGAACGTCGGCGCCGACCTCGGGAGGCAGGGCCAGCAGCAGCTTCTCACGGTCCTCTTCGGGCAACTCGAGGACGAGGTGAGCCGTCTCGCCCGGATGGAGGGAGCGGAGCAGGGTCGCGGCCTCGTCGACCTGCTCGTCGGCCATCAGGGCGGCAAGCCGCTCCCCGGTCTCGGTCGGCTCGTCTTCCACGTCGGGTTCCTCTCGATGAAGTGCGCCTTGCGCCCGCGCCGTGGGCGGAGGATACCCGCCTACCGCGCGCCGCGAAACGCCCGTCCGTCTCGCCCCGGATCGCGAGGCCCGGAGGACGTTCGTCGAGAGAGGGTCGGTGGTCGCTCCCGAACTCGTCATGGACGAGCCAGCGCATGAAGGCGCGCCCGAACCGGTCGCGCCGGTGCTTCTCGAGAGACCGCTCGTGCTACCGCAGGAGAGAGGCCGCCTGCGGGAGAGGATCCCCGAAGATCGACGAGTCCAACCCTGGATCGACGATATGGAGGACATCGGTGCGGCGGCCAGGCTGACGGACCACGACGACCGCCGGTGCCGCCACGACCACGCGGAACGTCCGGCGTGACGGCGGGTCGACTCGCGCCGCTGCGGCCGGCCTCCGACCACTCTCGACCGGACCGGTCCGCCGAGATAGCATGGGAGCATGCGAGCCGACCGGCGAGCGCGTGGAACCCGGCGATCCGCCGCCAGCGGGCGGCTGATTCTGCTCGTGCTGGCGCTCGCCTGCTCGTTCGGCCCGGGCATCCGCTCGGCCGTCTCGGGCTCGATCGATGCCGCTGGGCGCCTCTCGAGCGCGATGGATCTCGAGCTCCCGGCGCAGCAGCTCGAATGCAACCGATCCGAGCTGGTGAGCGACCGGGGGCAGACGGAGCCGAACCGGTCCGTCGCCTGCCGTCCCGTCCACGTCGTTCTCCCATCCCGACCGGCTCGATCCGCCACGACTCTGGGACGTCGCCAGCGTCGCGGCGCCCTGCTCGCCGGCGACCTGCGCAGCCGCGCTCCTCCCGCTCCTCTCGTCTAGCCCCGGCTCGCCTCCGCTCGAACGCACCGTCGCGTTCGGGTCCGGGCGGCCGTTCCCGACGAGAGTCGAAGCACATGATCACCGCGGTCCGCTCCCCGGACCGTGGACGAGGAGAATCCAATGAACGAGTGCATTCACTGCGGCGAATCACTACCCGTCGGCGCGAGCAGCTGTTCGAGCTGCGCGCGTTCGCTCTCCCCCGATGGAAGCGATCGCGTCGTGACCGGTGCGCTTCTCGCCTCCTTTTTCCTGCTGCCCCTCGTCGCTGCGCCGGCGGTCCTCTTGCGGGACGGACCGACGCCCGGCGCGATCAGCCTGCTCGCGGTCGCGGTGGTCGTCGAGATCATCGCGATCATGTTGATCGTGCGGGGGCGGCGGCAGGCGTCAGCGTGGACGCGCGCGGCCCACGAGGCCCGCGCAGCCCGCGCGCAGGCCGCGCAGACGGATGCGACCGCTGCGACGCAAGGTAGTTGATCGTGCTCTCGCGGACGGCGAATGCCGCTCGGGCCGGTCGCCGTCGAGTCGAGGACACGGCCCTCGGCGTCGTCCTGAATCCCGGGGGCGCGGGAGGATCGCCTCGCGCTCACGTGAGAGGACCGCCCCCTTCCTTCGCGAGACAACGGACGAGGATCGTCTCGAGGTCGATGTGGATCGACCGGGAGAGCGAGCGCGGCGCCGGCGGCTCGTCGCGCATCAGGCGAAAGAGCAGCTCCGCGGTCGTGTCGCCGGTGAACGGAGGTCGGCCCGTCAGCGCCCGGTAGAGGGTGCCGAGACCCCAGACGTCGGTCGGCGGTCCCTGCTCGGCGACGCCGCCGACCTGCTCGGGCGCCACGTAGGCGGGCGTTCCGAGGACGCAGCTCGAGGGCGACCTCGCGGCGCAGCGCCGGGTCCCACGCCCGGTAGACGGACGGCGCCCATCCCTCCGCGGCCGAGCTCGCCGAGGACGCCGTAGCGCCCGATCTGACCGACCGGGGTTCGCGCCTCGCCCGGGGGCGCTCCGCTGCCAGCCTCGGTCACGCCGTCTCCCACGCCTATCGGATCGCCAGCCGGTAGCAGACGGCCTCGCGGTCGTTGCGGACGATCAGGAACGGCGGCGCGAACGCGGGCGGGTTCCAGGTCTTGCTCGAGAGCGCGTCGACGCGACCGAGCTCCTCGAACCCGTCCGGGTCGACCCGGACCAGGACGAGCGCGCCCGACTCCGCCTGGACGAGGAGCAGCTCTCCGACCGCGATCACCTGCCCGTGGCCGTAGCGCGGCCCGCGCCAGAGCCGCTTGCCGTCCTCGAGCGAGAACGCGGAGAGGACGCCGTCGGTCAACCCGTAGACGACGCCGTCGCGGGGGATGAGGTTCGTGAACTTCGCCGCGAGGCGGCCGCCGTGCCAGAGCTCCTCGGGCTCGAGCGTCCCGTCCTCGGCGCGGGTGATCCGGTAGAGCCGACCGCCGGCGCCGTAGCCGCTCGAGACGAGGACGCGATCGCCATCCAGGACGAGCGGCGTCGAGACGCACTGCGCGCGCCGGAGCCAGCGCACCTCCCAGAGCGGCGCGCCGTCGGTCGCCGACTGCGCGACGAGCCGGTTGTCGCAGAACATGAGGATCTGGTCGCGCCCCGCGAGCGTCGTCCGCACCGGTGAGCTGTAGCCCGGCCGGGCGCCGCCCGCGTGCCAGGCGACCTCGCCGTCGGCGATCCGGTAGGCCGCGAGGGTCCAGGCGTTCGTCCCCGGGTTCACGACGACGAGCCCCGCGTCGGCCATGACGAGCGGCGAGCAGGCGTCACCCCATCCCTTCGGCTTCGCCTTCGCCTGCGCCCAGGTGTCCGCGCGCCAGCTCGGCGCGCCCGTCTCGAGGTCGAGGCAGACGAGGATCCCCGTCGCGCCCATGGCGAAGACCCGCCCGTCGGCGATCGTCGGGGTGGCCCGCGGACCGATCCCGCCGACGTTGCGCTCGAACCGCGCCGTCTCGGCGTGGCTCCAGAGCCGCTCGCCGCTCCGCAGGTCGTAGCAGACGACGAGCTCGTCCTCTCCGTCCTGCTCCTGGGTGACGGCGCGCTCGCCGGCGATCGCGAACGCCGACCAGGCCTCGCCGACGGGGCGCCGCCAGACCTCGATCGGAGGGTGCGCCGTCCAGTCCGCCTGCAGCTGCACGCCGCGGACGAAGCCGTCCCGGTCGGGGCCCTGGAACTGGGGGTAGTCGGCGACGGTGACCTCGGCCGCCTCGGCCCCCGGCCCGGTGAGCTCGGCCGGCCGACCGCCCCAGCGCCACTCGAGGACGGGGACGAGGTCGCCGCTCACCCCGACGACACGCACGTTCGCGAGGAGCGCGAGCGCCCCCAGGAGGACCGCCCCGACCGCGCCGAGCCGGGCTCGCCCGCGGAGCCGCGCGCCGAGCGCCAGCCAGAGGAAGAACGCGAGCAGGACGAGGACGCCCACGATCATCGTACCGAGGACGCGCCACGCCCGGTCGAGGCCGCCGAGCGACCAGAGGGCGCCCGGCCCGATCAGGGCGAGGCCGGCGATCGGCAGGAGCGGCCACCATCGCAGGCCGAGCGCGGCTCGGCCGTCCGGAGCGGCCCCGTCGTCTCGCGCGTTGGTGGTCAAGGGGCATCGTCCTCGTGGCGGTCCGCCGTGAGCCCGACGATGACGCCCCCCGGGAAGGCCCGCAAGGCAGGAGCGCTCCGGTTGACACCCCGTCCGCATTGAAGGACAGTTCCGGCCCTCCGGCGGCGTCGCCGGCGGCCAGTCGCGTCGATCCGTCCGGGCCCGCCACGCCGGGCCCGCCCAGGGAGTCTGCCATGTCCGGCGAAGACAACACCTACGTCCCGAAGCGCCCGAAGTCGACGTTCAGCGTCGCGTGGTTCCTCGTCGGCCTCATCATCATGCTCGGGCTCCGCGCCGGCGTGCAGTTCTACATCCACCAGCAGACCGCCGCGATCGAGACCTCCAAGGCGGCCGTCGAGGCCTCCGGCGGCGAGATGGAGACCGCGCAGAAGGCCTGGGACGACGCCTGGGCCAAGCAGTCCGAGCTCGAGTCCGAGCAGTGGGACCTCGACAGCACGATCAGTCGGCTCGAGGGAAACGCCGAGCGCTCCGAGGACGAGCAGACCGAGTACGACACCGCCGTCGCCCGGAAGAGCGCGCTCGAGACCGAGCTCGCCGCCGCCGCCGAGGCGCTCACCGCGGCCGAGACGGCCCGCGACGCCCTCATGGAGAAGCAGTTCGAGAAGGGCTCCGAGGAGCTCAAGGGCATGTTCGGCGCCGGCCTCGGCATCATCGTCGCCTACATGGTGTTCGCCCCGTTCTGCTACTTCCTCGGCGCGCTCATCATCGGCTGGCGCTCGCCGGGCAACACGATCATCGAGCCCGCCCTCGCCGCCGTCCTCGTCGTCCTGGCGATCGCCGGCTGGGAGGTCTCGCAGGGAGCCGCGACGAGCGTCCCGTGCATCGGATGCTCGAGCATCTTCTCGTTCGTCGTCGCGCTCCTCGGCGGGATCATCGGCGAGAAGATCCAGGGTCCGGCCGCGGCGGCGTAGCGCCGCCCGGTCTCCGGTCAGCGCGCGCCCGAGCCCAGGACGCCGAGGCGTTCGTACGCCCCCTCGTAGAGGGGGTGCGCGGGGGATGCGTTCTCGACGAAGCGGCGGAAGTCCCTCCGCGCCGCGTCCGCGTCTCCGCGCCGCTCCAGGACGAGGCCGCGGAGATAGAGGGCGTCCGAGATCGGCGACTCCAGGAGCGCGCGGTCGCAGTCCTCCAGGGCGCCGTCGACATCGCCGACCCGGAGCCGAACGCTCCCGCGGGCGACCCGCGCCCGCACGTCGCGAGGCCGCCGGCCCACCGCCACCTCCAGATCGGCGAGCGCTCCCGCCGCGTCGTCTCGCCGCGCCCGCACCTGACCGCGGGTGACGAGCGCGCTCACCAGCCCGGGCTCGATCGCGAGGGCGGCGTCGAGGTCGACGAGCGCCTCGGCCGTCTCGTCCTTCGCGAGGCGGAGCCGTCCTCGAAGGGCGAGGGCGAGCGCCGACCGCGGGTTCTGCTCGAGCGCGGACTCGATGGCCATCGAGGCCACCACGTGGTTGCCCTGCTCGATGTTGCGCTCGACGTTCATCAGCAAGATCGACGACCCGTCACCTCCGCCGAGCCCGAGCAGAGCGGACGCGGCCGCGCGCTCGCTCGCGGTCGGGCCGACTCCGGCCGGCGTCGGCCGGTCGCCGAGCCGAGCGTGGGCCTCGGCGCGGATCTCATCCTCGAGCGCCCGGTGGGCCCACTCGGCGGCCACTACCCGGTCGTTGGCGTCCATCCGGGCGTTCATCCGGCTGATCCGCCCGAGCATCCCGCAGGTCGGAAGCGCGATGGCGATGACGGTGAGGACCACGCCGACGGTCTTCGCGGAGCTGGCGTCCTCGTTCTCCTCGGCCCGACGTGAGGGCGGCGGCGCCGCCGGCCCGGTTCGCTCGGGCACCTCCTTCGGTGGCCATCGCCCCGGGGTCTCTCCGTCGAGGAGCTCGGCGAAGCGATCGGCGAGCGCCGTCGCGGACGCTCCGGGCGAACGCTCCTCGTCGGGGTGGCACTGGAAGAACTTGGCGAATCCGCCCCGTTCGACGGGGAGCGCCCACGGGCCCGGCTCGAGCGTGCCGTGGCGAAGCGAGCGGAAGACCGCGCCGAGATCGTAGACGTCCGCGACGCGCTCGTCCGGACCGGCGACGCCGTCCACCGGGCCAACGGCCCCGAGGAGACCTTCCCGGTGAGCGAGACGGAGTCGTGTCAGGACGGGTCGCCCGTCGGATGTTCGGATGATGACGCTCGCCGGCTCGATCGCTCCATGCGCGACCCCCGCTCGATGAGCGACCGCGAGCGATCGAGCCAAACGCTCGACGATCTGAAGCACGGCGGCGATGGGCGCCCGCCCGACCCGCTCGATCACCGCGTCGAGCGACTCGCCGTCGATCGGCTCGCGCACCAGGTAGAGGGTCGAGGCGCCCGGCCCTGCGTCGCCGAGCTGGATGTCGCGAATCTCGGCGAGCCCGTCGTCACCGATCTCGAAGAGAGATGCCGCTCGAGCCTGAAGGGTGATCGGCGCGATCCGCGCGTGCTCCCACACGCCCGCCTGCTCGATCACGACCTCGGCGCCGTCGCGCCGGTCGCGCGCGGCGTGCCCGTAGAGGCCCGCGCTCCCGAGGATCTCGTAGCGATCGGCCAGTCCCATGCCGCGATGCTGGCACCCCGAGAGCGGGCGCACCACCGGGCGCCCCCGCCGCCGGTTCGTGCTGGCGCTCGTCTCCCCTGTCGGAGAGGATGGGCGCCTTGGCTACCCGACCGAGCGAGTTACCCGCGCGAATCGGCCACCGAGAGAGGCTCCGGCCTCTCGGCGTGGTTCTGGCGGTCGTCGTCCTCGTGGTCGGACCGGCCGGAGAGACCCGCGGCCAGGACGCCCCAGACCCCGACCCCGACCGACCGCGAGGCGGTCCGGCCGCGGGAGCGCTCCCCCTCCGACGCGCGTCCGCCGCCCCTCGGCCGGCGTCGCCGGCGCCCGCGGCCGGCCTGCGCGGGGCGACCTCGCGCGATGATCGCTTCGACCCCGGCGCCCACACGCCGGCCCATCCGCTCGCGGGCCTCGGCGCGGTCATGCCGCCGCTCGTGCCCGAGGCTGTCCCGGGCATGGTCGACGCCGCCCTCGACTTCCTCCCCGGCCAGCCCGATCAGCCGCTCCAGCCCGAGGAGCTGTTGCCGCCCGGGCTCGACGACGCGGTGCCCGCCGCGATCGGAATGCTGCCGGAGGGGCTCGCCGGGGCGCTGCCGCTGCCGCCGCGCAACGACGCCGAGGTGGACCCCGACGCCTACCGGACGCCGCGGGCCGGCGAGCCGCTCCACACCGAGGTCTTCGGTCGCGACGTCGACCTGCCGTTCCGCGACCGGCGCCACATCAACGCGATCACGCTGGGCTCGGTCTTCTTCGAGCCGCGCGTCGGCGAGTCGGCGGTCGTCCCGTTCGCCGCCCTCTACATGCGCCGCCTCTGGGCCGAGCGACGGCTCCGGGCCGTGATCAGCGGGCTGGTGAACGACATCGACTACGGCGAGAGCATCGCGCCGTCGCTCGACTTCGTCGCCCACTTCGGCAACCACACGATCCCGTTCGCGACGACCGAGGTGATCGACGGCGAGGACCTCGAGTTCACCTCGCTCGAGTCGGGTCGGACCGAGCTCTGGGTCGGCCTCGGCTTCTGGCAGCTCGTCGCGCCCGGCGAGGTCGACAACCAGCTCCGGATCGACCTCTTCTACAAGGGCGCCTACGACTACTTCCGGAGCTCCGACGACACGAACTTCATCAACGTCCCGCCCGACACCTACGTCCACGGTCTCCACGCGCGCGTCCGCCTCGACATGATCGAGCGCAACATCCTCGAGCTGCCGCACGCCGGCTTCGCCCTCGGCGCCGACTTCGAGTTCCTCCGGCGCGACACCTGGGAGGACACGGGCCTCTTCGAGGCGGACGGGTCGCGGCAGTTCCCCGAGCGCAAGACGCGGGACTACATGCGGGTCACCGCCTACGCCGTCCTGGCTGGCGGCGTCCCGTGGCTCTCGGAGAAGCACCGCCTGCTGGGACAGCTCCACTGGGCGTGGGCACCCCACGACACGCTCGACCGCCACTCCGCCTTCCGCCTCGGCGGAGGGCCCCAGGCGACCGAGTACGGCGACCTCGCCCGGAGCCCGTACCCGGCGGCGAACTTCGATCAGTTCCCGATGCACTACGGCCTGATCGCGACGGTCGAGTACCGCTACGAGGTGCTCTTCTTCCTCTACCTCCACCTCCGGCTGACGCTCGCCTACGCCAAGATCCCGACGTTCGACGGCACCGGCGGGCCGCCGAACGCGACCGACTTCGTGACCGAGCTGGGCGAGACGTACTCCGTCGCGGTGACGAGCGGGTTCCTGTGGGACTCGCTCATCCACCTCGAGGTCGCCTACGACACCGGATCGGTGCGGGCGGGCGACGATGGAGTGACGGTTCTGGTCAGCTGGTCGAAGTCGTTCTAGGAACGGGAGTCTCGGGCGGAGCATCGCGACGCTTCGGCAAATGGCCCGGCGACGCCCGAGTCAATCCGTGTAATCCGCGAAATCCGCGGTTCCACCCTCTCGCGCGCTGTAACGAACGGCGACCGCGGATTGTCGGATGGACTGGATTGCGAGCTGCCGGGCGCGCAGTTCATTGCCGACGCCTCGGGACTCTCCGGCGCACCGCGGTGACGCGTCGGCACCGGCTTGGCGACGTCCGAACCCGTCCGCGCAATCCGCGTCATCCGCGGTTTCGTTCTCTTCGGCGTGAAACGAGTGGAACCGCGGATTGCGCGGATTGCGGACTGGAGTCGTCGACGACTCTCCGGCCTCTACTGCGGGCCGGGGAAGCTGTCGACGTACTTGATCTTGAAGTCGCCGAAGCTGTCGACGATCTGGATCTTGTAGTCGGGGAAGCTGTCCACGATCTCCCACTCGCCCGGGTCGTCCGCGAACGAGCCGACCTCCTGGACGTGGAGATCGGCGAACGAGGAGACGACCTCGACCTTGTAGTCGGGGAAGGAGTCGACGTACTGGATCTTTCCGTAGATCCGGCTGACGTCGACGCCGCTCGACGAGGAGCCGCCGCTGCCCGAGTCGTCCCAGTCCTCCCAATCGGCGCTGGTCTCGCTCGAGCCGCCGCCGCTTCGCAGGAGCATGAAGCCCGCGCTGAGGCAGCAGCAGCCGCCGAAGAGGACCACGACCGCCGCGACGGCGATCATGATGATCATCTTCTGCTTCGACCCGTCGTCCGCCGCGCCATCGGCGCCGGTCGCGACCGGTTCGGTCGTGTTCGCTTCGTCACTCATGGCGTGCCTCCGCCGGATCGGGCTCGAGTGGTGTCGTCGATCGGCCGACCAGGCTAGCACACCGCGCGCGCCGCGGCACCCCGACCGACGCGGTCCGATCAGCGCCGCCGGGCCACCTCGACCGCGGCCGCGACCCGGAAGCCGCAGCCGCTCCGGATGTGATCGCCCTCATCGAACCCGCGGTAGGCGGAGCGGCACTCGGCCGGCCCGGCATCCCACGAGCCGCCGCGCATGATGAAGTGAATCCCTTCTCCGGGGCCCTTCGGATCGGTCACCCGGCCCGGCGAGTAGTTGCCCGACCGATCGGCGCACCACTCCCAGACGTTGCCGATGACGTCGTAGAGGCCCCAGCCGTTCGGCTCGAACGAGGCGACCGGGGCGGCGACGCGGTAGCCGTCGTCGCTCGGGAACCACGGGCGGTCGCCGAGGAGCTCGCGGGTGATCGGGTCGTTTCCGTTCGCGAAGCGCGCGTGGTCTTCTTGGCCGTCTCCCCGAAGCGCGATGTCCGCGTCCCGGCCCGGGCGGCCCGCTCCCACTCCGCCTCGGTCGGCAGGCGGTAGCCGCTCGAGACGCCCTCGCGCTCGGAGAGCCACGCGCAGAAGGCGACGGCGTCATCGCGGGTGACGTTCACGACGGGCTGGTCGTCCTCGTCGACCGAGTGACCGCCGTGGGAACCGCTCAGCCAGTCGGGACGGAACCGTCGAAACTGGGCGTTCGTCACCTCGGTCGCGCCGAGGCGAGTCAGCCCGGAGTCCCAGCACCGGTAGACGACGCCCATCCCGCCGCGACCCAGCTCGGAGAGGAGGAGGTGCCTTCCGAGGCGGCGTGACGGATCGCGCTCGGCGGCGGCGATCTCGGCGGCCAGATCGTCGGCCGCGCGGAACGCTCCGGAGCCCGACGGGACGACCGGTCCCGCCGGCGCGCGCGAGCGCTCACCGCTTCCTCCCTCGTCGTCGTCCTGGAGCGGCGACCCCGTCATGTCGCGATGGTGTCAGCCTCACGTTCGCGCCGCAATCTCGTCCGCCGAGCGCCTACTCGGGAATCAGCTCCAGACAGAGCAGCCGGTCCTTCCCCCGGATGTACAGCAGCCCGTGGCTGAGGATCGGCGCCGCCCAGGCGGGTGACTTCACCAGCTTCTTCGTCTCGGCGAGCACCTCGTAGCCCTTGGGGCTCACCTTCAGCAGGCGCAGCTCGCCCGTCTCGCTCAGGCAGATGAAGTGCCCCTCGACGAGCAGGAGCGAGGCGCGGCGCAGCCCGGGCTGGCTCCACTTCACCTCTCCCGTCTCGAGCTCCAGGCAGCGGAGCTCGGCGGGCTCGGAGTGCCGGCCGCTCGAGCCGTAGAGATGACCCTCGACGTGGATCGGCGTCATCCAGTGGGCCGCCAGGGCGAGGTCGCGGCGGTCCTCGTCCTCCCAGATGACCTCGTGGGCGCCCGGCTTCACGGCCAGGAGCGCGCCGCCGACCCCGTAGGCCTCCGAGATGAACACCCGGTCGCCCACGACCACCGGGTTGCTCGCGTTGACGCTCTGGAGCGACCTCGCCCGCCACGGGAACCGGAAGTCGACCTTCCCCGTCGCCGGGTCGAAGCCGACGAGACCCCCGCGAGCGAGGACGAAGCACCACCGGCGCCCCTCGATCGTGACCGTCACCGGGCTCGCGTAGCTCGCGAGCTCATCAGTGATCCGGTAGCGTTCCTCGCCGGTCCGCTTGTCGAACGCGACGATGCCGCTGTCGAGCCCGCGGACCGAGCCCGAGTGGATGTCGTCGGGCCCCTCGGGGTCGCTCCCGCCGATCTGCACGATCAGGAGCTCGCCCTCGACGAGCGGGCTGCTCCCGACGCCGAAGAAGTTCTGGACGACGCTGTAGTCCTTGCTCGTGTCCTTCTTCCAGACGACCGAGCCGTCGACCACGCTCAGACAGTGGAGCATGCCGCCGGCGCCGAAGATGTAGACGCGGTCTTCGTCGACGACCGGGGCGGAGCGCGGCCCATCGTCGTAGCCGTAGAGGTCGACGTAGTCGGTCGGATACTCGAACCGCCAGAGCTCGTCGCCCGTCTCGCTCTTCACTGCCGTCAGGCGGCACTGATCGCCGTGACGCTCGAAGAGGAAGAGGCGGCCGCGCGAGACGGCGACCGCGCCGTAGCTCGTGCCGAGCTCGCGCTGCCAGCGGAGCGGCGGCCCGCCGTCCGGCCACTCGGTCAGGATTCCCGTCTCGGGCGAGGAGCCGTCTCCTCGCGGACCGAGGAAGACCGGCCAGTCGACGCCGGTCTTCCGGGTCCGGAGGTCGGGCACCTCGGACGGCGTCGCCTCGGCCGGCCCGTCGCCGCCGCCGGCCGAGTGCTCGGCCGCGACGGAGTCCGCCGGAGCGCCCGCGACGAGCGCTTGCTCATCCGCGGGCGACTCCGATTCGGCCGGGCAGCCCGAGGTCACGAGGCACGCCCAGGCCACCAGGCCGGCCCTCGCGAGCGCCCTGATGCTCATGCGACCCGCCTCACCCCGTCGCGGATCCCGCGACCTGGGCGCGGCCGCGGCGACCGCCGCGGCTCCCGCGACGCCCGTGCGACCCGCCGCCGCCGGCCGGCGCGCCGCCGCCCGTGGAGCGACCCGGCGAACGGCCGGACGGACGCGCCCCGCCCCGGCGCTCACCGCCACCGCCACCGCCGCCGGCCGGGGACCGGCTGCGCCCGCGTGACGAACCGCCGCCTCCGCCGCTGCCGGCGGGGACGCCTCCGCGACGCTGCCGCCCGCGCGAGCGCTGGGCGCGCATCTCGGCGAGGCGCTCCTTGAGGGGCACCTCGAAGCGCTCGGTCTCGGGCGCGCGGTAGTCGAAGTCGTCGAGCTGCCGGCGCGGCAGCTTCTTCCGGATCGCCCGCTCGATCCCGCGGAGGCTGTCCTGGTCGTCGCGCGTGTCGGTCACGAACGTGATCGCGTCGCCGGTCGCATCGGCCCGGGCCGTCCGTCCGACCCGGTGGATGTAGTCGTCGGGCACGTTCGGGATGTCGAAGTTGATCACGTGCGAGAGCGCCTCGACGTCGATCCCGCGCGCGGCGATGTCGGTCGCGACGAGGATCTGGCAACGGCCCGCCTTGAACTCGGCGAGGGCGCGGGTGCGCTGCGCCTGGCTCCGGTTGCCATGGATCCGCTCGGCGATGATCCCCTGCTTCTCGAGGAACCCCGCGAGGCGGTTGGCCCGGTGCTTCGTCCGGGTGAACACGATCGCGTTCTTGACCACGTCGCGGCGCAGGAGCTCGAGGAGGAGCTCCTTCTTGATCCGCTCGGGCACCGGCCAGATGCTCTGCGCGACGCCGTCGGCCGGCTTCGAGGGGCGGCCGACGTCGATCGCGACCGGCTCGTAGAGGATCTCGCTCGAGAGCTTCGTGATCTCGCGCGGCATCGTCGCGGAGAACAGCAGGTTCTGCCGGTCCTTCGGGAGCTGGCCGAGGATCCGGCGGATGTCGGGCAGGAAGCCCATGTCGAGCATCCGGTCGGCCTCGTCGAGGACGAGCACCTCGACCGCGTCGAGGCTCGCATACGGGCGGCTGAGGTGATCGAGGAGCCGGCCCGGGCAGGCGACCATCAGGTCGACGCCGCGGCGGAAGGCCTTCTCCTGCGGACCCATCCCGACGCCGCCGAAGACGCACGTCGAGGTGAGCTTGGTGTGACGGGCGAGCTCGACGAAGTGCTCGTCGATCTGCGCCGCCAGCTCGCGTGTCGGCGCGACGACGAGGGCGCGGACCTCACCCCGGCGCGGGGCGGGGGCGTCGATCAGTCGCTCGATGATGGGAATCAGGAAGGCGGCGGTCTTGCCGCTGCCGGTCATGGCGCACGCGAGGACATCGCGGTCCTCGAGACCGGGCGGAATCGCGTCGCGCTGGATGGGAGTGGGGGTATCGAACCCGAGGTCCTTGACCGCGCGCAGGGTCTCGGCCCGGAGGCCGAACTTCTCAAAAGACATTGAATGATTTTCTAGCGGAGGTCCCGCCAAGGGCGGGAACCCGCGTGCTCGTCCGGCTAGAGAGAGCAAAGAAAGGAGGGAACGAGGGTTGCCGGCGGCCGCCGTCCCAGGCCCGGATGGGCCCGTCAAGTGGCGCTCGAACGGAGCCAGGCTCCGGAGCGCTGGTCGGAATCATCTCATGATCGGGCCGATGACGCCAGAGCCGTCTCGGGTTTTTTCTGGAGGCTCGGATCGGGGAGCCCCGTCCAGGATCGCCCGCGATGAGCGGGGCCGGTAGCGTCGGCCGCCGGACATCTGCGATTCTCGGCTCGATCCCCCCCTCGCGTTGAACGCGCCGGCCGACGACCCGGGCGCGGTCGGGGCGGCCGGGGAGGCTTCGGACTCGTCAGACCCGCCCGCCTCCGACGCGAACGAGCCCGCCGTCGGCATCGAGACCGCCCCCTCCCCGATCGCTCCCCGCCCCACGACGTGGACGCTCCGCCACGAACGCTCGGAGCCGCTCGCCCGGATGCGCCCCGCCGCGGTCTTCGATCCCGTCCGGGACGCCGTCGTCGTCTTCGGTGGCCACTCGAGCAAGGCCCTCCTCGCCGACACCTGGCTCTGGGATGGCGAGCGCTGGACCGAGGCGACGCCCGCGGGCGTCCGCCCGAGCCCGCGCCAGGGCGCGTCGCTGGTCTGGGACGCCGCGCGCGAGGTCGCCGTCCTGTTCGGGGGACGCGGCGACGACCCGGCCGTGTGGGAGTGGTCCGGGAGCTGGACCCGCCGGGAGGCTCGGCCGGGCCCGTCGCCGCGGAGCTACCACGCGATGTGCTGGGACCCGGTGCGTCGGGTGACCGTCGTCTTCGGCGGGTGTCGCAGCAAGAAGGACCCGGCGTCCTACCTCGACGAGACCTGGACCTGGGACGGGCAGCGCTGGAGCCGCATTGACGCCGACGTCGAGGCCGGCGGCGCGGGCGGCAAGCGACCCCCGCGGCTGATCGCCGCGCAGCTCGTCTGGGACGCCGATCGCGCCGAGGCGGTCCTCTTCGGCGGCGCGGCGCCCGGCGTCGGCGTCAGCGACCAGACCTGGACCTGGAACGGCCGCTGGGAACGGCGACGCCCGAGCGCTCGGCCTCCGGCCCGCGCCGGGCACACGATGGCAGCCGTCCCCGCGCGAGGGACCGTGGTGCTCCTCTCCGGGACCGCCGCGAAGAGGCCCGGCCAGAAGCGGGCCGAAAAGCTCGAGGACGCCTGGGAGTGGGACGGCGAGACCTGGGTCGAGCTCGCCGCCGAGGTCCGCCCCCCGGCGCGCCGCGACGCCGTCCTGGTCCACGATTCGAACCGAGACGAGCTGGTCCTCTTCAGCGGGACGGGCGCGCGAGAGAACATGCTCCGCGACACCTGGACGTGGGCGATGCCGCCGCGCTGAGCGTCGCCACCCTCGGACGAGGCGCCTCGTGGCGCGGGGCGCCGGGCGACTGCCATCCTCACCCCCATGACGGACGAGAGACTCCGCGAGGTCGAGCGTCGCTTTCGCGAGACCGGCGCGACCGAGGACGAGGCGACGTTGCTCCGCGAGCGCGTCCGCGTCGGCGCCCTTCGACCCGAGCGCGTCATCCTCGCCGCGGCGCTCGGGCACCCGGCGGCCGCGGTGCTCCACCCTGGCCGCGCGCTCCCGACGGAGCCCGACGGCCTCGCCCGAGCGCTCGACCCTCTCGGGCAGGAAGTGGCTGCGCGGGCCGCCCTGGCCGTCGCGAGCTGGGCCGCGCGCGCGCACTGGGAGGAGGGCCGACCGCTCCGTTCCGGGAGCGACGCTCCCGAGGACCGGGAGCTCTTCGCGGCGTGCCTCGAGAGCGTGCGCGCCTGGCTCCGCGACCCCGGCGAGCCGACCGCCCGGCGCGCCGCCGCGGCCGCCGCCGCGGTGCGCCACTCGGCGCGGTCGAGCGGCTTCCTCGAGATCGCCTGGGCGACCGCGATGACCGCGACGCGCGGCATCGTCCCCTGGAAACGGATCAGCGGTCCCCTCTTCGGCGCCCTCGTCTTCACCGTCCGCTCCCTCGAGCACGTCGCCCTCCTCGAGCCGCTCCGCGAAGGCCTCCTCCCCTGGCTCGTCGACGGGGACGGGGGGGACGCTCGGCGGCGGACTGCCTCGGACGAGTAGCCGAGCGCCGACTGGCGGACCTCGGCCCAGGATGGCAGCCTCGGGCCTCGTCACCGGGTCGGCCCTCGCCTGATGGAGCCAGTCGCTCACCGATCGACGACGTTGGTTCCCCCGCCTCGAGGAGATCCGTATGCCCAGCGCCACGCTCCGCCCTCTCGCCGTCGCCGTCGCGGGACTCGCCTGCGTCCTCACCTCGCTCGGGTGCGCCGGGCTCGCGAAGAAGCCCGAGGTGACCTTCGACTCCGCCCGCTTCGCCGCCGCCGACTTCGAGGCGGTTCGGGTCGACCTCGTCTTTCGCGTGCACAACCCGAACGGCTTCGGCGCGAAGATCGCGGGCTACTCTCTCACCCTCGTCGTCGATGAGGTGACGCTCCTCGACGGCAGCGTCGACGCGCCGCTCGACCTCTCGGCCGGCGCGACCGCGGAGCTCGTCCTTCCCGCGACCGTCCGCTGGGAGGAGCTCGCCGCCCGGATCGGGCGCGGCGGCGGTGTCCCCGCCGAGCTTCCCTATCAGGCCGCCGGAGACATCCGGGCGAGCACGGCGTTCGGGGCGGTGACCGTGCCGTTCGCCACCGAGGGCGCGATCCCGGTCGTCCTCCCTCCCGTGATCCGCCCGACCGACGTCCGGGTCGTCGACTCGAGCTGGACGGAGGCGACGGTCGAGGTCGACCTCACCATCGACAACCCGAGCGGGCAACCGATCACCGTGGAGCGGCTCGACGGCGACCTGACCGTCGCGGACCGGGTCGTCGCCGACCTCGCGGCGCCGAGCCCGATCGAGGTGCCCGCCGGCGGCTCGGCCGTCCACCCGATCCGGGCGACCCTCACGGTGAAGGAGCTCGGGATCGGGCTCTTCCGCACGCTCACCGGGGGCGGCGATCTCGAGGCGGGCGCCCGCGGGGACGCGGCGATCGGCACGGCGGTCGGCACGATCCCGTTCGCGTTCGAGCGCTCGACCTCCGGAAACGACTAAAGCGTTCGACGCAACCGGTTTCCTCGGCACGCCGACGGACTGCATCTTCAAGCGCTGCTGATGGTAGACACGCTGGAACGACCCCATGCCGCGGGATAGACTCAGTCAAAACGACACGGGAGTCTGCCCATGAAGGTCCTGTCCCCGCGCGACTTCGCCCGCGTGATCGGCGTGAGCGAGTCGTCGGTCAAGCGCTGGATCGACGACGGGACGATCCCGGCCTCGCGAACCGTCGGGGGACACCGCCGGATCGAGCGCGAGGAGGCCATCCGCTTCATCAGGCGCACTCGTTCGCCGGTGCTCCGACCCGAGCTGCTCGGCCTCGAGGACCTCCGCGCCCTCGCCGGCAAGACCGCGTCCGCGCCGTCGTCGGAGCTGCACGACGCGCTCGTCGACGGCCGCGACGCGGAGGCGCGCGGCCTGATCCTCTCCCTCTACCTCGGGGGACGGGGAGTCGCGGCCATCGGCGACGGCCCGGTCCGCGAAGCGCTCGACCGGATCGGGCGACTGTGGCTCGACCGCGAGGACGGCGTCTTCATCGAGCATCGGGCCGTCGACATCTGCATCCAGGCGCTGACCCAGCTCCGACTCACCTTCGAGCCGCCCGAGGAGGCGCCCCTCGCCATCGGCGCCGCGGTGTCCGGCGATCCTTACCTCCTGCCCTCGATGATCGCCTCGACCGTCCTTCAGGAGGTCGGCTTCCAGACGATGAACCTCGGACCCGAGACCCCGATCGCGACGCTTCGCCACGCCCTGTCCACGCACGAGCCCCGGCTCTGCTGGCTGAGCGTCAGCGCCGTGGACGATCCGAAGGCGCGAGCGCGCGAGATCCGCGACCTCGCGTCGTGGCTCGCCACCCGAGGCGTCTCTGGCGTCCTCGGCGGGCGGTCGGTGGACCGACTCGACCTCGGCCCCGACATCCTCGAACGGGCCGACACGATGGCCGAGCTGGCCGCCTTCGCGAGGGGCCTGCTCGGAGCGAGCTGAAGCCGACGGCGCCATCATCGGTCGGCCTCGACGAGCGCCGTCGCGAACGCGGAGAGCTCGGCCATCGACTCGGCGACGAAGAGGCCCCGCCGCGGCCGCCCCAGCACGGCCCTGGCGCGCCCGCCGACCACCAGCCGCACTCCGTCGCCCTGGAGCTCCCGGGCCAGGCGGTCGACGCCGCGGGCGAGCACTCCGGGATCGGCGACGACCGCGCTGAGGCTCAGCCAGGCGAGGCGAGCCGCATGCGCGCCGACCCCCTGGCGAAGTGAGACCAGAGGCGTCTGCGCGCCCAGATCGACCGCCCGGAAGCCGCTCTCCTCGAGGACGACCGCGGCCATCGAGGAGGGGAGGCGGTAGGGGTCGTCGGGGCCACCGCCGCCGACCGCGACCGGCCCCTCGCCCGGGTCGAGGGTGACGCGCACCGCCGCGAGCGCCTGGGCGCAGATCTCGGTCGCGCGGTGCTCAATGAAGATGCCGTCATCGGTCCCCCTCCAGCGCTCGCCGATCCTAGCGAGCGCCTGGCGAATCGGACCGTCGCAGAGCGCGGCGACCCGCGCGCCAGCGAGATAGCGCCCGAGGATCAAGCCTCGCGCGGCGAACGAGCGCCCGTCGATCAACAAGTCGTGGAGGCGGTCGGCGTCGCCCAGGTCCGAGCCCGGCGCGGTGCCCGACGGAAGAGCCTCCGAAACCTCGGGCGCGCCGAGCAGCTCGGGGCGGATGACCGGGAGGCTCGAGCGACGGATGAACCGGACGGCCTCGGCGATCGCGATCCTCCGGTGACCGCCGTTGGTCCGCGCGGCGCGGATCGCGCCTTCGTCGGCCCATCGCTTCACGGACGACTCGCTCACGCCGATGGCCCGGGCCAGCATCTTGGGGGAGAGATTCGTTCTCACGGGTGCCTCGCTTGATCGCCTGGACTGCTCCTGTTTGATTGTTTTGCATGTTTTAGCGAGAGTAACCGATTTCACAGAATCCGACAAGACTTAACCAGTTAACCGCCTTTGCGCGCGCCAACGCCGAGATTCTCCAGCTTTCCCGCTTGACGTTTTGACTGTTTTTGGATAGAACCTCTCGTGTGAAGCAAACGTTTTGACCGTTTCTGCCCGCGGGCCACAGACCCGCTCCGAGGAAGGACGAATGATCATGGACGCACGCCTCTTCATCGGTGGCCTCGTCGCCACCCTCGCCATCGGAACCACGCCCGCCGCCGCGATCGCCGGCGACGGCTGCCGGGCCCACCGGTCGGAGACCGCGAGCGACGAAGCGGACATCGTCGACACGGCCGTCGCCGCGGGCAGCTTCGATACGCTCGTCGCGGCCGTGAAGGCCGCCGGTCTGGTCGACGCCCTCAAGGGTGACGGCCCGTTCACCGTCTTCGCCCCGACCGACGCGGCCTTCGCCAAGCTGCCGAAGGGGACGATCGCGTCTCTCCTGAAGCCCGAGAACAAGGATCAGCTCACCGCGATCCTCACCTACCACGTCATCCCCGGGAAGGTGATGGCCTCCCAGGTCAGTGACGGCCTCTCGGCGGCGTCGCTCCAGGGCCAGAAGCTCGACTTCACGGTCGGGCACGGCGGCGCGGCGATCGAGAACGCGAGGATCGTCAAGACCGACATCGCCTGCACCAACGGCGTCATCCACGTCATCGACACCGTGATTCTCCCAGCGAGCGAGAGCATCGTCGGGACGGCGAAGAACGCCGGAACCTTCGAGACGCTCCTCGCGGCCGCGGGCGCCGCCGGTCTCGCCGACGTGCTCGACGGCCAGGGCCCATTCACCGTCTTCGCACCGACCGACGAGGCGTTCGCCAAGCTGCCGGCGGGCACCGTCGAGAGCCTGCTGAAGCCGGAGAACAAGGACCTGCTCGTCGCGATCCTGAAGTTCCACGTCGTCTCGGGCCGCGTCTATGCGAAGGACGCGCTCGGCGCCGGCGCGGCCGAGACTCTTCAGGGCGAGTCCATCACGATCGCCGCCCGGGACGGTGGCGCCTACGTCCAGGAATCGAAGATCGTCGCCACCGACATCGAGGCGAGCAACGGGGTGATCCACGTCATCGACTCGGTCCTCCTGCCGAAGGACGGCGCGAGTCATGACCAGCGTCGCGCCTACTAGGCCGACGCCGCGACCGACCGGCCGGCGGCGCGCCACGGGCGCGTCCGCCGGCCGGCCCGGACTCTCCCTCCGCCCCGTCCGCGACCTCGATCCGATCGGAGACCGACCCATGCGCCGCCCCTATGACGAACGCTTCGATCGGAGCGAAGTGATGACGCAGCCTCTTCAAGACCGGATCGCCCTGAGATCTCGCCGGCGAGCGCCCCGCACCCGGCCGATCACCGCGGTCCATCGGCGACGGACGATGCCCGACATCGCCGAGACCCGCACGGTGGATCGGACCGGGGACACCCTCGACCGCGTCGGCATGCGTCACATCGAGGTGCCGGTCCGCCTCGCCGGCGGCGACGGATCGACCCAGATCGTGCCGGCCCGGGCCGGCGCCTTCGTCGACCTGGCCGACCCGCACGCCAAGGGCATCCACATGTCGCGCCTCTTCCTGCACCTTCAGGAGGGCCTCGAGTCCGGTCCGCTCGACTGGCCGCTCGTCGAGCTGCTCCTCCGCTCGATGCGTGAAAGCCACGCCGACCTGAGCACGGAGGCCCACCTCGAGCTCGAGTTCGACTGGATGACCAAGCGCGCCGCGCTCGTGAGCGAGCACGCCGGCTGGCGGGCCTACCCGATCCGGATCGCCGCGAGCCTCACCCCCGAGGGCCTGACCCTACGCCTCGGCACGACGGTGACCTACTCGAGCACCTGCCCCTGCTCGGCCGCGCTGGCCCGCCAGCTCATCCAGGAAGCGTTCGACCGAGACTTCGACGGAGCGATCACCCTCCCCGCCCACGAGGTTCGCGCGTGGCTCGCCCGCCCTTCGTCGATCTGCGCGACGCCCCACGGTCAGCGGAGCGAGGCCCGCGTCCTCGTGCAGGTCGACTCCGCCGATGAGGGACTTCAGTTTCCCGAGCTCGTCGGCCTGGTCGAGGAATCTCTCGGGACGGTCGTCCAGGCCGCGGTGAAGCGTGAGGACGAGCAGGCGTTCGCCTTGCTCAACGGGCAGAACCCGATGTTCTGCGAGGACGCCGCGCGCCGCGTGAAGCGAACCCTCGACCGAGATCGACGGATCACCGACTACCGGGTCCGCTGCGAGCACCTGGAGAGCCTCCATCCTCACGACGCGGTGTGCGTCGTGACGAAGGGCGTTCCGGGCGGGCTCCGGGCCTGAGGAGACGAGACGATGACGACGAACCAGAGCGAGAACGCGACCGCCCGGTCGGTCGACACCGGGTGGCACCTCGAGGCGTTCTTCGACGGGGAGTGCCCCCTCTGCGTCCGCGAGGTGCGGATGCTCGAGCGCCTCGACACCCGGCGTCGGATCCGCTGGACCGACATCGCCGCCCCCGACTTCGAGGCCGCGGCCCACGGCAAGACCCAGGAAGAGCTCCTGGACGCGATGCACGCCCGGCTCCCCGATGGGAGCTGGGTCGTGGGCGTCGAGGTGTTCCGGCGGCTGTATGCCGCGGTCGGCTTCGGGCCGCTCGTCGCGATCACCCGCCTGCCGGGTCTCTCGCACGTCCTCGACCTGGGCTACCGCCTCTTCGCCCGGAACCGGCTCCGCTTGACGGGTCGCTGCCGCGACGGGGCATGCGAGCTGCCGGCGGCGACGCGATGACCGGAGCTCGGCGCCGGCTCGGCCTGCCTCCGTCAGCCAGGCCCCTCGAGCGGCCAGAAGACGAGCACGACCAGGTCCCAGCTCAGGTGGGTCAGGAACGTCCCGAGGAGGGATCCCGTCGCCAGACGCTGGAGAGCCCAGACCAGTCCACAGCTCGCGGCCAGCAGGATGAGGAGCGGCGAGCGCGCCTCGAGGTGAACGAGGGCGTAGAGGGTCGTCGGGATCAGCACCGCGGCCGCGTCGCCCCACCGATCACGGCAGAGCCGGTAGAGGGTTCCACGAAAGACGAGCTCCTCGGCGAGGATCACGAGCACGAGGGCCGGGATCATCCGCACCGGCCCCGGAGGGGTCTGGATCCAGGCGTAGAGATCGGCGACCTCGCCCCGGATCGCGCTCGGCCGGGACGCGACGATCGCGTAGACCGCGAACGTCGCCGCGGCCATGACGAGCCCCAGCCCGACGCCGGCGATCCCGCGTGGGAGCAGCCGTCCGACAGGCGGAGGCCGGAGCTGCTCGCGGTCGACCGCGAACGTGCCCGCCACGATGACGGCGGCCGCGATGACGAGCGGAATCCACGGCCCGGACGAGGCGGTGAGGAGATGGCCGATCGCGAACGCGACGATCCCGATCAGCCCGAGCGTTGCCCGCGCGGCGACCGCGCGGTTCGAGCTCGGCTGCGGCGGCAGGCGCGGCGTGATCCAGCGGGCGACCTCCTCGACCACCCTGGCCGCTGGACCGAGGCTGGCCGCGTCGACGCGGATCGCCTCGCGGGCGGCGTCGTCGAACGACTGCCGTTCGTGACCGGGCAGCAGCCGCTCGAGATCGTCGCGCTCGGAGACGAGGTCGGAGGTCAACCCCTCCACGAGCGACGCGGCCAGGCGGAAGTCCGCGCGCGAGACGAGGCGGATCCAGTGGCTGCTCAGGCGCGGCGAGAGGACCGGCACGTCGATCGTCAGCGGCCGGGCCCCTCGGAGCGCGGCGACGCGGAGGAGCACCTCCTTCGAGGTCAGCGTCTCGGGGCCCGGAAGGTCGAACGACACCGAGCCGACCGGGTCGAGCTCGAGGGCGGCGACGATCGCCGCGACGACGTCGCGAATGGCGATCGGCTGCGAGCGGCGACGGAGCCAGCTCGGCAGGACCATCGCCGGGAGGCGCATCGCGAGGTCGCGGACGATCGTGAAGCTCGCGCTGCCCGGCCCGACGATCATGCCGGCGCGGAGCTCGACGCACGGCACCGACCCGGCCTCGCGAAGGATCGTGCCCGTCTGCAGCCGGCTGCGCAGATGCTTGCTCTCGGATCCGGACGGGCGGACGCCTCCGAGGTAGACGATCCGCTCGAGCCCGGCCGCCTCGGCCGCCCGGGCGAACGCCTCGGCCGATGCGCGTTCGCGCGCCTCGAAGTCGCCGCCCTCGCCCATCCCGTGGACCAGATAGACCGCGGCGGAGCACCCCTCGAGAGCCGGCGCGATCGTCTCGGGGCGATCGAGGTCGAGGACGACCCACTCGACGCCGTCGGCGCCGGCGTCGGCGCGCGGGCGCCGACTCGCAGCCCGAACCCGCCAGCCGGCGGCCCGGAGAGGCTCCAGGAGGTTCCGTCCGACGAACCCCGACGCACCGGTCAGGAGAATCGTCCGTTGATCGCGGTCCATGGGCCCCTTCTCCTGCCGGAGGCGGCGCGGAGATTCGTATCGACCCGTGAGCGGTCTCGGACCGGATGCTCCATCGCGACGTCGCCCGACGCTGGAGAGGGAGTCTAGGATATGACGATCGACAATGACACGCGGGCCCATCTCGTCCTCGGAGCCGGTGGCGGCATCGGCGCCGCCACCGCTCGCCGACTCGCGGCCCGGGGCGACGGCGCGCTCCTCGCGGGTCGAGGCGAGGAGAGCCTGCGCGCTCTCGGCCTCGACCTCGATCTCCCGTTCGCCGCTCTCGACGCGACCCGGACCGACGAGGTCGAGCGCGCCGCCCTCCGGGTCGTCGACACCTGGGGCCGGCTCGACGGGATCGTCAACGCGGTCGGCTCGGTCCTGCTCAAGCCCGCCCACGCGACGAGCGACGAGGAGTGGGACGCCACGATCGCCACGAACCTGCGTTCCGCCTTCGCCGCCGTCCGGGCGGCGGGGAAGGTGATGCGGACCGGCGGCTCGATCGTCCTCCTGTCGTCTGCGGCGGCCCGCACCGGGCTGCCCAACCACGAGGCGATCGCGGCGGCGAAGGCAGGCGTGATCGGGCTGACCCTCTCGGCCGCGGCGACCTACGCCCCCCGCGGCCTACGGGTGAACGCCATCGCGCCTGGACTGGTGGAGACGAAGCTGACCGAGAGGATCACCGGCTCCGCGGTCGGGCGGAGCGCGAGCATCGGCATGCACGCGCTCGGCCGCCTCGGCCGCCTCGGCCGCCCCGACGACATCGCGTCGGCCGCCTGCTGGCTCCTCGACCCGGAGTAGTCGTGGGTCACCGGTCAAGTGATCGGCGTCGACGGTGGCCTCGCGAGCGTCCGGCCGAGGCCGAGGACGTGAGCGCCGGTGAAGGAGGCACGATGGACCCGACAGCCGCCGCGCTGCTGCTCCTGAACGCGAGCGCGACGCTCGTCATGGTCGGGCTCATCTGGTTCGTCCAGGTGGTCCACTACCCGCTCTTCGCGCGGGTCGACGAGGCGGGCTTCCCGGCCTACGAGCAGGCGCACACGGACCGAACGGCGCGGGTCGTCGTTCCGCCAATGCTGATCGAGCTGCTCACGGCGGCCGCCCTCGTCGCCTCGCCGCCGCCGGTCCTCGGACGCGCCGAGGCGGTCGTCGGCCTCGGCCTCGTCGGCGCGATCTGGGCGTCGACCGCGCTCCTCCAGGTGCCGCTCCACGGGCGGCTGCTTCGCCGCTTCACTCGCCTGGACCACGCCCGTCTCGTCACGACGAACTGGCTTCGGACCGGCCTCTGGAGCGCCCGCGGGGCGCTCGTCGTCCTCTGGATCGGGAGGGCGATCTCGTGACCGGCCCGCACCTCCGCCCGGGCTCCGGGCTCGCCCTCGCCGCCTTCGGGCTCGCCTCGCTCGCGACGCTGCTCCTCGGCGGGCTCCTCACCGGACTCGGCCTCGGTCCCTGGTACGAGGCGCTCCGCGTCCCCTCCTGGCAACCGCCGGCGTGGGCGTTCACGCCGGCGTGGACGACGATCTTCACCCTTCTGGCGATCGCCGCCTGGCTCGTCCACCGCGACGTCGAGGGCACACCGGGCGCACGGCGGATCGCCCTCACCCTCTACGCCATCCAGCTCGTCCTCAACGCCGGCTGGTCGCTCCTGTTCTTCGCGCTCGGCGCGCCCGGCGCGGCCCTCATCGAGGTGCTCGTCCTCGACCTCGTCCTGGTCGCCATGGTGGTCGCCTTCGCGCGAGTCTCCCGCCCGGCCGGCTTGCTGCTGCTGCCCTACCTCGGATGGCTGCTCTTCGCGACGGCGATCAACGCGTGGATCGTGCTGAACAACCCGTGAGCCGCCCCTCCGACAGGGGACATCGGCTACGATCGAGAGCATGAGCGACGCGACCGACGCCACCCCGACCGACGCCCCCGTCCTGATCACCGGGGCGACCGGCTTCGTCGGCGCTCGCCTCGTCCCCGTCCTCGCCCGGGCCGGCCTCCCTCTCCGTTGCGCGTCGCGCGATCCCGAGCGGGCGCGGGCCGCCCATCCAGCCCACCCCTGGGTCCGGCTCGACGTGGCCGATCTCGCGAGCTGCCGGGCCGCCGTCGCTGGCTGCCGGGCCGCGGTCTATCTCGTCCACGCGATGGGCGGCGTGGGCGGCGACTACACCCATCGCGAGGCCCGCGGCGCTGCGACGTTCGCCGAGGCCGCCCGCGAGGCCGGGCTCGAGCGGATCGTCTACCTCGGCGGCGTCGTCCCCCGGAGCGGCCCGGTGTCGCGTCACCTCGAGAGCCGCATGCTGACGGGCCAGATCCTGCGGTCCGGCGCGACCCCGTGCGTCGAGCTCCGGGCCGGGATGATCATCGGCGCGGGAAGCGCCAGCTTCCGGATCGTCCGCGACCTCAGCGTCCGCCTCCCGGTCATGGTCCGACCCCGCTGGCTGGAGACGCGCAGCCAGCCGATCGCCATCGACGACGTCGTCACCGCGATCGCCTTCGCCCTGGACGCGCCCGACCTCGGAACCGGCTCGCTCGACCTCCCCGGTCCGGAGACGCTCTCGGGAAGCGAGATCATCGATCGGGTCGCCGCGCTCCGCGGGACACGGCCGCTCTCGGTCGACGTGCCCCTCCTCTCGCCGCGGCTCTCGGGCTACTGGATCAACGCGGTCACCCGAGCCGACCGCCACGTCGCGAGCGAGCTGATCGAGGGCATGCTCAGCGACCTCGTCGCCGACGACGACGGCCTCTGGCAGCTCCTCCCCGAGCACCGCCGCACCACGTTCGACGAGGCCGTCCGCCGAGCCCTCGCGGACGAGGAGCGCGGGGTCTCGCTCCCCGCCCGGCTCGTCGAGGGTCTCGTCCATCTCGTCTCGCGCCCGGTAGGCCGGTGATGAGCCGCCCGTCGCATCGGCCGCCGTGAGTGGCGCCGGGGCGGCCTCAGCCCTCGGACCGGTGCGCCGTGAGGATCCGCCGGATCCCTTCGAGGTCGCGCCGGCTCAACCGCGACCGGTCGTCGACCGTCTCGTCGAGGTAGCCGCGGAGCCGGGCGAGGTCGCCGGTCGGGTCGCCGGGCGCCGGGCTGACGCGATGCAGCTCGCGCGCGCCGCGGAAGTCGTCGAGGGCGCGCTGGGCCCGGGCGTGCCAGCCGGCCGGGAAGCGCCGGCACGGCCACCCGTCCTCGACGGTCTCCGCGAGGAGCGCAGCCATCCGGAGGAGCAGGGGGCTCCAGACCTCGTCCTCCTCGCGCCGAATCGCCGCGTCGTCGTTCGAGCTCTCGTCCACGGGCTCGCCTCCCTCCGATCGAGCCCTCGATCCTACCCGGCGTCCGGCGCGTCGGCGGCCTCTCGCGCCACCGTGTGGGCTCGGGGGCCACCGCCGCCCCGACCCGGTTTCCGCCGACCGGCCTCGCCGGTGCGCGACCGCCGGGGCACGCAGCTTGCACCCCGGGGCGAGCGGCGGGGGCCGAGGAGGAGAACCAGGTGATCGAGACGCGTCGGGCCCGGAAGGGCCCTGGTCCCGCCGGCCCCCGCGCCCTCTCGCGCTTCCGCCAGTCGGCCTCCTACCGCGCCCACGACCGTCGGGACGCGATCGCGGCCGACCTCGCCGAGATCCGCGAGCTCTCGCTCGCGCGGGCCGCCGTCGAGCGGCGGCGCGCCCGTCAGGTGACCACCGCCGTCGTCGTCTTCGCCGCGACCGCCTGGACCGCCGCGGTCGTCTTCTTCTTCGGGCCCTTCGAGGTCGGACCGTCCGTCCCCGACGACCTGCGCCTCACCCTGTTCGGGTTGGCGACGCTCGGGACGGTCGTGGTCTCCCTCTTCCTCTGGTCGGGCGGTCGCCTCGGGTTCGTCCGCCCCGAGCCGCTCCATGTGAAGCGCCGGCGCCTCGAGCTCATCGATCGCCTCGTCCGCGGCGGGCTCCCCGAGGTCGACCCCGATCGGGCGATCACCGTCCGCGCGGGCCTCCGGATGGACGACCACGACCCCGAACGGGTCGTCGTCCGCCCGGCGACGAGCATGCCCCCGCCGCGCCCGCCGAAGCCGCACGAGGAGACCTGGCTCCGCCTCGAGCTCCCCCTCCGCGATGGCTGCACTCTTCGGATCGACGCCCACGAGCGGACCCTCAAGACCGTGTTTCCCTCCTTCAACAACCCGTTCCAACCCAGACGCTGGAACCGCCCGTTCGACTTCCCCCCGCCCCGGGTCGAGATGCGGGTCACCCTCACGCTCGAGGTCGGTCTCCGTCCCCCGCCCGGGAAGCCCGCCTGGCCGCGGGATGGCGTGGCCGAGCCCGAGCCGGCGCTTCTCCCCCGCGGCGTCGAGCCCGTCCCGGCGGAGGCCCGACCGGGCGAGCGCGTCGCCGCCGCGAGGACCACCCGCGTGTGGACCGACGAGGCGCTCGAGGGCGATGGGGCGGTCGACGCGGTCGAGGTCATCCGCGCCCTCCTCGCCACCGTCCGGCCCTGAGCGTTGAACCCTCGCCCCCGAGGGCTTAGGATCGAGCCGCCCCTTTCCCGAGGAGCGTCCCGATGGGCGAGCATCGCCCGACCCCCGGACCGATCCGTGACCGAGACGAGCCGGCCGTCCGGGCCCGCTTCGGACGTTGCGTCATCCTCGGCCGGCTCGGCGCGGGCGGGATGGGCACCGTCTTCCGCGCCCGCCACGACGACCACGGCGAGGTCTGCATCAAGATCATCGCCGGGCTCCACCGGAGCCGCGGCGACCTCGTCCGTCGCTTCAAGCGCGAGGCCGAGGCGGCGCAGCGGATCGACCACGTCAACGTCGTGCGCGCCTTCGGCGTCGAGGAGATGGACGACCGGGTCGCGATCGTCCAGGAGTACGTCCCCGGCGGCGACCTCGACGACCGCCTCGCCGCCCACGGCGGCGTCCTCGCGCTGACCGACGTCCTCTGGGTCGGCCGCGGCATCGCGCGCGGCCTCGCCGCCGCCCACGCCCTCGGGCTGGTCCACCGCGACCTCAAGCCGGGCAACGTGCTCCTCGACGCGCAGCGCCGGCCGAAGGTGGCCGACTTCGGCCTCGTCCTCCAGGTCGACGGCAAGCCGCTCGACGGCCGGACGATCCTGACCCGCCGCGGCCAGGCGCTCGGGACGCCGATGTACATGGCGCCCGAGCAGTGGAGGAGCGCCCACGACGTCGACCAGCGGACCGACATCTACGCCCTCGGCGCGCTCCTCCACTACCTCCTCGCCGGGCGGCTCCCCTTCGACAAGAGCTCGATCATGAACCTGATGCGGGCGCATCTGCGCGACCCGCCCGTCCCGCTGCGCGAGCACGTCCCGAGCGCGCCGCCGGCCCTCGAGGCGCTGATCGGCCGCCTCCTCGAGAAGGACCGCGACGACCGCCCGGCCGACGCGAACGAGGTCGCCGACGCGATCGACGCGATCGCCGTCGACCTCGGCGTGACCGACTCGCTCCAGCCGGACGAGACCGCCACGAGCGTCCAGCCGCGGCCGCGGGGTCGGTCCGAGCGCCCGACCGTCATCACCCCCGACCCCCTCCCGGGCGACCGGCGCTCGCCGAGCGATCCGGACGCGCCGACCGAGATCGCGCCCGGCGGGGCGCCGCCGCTGCCGCCGGACGACCGCCCCGAGAAGGAGGGGCTCATCGGCGCCGTCCTCGGCGGCAAGTTCGAGCTCCACGAGGTCATCGGACGCGGCGGCATGGGCACCGTGTTCCGGGCGCGCCACACCCTCCTCGACGAGGAGTTCGCCCTCAAGGTGATCCGCTCCGCCTACGCCCGGCACCCCGAGTTCCGCTCGCGGCTCCTCCGCGAAGCGAAAGCGCTCCTCGCCTTCAGCCACCCGGCCGCCGTCACCCTCCGCGAGTTCGGCGAGCACGCCGGCACCCTCTACATGGCCCTCGACTACGCGAGCGGCCGGACCCTGCGCGACGTCCTCCGCGACGAGGGCCCGTTCGACGAGGAGCGCGCCCTCGGCGTCGCCCGGCAGGTCCTGCCCTGCCTCGCCGCCGCCCACGAGGCCGGGATCGTTCACCGCGACCTGAAGCCGGCGAACCTGATGGTCGAGCCGCGTGACGACGGCGACGACCGGGTCCGCGTCCTCGACTTCGGCATCGCGAAGGTGCTCGACGCGGCGGCCGCGGCCGTCGACGCGGACGAGATCATGACCGGCGACGGGGCGGCGATCGGGACGCCCCACTACATGTCGCCCGAGCAGGCGACGGGCGACCCCGTCGACGTCCGAAGCGATGTCTACAGCATCGGGTGCGTCCTCTACGAGCTCGTCTCCGGCCACCTCCCGATCGGCGGCGACACCGAGCAGCAGCTCATCGTCCGGATCGTGATGGAGCCGCCGACCCCGCTCGAGGAGGTCGCCGCGCGGCCGATCTCGACCGCGTTCGTCCGCGCGGTGATGGCCGCGCTCGCCAAGGAGCCCGCCGACCGCCCGAAGAGCGCGTTCGAGCTCCTCGGGTTGCTCGAGGGGCGCTCCACCGCCGCGTCGGCCGGCGCGCTCCCGACGATCGGGCCGACCCCGGCCGGCGGCGACGTCTACCGCTCGTCACGCGACATCCTCGGCGGCGTCTTCGCCGGGAAGTACGAGGTGCTCGGCGTCGTGAAGACCGGGCGCTCGGGCAGCCTCTTCCGCGTCCGGCACGTCCAGAGCCGGCGCGAGCTGTCGCTCCGGGTGGCCACCGATGCGAGCGCCCGCGTCCGCGAGCGCTTCCTCCGCCACGCCACGCAGCTCCAGGGCTTCGTCCACGAGCGCACCGCGACCCTCCGCGACTTCGGCGAGGAGGGAGGCCTCCTCTACGTCGTCCTCGACCGGATCGAGGGCGAGACGCTCCGCGACCGCGTTGCCCGCGACGGGCCGCTCTCCGAGGAGGCGGTGATCGACCTGGCCGAGCAGCTCCTGCCCTGCCTCCAGCGGGCCCACGACGCGGGCATCCTGCACGGCAAGATCAAGTCGACCTCGGTGATCTTCTCGACCGAGGCCGCCGACGGCGCCGACCGCGCCTGGCTGGTCGGGTTCGACACCGACTTCGCCCGGTCGCGCCGCTCCCCGTTCGTCGAGCGCTACGGCGAGCAGTTCACCTCGACCGCGTCTCCGGAGCAGACCGATCGCGACGCGAGCGTCGACAGCCGGAGCGACATCCACAGCTTCGCGGCGGTTCTGCACTACGCGCTGACCGGCGAGCCGGCGTTCCACGCCGGCACGATCAAGGACCTCGTCCTCGCCGTCCGCCGCTTCAAGCCGCGACCGCTCCACGAGACCGGCGTCGGGCTCGTCTCCCCGGCCGTCGGCGAGGTGCTCGCCCGCGCCCTCGCGAAGGATCCGGCGGTCCGGCCGCAGACCGCGCAGGCGCTCCTCGAGGGCCTCGAGGCGTCCTGGTGGGACCATCAGTCCGACGCGGACGCCGACCCCGCCACCGGCGAGGCGCGTCGAAGCGAGCGGAAGAAGACGACCTCGGCGCGCGCGGAGCCCGCGCAGACGCCCGCCCGCGCGGACGGCCCGACGGCTCCGAGGCCCGGTCGCCGCACGACCCGACGTACCGCCCCGGTCGAGACCGCTCCGGCCGCGCGCGGCGACACGGCGAAGGTGGTCGAGACGCCCGGGGGCGCCGCGAGCGGGGACGAGGGTCCGAACCTCCGCCTCGGCGCGGCGATCGCCGGCGGGACGATGCTGCTCGTCGCCGTGTTCGGCTGCCTCGGCGCCAGCCTGTCCGGCTGGACGAGCGACCCCGGCGGGCGATCGCCGAGCCTCGCCGCGCCGCCGCTCGTGTTCGTCGAGCTCGCCCCGCCGGCCGGTGAGACGGTCGTGCTGACCGAGTCGGTCCTGACGGTCCGGGGCGTCGTCTCCGACCCGGATGTCGGCTCGATCCACCTCTCGGGCCACGGGTCGCCGATCACCTGCGCCGTCGACGAGCACGGGCGCTTCGAGGCCGCGCTCATCCTCGCGGAGCCGGCGGTGGAGGTCGCCGTTCACGCGCGGCGCGGCCCGGGCGACGAGCTCACCGTGACGATCCCGGTCATCGTCGACGCCGAGCCCCCGCGGCTCGCGCGCGTCGAGGTGCCGCGTGAGTGGTTCGGCGGACCGCTCGTCGTCTCGGGCGTCGTCGCCGACGCGAATCCGGCCCGAGCCGTCCTCGCCCTCGTCGTCGACGGGAGGGCGCGCGAGCCGGTCCCGATCGCGGTCGCGACCGACGGCCGATTCGAGGCGAGCCTCGATGTCCCCGCCGGCGCGACCACGCTGAAGGTGCGGCTCGGCGCGGACGACCGGGCCGGTCACACGGCCCAGCCGGTCGAGCATCCGGTCGCCCTCGACCGCACGGCCCCGATGGTCACGGTCCGGGAGCCGAGCGGGCCGATCGCCACCCGCGGCCGGAGCTTCCGGCTCATTGCGGAGCTCTCCGATGACGGGCCGAACGACCTGGCCGTCGTCGTCCGCCTCGGCACCGCGGAGCTCGTCTCGCGCCTGGTCGCCCTCTCGGGCACCCGGCGCGCCACCCTCGACGAGAGCCTCCCGCTCCCCGAGGCGGACGGCGACCTCCTCCTCGATCTCGAGGTGACCGACGCCGCCGGTCACGCGACCCGGACCTCGATCGGCGTCACGGTCGACCGGAGCCCGCCGGCGGCCTCGGTGGTCGACCCCGCCGGGCCGCTCCGGGTCCAGTCCGGCCGGAGCGTCCCGGTGATCCTGCGGGTGACCGACCCGTCCGGCGTCCGGCGCGTCCAGGTCGGAGGCGAGCTCCTCCAGAAACGGGACGCCGAGCACTGGATCGGGACGGTCGAGCCGCTCGCCGCCGACGACGGCCTCCCCGTGATCGTCGAGGATCTCCTCGGAAACACGAGCTCGGCGGGGGTCGTGCCGGTCGTGATCGACGACCTCGGACCGAGCGTCGAGCTGATCAGCCCGGACCCGTCCGAGACGACGACCCTCGAGTCGGTCCGGGTCCGCGTGCACGTGGCCGATCCGGGCGGCGGCGAGGTCGCCACGGTCGTCGTCGGCCGGACCGCGCTCAGCCCGGCGGGCGAGGGCGACTGGGTCGGCTGGCTGAAGCTCGCCCCGGGCGCGAACCGGATCGTCCTCAGCGCGACCGACGACGCGGGCAACGTCACCCGGCATCAGTTCGAGGTCACCCGGGTGCGCGACTGAGAGCGGCCGCGCGCCGTCTCGATCCGCCCCGCGTTTGATCCGGACACCGGGGCGCTGCCACAATCGGGGAGCCCCACTCCGGGGCGCCTGGGCTTCCAACCGCGGGCGGCGTCGTGGACCAGCGGACCGAGTCCGAGATCGTCCGAGCGAGCACCGATCCGAGCCGGCAGTTCGGACGTTACCTCGTTCTGTCCGAGCTCGGTCGCGGCGGCATGGGCATCGTCTACCGCTGCTGGGACGCGCCGACGAGCCGGCTCGTCGCGATCAAGCTCCTCCTCGCCCGGACGGGCGTCCTCCCCGAGGATCTCCAGCGGTTCCAGCTCGAGGCGCGCGCCACCGCCAAGCTCAACCATCGCGGCATCGTCGGCATCCACGAGTTCGGCGAGCGCGACGGCGACCCCTTCATCGTGATGGACTTCGTCGAGGGCGAGCCGCTCACCGCGTGGCTCGCCCGGAAGCCGTCGCCGGTGCGAGTCGCGGCGGTAGGCGCCGAGGTCGCCCGTGCCCTCCACCACGCGCACAAGCACGGGATCATCCATCGCGACATCAAGCCCGCGAACATCCTCCTGAGCGCCGAGGGGCGCGAGCACTCGCCGCGCCCGGTCGTCACCGACTTCGGCCTCGCCGCCGATCAGGGCGCGCAGCAGCGCCTCACCCTGACGGGCGAGACCCTGGGGACACCGGGCTACATGGCGCCCGAGCAGGTGCAGGGCCTGCGCGAGCAGATCGGCCCGGCGTCCGACGTCTGGTCGCTCGGCGTCATCCTCTTTCAGGCGCTCACCGGGCAGCTCCCGTTCCACGGCGCCTCGGCCGTCGAGACGTTCACCAAGATCCTCGTCGACCCGGCGCCGAAGCTCGCGGGCGGCGGCTTCCCGCCGCGCCTCGCCGCCGCGATCGACCGATGCCTCGCCAAGGAGAGCGCCGAGCGGTTTCCGAAGGCGTCGGCGCTCGCGGACGAGCTCGAGCGGGTCATCGCCGAGGCGAGCGCGCCGAGGGCCGTCGTCGCCGCCCCCGCGCGTCCGCCCAGTCAACGCACCCGGCGCTCGAGCCGACGCGTCGCCCAGGCCGCACCGACCGCGCCGACCGAGTCGACCGAGCCGCCCCGAGAGGATCCTCGAGCCATCTCGCCGACGCTCGCGCTCGGCGCGTTCGTGGTGGTCGCGTTCGTGGCGAGCTTCGGGATGGTGGTCCTGCTCGGTCGCGAGGACCCCGCCCCGGCGACGGTGAGCTCGGCGGCGGACAGCGCCACCTCCCCCGAGTCGCCGCGGACGGCGGAGCCGACGACGACGAGACCGCCCGCGCCGCCAGCCGACGAGCCGCCGGCCGACGTGGCGCCGGATGCCGGGCCGAGCGTCGAGATGTCGCCCGCCGATCCGTCGGTCCGCGAGACCGACCCGCACGAGGACGTCCTGTGGGTCCGGGCCGAGATGCGCCTCGCGGCGCGCGGCTCGATCCCCGCGGCCCGCGGCGTCCTCGACGATGTGACCTCCCGGTCGCCCCACGCCGCGGTCGCCGAGGAGCGGGCCCGCTGGACGCGCATCCTCGACGACCTCGAGGCGGTGAACACGGCGATCACCGCGACGCTGCACAGCAAGCCGTCCGTCCTCCAGCTGACCACCGACGATCGGATCCAGGAGGTCGACGAGGACGGCGTCCTCTACGCCTGGCCGCTCGACGAGCCCCGGCCCCCGACGCCCAGGTCGGGGACGATCGAGCGGCTCCTCGCCGACGTCGACCGCCTGTACGGCATCCACTGGTACCAGACGGCCCTGGCCACGCTCGCCCCACCCGCGCCGACCACGGCCGAGCAGCTCCGCCGCGTCGCGACCAGCTGGCTTCTTCGCGCCGAGAACAGAGCGGTCGGCGTCGCCGCGGAGGCCGAGCGGTGGCGGCAGGCCCGCCTGGTTGTCCAGGCGCGCGACGCTGGCGTCATCGAGCACCTCCGCCCCGAGCTCGCCATCCGCGATCCGGAGGCGGTCCCTCGGCCTCCGCAGAAGCCGACCCCGGAGGCCGAGGCGTCGCCGCCGTCCGCGATCCCGACCGATGCCCTCGATCTCCGCGGCCGGATGCGCCGCCTGACGAGCGGCGGCCTCGAGCGCGCCTCCGATCTCCTCGTGCGTCTCGCCGAGCGCCGGCCCGACGCCGACTCCGACCTCGGACGCGAGCTCGCCCGCTGGAAGACGATCGTCGACGACCTGACCTCGTGGGTCACTCGCGCCCGCGCGACGATGGAGGCGGATCCGCGCGCGGTCGAGTACGGCTACTCGAACCCCAACGCGGATACGAGCGTGCACCTGCTCAACCGCTGGCTGCGCCTGCAACGCATCGAGGACGGGGTCGCGATCTTCGAGCCCGACGCGGGAACGGCCGAGCCGGACGACCCGATCAAGCGCGTGCCGGTCGACCAGTTGATCGACGGCATGGACAGCAAGTTCGGGAATATGTGGTACGAGGCCAGCAAGGAGCCCGCGCCGGATCGCGACGCGACCCTTCGCCGGATGGCCGCCGCGTGGCTCCTCCGACCGAGAAACGACGCGCCCGTCTACCCGAGCCTCAACGTCGCCCTCGCGGAGATGACCGCCGAGGCGCGCGCGCGCGGTCTGATCGACCACCTCCTCCCCGAGCTCGAGGAGGCGGAGCTCGGGCCGGGCGGGATCGCGCTTCGCCGGCGGATGCACCAGCTCATCGACCGCGGCGCATTCACCGTCCCGGCGGCCCGCGAGGCCCTCACGGACTCGCTCGGCGACGACCCGCGGACCGAGACCGAGCGCGCCCGGTGGAAGCGGATCATCGACGACCTCGACGTCTTCCGCCGAGCCTACGCGGCCGGGCTCCGCGAGGACCCGACCGGCGTCGCCAGCTTCAACTGGGACGGCGGCATCAGGCTCCAGAAGATCGAGGGCGACGTCTGTCACTTCTGGTCGAACAGGCAACCCGACAAGAAGACGACCGGCGACATCTGGGCGTTCGTCGACCGGAGCGACCGCTACTACGGCTGGGTGATCTTCGATCGGAAGGTCCGAGGACACCACCCGTCCGGCTCTACGGACGCCGACCGCCGGCGCAGGCTGGCGACCATCTGGGCCGTCCTGGGACGCCACGGCATCCCGAAGTTCCAGGCCCACATCAAGAAGCAGCACCTCGCCGAGGTGGAGCGCGCCCGCGACGCTGGCCTGCTCGAGCACCTCGCCCCCGAGCTCGCCCGCCGTGGCGTCGCGCGGCGCGGGGCGACCCCGCGCAAGGTCCCGGATCCGGGGCCCGAGAGGCCGGACCCGGGCGGAGCGACGCCGCCGGCCGACCCCGCGCCGGACCCCGAGGGGCCGACGCCGGCCCCGTCGACCGACCCGAGCCACGTCGCCGTCCTCGAGGGCTCGACGACGATCGAGGACGATCCGCCGGGCGTGGTCACCACGCTCGCGTGGGATCCAAGAGGCCGCTACCTGGCGGTCGGTCACGCCGATGGCGACGTCGTCCTCTGGAGCGCGTCGGCTCGCCGTCCGAAGGTGTATCGCCGGTTCGAGGTCGACGCCCCGATCGTCGGCGTCGCCTTCTTCGACGCCGGCACGAAGCTGGTCGCGGCGACCTGCACCGGGCAGCTGGTCGTCTGGAAGACGAGCGGGCGAAGGCCGCTCGAGATCGTCGAGACCGGGACGACCGACGCGGCGGGCTTCGCCCTGCGGCCCGGCGACGGCGTCGTCGCGCTCTGGTCCGGGGCGACCGTGCGCGTCTTCAGCCCCGCGGGCGCCGTCATCGCCGAACGAGAGCTCCAGGGCGCGATCCGGACGGCCGCCTGGTCGCCGAGCGGCCGCCTCGGCATCGCCTGGACCCCCTCGAAGGGTACCCGGCTCTCGATCGTCGACATCGTGCCGAAGGCCCCCGAGCTCGGCGAGGGCTACGCCCTCGAGACGGTCGCCCTCTTCAACTGGCTCTGGCCCAAGGGCAGCCAGCTCGACTCGCTCGCGTTCCCCGACGGAGAGCGGGTCGTCCTCGGCGGGCCGACCGGCGCCCGGCAGGTCGCGATCCCGACGGACCTCGCGCCGCCCAAGGCCGGCGAGAAGGCTCCCCTCCTCCGGTTCGTCGACGTCGAAACGGCGTGGTTCATCGAGCCGGGCCCCGCCGTGCTCGCCGACGCGAACCCGCGCCTCGTCGCCGCGGTGGTCGGGGGCCAGCTCCGTCTCCACGCCGCCGGAGATGGCGCGCTCGTCGCCGTCGTCGACGCCGTCGCCCTCGCCACGCTCGACCCGAAGGCGCGCAAGCCCCGGATCGCCGTCGTGGCGCCGGGCGCCCGCTCGGTCGACCTCTATCGTGTCGAGCCGCGCGACTAGCCGAGGGCGGCTCGCCTTCGGCGAGGGAGGATGTCACCACGGAGACACGGAGGACACGGAGGATTCACGGAGAAAGACGCGAGGAGCTCGTCCCTGGCTGGCGCGCCCTTCCGTCCGCCCGTCCGTCCGTTCTCTTCCACGGAGATCAGGCGCACCCGAGGCTCCTCCGTGCCTCCGTGCCTTCGTGGTTCCATCCTCGTCGCGAAGTGACACGAACCCGGTAGGCGCTGCCCGCGCGTCTCCGTGAATCCTCCGTGCTCTCCGTGCCTCCGTGGTGTCATCCTCTTCGCCGAAGGCGAAACCACGGGCACCAACCGCGCCACACACCGTCTCGCGCGCTCGGGGTCGCGCCCCCGACGGCGGGACGGTATCCTGCGCCACCCGGTGACGACCGGAGGCGGACCCGATGCCGGAGCATCACGACCGGATCATCCTGGCAGGCACCGAGCTCGTCACCCGGGCGCCGTGCTGCCCCATCGTCCAGACGGCGGGCACGCTCCTGCGCTGCGAGCCCGACGGCCTGCGCCTCCTCTCGGCGAGCTCCGAGCAGGAGCTCCTCCTCGCCGTCGGCTCCGAGGTGCGGAGCGCCACCCTCAGCCTCGACAGCGGCGAGGTCTCGGTCCATCTCTCGCCCGAGGGCGCCGCGCGGCTCGGGATCGCCGAGGAGCTGCTGATCGGGCGCGGGTTCGAGTTCGTCCGCTCCGACGCCGAGCTGGACCGACGCCACGCCGACGGCCGGCGGCAGCTCTACCTCGACGCGATCGCCCTTCGACCGCCCGGACGTCCCGGCGGCGAGCCGGCGTTCGAGCTGGTCCGCCTGAGCGCGTTCGGCGTCACGTTCGCGACGCCGCGATCGAGCGATCGGGCCGACCGCCCCGAGTTCGTCCCCTGGACCGAGCTCACCGAGGCGACCCTCGACCTGCTCACCTTCGAGCTCACGGTGGCGTTCGGCCGCGACGCGATCGCGAGCCTGCCGTGGCTCGGCGGCGGCGCTCGCTTCGTCGGCGAGCTCCGCGTCGAGTAGGCGTCGCGACGGTGCCCGACTCGCCGCTCCAGGTCTCGGTCACGATCGAGGCCGACCGCGCCGGAGCCGTGCAGCGTCTCGCGGAGGCCTCCGAGCTCTCGCGAGGCCGCATCAAGGACGCGATGGCGAAGGGAGCGGTCTGGCTGACGCGCGGTCGAAACACGCGTCGTCTCCGCCGGGCGACGATCGAGCTTCGCCGGGGCGACGTCGTCCACCTCCACTACGACCCCGCCGTCCTGGCGACCGAGCCGACGCCGCCGACCCTGGTCGCCGACGAGGGCGCCTACAGCGTCTGGCACAAGCCGTTCGGGATGCTGTCGCAGGGCTCCCGCTGGGGCGACCATTGCACGATCAACCGCTGGTGCGAGCGGCACCTCGAGCCCGAGCGCCCGGCGTTCGCCGTCCACCGCCTCGACCGCGCCGCGACCGGGCTCATGATCGTCGCCCACGGGAAGGGGACGGCGGACGATCTGTCGCGCCTCTTCCGCGAGCGCGAGATCGAGAAGCGCTACCGCGTGATCGTCCACGGCGCGTTCCCGCTCGGCGCGGCGCCTCGGATCATCGACGCGCCGATCGAGGGGCGCGCGGCGCGCAGCCACGCCGTCGGGATCGCCCACGACCCCGCCCTCGACCGGAGCCTGCTCGAGGTGCGGATCGAGACGGGGCGAAAGCACCAGATCCGGCGCCACCTCGCCGGGATCGGCCACCCGGTGCTCGGCGACCGGGTCCACGGTCGCGAGGGCGACGATGAGGACCTGCAGCTCACCGCGTGCGTCCTCGCGTTCCGGTGCCCCGTGTCGGGGACGGCGAGGCGCTACGAGCTCCCCGCGTCGCTCGTGCCGTCGCTCGCCCCGCCGCCGGCGGCCTCACCGGGAGCGTCGGCCGGCGCCGATTCCTCGATGTAGTCGACGGTGAGCTCGGCGCCGAGCGCCTCGAGGCTCGCCTTCAGCTCGGCCACCTCGTCGGCGGTCGCCGCGCGCCACCAGCTCTTGCTCTCGCGGTCCCACCGGAAGCCGAGCTCCTTGATCTCCTGCTTCACCGGATAGGTCTTGCCGCCGACGACCAGGCGCGGCCCCGCCGGTGCGTTCTTGGGCTTCGCCTTCGCGGCGGCCGGCGGCTCCTCGCCCTCGACGTGGACGGTCACGCCGAGGCTCTCGATCGCCGACTTCGCCACCTCGAGCTCCTCGAGCGGGATCTCGCGCCACCATCGCTTCTTGGCGCGGTCCCACTGGAATCCGATCGCGCGGAGCGAGTCCTTCACCTCGTAGGTGTTCCCGCCCACGAAGAAGCGCTTCTTCTCGCCGTCCTTCTGATCCGACATGTCGACGATCTTCTCCCGTTCTGGCTGGCTCGAGCGGCCCAGCCTAGCTCTTTGGCGTGCGAGCGCCGATTCGGCCCGAGGACGCAGCCCAGTGGGCCCGCAGCCGACCGCAGCCGAGGCTCGTGAATGATGCAGGCAGGGCATATCAACTTCGCTCAGGTCGATGAAGAGATGGAACCACGGAGGCACGGAGGCACGGAGCAGCTTCGGATGATGCCCCGTCGCGGACCGATCCCGGCGCTCCTTCTCTTGGCTCCCGTCGCCTCGCGTGACCGA